>JAIPAL010000036.1 GCA_021740085.1 Crocinitomicaceae bacterium
CAATCTATTTCTTGATGAAATTTTAGTATAAGTATGGTTGAATTTTTTCAAAATTAGATGTTCTTGCTGCTGATTGAATCGAAAACCAATCGATGATTGTCCAAATACCAAGGCCACCGCATGTTAATAGTTTGCCTACACCAACTCCTGTGTGCCCCAAATAGAAACGATCAACACCGTAGGAACCCAAGAAAATTGATAATAATAAAGCTGTCTGAGGTTCCTTTAATGGAATTGATTGAATCATCGCCCACTTAGATTCATCCATGCTTAGCATTCGTTCTCTAATTTGATTAATTTGAAAGCTTTCAAAGTTTTTAGCATTAGCTGTTAAATACATGTCTACTTTAGATTCTGTAATAGTTGCCATAAGTTATAAGTTTTAATTTATTATAAATATAATGTTTTTTTTTAATTAACCCCATTTAAAAAATAAAATTAGTTATTGAAGTATAATTTATATTGTAATTTCAAATCAATACTAAATTTATATTTTGAGAAGATCGGGCTTACCGATAATTATTTTCTACGACCATTCTTCTCTTGAAAATATAAATCGGCTCCTACTTCTCGTCCAATTTATTTTGAATTAAAAAAGAGGTCAAAAAACCTCTTTTTTAATATTGTGGAGAAGATCGGGCTTACCTCGGCTTCGTAAAAACTTCGCTCGGTATGAACTTCTCGCCCAATTTATTTTGAATAAAAAAAGAGGTTAAAAAACCTCTTTTTTTAGCGTGGAGAAGATGGGATTCGAACCCACGACCTCTTGACTGCCAGTCAAGCACTCTAGCCAACTGAGCTACATCCCCATGTCAATTATCAAACTCTAGCCTCCGCCTAGGCGGATGAGCTACATCCCCATGTCAATTATCAAACTCTAGCCTCCGCCTAGGCGGATGAGCTACATCCCCAACTTTATTTTTGAAATGAAATACAAATGTAGTTAAAAGTAGTTGATACTAGGGTGCTATTTCTGTTTTCTTTCCTGTAAAATCTGTAACTTTACGGCGCTATGAAAAGCAATACTTTATGTCTTTAGAAATTCAATTTATATTTAATCCATCAGAAATTGGTGCCGGAACGCGTGGGGCTTCACTTGGTCCGGCAGCGATTGTTTCTGCTGCAAGGGACCAAAACAGCTCATTTTTTTCTGTTTTTCCACCCATAATTCTTGCCGATTGTAATTATTTACTAGATGTTGATTCACCCTATCGAAAAGCAAAGCGCATTGATGGCATGGTGAAGGTTTTTGGATTTATTGAACAGGAAATTCAAAATCAACATGCATTAAATAAGCTTCCTTTTATTATTTCTGGTGATCATGGTTCTGCGGGTGGTACACTATCTGGTCTCAAAAAGGCGTACCCTGGTAAAAAAATAGGCGTTTTGTGGATTGATGCACATGCCGATATGCACACTCCTTATACCACGCCCTCTGGAAATTTACATGGAATGCCTTTGGCCACCGCTTTAGGAGTAGATAATTTGGCCTGTAAAAAAAATGAAGTGGATGTTGCAACGGCAACGCAATGGAATTCTCTAAAAAGTACAGCCATTCTTCCGGAAGATTTAGTTTTTATTGGGGTGCGTGATACAGAATCTCAAGAGGATTTTTTGATGAAGGAATTAGGGATAAAAAATTATTCGGTGGCTGAATTACGGTCAATGGGGATGATTAAATTAATCGATGAACTTAAAGCTAAATTTTCAAGTTGTGATATCGTTTATGTTTCTTTTGATGTTGATTCGATAGATCCTTCCGAAACTAGTCTTGGGACGGGGACACCTGTCCCAAATGGTTTGACAATTGAAGAGGCTAATTGTATTTTAACTGAAATGATCCAGTTACCAAATATTGCTGCCTTTGAATTGGTAGAGGTTAATCCTTGTTTGGATGATAAAAAAAATAAAATGGCGGAAGTCGCTTTTGAATTAATACAAAACATGGTGAAAGTCCTTGAAAAAGCAAAAAATGGAAAATAAAATCAAGGAATTATTACTGGTTAATTCGGTCGAGCTCTTCAATACTCAAATTTCGGACACTTCGATTCAATTTCAAGCCACTCGAAAAGATGTAAAAGGGGACCTCACCCTCGTTGTTTTTCCATTCGCTAAATTAATGCAAACATCGCCGCAACTTGCGGGAGAGAAAATTGGAATTTTCATTTCCGAACATTCTCAAGAACTTGATTCATTCGAAGTTATCAATGGTTTTTTGAATTTGTCTTTTTCTGATTCGTATTGGTTTAATTCGTTTCATGCCATTAATGCGAATTCAACTTTCGGTATGGCTCCGAAAAATAGTCAGCCAATGATTATGGTGGAATATTCTTCACCAAACACGAATAAACCGCTTCATTTAGGACATTTACGAAATATCTTTTTAGGGTATTCTTTATCTCAAATATTAAAAGCTGCTGGTCATGAGGTGATTAAAACACAAGTGATAAATGATCGCGGCATTCATATTTGTAAAAGTATGTTGGCCTGGGAGAAATTTTCGCCTTTAAATTCAAAAGGGGAGCGAGAAACGCCTGCTAATACTGGATTAAAAGGAGATAAGTTAGTTGGTAAATATTATGTTGAATTTGATAAGCGTTTCAATGCGGAAGCCAATGAGATTATTTCACTTTGGGGAAATGGCGAATTTGATGGCTTCTCAAGTGCTGTTGTTGATTCCTACAAGAAATTTCAAGAAGCCATAATTGGAAAAGATGAGAAGGCGCAGCAAGCCATTCATGATAAAATTAAGGATTTAGCGAAAAACGAAACGACTTTGTTGCGCGAAGCGAAAGATATGTTAGTGAAATGGGAGGCCCGCGATCCTCAAACCTATTTGCTTTGGACGACCATGAATAATTGGGTTTACGCTGGGTTTGAACTCACGTACCAAAAAATGGGGGTTGATTTTGATAAATTGTATTACGAATCAGAAACCTATTTATTAGGAAAAGATCTTATCGTGGAGGGATTGCGCTCAGGTGTATTTTTTAAAAAAGAAGATGGATCCGTTTGGATTGATCTTACCGCGGAAGGCTTAGATGAAAAAATAGTGCTGCGATCCGATGGAACTGCGGTTTATATTACCCAAGATATTGGCACTGCTATTGATCGTTTTTCTGATTATCCTCCTTTAGATGGTATGGTATATACCGTTGGTAATGAGCAAGATTATCATTTTAAAGTCCTGTTTTTAATTCTTCATAAATTAGGATACGCTTGGGCTAAAAATTGTTTTCACTTATCCTATGGCATGGTAGATTTGCCAAGTGGTAAAATGAAATCCCGAGAAGGCACTGTGGTAGATGCGGATGATTTGATGGAGGAAGTTATTGAGAAAGCGACGGAGATAACCAAAGAAAGAGGTCATTTAGAAGGAATGTCCGAAAATTTACGCGGAGAACTATACGCTCAGATTGGAATGGGAGGACTGAAATATTATTTGCTAAAGGTCGATCCAAAAAAACGTATGTTATTTAATCCTGAAGAGTCGGTTGACCTTACTGGAAATACGGGCCCCTTTATTCAATATGCGCATGCTCGGATTTGTTCCTTGTTAAAGAAGGGAAAACTAGAAAATTACGAGCTAAAAAATTCATTTCAATTGCAGGCGGAAGAAAAGGAACTAGTAAAATGCTTGGCTTTATATCCAAGTGTTATTAAAGATGCCGCGTCTAATTATTCTCCCGCTTTATTAGCCAACTATTTGTACGAATTAGTAAAACAATTCAGTCATTTTTATCAAACAATTCCAATCTTAATCGAAGCAAATGAAGATGCTAAGATCGGCCGCTTGTTGCTATGCGCAAATGTTGCCAAGGTTATAAAAAGCGGATTGGCTTTGTTGGGTATTGAAGCCCCTGAAAAAATGTAATCTTAAATTAATAGTATTTTATGCTATTAGTCGTATATTAGTGACTTAGAATTTTACTATGAAAATAACATTTACACTCTGTTTATTATTCGCTGCATTACAAGTTACTTCTCCCTGTTCTGCCCAGCAAGTTTTTTATGGCAATGAAGCCTCTCAAAAGTATCCATATGCAACTGTATTAAGGTTGAAAGGAGAAAACAGGGTGCCAGATTACATTCAATTTAGTGCTGAATTATCAATAAATGAGGGGCAAATAGTTAGTTTTTTAAGCAAACTATTTAATTTATCTACAGATTATAGTTTCGAATTAGTGAAATCAGAATCCGATAATCAAGAACAAAAACACCTTTCTTTTCAGCAATATTATAAAGGAAGTCCAGTTGAGTTCGGGATCTATAAAGCACACTTTATTGCCGGTAAATTATCTTCAATTAACGGGGCGTTTTATACTAATATTGATCAAAGTGCTAGTCCTTCCATTGAAGCATCGGTTGCGGTTCAATCTGCTCTTAATGCTGTCAATGCTTCTACTTACAAATGGGACGTCCCAATGGAGGAAGCTTTGTTGAAATATGAGACTCAGAATGCTGATGCAAGCTATTACCCAAAACCGTCATTAGTTTGGGTGGCAACTCAGGGAGATTATACGCGGGCGGAATTTCAATTGGCCTACAAAATGGATGTATATGCAAGTCAACCTTTAAGCCGTCAAAATATTTATGTTGATGCGCATACTGGGCTAGTGGTTTATTCAACCGATCAAATTCATACAGCGGATAGCTTGGGGAATGCGGTAACTGTGTATTCAGGTAATCGTGCCATGATGGCGGATTATTTCAACAGTCAATTCAGACTTCGAGAAACTGGAAGAGGGAACGGCATTCAAACCTTTGATCTTAACAACACATCAAATTATGGCGCTGCGGTTGATTTTATCGATGCAGATAATAATTGGAACAACGTAAACGCTTCGTTGGATCAGTATGCCACCGATGCACATTGGGGTGCAGAAATGACCTATGATTATTTTGATCAAGTGCATAATCGGAATAGTATTGATGGTAATGGATTTATGTTGAAGAGTTATGTACATTACAATACAGGATACAATAATGCTTTTTGGGATGGTCAACGTATGACTTATGGTGATGGCAATGGTACGACCTTCACGCCGCTAACTGATTTAGATATTACTGGGCATGAAATTACTCACGGACTTACTTCCAATTCGGCAGGTTTAGTATATGCGAACGAATCGGGTGCATTGAATGAGTCTTTTTCAGATATTTTTGGTATTTCTGTTTCGTCATTTGCGAATAATAATACTCTTAATTGGAGTATGGGCGAAGATGCTACGCCCAACGGATTAGGAATCAGAAGTATGAGTAATCCCAATGCCTTTCAAGATCCCGATACGTATTTAGGAACAAATTATTATACAGGAACTCAAGATAATGGGGGAGTACACACGAATTCAGGTGTTCAGAACCATTGGTATTATAGACTCACTGTCGGCGGAACGGGAACAAATGATATTGGGAATGCATTCAACGTTACAGGTTTAGGAATTACGAATGCGTCAAAAATTGCCTTTAGAAACTTGACTATTTATTTAACGCCAAATGTGGATCATCAAGATGCTCGATTTTATGCCATTCAATCAGCTATTGATTTATTCGGACCGTGCACGCCTGAGGTTATTGCCACGACCAATGCATGGCATGCAGTAGGTGTTGGCGCTGTCTTTTCCTATACTGTTACGGCTGGTTTTTCCACTACTTTTCAAACGTATTGCCAATCTCCAGCGCTGGTTACATTCTCAAATGCAAGTACAAATAGCGGCTCTTTCCTATGGAATTTTGGTGATGGTGGAACCTCTACCGCTTTGAATCCTTCACATACTTATATGAATCCGGGTTCATATACAGTGAGCTTGACTGCCTCTGGTGGAGCCTGCGGTTCAGATACAGAAACCTTAATCAATTACATCGTGGTTGATCCAAACTTACCATGTGCTATTACCATGAATCCAAATGGGGTAAATCAAACACAAACCACTTGTAGCGGTTCATTGTTTGATCCAGGAGGGTTGGCTAATAATTACCAAGATAATATTACAAGCACGATTACTATAGCGCCGGCTGGTGCCTCAACCATTACGCTAAATTTCAGCAGTTTCAATTTGGAATTAGATTACGACTATTTGTACATTTATAATGGAAGTTCGGTAAATAGTCCCTTAATTGGTCAGTATACTGGAACAACGTTGCCAAATGGTGGTAGCATCACAAGCTTGTATGGCGCAGTGACGTTAAAGTTTTTTAGTGATACCTATCTTAATAATCCAGGTTTTGTGATGACATGGTCGTGTAATTTACCAAGTACACCCCCTCTTGTTGATTTTTATTCAACCACGCAAAGCACCTGTGACGGTGTTATCAATTTTGTTGATGTTTCCACGAATGGCCCTATCGCTTGGCAATGGGATTTTGGTGATGGATCCACCTCCAATCTTCAATCTCCAACGCATGTTTATGCACAAAATGGAATTTATACTGTTCAATTAATTGCTAGTAATGCACAAGGTCAAGATACCTTAATTAAACCGAGTTATATCAATGTCTCGAGGCCACTTAGTCCCATCGTAAGCGATTTAGCAATATGTGAATCAGATTCAGTAACGATTACGGCCAGTGCATTCGGAAATGTAATTGGGTATTCGAATGAATTTTCTGCTACACCGCTTTGGTTTGGTAACACGTATTCAACGTATTTGACCTTAACAGATACTTTTTGGGTGGAAAATAATGAGCCCCAACCATTGTCATATGTTGGACCTCTTACCAATGCTATCGGAACAAGTGCCAATCATAATAATGCTTCGACTCAGTACTTAACATTTAATGTTCAACAACCATTAACGATCATCTCTGCTTGGGTAAGTGCAACTGGAGCAGGCGACCGAACGATCACACTTTGGGATGTGTCAGGAAATCAATTAGACACACGTTTTGTTAACATACCAGCAGGTGCTTCAAGGGTGGCCTTAAATTTTCACGTTCCGCCAGGAAACGGCTACCGAATGGGAGGTTCTCAAATGAATTTAGTTAGAAATAGTGCTGGGGTCGTTTATCCATATAGTTTGCCGGGAATGCTTCAAATTACTGGGTCTTCCGCTGGAGCAACTTATTACTATTATTTTTATGATTGGGAAATTCAAAAAGATGCCTGCATAAGTCCACGTGTTCCGGTAATTGCTGCGATGGATTCTGTTGATGCTGTTTTTACTGGCAACACAGTTGGAATGACGTATTCAACCATTAGCAATACTTCTTTTAATGCTACTAATTATGCTTGGGATTTTGGTAACGCTACTTTTTCAACGCTGGCGACGCCTACCAATTCATATACAATTCCGGGTAATTATAATGTCATGTTAGTGGCATCTAATACTAACTGTTCTGACACCGCTTATTTTACCTCTTTTGCTGATGATGCAGGATTGGATGATTTGACAGGAGGTCCTTTTCAACTGAATGTTTCACCGAATCCGTTTAACGAATCTTGTGTTCTGGATTTCGTAATAGAAAGTGCACAGAAGCTGCTTATTGAAATAGTGGATATGTATGGACGCTTAGTGTATTCAAAATCAACTGGGAATTTAACTACTGGAAAACACTCGATTCAACTGCCCTTAGTTCAATTAGTTACTGGACAATACATGCTAGTTGTTAAGAATTCAAGTACCTTGAATAAGCAGGTGTTGAAAATTCAAAAGTTGTAAGGAAAGAAGTTACGAATTAGTTGATCAAAACGTATTGGTAAAATTAATCAGTACCCATGAGCAGCTCCTTCTTCAGCTAGATCGGTTAAACTAATCCAACCACTGGTAGTTTTTTCGCCTTCGTAATTGTTATATTCAACGAATCCAAATCCATTTCGCGTTCTCAAAAGATTCGCTATATCGTACTTAACTAAATAAGCTTTTCGTTTAGTAGAAAAATCGGGTGCGTCATGAAAATATGATTTGCTTACAATAACGAGTACACCTGAAACATTTTGGAATTTTTTTTCTAATTTTTCTATTGCTACAAGTCGATCCTTTTCTTTCGTTTCTTCCATGGCTTTTTTTTCAGCATCCATGGCCAGTTTTTCTTCTTCTATACGCTTACGTTCTTCCTCTAAACGTTTCGTTTCTTCCACGTTTGCTTTGTTATCTTCTACTGGTTTTTCGTCATTACACGCAGTTAGGGAATAAATCACAAAAAGTGAAAGAGATAATTTAAAGAGTTGGGTTTTCATAGTTGGTTATTTTTAGTTTCAATAATATATTTTTCACTAGCCAATGGAAAGTACTTACTTACCCTAAAGTAATCAAGCACCTTGAAAAAACAGGTGTTGAAAATTAAAAAGTTGTAAGAAAAGAAGTGGTTGTTAGTTGATCAATAACGTATTGGTAAAATTAATCACCTCGCTCAGTTCCCTCAAGATCTGTTAAACTCATCCAACCACTAGTGGTTTTATCGGTATCGTAATTGTAATATTCAACGTATCCAAATCCATTACGCGTTCTTAAAAGACTCGCTTCATCGTATTTAACTAAATAAGCTTTTCGTTTGGTAGAAAAATCGGGTGCATCATGAAAATATGATTTACTTGCACTAACGTATACATAGGATACATTTTGAAATATTTTCTCTAATTTTTCTATTGCTATAACTCGATCCTTTTCTTTCGTTTCTTCCATAGCTTTTTTTTCAGCATCCATGGCTAGTTTTTCTTCTTCAATACGCTTTCGCTCGTCTTCTAATCGTTTCGTTTCTTCCATGTTAGCTTTGTCAACTTCTGCTGGTTTTTCGTTATTACAAGCAGTTAGGGAATAAATCACAAAAAGTGAAATTGATAATTTAAAGAGTTGGGTTTTCATAGTTGGTTATTTTAAGCTAAAATAATATTTTTTTTTTAATTGAAAATAACCTCATCACTTAATTCTCGGACCATCTTAAAAAGTTCGTCCTTAAATGTTTGTGGATCATACGTCCCTTTTTCAATTAAACGGAGTTTGTGTTCCCATTGCCCAGTAAGCTCGGGGCTTTTTAAAAGGTCACTTTTTATTACATCAATTAATGACATTCCGGTGTCTGTGGCTACCAGATTCTTTTTCTTCTTCTCAATGTATTTTCGTTTGAAAAGTGTTTCAATAATGTTGGCTCGTGTTGATGGTCTTCCAATACCATTCTCTTTCATCAGCTCACGCATTTCTTCGTCCTCAACAAATTTCCCTGCCGTCTCCATAGCGCGAAGTAAGGTGGCTTCTGTATAATATTTGGGTGGACTTGTTTTTCCTTTATGAATAACTGGTTCGTGAGGGCCACTTTCTCCTTTGGTGAAAATCGGTAGTATTTTCTCTTCTACTTCTTTTGACTTTGCGTCCGTTGAAGGTTCGGTATTTTTCGCCTCTTTTAAATCTTCATATACTTCCCGCCATCCCAGCGAAATGATTTGTTTACCCGTTGCTTTAAAAATTAAGTTGTCCACTTTTCCTAATACTGTTGTATTAGAAACTTTACATTCCGGATAAAAAACAGCAATAAAGCGTCGACAAATTAAGTCATAAATTTTTTGCTCGTCTTGGGAAATCCCCGATGGAACAATTCCCGTAGGAATAATGGCATGGTGGTCTGTAATTTTTTTATCGTCGAAAATCGTTTTAGATTTTGGAATTGATTTACTTAATACAAGATCTGTAAATCGTTTATAATCTTTTAGATTCCCTAAAATACCAGGTATTTTTGGATGTAAATCTTCCGATAAGTAGGTGGTGTCAACACGTGGGTAAGTCACTAATTTCTTCTCGTATAAACTTTGAATAAGGTTTAAGGTTTGCTCCGCTCCAAAACTATATCGTTTGTTACCTTCAACTTGTAAGGATGTCAAATCATATAAGCGAGGATTTCCTTCTTTCGCTTCTTTTTGTTCGAAAGAAGTTATTTCAAATGGTTTATTGAGAAGGTAATCCAATCCTTTTTGGGCTTTAGCTTCTGATTTTAGTCGTTCAATTTGACATAAAAATTCAGTTTCTCGATACATTGTTTTTAATTCCCAATACTCTTCGGTGGTAAAGGCATTGATTTCCTTTTGCCGATTCACAATCATTGCCAACGTGGGTGTTTGAACGCGACCAACTGATAAGACTAATTTATTTTTACCGTATTTTTTGGTATAGAGCCTCGTTCCATTAATTCCTAACATCCAATCCCCCACGGCACGTGAGTTTCCTGCTGCAAATAAATTATCAAAATCCTTGGCATCTTTCAGCTTATTAAAGCCGGCTTTAATTGCTTCTTCCGTCAAGGAAGAAATCCAAAGTCTTTTAACAGGCACTTTGCATTTTGCTTTAATGAGTACCCATCGCTGAATTAATTCTCCTTCTTGCCCGGCATCCCCACAATTAATGATCTCTTCCGCTTGGGAGACTAATTTTTCAATTATTTTAAATTGCTTTTGTGCTCCCTGATCGTTTTTTAATTTGATGCCAAATTGAGGTGGAATTATCGGTAAATCTTCTAGTTTCCAATATTTCCAATTTGCGTTATAATCTTCGGGATCTTTAAGGGAACATAAATGACCGAACACCCAAGTTACGCAATAGCCATTCCCTTCTAAATAACCGTCGTGCTTGTTTTTGGCACCTAAAATCTCCGCTAAGTCTCTCGCTACACTTGGCTTTTCCGCTATACAAAGTTTCATCTTTCCGCTATAAATTTAGAAAGGAAAAATAATGATTCATCGATAGCAGCGTAATAGAAGGAAAAAGGATCATTTATTTTTATCACTAGCCTTATTATATTCGCCCAATCCTTTTTCTAGCCAAGCCTTGAAATCTTCTGTATTTCCATGGTGTTCATAATCTGCTGAACCAATGTCTAAATCTTCTCCTTTAGGTCCTAATAAACGATAATAAGGTTGTGTGTTACTTTTAAAACGAGTGGTTTGTAAATAACTCCATTTATGTCCCACTTGCGTAATTTTCATCGTTTTTCCAGGGGCATATTCGAGTACCTTATGTTCAGAGGCTGGAAGTGGGGTTTTTTCATCCACATATAAAGAGACAATGACCATTTTATCACGCAATATTTCAATGATTCCAGGCTCACCCCAAACCTTTTCCTCCATTTTTCTGCAGTTAACACATGCATGTCCTGTAAAATCTACAAAAAGAGGTTTGTTTACTTCTTTTGCATACGCCTCTGCTTTATCTAAATCGTGGAATACCATGATGTTTTGAGGACCCAAGTGCATGTCTTTATTTTCAGTCTGACCTTGGTTGTTTTGGGCGGATGTAAATCCAAGTGGTGATTCACTATAGGATAAGGGCGGCGGGAATCCACTTATTAATTTAAGTTGAGCTCCCCACATTCCAGGAATCAGGTAAATAACAAAAATAAGGGTTAAGGTACCAAGCATCGTTCGTCCAACTGATAATTTTTCAATCGGACTATCATGTGGCAAGCGAATGAAACCAAATAAATAAATAGTTAATACTCCAAAAATTCCTATCCAGATTGCTAAGAATAATTCACGTTCTAAGAAATGACCTTGGACCACTAAATCGGCATTCGAAAGGAACTTAAATGCTAAGGCTAATTCTAAAAAGCCTAAGAATACTTTAACGGTATTTAACCATCCGCCTGATTTTGGCAATGTGTTTAGCCAGCCAGGAAAAGCTGCAAATAAAGCAAATGGGAGCGCTAACGCTAAGGAGAAACCAAACATTCCTACAAATGGCGCTATGCCACCAATGGTTGCTGATTCAACCAATAATGTCCCAACAATTGGTCCTGTACAAGAGAAAGAAACCAATGCAAGCGCTAATGCCATGAAGAAAATACCCAAATAACCTCCTTTATCAGACGCTTGATCCGCTTTGTTTTGCCAAGAACTTGGTAACATAATTTCAAATGCACCTAGGAATGATACAGCAAAAATCACTAATAAAAGAAAGAAAATGACATTGAACCAAACGTTAGTGGACAAAGCATTTAATGCGGAAGGTCCGAAAATGGTGGTGACAATCGTTCCTAAAATAACATAAATAGCAATGATAGATAAGCCATAAAGAATCGCATTCCGTATGCCTGCGGCCCGAGATTTACTGTTTTTAGTGAAGTAACTTACAGTCATTGGGATCATTGGAAAAACACACGGTGTAAGCAATGCAGCAAAACCACTTAAGAAGGAAATAACAAATATTAGAAGCATTGACTTTTTAGACTCTTTTTTGGGGCTTTTAGTGCTTGCATTGTCAATTTTTGTTCCTTGATCTGCAATGATTGAATTGGTATCCTTACTTACTGCAGTGGTGCTATCAACCGGAGTGACTATGGCGGAGCCTTTCACTTTTAAAGAAATTGGATATTCATGAGGCATTAAACATTTACCTGCTTCATCGCAAACTTGGAATGAAAATACACCTGTTAATTTAAAGTCAGTAACTGAATTAATTAAAATTTTCCTTTTCATTACCAGCGAACCCTTGTGATGGCTTTGCATATCGCCAAGATCTTCGTCTATGTATTGATTTGGCTTAGGCTCTATTAATTCTTTTATTGCAAAATTAGCCTGCGGGTTTAATTTTATATCTGTTTGAATGGCATATGAATTCTTCGGTAATTTAAAGGAATTAATATGCCAACCTGGTATTATTGTGATTTTTGCTACCACAAACGCTTCATTTTCTTTTTGTTCTATCGAAAACTTCACTTTTACAACATCTTCATGATTAATGTTTTGGGAAAAAAACATGCTTACATTCAGACATAATAGCAATACACAAAGTATTTTCTTCATAGTTGTTTAGTTGATTGTTATTGTAAAAGGTACTTCAATAGGAGGCATACATCTTGTGTCATCACAAACCATGTATTCAATTTTTCCAGTTATTTGTTGGATATTTTTGCATTTAATTTTTTGAGAAGATAAGTAGCTATCCTCAAAAAGGTACACCTTGGATTCAAAGTTAAGATCAAAGATTTCATGAGGAACAAGGTCTTCGGAATAATTCCCAATCAGTTTTACACCCTTAATTTTATCTATATGCACTGTTGTGGGTATAGGTCCCGCATTGAGTGGTGTTTTTTGAGAATAAAGATGCCAGCCTTTATCGATGGTTCCTTTGATCATTATTTTCTCACTGGATGTATCATATGAAAAATTCCATGTCACATGATTTTGAGCATGAATTTGATTAATCCCAAGATAAAATAGGCAATTTAGTATCAGAAAGTATTTCAACATTAATCAAAATTAAATTAAAATTTCAATAATTCGATTAATTGGAATCCAAATTCCTCCTTTAAGACAAATGAATTTTGTTCCGGCAGCCCAAATTGTGGTGTCAACGCGTTTTACGCCTTCATCATCTTGGAAAATAATAGAAACTTTGGAATGATGCGCATTGCCAAGTATGGTGGCATCTTCTATTTTTTTTTGCAAATCATTTTGCTGAACGATTTCACATTGATTGTTAAACTTACAATTAACAATACTCTCCTTCTCAACTAGAAAAACTTCTTGTACCATAATGTCATAGATTTGAATGAAAATTATTGTTTAATTTCTATAAATCAAAACATTGTTCATAACTAAATTTTATTGTTGATTTAGCACGATTCTTATTCTACCAAATTAATCTTGGATCTGCTGTACTGCTTTGATTACCAACTTGATTGATTTCAAATAAAAATTTACCTGTAATGGCTATCATCGCTGCATTGTCTGTGCAATATTCAAATTTTGGGACAAAAATTTTAGTGTTCGAAAGCATTCCCCACTCTTGTAATCGATGGCGTAAGTATGAATTTGCTGAAACCCCTCCTGCAATAGCAACTTGGGTAAATGCGTATGTTGAACAAGCCTTTTTTATTTTGTGTAATAATATTTCCACTAAGGAATTTTGGATGGATGCACACAAATCAGCTAAATTATCTTCAATAAAGTTCGGATTGATCGCTTTTTGATCTCTTAAAAAATAAAGGATAGATGTTTTTACTCCGCTAAAACTAAAATTTAATTCGGCAATTTGTGGTTTAGCGAAGGTGAATTTTATGGGGTCTCCTTTTTTGGCATGTTGGTCTATTAATGGCCCGCCAGGATATGGCAAACCTAACATCTTCGCTGCTTTGTCAAATGCTTCCCCTACAGCGTCATCGATTGTTTGGCCAATGACGTTCATTTGAATGGGTGATTCTACATTGACAAGCTGGGTATGTCCTCCTGAAACGGTTAAACAAAGAAATGGAAATGTGGGAACATCGATAAGGTCGTCTTCAATAAAATGCGCCATAATGTGGGCTTTCATGTGATGGACTGGAATCAATGGTTTGTTGATGGATAAGGCCAATGCTTTTGCGAATGATGTCCCAACTACCAAAGATCCCATCAAGCCAGGACCTTGCGTAAACGCAATGGCATCAATGTCTGCTATTGTTATTCCCGCTTGCTCAATGGCTTGTTGCACAACGGGAATTATACTTTCTTGGTGGCAACGACTGGCAAGTTCAGGAACAACGCCACCGTATTTCTCATGGATACTTTGACCTGCAATGACATTTGATAAAATACGATTCCCTTTTAATATAGCTGCTGAAGTATCATCACATGAAGATTCTATACCCAAAACTATAGTGTCTTTCGCTTTCAATTGCTTAAATTTGTATTAGAATGGTAAAAATACTCAAAATAATAGGGCGATTGGTTGGGATTCCGCTAGAATGGCTCTTGATTTTTGTTATTATTTTTCTTTTTGCAATTCGAACCTCTAGCTTTCAAACGTATTTAGCTCAAAAGGTGGCGGCCTATTTCTCCGATGAATTACATACCAAGGTGAGCCTTGATAAAGTGGATATTGTTTTCTTTGATCAGCTTTATTTAGATAAGATTTTAATTTTAGACTTGCAGAAGGATACGCTTTTATCACTAAATACAATTGGTGTTAAATTTAAGAATCTCAGAATTTTTGGTAATAAAATTAAGATTAAGGATGTTGAATTAGTTGATGGAACCTTGAAGGTTTCAAAATCAGCTAAAACGAAAAAGTTTAATTATGAGTTCCTTGTGGATTATTTCCAAAGCGATGAACCTTCCAGTCCTTCAGATCCATTTGAATTAGCCGTACAAAAAGTGAGTGTTAAAAATCTAGCCATTCATTACCATGATTTAACCAAAAAGCGTACACCAAAAACCTTCAATGAAAATCATTTAGATTTGACGAATTTGAATTTTGTTCTTCAGAATATTAAGAACAATAAAGAGGGCTTGTTTTTGTCTATCAATAAGTTAAGGTGCAAAGAATCTTGTGGTCTTCATCTCAAAAATCTTTCGGGTAACTTATCGGTGAAAGAGAATTCAATTGCTTTGTCTAAGGTTTATATTGCCTTAAATGATTCAAAGTTGGCCGCTTCAATTATTGGCATAGATTGGAAGAATGATGCTGATTTAGAAGATTTTACTGATAAGGTTTTGTGGAAAATAAAACTACAGCCAAGCAGTATTCTGCTAAGCGACATCGCTTATTTTGTCCCTGAAATGATTGGAATGAAAAATCGTATTGGTCTTCAAGGCGATGCTTCCAACACCTTGTCTCATTTATTTTTGAAAGGAATAAAATTAAATTACGCCAAAAACACACGGATTTATGCCGATCTTGAATTACCCAATTTCAATGATTTATCGGAATACGATTTTCACGAAAAAATAATTACCGCTACGCTTGATATGAATGAAATAAATAAATTCATGCTGCCTGATCCAATGGGGAATCTTAACTTGGGAACAGAACTGACCCAATTAGGTATTGTTCGTTTGGCAAATGTTAAAATTGCTGCTAAGCACGGCGATTTTACGCTAGAAAGCACAACGATAAACACAACGATTGGTGATGCTGCCATTCTTCAAGCAATACGATTAGTTAACGGAATCAATTTTGAAATTATTCCTCTAGATAAGGATAAGCCATCGATTTCATTACGGAAATTTGACCTTGGTGAAATGTTATTAGTGGATGAACTAGGGATTATTGACGGGGATGTGGGATTTTCTAATTTTTCTCTCAAAGAAAATGGGGTGGAGGTCCTTGGAATTGCAGCCGCTTTTAATCAATTGGATGTCTTGGATTATTCATACATGAATGTCGATGTTTCTGCGGCAAAGGTTTCAGAAGATATTTTCGAAGGAAAAATCAATATCGATGATAAAAATTTAGGATTAGATTATTCGGGAAAAATTGGATTTGGAAAGAAGGCATTTTACGATTTGTCTCTTAAAGTTAACAAAGCTAATCTCGATTTATTAGGTTTCTCAACAGTTTCTCAATCTGAAATAATGGGGGATTTTACTATTAATATCTCTGGTGACAAGCTGAGTAATTTGAGCGGTGAAATTTCTTGTAATGATCTTTTTTATAAAGAGAAAGCGCAACAGCTAACAGTTCCTACTTGTAACCTGTCAATCGAGCGTTCTGTTAATGCTGATATATTGAAACTTACAAGTTCATTAGCCAATGTGGAAATTATTGGAAAAATTAATCCGGAGACAGTGGTCGATGATTTTCTCTTTAATTTAGCTAAAGCCATTCCGTCCCTAGGTGTCAATTTACAAAATAAACAACAAGGCATAGCTAATATCTTCTCTTATTCCATTAGCACTAAAAAACTCGACGACTTGTTATCCATTTTTGTCCCTGGGTTGGCAATCGCTGAAGGAACTACTATAAAGGGAGATTTTAATTCTGATAAAGAAACGTTGAATTTAGATCTGACTTCGGCTAATGTGACCTATGATAATTTGGTGTTTGATGGAATTAACATTACTCAAACGCTTTCGACAAATGGTCTACTAGCCAATTATAAAGTCGCTAAATTTATTTTTGATGACTCAATTAAAATCAATCAGATCAATTTTACAAGCGAAGGAAATAAGGGGATTTTGAATTCAAGTTTAATTTGGGATCCTAATTCAAATAATTATTCAAATATTGCTTGGAAAACTACGGTAGATACTTCTAATGATTTAACTTTTAACTTAACACCTTCTTTCTTCTCAATTAATGATGTCCAATGGGAAATTTTAAATGAATCAATGATAAAATTGTCAAAGTCGGATATGAATTTTGAGAATTTACAAATTCAAAGAATAAATCAAAGTATTACTATTGATGGCGTATTTTCGGATAAAAGTAATGAAGCATTACTAATTGATTTCAAACAAATTGACCTAGGAGAGATTAGTCAATTATTAAATTTGGATATCCAATTAGCCCGCTTGTTGACAGCGACAGGAACCATTGCCAACTCAGATAATGGCTATCAGTATTCAGCAATTGCGGGGGTTACGCAATTGGAAATTAATAATGAGTTGGTGGGTGATATAAATTTTAATACCAATTTCGATTCGAAAAGTGAAAGCCTAGAATTGAAAGGCAATTTAAATTATCGAAGTCTTCCTACCTTAGAATTTGCAGGGGCGTATTTTATGAAGCGTGAAAGAGATAATTTGGAAATGGCACTTAAATTTAACAATACTGATTTGAGTTTTGTAAATGGCTTTATGGATCCAGCAGTAATTAAGGGAATAGCAGGTAAATTATCAGGTAATCTCTCCGTTAAAGGAAGTGTGAGTGCCCCTGAATTGTCCGGGGAACTAAACTTGCTTAATACTACTGCCAAAGTCGAATTGTTAGGCGTGCGCTACACCTTAAATGGGAAAGTTAAAATCTTAAAAGATGAAATTCACCTGGATAATATTCCAGTAAAAGACGAAGAAGGGAATGTTGCTTCCTTAGTGGGTCAAATTTATCATACAAATTTTGACAAATGGAATTATGACCTAAATTTTGATTTTGACGATAGTGACCAGGCTAAAAACAATAAATTTAATACCGATAATTCTAAGTCAAATCGCTTTTTACTTTTGAACACAAAATATAAGGAAGGCGATTATTATTATGGAAAGGCGTATGGTAAAGGATACGCTGACATCGCTGGTTATGGTAATAAAATGGATGTTGATGTTTTAGTTGAAACAACAGCTGGCTCTAAAATAAATTTCCCTATGTATGGTGTTTCCGATATTGATGAGGAGGATGAATTGGTTCATTTTGTTTCCAAAAACGATCCATTAGCAGAACTGATTAAAGATAAAATAGATTTTACTGGCGTGAATTTGAACATGAAATTTAAATTATCTCCAGATACAGAACTGAAAATCATTTTTAATGAACAATTAGGTGACGAAATTAGTGCTTTTGGTAAAGGTGATATAATATTAAAGCTGGACGCTTTTAATAATATTAACATGGAGGGAACCTATACCATTCAAAAAGGAAGTAAATATAATTTTGCCATGGGGCCTTTAAAACAAACTTTTGATATCCAACAAGGTTCTAAAATTACTTGGACGGGTGATGTTGAAAAGGCCAATATTGATTTAATTACTTCTTTTACCATTAAAAAGGTGAATATCCTCGATTTGAGTCCTGAATTAGTAGATAAATCATTAGCAAATCAAGATGTTAATTGTCTTTTAAAATTAAGCGAGAATTTGGTAGAACCCAAAATTAAATTTGAAATTCAGGCACCTAATGCTTCAGAGACGGGCAAGTCTTTGATCTCTAGGGTAAATGCTGAAAATGATGAGCTAAATCGACAGTTCTTCTCTTTACTCTTAGTGAAAAAATTCCAGCCAATTAAGGGGGCCGTTACAGCCAGTAGCTCTGCTGCTTTAGATTTGGTTGAATCACAAATAAATGGCTTGTTGGGTCAACTATCTAAGGAATATAAGGTAAATGTCGATATTGGAGAAGCGAACGCCATGGCTTCTGTTCAAAAGAACTTCTTAAATGATCGATTGCTAATTACAGGAAGTTTTGGTGTTGAAAATAATGCCACTTCAGGTCAAGCTACCAGTGGTTTTGTGGGAGATGTAAGCATAGATTATTTAGTAAATCAAAAAGGAACCTTGCGTGTGAATGCTTTCAATAAATCAAATACGAATACGGTTGATGAAAGCTCTGGTCCTTTTACACAGGGAGCAGGACTCTCGTATCATGAGGAGTTTAATAATATGGGAGATTTTGAATTGTATCAATCATTTATGGATGTCTTCCGACCAAAAGATAAAAAGTATTTTAAAAATAGACGTAAGAAAAAACAAACGAGATTACCACCGCTGGTAATTGATAATGGAAATAGCCCGGTCATTAAAACAGATGAATAACATGAAAAAAGTACTTGTAGCAAACAGGGGAGAAATTGCCAGAAGGGTAATTCGCACCCTACGAAAAATGAATATTAGTAGCGTTGCAATTTACAGTGATGCGGATATAAATGCCCCGCATGTTCTAGAAGCGGATGAAGCCGTGTATGTGGGTAAAAGTCCTTCTGCGGAAAGCTATTTACAGCAAGATGTAATTCTTACTTATTGCAAAGAATTAGGCGTAGATGGAATTCATCCTGGTTATGGTTTTTTATCTGAAAATGCTTCTTTCGCTAGAAAGGTTAAAAATGCTGGTATTAAATTAATTGGCCCTTCTCCTGAATCAATGGAGATCATGGGGGATAAATTAAGTGCTAAGCAAGCGGTCAAGTCATATAACGTTCCCTTGGTGCCTGGTGTTGATGAAGCTATTTCTGACATCGAAGCAGCAAAAAAAATAGCAGAAGAAGTTGGTTTTCCCATCTTAATTAAGGCATCAGCTGGTGGTGGTGGTAAAGGGATGCGCCTTGTTGAAAATAAGGAAGAGTTTGAAAGCCAAATGAAATTAGCGCAAAGTGAGGCAAGATCATCTTTTGGGGATGATACTGTTTTTATTGAAAAGTTTGTCGATAAGCCTCGCCATATTGAAATTCAAGTTTTTGCGGATCAGTTTGGCAATGCGGTCTATTTATTTGAAAGAGAGTGTTCTATTCAAAGGCGTCACCAAAAAGTGGTGGAGGAAGCACCCAGTGTTATCCTCACGGAAGCACTTCGCAAGGAAATGGGGGAAGCAGCTGTGGCAGTTTGTAAGGCGTGTAATTATGAAGGAGCCGGAACGGTTGAGTTTTTGTTGGATGGAAAGCTTAATTTCTATTTTTTAGAAATGAATACGCGTTTGCAGGTTGAACATCCGATTACGGAAGAAATTACGGGCTTGGATTTAGTGGAATGGCAGATTAGGGTGGCTCGCGGCGAAAAATTACCGAAAGAGCAACATGAAATTGAATGCAATGGACACGCTATTGAAGTGAGGGTGTATGCTGAAGATTCATGGAATGGTTTTACACCTGATATTGGAACTTTAGAACGATACCGTATTCCTACGGGAAGAAGTGTAAGGGTAGATGATGCCTTTGTGGAAGGAATGGAGATTCCCATCTATTACGATCCAATGATTGCAAAATTGGTGGTTTGGGGAAAAACACGAAAAGATGCCATTGCTCGTTGCATTGAAGCAATCGATGATTATCAAATTTCTGGGGTGAAAACTACCTTGGATTTTGGGAAGTTTGTGCTCAAACATCCTGCTTTTATTTCTGGGGATTTCGATACGAATTTTGTAAAAACCTATTTCTCAGACCCATCGGTCATAAATCAGGCAATGCTTGAAGAAAAAGTCGCTCTTTCTAATGCTATTGAAAAAATCTGGGAGGATATACGGAACTTTAAAGAACAGGAATATGCTTCTAAAGAAATCTCAAGTTCTTGGAAAAATAAGTTGCAATCTTAAAAATATTTTATCCCCGCATTTAAATTTATCTTACTTTTACTCCGAAAAAAATAACCAATGAATTTACACGAATACCAAGGAAAAGCAATCCTAAAAAGTTACGGTGTTGCCGTACAAGAAGGAATTGTTGTTGACAAAGTCGAAGACGCTCTTGCCGCAGCAAATGAGTTAACAGCACTGACAGGTACTACCTGGTTTGTTATTAAAGCACAAATCCATGCCGGTGGCCGAGGAAAAGGGACCGTGGAGGAAACGGGTTCTCATGGCGTAACCTTAGCAAAAGGAATTGATCAAGTGGAAGAAAAGGTTCGTGGGATTTTGGGCGGTCACTTGACAACGGCTCAAACGAACGGGAAAGGAAAAAAAGTAAACAAAGTGCTTATTGCACAAGATGTATATTATCCAGGTGAAGCGGAAATCGAAGAGTTTTACATGTCTGTTTTATTGGATAGGGAAATTAGCAAAAATGTCATTGTTTATTCTACGGAAGGTGGAATGGACATTGAACACGTAGCGGAACATACTCCAGAAAAAATTCATAGAGAAATTATTGATCCTCGTGTGGGAATACAAGGATTTCAAGCAAGAAAAATAGCCTTTAATTTGGGCTTGTCAGGCGAGGCATTTAAGCAAATGGTAAAGTTTATTCCAACCTTGTATAAAGCATATGAAGGAATTGATGCGGCCATGTTTGAAATAAATCCGCTTTTCAAAACATCAGACAATAAAATCATTGCGGTTGATGCAAAAGTAACCTTGGATGGAAACGGTTTATTTCGTCATCCTGATTATGAAGCAATGCGTGATAAATCGGAAGAGGATCCTACCGAAGTAGAAGCGGATGAGGTGGGTTTGAATTTTGTTAAGTTAGATGGCAATGTGGGATGTATGGTAAATGGTGCAGGTTTAGCGATGGCAACCATGGACATTATCAAACTTTCAGGTGGAAATCCTGCTAATTTCTTAGATGTTGGAGGTACTGCTAATGCAGAACGTGTTGAAAAAGCATTTCACATTATATTAAAAGACCCAAATGTTAAGGCGATATTGATAAATATTTTTGGTGGTATTGTTCGTTGTGATCGTGTTGCCCAAGGTATTGTTGATGCCTATAAAAACATCGGCCAAATTCCAGTGCCAATTATTGTTCGTTTACAAGGAACGAATGCCGTAGAAGCCAAAAAAATCATTGATGATTCTGGTTTGAATGTGCATTCCGCTGTACTTCTACAAGAAGCCGCTGATTTGGTAAAAGAGGTATTAGCAAACTAAAACCTTTCTCAAATACTCTTAAGACAGGAGTAATCTGCAATAAACTTAAGCCTGACGG
>JAIPAL010000037.1 GCA_021740085.1 Crocinitomicaceae bacterium
TCAAAAATGGATGAAGTTATTTTTGAAGAATTCAAAGGAACAGGTAACATGGAATTACAACTGGATAGGAAAATTTCTAATCGAAGAATCTACCCAGCGATCGACATTACCGCATCAGGTACACGTAGAGAGGACTTGCTAGTAAGCAAAGATATTTTACAACGTGTGTGGGTGATGCGTAAATTTATTGCCGATATGAATCCAGTGGAAGCCATGGAATTCCTTAAATCACACATGGAAAACACCATTTCAAATGAAGAATTTCTTATTTCCATGAATAGTTAAGATGAAAATTACAGTCAAAGTTGGAATTTGTACCGCATTAATTTGGATAGTAATTCGCTACGGTGCATACGCTTTGGGATTATTTGAATTTGGAAATCCAAAAGTATTCGTGTTTCTTAATATGTTTCTATTAACCAGTGCTGTTTCAATTGGCTTATACCTTGTCAAGAAAAATCAAAAAGGAGAAAATAATTTACTCTTAGATATAAAAACAGGAATGACTGCAGCTATGCCACACACTGTTATTATTAGCTGTTTCCTATTTGTTTTTTATTCCTACATTCATCCAGGATACAACCAGCATCAAATTGAAGAAACGCGCAAATCACTTTCGGACAAGAAGTTTTTAACTGAATTAAGGAAGTCCAATCCATCATTAGAAAACAAGACTGATCAAGAATTAGTAAAGGAAGGGATAAACCAAACGAGGCAATGGACAAGTCCAAAATTTACCATGATTATTTCATTATTGGCCTTGTTGATGTATTCAACTTTTAACAGTTTAGTCATTGCGCTCATCTATCGAGGGGTGGTATTCCGAACTAGTTCAAACCATCAAATACAGCCTTAGAAATTTTATATCTCAAGGTCGCCATGTCAAACTTTTTATAATCATTCGTGGTGATTAACGTGGAAAAAGCATATTGTTTTCCATTTTTAATAAGCATACCAACTAACCATCCAATATCTTCCGTTCCTTGTTGTCCCCAACCTGACTTACAATAAACAACGTATTGATACGAAAGATTATATTTCATTATTTTTAGAAGGCAATCGTAGGTAGATGGATTTAGCTTGTATTTTCTTTTAGTGATATTGGTGAGAAATCCAACTTGGTCTTGCATAGATATTTTTAGCGATCCATTTAACCAAAATTGGTCTATCGAATCCCCAATAGTTTTGTTTCCATAATTTAATAATTCAAGTCCCGCCTGCATTTTATCACGTCCAATTTGTTTCGCAAGTCGTTGAAAATACCAAAGTGTTGAATTCCTAAACGCTTCATTTAACGTTTGATCAGCGTTCCATTTGGTGTTTTCCCGTTTTATACCATCCCATTTCATTAAAAAATTCGCGCTATCAATAACCCCATTTTCAAGACCAATAATTGTATTAGCAATTTTAAACGTCGAGGCAGGCGTGTAGGGATTATTTATCAATGAATCGTTATAATGCAGGTAGCTATTAGCTTCTAGATCATAAACAAGAACCGAAAATTGATAATCCTTACTCTTAAACAAGGATAAATCCAATTCTTTAGATTTCTTCACATTGAATTGCGTAAAAGCAAATGAATGCAAGAATAATAATACGAAAGATAAGGTGCTAACTCTAAGCATTTTATACCAATTTTTGAATTATCTCCTCCCCAAGCAATTCATAATCAATACCATCAAAATTACCAGATGACATTAATAAAAGAACCGTATCGTTCCAATTTTCGGAATAAATATAATTTAAAAAATTAGTACTGTTGTCAAAAACTGAAATATTTCCACCAAAACCATCAAAAATATTTTCAGTTGAAATTGGTACTAATTTTTTATGCGCAACTACGTCAGGATTAAAGTAAACTATAGAGACATCTGCAGCTAACATTGTGTCTTTATAATGAGGTAAAAACTCTTTTTTCAAGGAAGAAAATGTATGTAATTCCATACAAGCCACTACTTTTCGAGTTGGATATTGTTGCTTTATTGCAGCAGTTGTAGCGCGCAATTTAGAAGGTGAATGCGCGAAATCCTTGAAAAACGTAAAATTCTTTGATTCGACAACTTTTTGAAGACGTTTCCCAGCACCCGTAAAATCGTCCATGGCCAGTAAAAAATCAGTATTTGCAATTCCCATTGATTCAGCCAAGTGCATGGCCCCAACTAAATTTTGTAAATTATGATTACCGAAAATCAATAATGGATAGAGTTCGCCATTATATTTCATAATCGTTCCCTCTGGCGTTGGCGTAAATTCAGGTGTTTTGTATGGAATTGTCTTTAATGAATTTTCATATTTCTTTCCCAGCAGATTTACAGCTGGATCTTCTTCATTAAAAATCAATTTGCCATTAGGAGAAATTAAGGAGCAAAAAATATCAAATTGATCGCAATAATTTTGAAAAGTTGGAAAAACGTTAATGTGATCCCAAGCAATGCCACTAATTAATGCAATATTCGGATGATACAGATGAAATTTAGGGCGGCGATCGATGGGTGAGCTGAGGTATTCATCCCCTTCCAAAACCATATATTTAGCATCGTCTGTTAGTTTAACCATGCAATCATAGCCCTCTAATTGAGCACCAACCATATAATCAACGTTGACGCCTAATTTTTTCGTAGCATGTAGAAGCATAGAAGTAATCGTTGTTTTTCCATGACTTCCACCAATCACAATTCTGATTTTTTCCTTGCTTTGTTCGTACAAATATTCAGGATAGGAATAGATAGGGATGTTTAAGGATTTCGCTTCAAGTAACTCAATATTATCCTCACGAGCATGCATCCCAAGAATAACCGCATCTAATCCAGGATGAATTGCAGTAGCATCCCAGCCTATTTTAGCTGGAAGAATCCCTTCTGTCTTTAAACGAGTTTTTGATGGCTCAAATAACTCATCATCAGATCCTGTTACCGTGAATCCTTTACGACTTAAGGCAATAGCAAGATTGTGCATAGCACTTCCTCCTATAGCAATAAAATGTACCTGCATACTTAAAATTAAAGGCTAAAGATAAAATGAAATCGTTAATTGACCACACTTAGAAAAAAAATAATCTAGTGCTAACAAGCAGTTGTTACAACCAAATTCGGAATGAGTACACCAGCGCCTGTAGATTCATTAAACCAAATAAACTCGGTGATAATAGCACCATTAAGCGTAAAGGAAGAAATTCCTTTTTCATTTCTTGTATGTTCAAATACAACTCCGTATCCATATTGATCCACCACTACCCGTCTTACAATCACTGATACAACAAATCCATCTGCATTTTTAATCTCATAAACTCTCTCTGTGACGGCGTTCCAGGCAAAACAAACTCCTTTTTCATCCCGTATGTAATTTGGATTTCTTACCGGTGATTCCACAAAATTACTTTGTTTTACCAGTTCTTTTGCAGCAAGTTCTTGTTGCGCTTTACTTATAGAATCTCTACGGTGATTATCAATTTCTACTTGATTTTTGATTAGCTGTAAATTTTTTGCATTCAACTCATTCAATTTAGCTAATTCCGAATTTTGCCGCTCAATATAATTTTTTATATCAAGGTAATTCTTGGTTTCCCGTATTCTGATGCTATCATCCTTTAATTGCTGCTGATAAAGGTATTCATCTAATTTATTCTTTTCCTTTTGAATATGAGTTGCTTTTTGTTCTTGTAGTAAAAGAGCGCTTAGTTCGCGCTGATAAATCGCATAATCATTATCTTGAATAATTTTCTTCAAGATTACTTCACGTTCAATCCCCTCCTTTATTTTTTCTTGGTTGAGCACCTGAATTTCAGTAACCGCATTTTGGACTTGTGCAGCCGCTTCATCGCGGGAAACCTGTTGCTGCGTATTCCGGAAATAGTTCTCGATTTCAATATCATTTTTTAAATCAGTGAGGTAATCCTGTTTGCCAGCTTCAATACTTGTCCTTGTAAATTCTAAACGTTGAAACGATGCACTAGCATTAGTAGTATCTATCTGTAACCCTGGCGCTGCAAGTGATACCCCTGATTTATTAATTTGCGGAATTACTTTTTTGTTAGGATTCAGAATTTTATTCAAAGAATCCATAGAAAATTTAACTGTTGCCAATTCATTCATCGAAACCTTTGCAGCAATCGCTTGGGTATAAATTTCTATAATCGCAGTATTGGCCTTGATAGAATCTTCTGAACGCACAGTAATTATTTTGATTTTTTTATCAGCATAATATTTCTTGAGGACATCAATACGACTCTTTAATTCGATTATCTCCTTCGTTGTAGACTTATTTTTTAGTGGGTCCTTGGAAAGAAGATCTGTTGCATCGTTTAAGGTGGAAGGTGCGTTATCGATTGCGGCGTTTACTTTAGCAATCGCATCCGAATATTTTTTTGCATCATCATTACGTTTTTGTTCTACCTCAGCCATGTGTATTTTAACTTCCTCTAATTTAGATTTCATTTGATCCTTATCCAACATTGAATTAATAAGTATTTCCGCTAACTTATACGATTCTATCGCTTTATCGTATTCTGATTTAGAATTTAATTCATTAGAGACTTTTAGCGCTTTTCCAAGACTTTCATCGAGCTGTTTGTTGACTAGCTGTTTTTGTGTCTCCCTAATCTTAGGATCCAATAATTCTAAAAGTGCAGCTATTTTAGTGTAATTTTCTTTTGATTTAGAATATTCCTTTAAATCATCCGATTTCTTAGCCATTTTTAATTCATCTGCTAATTGCTTTTCAATATCAAGTCCCTTTATTTTTAATTTCAAATCGGCAATGTCAGCCTCAACTTTTGTTTTGTCATTAGCAGGAATAGATAGCTTTAACGCTTTATTTAATTCAAGAATAGCATCACTGTATTGCTTCTTCGCTATAAATTTATCGGCATTACTTCTCAATTTTATTAATTCCTGGGCATCTTTTGTTTGACTTGTTTTAGCAGCCGTTAATCCTTTAATAATATCTAATTGTTTTTTTGCTTCGGCATTGGCAGGATCTTTCTTAATGACCTCATTAAATTTTGTTGTGGCTTCAGGAAGTTTATCACCTTTAATAAGTTCTTCCCCTTGCTGAAGAAGTGCCACTATTTCTGCCGCTTTTTTTTCATCTGCAATTAATGCATCCCATCCTTTTTGATAATCTACTTTCTTTTTAAGAATGATGCTATCGTTTTGTTTCACCGTCAATGCAGAATCGGCATAACTCAATGCGTTTTGATAATTCCCTGCACGTGCACTTGCATCTGCCTTGGTAATTAAAATAGAAACGATGGCATTATTTTCAGACTCTTTGTAAAAATTAATTATTTTGTCATCAGACATTTTTTTGTATTGCTCATCAGGAACGGCAATTTTTTGATCATTATCCCAAGTAAATTTTTCTGCATAATCGTTTGGACCTACAGTTATAGAAACACCTTTTTTGATAGCAAAAAGTTCTACTACTAATTCACTTACCGCTTGAACGCTAGGATCTTGTCCTTTAGTCGTTATAGTTTTAAAATCAAAATAAACTTTTTTCGTAATGAAGTTCGGTTTGGAAATAATCAATTCAAAAGGAATTTTCTTGTTGATTTTTGAAACGATATTATATTCGCCGGTATTGGTGGTAATCGTCTTGGATAAGGTGACACCATCTTGCACTAAATAAAGCGTAGCGCCAAATATATTTGCTTTCGATTCATAATTAGTAACAGATCCCGGAATTATGATTTCAAGCGATTGGGCACTTAATTGAACACAAAAAGTAAGAATAAAAAATAAAGTAAGGATATTTCTCATAATTCAAAATAAAACTAAGCACAAAGTCCAAATTGCTTGATAATAGTAACTTTGTAATGTACAAATTTGAGAAAAATTCATTAATAAAAAAAATGTTAAAAATAGACCAGCTAAGTTATTGGGAAAGAACTACTTATTTTGAAGGACAAGACCTTTTAATAGTAGGTGCCGGTATCGTTGGACTGAGTACAGCGATCGCTGTGAAAAAGAAATACCCTCATTTGAAAATTGTTATCGTTGAAAGGGGCTATTTACCCAGCGGAGCAAGTACAAAAAATGCTGGTTTTGCTTGTTTTGGAAGTCCAAGCGAGTTGTTTGAAGATTTGAAAACAATTCCAGAAAATCAAGTTTGGGAAACATTTAATGCACGATATTCTGGTCTAAAAACATTGTTTGAGTTGGTGGATCCGCTAAAAATAGAGTACAATGCTTGTGGCTCATATGATTTATTGAGAACGAATGATGAGGATATTGATCCCGATTTTATCGCTTACCTTAACAACGAAAGTCAGAAAATCACAAAAAAAGAAAAAACCTACCTTATTGAAAACGACCCCAACGGTAAATTTGGTTTTGGGGGAATAAAAACGGCCTATTTTAATTCAGTTGAAGGCAGTATTAATACAGGGAAGCTTATTGAGCAACTTCACCAAAAAGCAATACAAGCAGGGATTTCAATTCTTTTTGGGATGGAATGCCAAAAATATGAAGCCTCCAAAGATGGGGTTTCAATCACCCTCTCTATTGGTGTAATGAAGGTTGATCGACTAATTATTTGTTCAAATGGATTTGCATCACAACTTGTAGATGAAGATGTAATCCCAGCGCGTGCTCAAGTACTCATTACAAAACCACTTCCTAAACTCTCTTTGGATAGTACCTTCCACATGGATAAGGGATATTATTATTTTAGGTCCATAAACAATAGAATTTTACTCGGTGGTGGACGAAATCTTGATATTAATGGAGAGACAACGACCGACTTAGCAACCACGGAACATATTCAGACTGCCTTACGAAATATATTGGATGAAATAATTATGCCCAATCAGCACGTTGAAATCGATTATAGCTGGTCCGGAATTATGGGTGTTGGAAAGTCTAAACAACCGATAGTCAAAAAAATTACAGATAATGTGTACGTCGGAATTAGAATGGGTGGAATGGGTGTTGCTATTGGTGCGGCTGTTGGTCAGCAATTAAGTGACCTCATTGATTAAATTAATCGTTCATTAACGAACAAAACACCATTCGTCTTCCGTTGAATGAATGGGATCATACGTATAAGCGTCTAAATTGTATTTCTTTAGGTCATTGATATTACTTAACTCATTTTGAATTAGAAAACGAGCCATTTTACCCCGCGCATTCTTTGCGTACATCATGACCATTTTTAAAGTTCCATTTTGTTTCTCTTTAAAAACAGGTGTTATTATGCGTCCCTTAATTTTCTTTACATCCAGCGCAGCGAAATATTCTTGCGAGGCTAAATTCACAATGATGGGACTTTCTTTAAGCAGATTACTTGGGCGATCTGCCCAAAATTGATATAACGAAGAACAATCCTTTTTCCAATTATACTTGGTTTTCATTTCTAAGCGATAGGGAGAAACTAAATCTAAAGGACGTAATACTCCATAAAGACCAGATAAGATAAGAATTCGATCATTAGCAAGCGCTAATTCATTTGGCGTTAACGTGGCATAATCAAAGGAACGATAGACCTCCCCTGAAAACATTGAAATGGCAGGAAATAGATTACTATTATTTTCATGATTATGGAGCCACTCTTTATTCCAACCGTAACATTCTTCGGCAATTTTTGAAGATACCCCCATCAAGTCCTTAATTTCATCCACTTTTAATTTATGAAGTGACTTCATCAATTTCGAAGCCTCCGGAAAAAACAGTAATTCACTAGTTGTTTCGCCTTTAAATGAAGGATGAAATTGTAAGGTCTTTGTTGGTGATAGTATTATTTTCAAATTAAATTTTTAGTAAAATTAATAATACAGCAAATTTAAACATACCATACTATAAATTGTTTTTATATTTGAAACTTAAAATTTCAGCTATGAATAAACTTTTACTCTCATCTATTCTCCTGTTCATATTTCACTTTGCGAAATCACAAACATCCACATTTCACGGGAATTTTACACCTACAACAAGCTATTTGGTTCCTGCCAATGAAGACGAAGTGACACCAAAAAACATCGTTATTAAACCAAATTTTAAAGGACGAGACCTGATTCAGGTTGATCAATCGCCCAGTCACAACATTGATTGGGTATGGCAACAACACGAAAATTTACAAAAAACAACCAGTGCAACTGTTCTTTGGCAAGGTACCGGTCTTGGTCAAAACTTGTCTCCTCCAGACCCAACTGTAGATGCCGATAGTACAGTCGCTATTCAATCAACCAACTCAGGCGGTGGTGCAGTATATCGAATTTTCAATAAATCGACAGGCGCTATCGTAGCAAGTTCGTTAACAATGCAATCATTAGGTGGACCTACAGGCTTAGGTGATCCAATTGTATTATATTACAAACCTGCAAAAAGATGGTTTTTAATGGAGTTTTCATCTTCAGGAAACAAATTATTGCTACATGTTTCACAAACAAGTAATCCTCAAGGTGCTTATTTTACCTACCAATTTACCTGTCCAGGTTTTCCAGATTATCCAAAGTGGAGTTTTTGCCCAACATCAGACGCTTTTCTTGTCTCTACAAACGAAGGAGGACCACCTACCATTTATGCTATGAAACTTAGTAATTTATTAGCAGGAACAGCTTCTCCATTTATCGGAGTTGATATAGGATACTCACTGAATGGCTTTGGTTTTCAATCGATTACACCTGTTGATATAGAAGGAGATATTACGGCACCAGTTGGTATGAAACCACTGTTTGTTCGTCATCGTGATGATGAATCGCATTCAAATGGTTCACCCGACAGCCCAACGAATGATTGGATTGAATTATGGGAAATGACAATTAACTGGGTGGCGAGTACGGCAACAGTTGCTAAAACGCAAGATATTTCAATCGCAGAAATTGATTCTAAATTATGTGGTTTAACGAGCTTTACGTGCGTCCCTCAACCTGGTACGACTGTAAAATTAGATCCATTAAGGGAAACGGTTATGTTTAAAGCGCCCATGCGAATTTTTGATACCCACCAATCAATGGTGCTTTGTTTAGCGACCGATGTGAATGGTGCAGACCGTGCTGGAGTTCGATGGATTGAAATAAGAAGAGCAACTGGAAGTCTTGGCACTTGGAGTCTTTACCAAGAAGGCACTTATGCGCCAGGGACAACTACCGCTCGGTGGATGCCGGCAATTAACATTGATAAATTTGGCAATATCATTATGGCTTATTCCACGTCTAGTAATACCGCTGGTGATTTTCCAAGTTTAAAAATGACTGGTAGAAAGCCGTGTGATCCACTTGGACAAATGACCATGACTGAAACAACCATTATTGCTGGAACAGGTTCCAAAACAGGTAATACAAGGTGGGGAGATTATCACCACATGTCAATCGATGATTTTGATGGAGAAACATTTTATTTCACAGGGGTTTATTATAGCGCTGCAACAAAATCAAGTGTATCAGCTATTCGAATGAATCCAGAGGCAACGGATGCAATGATTACTGCTATCTATCCTGTAAATGCCGCTGCTATTTGTGGTTCTACCGCACAAGTTGGTGTCGTTATTGAAAACAGAGGGACGAATCCTATTACAACAGGAAGTTTTAGTTGGCAAGTTGGTGGGGGTGCTGTTACCAATGTTAATTATTCATCTAATCAATTAACAAGTGTTGGCGCAAAGGATACTGTTTTTATAACTGTTTCAGGCTTAGTTGGAGGTCCCAATACTATTACTGCGACTTCTATTTCAGTAAATGCCTCTACCCCTGATGAAAATACATGTAACGACACAAAAGTTGCTGTTATAACTGCTGGTACTTCTACCCTATTAGTTAGTTCGGTAATTAATACGGCACCGGGTTGCACTGTTAATAATGGTCAAATTACGATCAGTGTTAGCGGTGGTGTTTCACCTTATGTTTACGCGATTAATGGAGGTGCTAATCAAGGAAGTGGTGTGTTTTCAAGTTTAGCGCCAGGATTAATTACCTATTCGGTAACGGATAACGCAGGATGTGCAGGAACAGGTAGCATCCAATTATCCACTATTACGCAAATTGCTGTAGCATCCAATCAAATAAGTAACGTATTATGCAACGGACAGCAAAATGCATCTATTCAACTTACAGCAACAGGTGGACAAAGTGCTTATACTTATTCGCAAAATGGAATTACCTATGTTGCCTCAGGGACATTTACCAACTTAGCTGCAGGCACCTATGTATTTTACGCAAAAGATGCTGCAGGATGTATTGGTAGCACAACCATTACCATTAACCAACCATCAGCTTTAGTAGCGACAGCATCACCTACCACCGTTTCTTGTTTCGGGATGAATGATGGAATGGTTACAGCATTAGCTTCTGGTGGTACCGCACCTTTCACCTATAGTATTGATGGCACTAACTTTTCGTCAAACACTCAATTTACAGGTTTAGCACCGGGGCCTTACACCGTCACAGTTCAAGATGTAAATGGTTGTCAATCCACTTACACGACGACGGTGGTAGAACCAAGTGCTTTATCAGTGGCAGCGGTATCTACCCCAGCTTCATGGAACAATGGAACAATTACCCTAACTGGTACGGGAGGACTTGCACCATATACGTATAGTATCAACGGAACAAATTACTATTCAGGCTCTTTATTCTCGATGTTATTTTCAGGCACCTATACCTGCTACATTCAAGATAACAATGGGTGTATTTCTACTACCACCATAGTAATTGAGGCTATTCAAGGAATTGAAGAAAATAATAATTCTAGTCTTCAAGTTAACTTGCTTTACCCCAATCCAAACAATGGAACATTTGACTTACAAATTGACGGAGTAATTGGAGATGAAGTGAACTGTAAATTATTTAATATGCAAGGACAATTAGTCAATGAATTCAAACTTGGTGCACAAAATGGCAGTGCCAAAAACACCATTGAAATGAGTAAAAAATTGGCTGCTGGATCTTATTTCTTGGGTATTTACAACAACAATAAAGCGTGTGTGGTAAAGTTCATAAAAGAATAAAAAGACAAACCTTATCAAAAGCACCTTCGGGTGCTTTTTTTTTGCCCTTTTTTCGATAAATAAATCTATTTTTATACTCTTAAAAATACAGATGACCCTAACAAAAAACCCTCGAATTTTTCTAGCAAATAACTTAAAAATCGATTCATTTGAATCCGTTTCCGTCTATTATGATAACCTGATAAATAGAGAAATAACTTCCTTAGAGGATTTTATATGTTGGTTGAAACACCGAAGTGAGTTGGATGCCGTACTAGAAGAAGATGCTGCTTGGAGGTACATAAAAATGACCATTGACACCACCAATGAAGCGTATTCAAAAGATTACAATCTATTTATTACAGAAATTCAGCCTAAATTATCTCCATTGGACGATGCCTTGAATAAAATTCAAAATAAAAGTCCCTATAAAGATGCGTTGATACACGATGAAGCGTATCGCATTTATTTTAAAGCATACGATGTTCAATTGCAATTATTCCGAGAAGAAAACATTCCATTAGAAGCAGAATTAAATGAACTCGCCCAAAAATATGGCGTTATTTCAGCTGCTCAAACGATTGAAATGGAAGGTAATGAAATCACCATGCAAAAGGCGGCGCAGTATCTTAAAGAACAAAATGAAGCCATTCGTAAAGAAGCCTTTACTAAAATGGTGGCACGACGAAGAATGGACACCGAAAAACTGGATGAATTATTTACTGAGTTAATCCAAAAAAGACACCAACTGGCTAAAAATGCAGGCTTTGATAATTTTCGTGATTATAAATTTGAAGCCTTAGGTCGATTTGATTACACAAAAGAGGATTGTTTTGATTTTCACAATGCCATAAAAACGCTTATTGTTCCTGTAGTTAAAGAAATACAACAAAAAAAACTCAGCCAATTAGGCAAAGAAAAATTTAAACCATGGGATTTAGATTTTGATCCTGCGGGAAATGCCCCCTTAAAACCCTTCGAAACAGGCCAAGAAATGCTCGAAGGAACAAAAAAGATGTTTGCTAAAATAGACCCTTATTTTTCTGATTGTTTAAAAACAATGGAACAATTAGGTCATCTAGATTTAGAATCAAAAACAGGAAAAGCGCCTGGTGGCTACAATTATCCATTGTATGAAATAGGAGTTCCTTTTATATTTATGAATGCTGTGGGTGCACAAAGAGATTTAGTTACCATGATCCATGAGGGAGGACACGCCGTGCATTCCTTTTTAAGTAGGGACCTCGAATTAACTGGATTCAAAAATTTACCTTCAGAAGTCGCAGAATTAGCTTCCATGTCGATGGAACTGTTAACGATGCCATACTGGGAGGAGTTTTATCCGAATAAAGAAGAATTAAAGCGGGCAAAAAATGATCAATTAGAAAGCGTATTAAAAGTACTTCCTTGGATAGCACAAATTGATGCCTTTCAACATTGGATTTATGAAAATGTCAATCACAGCATAACCGAAAGACACGCTTACTGGGCAATGCTTTCCAAAGAGTATGGGACGGGCCTTACTGATTGGTCAGGTTTTGAAGATCAAATTAATACGTCATGGCAACGCCAGCTACATTTATTTGAAGTTCCCTTTTATTACATTGAATACGGCATAGCACAATTAGGTGCTTTGGGAATTTGGAAAAATAGCATTGAAAATTATCAGAAAACAATTCAAGATTACAAAGCGGCTTTATCCCTTGGGTATTCGAAGTCAATTCCTGAAATATACAAAACGGCCAATATTAAATTTGACTTTTCCTCCGATCACTTAGCATCGCTTATTAATTTCATAAAATCAGAATTAAGCAAATTATAGACAATTACTAATTCAATCATATGCGCAAAATCGTTCTTGGTTTCTTTTTTTTCGTGCTATTAAAAGTTAGTGCACAAGATTATGTGTTCCGCAATTACAGTGTATTGAATGAACTAATCGCAAAAGATTCGTACCATCATGCGAATGGTGAATTATTTGTGGTAGGAAAAACGACACAAAACCAGGGATTTTTATCTAAATACAACGCATCAGGTAATTTACTTACAGTTCAATATGTTCAAGCTTCCGCACTATCGAGTTTTAACCAATTAAGCATCATTGAAAAATATTCGGATACTGATTTTTTAATTGGAGGAAGAAAATTAATGGAACTTAGTTCTCCGCCTTATTGGGAAAGCCTAGTTACCTTAGTGGACCATAACGGTAACATGCTTTGGACAAACACCACGAATTATGGAGCGGTTGATTCAGAAATAAAAGACATATCCGTACTACCGAACGGCAACATTGCGATTGTGACTTCGACAGACAATCAAAACCAATCCATCATAGAACTTCTAGATCCTTTAGGAAATAGTTTGTGGAGTAATTTGTTTAGTATGCCAGTTGCTGGTTTTGAATTCAATGACCTTCTTTCAGCTGACAATCAAAATTTATTGGTTTGTGGAAGTTTTCAAGACCAAGGAATCTCAGCAGGAATAGTCGCAAAATTAGACAGCAATGGAACCATTTTATGGTCGAAAAAATACGAAGATCCCTATCAACCTAATTTCATACAGCTCATTTCGCTAGACAACTCGTTCGTAATCGCTAATAGAGGAAATGCGGGCAATCAAATTGATCTCGTTCAAATCGATAGTACTGGCGCACTGATCGAACAAATAAATCTCCCATCTCCCATGTCAAATTTTGAAGAAGACGCCTTAAAACCCTTATTCAAAGTTGATTCTGCCAATTACTGGTACTGGATAGGTGGGGCTTTCGGATCGAATGCCTATTCACTTAATGAAAACGGAAGTTTAACTAACAATGAGAGTTTTTTTCATTGGGGGAATATCCAAAACATAGAGCAAGATACCTCTGGCATAACAATGTTAAGTAATGGTCCTATGTATGGAATAAAAAATCAGACTATTTTACAAAAACATTTTTCAATTAGCCATGCCGATTCCCTTACTGGTTTATTTAACTTTTGCAGTGATCAATATGCAGAGCCCCCAATAATCGAAAACTCAATCACTCAAAGCAATATTTCGATTGATGTAAGCAGCCATTCTGCCTCAAGTCCTACTTTTATTGGATTTGATCTTATTTTTGAATGGATCCAAGAGCCTTTCTGCGTAGATTTTCTTGGTGGAATAGAAGAACAAACATTATCAATATCTCCAAATCCGTGTAATGAATACCTTCAAATTATTGGATTTGAAAATCAATCGTATCAACTATTCGATTTAATTGGCAACAAAATAAGTAGTGGAACAGTCCCTTACAGCAATCGAATCAACACAAGCGACTTAAATCCGGGGAGCTATTTTCTAACAATTGGAAATTGCACCAGTCAATTTATGATTATTCATTAGAGCTAGTCGTAAGAATTAAAAATATCCGGCATTTTTTATACAACGAACAGAAAAACCAAAAGATTTATGGTCATAAAATCGTGTGAAATTGCCATTGTAATCGACAAGGCCACGTCCCCAAGCATTTGTTTTATCATGACTGGTTGATGACCAGAAATTACCATTGTAAAATAAATAAACGAATGCACCACCGGTATTCACTCTATAACCACCAGGCAGGCCATCAAACTTTGAACTATTAGATCCGCTCCCATTATTTTTCCAAGCGCTTATACTTTTGAGTTTGTTACCTGATTCTTCATTATAACCCAAAAACTTATAAAGAATGGACCATTCGTGATCGCTAGGAACATGATACCCTTTAGGTCCTAATCCCCTTGGATCATTTACAGCATACCAATTATACAGCTTGCCGAATTTTTCTCCATTTTCGATATTATTTTCATAGTAACACCAAACCGGTAGCTTTTTTTTACCCGCATAATTCCATGCCTCTGCGCTTATTGCTTGTGGAATTGGGTCGCCATTTTTGAAGGTAGTGCTATTTAAATTCTTACGCATCCAATACTGATTGCCAATTTTCACATCGGAAGGATTTATTTCCACGCATCCAAATAAACAAAACAAGCAAGTTGTTATTATCAAATAGCTTTGTAAAAATTGAATTCTCATTTTTTTTTTAGCAAATGTAAGAAACTAAAAGATAGCGCAAAAACCTTCTGCTCATCATTATTCCTTAACTTTAACTAAATATTTATCATGAAATATACATTACTCCTTTTCCTATTTGTTTCCATTATTTCATTTAGCCAAAATATCGGGAATCTTTACTTTGGATCTGATTCAACCCTTGATGTTATGACATGGAATATCGAAGCTTTCCCAAAAGCCGGTCAAAACACCATGGATTCTGTCCGAAAAATTATAGAGGCCTTAGACATGGATGTGATTGGTGTTCAAGAAATTAATGATACTAATGCTTTCAAAGCGATGATGTTAACTATAAATGGCTATGCAGGTTATGCCAAATTAAATTATCTCGTTGGCTTAGGCTTTATCTATAAAACTTCCAGTATTCAAATAAATGCAATTTATGAGATTTATAATGCTCCTCAATACTGGAATAATTTTCCAAGGGCACCGATTGTTATGGACATGAATTATATGAATGAACGTCATATACTCATTGTGAATCATTTAAAATGCTGTGGCGATGGAATTATCAATTTGGGAAATACTAACGATGAAGAAAACAGACGATTAGAAGCCGTTATTTTATTAAAAGAGTACATAGACTTAAATTTTCCTACCGTTAAAACAATCATTTTAGGAGATTTAAATGATGAAATAACAGACGCACCAACTGCCAATGTCTTTCAACCCATTTTAAATGATCCTAGCAATTATTCATTCGCCGATAATGCGATAGCAGTTGGTCCATCAGCAGACTGGTCCTATCCGACTTGGCCGTCTCATTTAGATCATTTTATTATTTCCAATGAATTGTTCTATGAAACGCAAAATAATGGATCTTTTGTACAAACATTGAAATTAGAACAAGAGTTTGCCATAGGATGGCCATCCTACGAAACATTGATTTCAGATCATCGTCCTGTTGCCATGAAAATCTTTCCAGACATGATTGGCGGACAGGAGGAACAATTAGAACGTGTCAATAATATATCGATTTACCCAAATCCAAGTAACGGTGATGTACACTTCACACTAGGAAACGCTATGGATGAATGCTCCGTTCTTATTCACGCTGCAAATGGAACACTCATTAATGAAGCAAAGTGTACTGGAAAATTCACTTGGGAAACACAAGGAGCTGTTGCGGGAATATATTATGCAAGTATCACCATAGGAAATACAATCCATAAACATCAACGAATCATTCTTTTATGATTACTTGGAATTTTTAAGGTCATCAGCCACCAATCGTGCGACAATTTTCGCACTGTTTAACGCTAATGGAATGCCGCCACCAGGATGCACGGTAACACCGGAAAAATATAATCCTTTTAAGGATTTTGAAAAATTAGGATGGCGATAAAAGGCAGATGAAGCACTATTTGATGAATTCCCATAAATCGAACCTTGCTTTCCGAAATAACGGGATTCAATGATCTGTGGGTGCATGATATCTTCCACCTCAATTAATGATTCGATATCTTCTTTCAAAGTAAAAGAAAGTCTTTTGAGTAGCTGTTTTCGCAAAGTAGAAACCGCATCCTCCCAATTTTGACCTACATCAACAGGACTATTTACCATCACGAACCAATTTTCACACGCTTCAGGAGCATCCGCCGTCTCCTGTTTTGAACTGATATGAACATAGATCGTTGGGTCCTGAGAGAGTGTTTTGCGATCAAAAAGATCCTTGAATTCCTCCTCATAATTTTCAGCAAAAAAGATATTATGAATCCCTAAGGATGAAAATTCCTTTTTTATTCCCCAATAAAAAACAATTGCCGAGCTTGATTTCTCTTGTAATAAGATAGTTTTGGGTGCCTTAAAATTATCGAGTAATTTCTCATAAGTAAAATGCACGTCCATATTACTTACAATTATATCAGCATCGTACCTGCCTTTGGTAGTTTGCACTGCCCCCACTTTTTTCTCATCATGCTCAATTTTAAGGGCTGTTTCATTCAAATGAAATGTAACACCTAAGTTGATGGCGGTCTGATAAAGAGATTGTGAAACAGAAACAATTCCACCCTTAGGCATAAATGGACCAATATTTAATTCCAAATGAGAAATGATGTTAAGCATTCCAGGAGATTTGTAAGGACTAGAACCATTGTACGTTGCGAAACGATTAAAAATCTGCTGGGTATGTGGATGTTTAAACTTTTTCTTGTTGACACTGGCCATTGAACTAAACAAACCAAATTGAGGAATTCTAATAATTGCTGCAAACAAATGCTTGTTTAGCCATTCTTTCCATCGATGCAAAGAAACCGTAATAAAAACCGGATAAGCTGCTTTATAATTCTTTGCTCGCTTTTTTAATTCGCGACGAAGTATTTTGGGATCTTCTGAGAATTCTTTAGATAAGGTATCGACAAGGCCGTCTACTTGAGCAGGAAGATTAATTTGCTTACCGTCCTTAAAAAAATAACGGCATGACTCCTCTAATTTTACATAGTCAAACGAAACTAACTTAGGAGATAATGCAATTAACTCATCCACCAATTCAGGAGAGGTAAAAACGGATGGTCCCATATCAAATCGATATTTTCCAATTGATTTCGAGTTCACTTTCCCACCAATAAAGTCATTTTTTTCAATAACAATGACCTCAAAACCAGCTTTTGCAAGATGAATAGACGTCGCTAATCCACCTACACCACTACCAATTATTACCGCTTTTGACATAAAACTACCTTTGTTTAAGATTGTAAAATTACATTTTCTCCACGAAAACTACCCTTAAAACAATCCAAACACCTTGAAAATAGGCGATTTTAGAGGAGTTTATTAACAAAATGGGTGTTTTTTCAACATTTTGATACTATTTTTTTTCAAAACCTAATAACGACAAGGATATTAAGATATATTTGTCGAGTAAATAAATTATTAATCATTTAAAAACAAAATTATGAACAAAGCAGAATTAGTTGATGCTATGGCATCTGGTTCAGGTTTATCAAAAGCAGATGCTAAGAAAGCATTAGATGCATTTGTAGACGCAACGTCTGGCGCATTAAAAGCTGGTGACCGTATTTCTTTAGTAGGATTTGGTTCTTTTTCTATTTCTAAGCGTGAAGCAAGAAATGGTCGTAACCCAAAGACTGGTGATGTAATCAAAATTGCAGCTAAAAATGCAGTACGTTTCAAAGCTGGTGTTGAACTTTCAACAAAAGTAAACTAAGAAACTTTACTTTAAAAGAAAGAGGCTAGTGACTAGCCTCTTTTTTTATGCCTAAAAATTGCATTTTGCTTAAGATAATGATGATAACACAGAAGAGCACATCGAGCGGCTTGTGCTGAGCCCTTGTACAGAGCTTGTCGATGTATGTCGAAGTAAGTTGAGATGCGCTGAAAGCAACATTAAAGAGCACATCGGAATGGTCAATTGAGGCGCACAAACAATTTATCAGGCCGTTAATTCGCCTTCACTTCTTGCAATTACTGCTGAAGCCAAACAATTTCCAAGGACATTCACAGATGTTCTGCCCATATCCATCAAGGCATCTATTGCCAAAATAACACTTGCTTTTTCAGGATCCAATCCCATGGTAGCCACGGTGCCAGCGAGAATAACGAACGAAGCACCACGAACACCGGCAACCCCTTTACTCGTAAGCATTAGTACAATGCAAATACTTATTTGCTGACCGATGCTTAAATCCACCCCAGACATTTGAGCGACGAAGACAGCAGCGAGCGATAAATACAAGGTCGTTCCATCCAAATTAAAACTATACCCTGTAGGTATAACAAAGGCAACAATTTTCTTTGGGACCCCAAAAGCTTCCATATTTTCTAATGCCTTTGGTAATGCCGCCTCGCTACTTGCCGTAGCAAAAGCCAAGGTTACTGGTTCTGTAACTGCCTTTATAAACTTTCGAATTGGAATTTTTGCGATAAGTGCAATGGGTAATAAAACGCAGGTAACAAAAACAATTAAGGCAACATATAAAGTCCCAACCAGCTTCATAAGGTTATAGAGAATATCAACCCCCGATTTTGCAACGGTTGATGCAAGCGCCCCAAATACGGCAAGCGGTGCGAGAAACATGATAATATCAGTAAATTTAAACATCACTTCAGACAAGGATTCTGCGAAATTTAACATCGTCCTTTTATGCTGCTCATGTTTTACCATGCCTAATCCAATCGCAAAAATGATTGAAAATATGACCACTTGCAGTACTTGATTTTCACCTATCGCTTTACTAATATTTTCTGGAAAAATTTCTACAAAATGATCCTTATGCTCCACTTTTTGCGCTAATAATTCCGTTGATTTTGCTTTGTCGGCAGAACGCGCTTCCACCTTCACTCCTATTCCCGCTTGAGAAACATTAATGGCCAATAAACCAATGAACAAGGCAACAGTAGTAACAATTTCAAAATAAAGAATACTTTTTAATCCAATTCGTCCTACTTGTTTGAGGTTGCTATGACCAGCTATACCTACCACCAAGGTCGCAAAAATTAAGGGAGCCACTAATGTTTTAATTAAACGAAGGAAAATCTTACCAAAACGTTCCGTTTCTAAGGCAAATGCTGGAAAATCCATTCCTACTTCCACCCCAAGTATCATCGCTGAAAAAATCCAGAGCGCTAACTTCTTACGCTTAAACGAAATGAACAATAATAGCCCCATTAAGATAAACCGGAGAACTAGAAATACTTGCGGATTCGTTAAAGGAAACAAACTTTCTAGATAGAAAAGTAAACCAATGTGAATGAATATCACGGTGTACCAAAAAACAGTTGTAAAGGATTGAAAAATTTTCATGTGATAAATTTAAACATTTTTGTCCGATAAAAATTGGAATTACTATTCGTTTTTCCGCTGTCTTGATTGGCAAAGAGAGGATGAAGAAAAATTCGAAGCGTTAGCGATACCGGAAAGCGCTTGTCGTTTGATAAGCGGAGCTTATCACTCTTTTCGACTCTCCCTACTTTTTTTTAGGTGACTGAGGCTCTCGAAGGCCCGCAAAAAAAGTAGCAAAAAAACTCGAAAGTGGCATGCGCTCATTCTCTCCAATCCTAAGACTTGACCCTTTCGGTGATTTCTACCGAACTACCTCACGGTACCCAAGTCTTAGTTCAATACAATCATTCTCTTATGCAAGCTTTCATTTTAAAAAATAAATTCGTTTTTTTCTCCTGTCGCCTATTATTCTGATAAAGTGAAGCGAAGCGCCTAGGCGCAGAAATAAGGGCACCGTAAAGCAGCTCGTAGAGATCGCTGAAACGGTCTTATTTTAAGAGTGGAGTGCATTGAAGAATAATCAGCGACTTGATTTTTTCGTTCTTTTGTACTTGTGCTGAGCTTGCCGTAGTATAAAGACAAAAGGACAAAGAAAATAAGATCCGATTTTTTCCGGCGGGGCGGAGGACAAAAGAGATTATCTAGGTAAATAAACGATTTTCTCACGAATATTTTACGGGAAATAAATCGAATATCAATGCTTACAACAGCTCAACTCGATCCACCCCGGCGGACTCGATGAGCCAAAGTGGATCGAGTCCGCCGCGGCGGATCGAGAGACACGATAAGCGGACTCCCTCAACACTTAATCCTTAACACAGCGAACAGAAAAACCTTTACTATAGCCAGCATCGTTATGGCCTAGATCGGAAAAGTTGGTGCCCAATTCTCGAGACCAAGCATACGGTCCATAGCTCTCTGAAACGCTCCAATAAGGGCCGTAACTGCCAATATTGTCGAAATCCCCACCGTAGTTGCGACGGCCGCCCGGAAGACCCGAGAAACCGCTGCTGTTGGAACCATTTCCTGAATTTGTTTTTCCAGAAACTAAACGGGTATCTTTACAAACATTACACTCCTTTTTCCGCCTGTATTCAGCGTTCCACGAATTGCAATTTGTGCAAGTAA
>JAIPAL010000038.1 GCA_021740085.1 Crocinitomicaceae bacterium
GGTGTCAGATTTTATGACTCCCTTAACTGAAGCTCCTTTTGTGATGTTGCAGAATTGTTCTACGAAATTAATTCTAGAAACTGTTGAGACAGGTAATTTGGGTTTTTGTTTGGTAATTGATGAGGATAAAAGTTTGGTGGGAATAGTTTCGAGTGCCGATATTCGTAAAGCTTTACTACGTAAAATTGATCAACCCCAATCCATTACTTCAGCTGATTTTATTAATCGTAGTCCTAAAACATTAAATGCTGATTTTAGTGTCGTGGAAATGCTTCAATACATTAAAAAATGTCCTTTTCCAATTATGTACCTCCCTATTATTGGCGCTAATCGTGAGGTGCTTGGAATTGTTAACTTTGCACACCTTATTAAAGGAGAATTATGATAATACAACTTAAAAATAATGTTTCGAGAGAAAAGGCAGCGGCGCTTGCTAGCGAATCCAATGCTTTTCATATTTCTAATGAACACGAGGTTTTAATTACGGGATCCGGAATTAAAGAATTACCCAACTGCTTGGAAGGATTTTCGGAGAAAACTTGGGTTTTTGCCAATGATATGCAATTAGCATCCAAAGCGTATCAAGCGGATAAACGAAGTGTCAAATTTGGTAATGTTACCATTGGTGGTTCCACGAATCAAACGGTATTAATTGGTGGTCCCTGTTCTGTTGAATCAGAAGAACAAATTCGGTCTTCAGCTGAATTGTTAGTTAATCTGGGATTAAGTACCTTGAGAGGCGGTTGTTATAAGCCTAGAACAAGTCCGTATTCTTTTCAAGGTTTAGGCTTGGAAGGCTTGAAATTATTAGCTAAAATGCGGGAGGAATTTGGGTTGAATGTCATCACTGAAGCGCGTGACGCCACCCATATTGATGAAATAATTGAGTATACTGATATTATTCAGGTCGGTGCAAAAGCAATGTATGATCAAGGTATTTTACGCGCTTGCTCAAAAACGAATAAACCTGTTTTAATAAAACGTGGTTTTGGAACGACTTTGCAGGAATTTGTGCAGGCGGCTGAATTTGTTCTTTCTGGTGGAAATGAAAATGTGGTATTGTGCGAGCGTGGAATTCGAACCTTTGAAACTGGAACTCGCTTTACCTTAGATTTATGTGGTGTAGCATGGCTTCAAGAGTATACCAATTTGCCAATAATCCTAGATCCATCGCATGCAATTGGGTATGCTTACGGGGTACCGGTTCTTGCTAAAGCATGTGTTGCAATGGGAATTGATGGCTTACTCATAGAAACTCATCCGAATCCTAAAGTGGCCTTGTCAGACGCTTCTCAGCAATTAAATTATCTGCAATTTGAGCAGTTGTACCGTGATCTTCAAAAAGTCGCGGAAAGTGTAGGATATAAAATGGTTTAATATGCAATTAGAACAAAATATTAAAGGGCTTTGCTCAAAACATGGTATCGATTTCAATGTATTTCTAAGCGATTTGGAGGTGGATGAGGTACATGAATTATCTATTTTTGATCTAGAAGCTATTTGTGATGAATATGAAATCGACTTGTTGGCCTTACTCTTCAAACCCTTGTATAAAACTTCGTTTCTTCAAAAGAAAATCGATGCCATTAAATTGTTAGTGCTTGATGTTGATGGCGTAATGACGGATGGCGGCATGTACATGTCTGAAAATGGCGATCAATCTAAAAAATACAATACCAAAGATGGAATGGGGATTCTCCATTTAACCAAAAGTGGTTTTATGGTCGGTATTATCTCCTCAGGTTTTACTAATTCAATGGTTCAAAAACGTGCTGAAATGCTCGGAATTAAGCATTGTCATGTAGGCCGTGAACCAAAACTTGAAATCCTCGAGGCTTGGTGTCTTGAATTAAATATATCCATGGAACAGGTGGCAATAATTGGTGATGATGTTAATGATATTCCCATTATGAAACAAGTGGGTTTAGCTGTTTGTCCTTCGGATGCTGTTAATAGTGTGAAATCGTTATCGCACATAATTCTAGCTAAAAAAGGAGGTCATGGGTGTATCCGTGAATTTATAGATGAATATCTCCTGAATGAACCAATTTCTTAATCTTTAAGTGTTAGTATGAAAATTATTCGATTAGGAATTATTCGTGAGGGTAAAACTCCTCCAGATTTTAGAGTGCCATTTACTCCTTTACAATGTAACGCAATACAGAAAATGTATCCGCAAATTAAAATACTTGTTCAATCTAGCCCAATTCGGACGTATAAAGACGAAGACTATTTGCAAGCAGGAATTGAAGTGGTGGAAAATTTGGAGGATTGTGATATTATTTTTGGTGTGAAAGAGGTACCAATTAATGCCTTGATTCCAAACAAGCAATTTTTCTTTTTTTCTCATACCATTAAAAAACAGCCTTATAATAGGGATTTGCTAAAAAGTATCTTAGCTAAAAAAGTGCATTTGGTAGATTATGAGGTTATCCGTGATCTTAATCACAATAGATTAGTTGGCTTTGGTCGCTATGCTGGAATTGTTGGTTGTTACAATGCTTTTCTTACCTACGGATTAAAGAGTGGTCGTTACCACCTGAAACCTGCCAACGCTTGTAGTAATCGTATGGAAGTAGAACAGGAATTGAAAAAAGTTGATTTGCCTAGTGATTTCAGAATCGTGTTGACTGGTTTTGGAAGGGTAGGACATGGAGCAATAGAAATATTAAAATTACTTCCGATCAAAGAAGTGACACCAAGTGAATTTTTAGGTGTGAAAACGGATCAAGCAATTTATACTCATTTGGAGAGCCATGATTACTATGCACATTCCGCAGATGAGCCCTTTGTTAAAGATCAGTTTTACAAAAACCCAGAAAATTTTAAATCAACGTTTAGCCAATATCTACCGCTTTGTGATATGTACATCCCTTGTCATTTTTGGGATAGTCGCTCACCAAAAATAATTCTTCAATCGGATTTTTTAGCGCCAAATTGTCGGGTAAAAGTAATTGCTGATATTTCTTGTGATGTAGCAGGACCAATTGCAAGTACCATTCGTGCATCGAAGATGTCTGACCCAATATATGGGTACAACCCAGTATCAGGGCTGGAAGTTGATTTTATGGATCCGAACGCAATAGCGGTGATGGCAGTGGATAATTTACCTTGCGAATTGCCCCGTGATGCCTCAGAAGATTTTGGGAATCAATTGATAAAGCATGTTATTCCTTTATTGCTTGGTGATGACCCCGATCGCATTATTGAAAGGGGTTCACAAACTAATACAAAAGGGGAACTAATGCCTGATTTTGACTATTTAACAGATTACGTTACTGCTTAATTTTCAAGTCTTAACGGATCATTTGGCATGCGATGTTTGAAGGAAAGTGAGCCGCTCCATATTTTAAATTTTCATCATCATTTATTTGTTGAAGTTGATTAATGGCAATCCTTTAGGGGATATGTTTTTTTTTAACTTTTTAATTCTTAATTTTACGATAATAACGTGTATTAAGTGTTTATAAAATCTCTCTAAACACCCACGCTTATTCTTCGATTAGATAATATATTTTCTACTTTTGTATCGCTAACATTATTTATGAAACATACTTTGGAATTAGAAGCTACTCTTGAACAAGCCATTGAATTAGGTTTGCGAGCGGATGAGTTTGAAATGATAAAAGGGATTCTAGGACGAACACCTAATTTTACAGAAACTGCCATTTATTCGGTTATGTGGTCAGAGCATTGTTCCTACAAGAATTCTATTCTTTGGCTTAAAACATTACCAAAAGATGGCCCTCATATGTTAGTGAAAGCAGGTGAAGAAAATGCTGGATTAGTTGATATTGGTGGAGGTTTAGGTGTCGTTTTTAAAATTGAATCTCACAATCATCCAAGTGCTTTAGAACCTTATCAAGGTGCCGCCACAGGTGTTGGGGGAATTAACCGTGATATTTTTACGATGGGTGCTAGACCAATTGCTCAACTTAATTCCTTGCGTTTTGGAGATGTTAAAGAAGAAAAAACAAAGTGGTTGGTGAAAGGTGTGGTGAAAGGAATCGGCGATTATGGAAATGCTTTTGGAATTCCAATCGTTGGTGGTGAGGTGTTTTTTGATGAATGCTACAATACGAATCCTCTTGTAAATGCTTTCTCAGCAGGAATAATTGATACTAAAAAAGTAATTTCTGCTACGGCTAAAGGTCCGGGTAATCCGGTCTTTATCGTAGGCTCTGCCACCGGAAAAGATGGCATTGCAGGAGCGGCATTTGCTTCAAAAGATATCACGGAAGATTCAGCAAATGATTTGCCTTCTGTGCAAGTTGGTGATCCGTTTATGGAAAAATTGTTGCTTGAAGCTACAATGGAACTCGCTAATACCAATGCAATTGTTGGTATGCAAGACATGGGGGCCGCTGGAATTACTTGCTCAACCTGTGAAATGTCTGCTGCTGGAAATGTTGGCATGGAGATTTATCTTGATAAAGTGCCAACTAGACAACAAAACATGCTCCCATACGAAATTCTTTTGTCCGAATCGCAAGAAAGAATGCTTGTGGTAGTTAAAAAAGGAGAGGAGCAAACGGTCAAAAATATATTCGATAAATGGGATTTACATGCCGAAGAAATTGGACATGTAACTGATACTGGTCGTATTTGTTATTACATGGATGGCCAATTGGTGGGTGATGTACCAGCTGAATCCTTGGTGCTGGGTGGTGGAGCCCCACAATATAAACGAGATTATTCTGAACCAGCTTATTACCAAGAATATAAAAAATTTAACATCGATTCTATCGAAGAACCAGCCTCACTCAAAGATGTTGGTTTTGCACTGCTTGGACTTCCAAATATTGCCTCTAAAAGATGGATCTATGAACAATATGATTCAATGGTAGGTACCGCTACGATGACAACGAATAAGCCTTCGGATGCTGGTGTGGTTTTTATTAAAGGAACGGACATTGGACTCAGCATGACCGTAGATTGTAATTCACGATTTGTTAATGCTGATCCAGAAGTGGGCACCATGATTGCTGTTTCTGAGGCAGCGAGAAATATAGTATGTTCGGGTGGAATTCCTTCGGCTGTTACTAATTGCCTGAATTTTGGTAATCCTTACAACCCAGAGTGCTATTGGCAGTTTGTTGGTGCGATTAAAGGAATGAGTGCGGCATGTCTTAAGTTTGAAACACCTGTAACGGGTGGAAATGTTTCTTTCTATAATCAATCTAATATCAACGGGAAAGAGTTACCGGTTTTTCCAACCCCTACTATCGGAATGATTGGCTTGGTTCCTACTACTGATAATTTGATGACCCTAGACTTTAAAAAGAAGGGGGACCTGATATTTTTAATTGGAGAATATAAAAATGATATCTCCTCTTCTGAATATTTGGCTAGCTATCTTGGAATAAAGGAATCACCAGCTCCTTATTTTGATTTAGAGAAGGAGTTCGATATGCAGAAATCAATACAAGAATTAATTAAAAATAAATTGATTAATGCGGCACATGATGTCTCCGATGGTGGACTATATGTTACCTTGGTGGAAATGTCAATTCCATCGGATCTTGGCTTTGATATTTTAACAGATGCTGAAATTCGCGAAGATGCTTTCTTATTTGGAGAAGGGCAGGGGCGAGTTGTTGTTACCATGGCGGAAGAAATGGAAGCTCAATTTATTGAATTCATGCTAACTCAAAATGTTAATATTACACTACTTGGTCATGTGACAAAAGGAAAGATGCAAGTGGATGAAGAACATTTTGGTTTTATTAGTGAGGCGAAAGCGATTTACCAAAATGCGTTGGGTGAGTTATTAGAAAATAAAAATTAATTATGGAATACAATACAACAAGAGGTAAGCTAATTCTTCCTGAATATGGTCGAAATGTGCAAAATATGATATCCCATGCCATGGAAATCGTAGATAGAAAAGAACGTAATCGTGCGTCTCTCGCTATCATTGAAGTGATGGGGCAATTGAACCCGCATTTAAGGGATGTGGATGATTATCGTCACAAACTTTGGACCCACCTTTTTGTTATGTCTGATTTTAAATTGGAGGTTGATTCACCTTATGAAATACCTCTTCCTGAAGCATTGATGGAAAAGCCTCAAATTATGGGCTATCCTAAAGGGCAAATCCGTTTTGGACATTATGGTAAATATACGCAGCAGATTTTAACTGATGCCAAATCGATTACAGATGAAAAAGAAAAAGAATTCTTGAAGAATTCAATGGCTAATTTTATGAAAAAACTTTATCTTGCTCACAACAATGATGCAGTTGAAAATAATGTCATCGCCGATCATTTGAAAGACTTATCTAACGGAGAACTTATCCTCGAAAATCCAGATGAATTAGTGAGTACAAGCACACTTCTTAGAGAAATGGGATTAAATAAGAAATTCGTGAAACCGAATAACTTTAAGCATAAGCAAAAAAAGAAATTTATTAAAAAATAAGATATGGCATCATTTGAAATTATAGGTGGCAAACCCCTAAAAGGAGAGTTAATTCCTCAAGGAGCAAAAAATGAAGCACTTCAAGTGTTATGTGCCCCTTTACTGACCTCCGAAAAAGTAACGATTTCCAATTTGCCTGACATCATTGATGTGAATAAACTTATTTCCTTACTTCAGGCAATGGGTGTGAAGGTAGAAAAGGTAGAAAAAGGCACGTATATTTTTCAGGCAAAAGAAATTAATTTTGACTATCTAGGAAGCGAAGATTTTAAAAAGCGTGCTTCTTCTTTAAGGGGTTCAATTATGATTGTGGGGCCACTTTTAGCTAGATTCGGTCGTGGATTTATTCCTAAGCCTGGGGGTGATAAAATTGGTCGTAGAAGATTAGACACCCATTTTGAAGGTTTTACGTTGCTTGGCGCTAAGTTTAATTATGATGCCGGGGAACATTTTTATTCGGTTGAAGCTAAAAAATTGAAAGGGACTTTTATTCATTTGGATGAAGCGTCTGTTACTGGTACGGCTAATATTTTGATGGCAGCGGTACTTGCTGAAGGAAAAACAACTTTTTATAATGCGGCTTGTGAGCCTTATATTCAACAATTATGTAAAATGTTGAATTCAATGGGTGCTAAAATTGAGGGAATTGCCTCCAATATGCTTCATATCGAGGGGGTAAAAGAATTAAATGGTTGCTTCCACCGGATCTTGCCGGATATGATTGAAATTGGTAGTTTTATCGGCTTGGCTGCAATGACTAAATCTGAAATTACCATTAAAGATGTTAGCTGGGAAAATTTAGGAGTCATTCCAAATGTATTTAGAAGGTTAGGCATTAAATTGGAACGTCGAGGAGATGATATCTTCGTGCCAGCTCAAGAAAATTACGAAATCGATACGTTTATTGATGGTTCGATTTTAACTATTTATGATGCCCCTTGGCCAGGATTTACACCCGATTTATTATCTATTATTTTAGTCGTGGCAACGCAAGCAAAAGGTTCGGTGCTGATCCATCAAAAAATGTTTGAATCAAGATTATTCTTTGTAGATAAATTAATCGATATGGGAGCGCAAATTATTCTTTGTGACCCACATAGAGCAACTGTTATTGGAATGAATAGAGAGCATTCGCTAAAAGGAATAAGCATGACTTCTCCCGATATTCGTGCTGGTGTTTCTTTATTAATTGCGGCGCTATCTGCAGAAGGAAAAAGTGTCATTCATAATATCGAACAAATTGACCGTGGTTACCAAGATATTGAAATCAGACTTCGAAATATTGGTGCTGATATAACAAGGATAGGATGATGAAATTCAATAAACTTTTTTTAGTGGCTTTACTCATAGGCCTTTTCTGTGTGGCCTTTTGCTTTGAAGAGGACAAAACAACTTCACCTCTTGCTAAAGCACCCGAAATCTCACTACTATCCCCGAAAGGAAAAAGTATTAAGTTGTCCGATTTAAAAGGAAAATTGGTACTGATAGATTTTTGGGCATCTTGGTGTGGACCTTGTCGAAAAGAAAGTCCGAATGTGGTGGAAGCGTATGAAAAATATCACAAGAAAAAGTTTACAAACGGCAAGGGATTTGAAGTTTTTAGCGTTTCGTTAGATAAAGATTCCAAAGCTTGGATAAATGCCATAAATGCGGATCACTTAAGCTGGAATTCTCACGGTCTTGATATTGATGGCGTTGCTTCTGAAAGTTATGGCGTAAATTCAATTCCTTCCGCTTTCTTAATAGATGGAGAAGGTAATATTGTTGCTAAAGGCCAAGATCTTCGAGGCCTAAATCTCCATGTGACTATTGATAAGTACGTGAAAAACTAATTGCTAAATTTGATTTAGTACATTCTCAATTAAAGCAAACATTTCCTTAGAATATCCTTCTGAAAATACTTGTTTTGGCCGATTTGCTACACCTAAACATATCGTAGCACAACGATGACCTAAGGCTTTTCCTAATGAAAATAAGGCCGAACTTTCCATTTCGAAATTACATACCAATAATCCGTTCATGTTAAATTCTCCCAGCTTTAATTGAATGTCTGCGGTTCTCGTTGGAATTCTTAATTCACGCCCCTGTGGACCATAAAACCCCGAACTAGTTACGGTAATTCCAGAAAATGTGTCAGCTGTTTGTAGGCGAAAACTTAGTGTTTCATCTGCAGCAACGGCATAGGGTTGAATGGTAGGTGGCAAGCCAATAAAATTAGTTAATTCGGAGGCTAAAAATCGTTCCTTTTCACTGAATTCAATATCGTAAAAATGAGCTACGTTATCTAATCCGAATGCATAATCACTGATGATATGAGAATGTAATGGAATACTTGATTGTAAAATTCCACAGGTGCCAATTCGAACAAGTTCTAATTGAACTTTCTCCGTTTTTTCTGTGCGTGTTTTTAAATCAATATTTACTAAGGCATCTAGTTCGTTGAGGGTTATGTCGATGTTATCTGTGCCAATACCTGTTGATAAGGCGCTTATTCTTTTTCCTTTGTAGGTGCCAGTTTGACAAACAAATTCTCTATGTTTACTTGTGAATTCGATGTTGTCAAAGAAAGATGAAACCATCGCGACGCGATCTTGATCTCCTACTAAAATAATTTTTCCAGCAAGTTGCTCAGGTAGTAATCCTAAATGGTAAACTTCTCCTTTTGCATTTAAAGCTAATTCTGTGGGTGGAAAGTATTTCACAATGTTATTTTAAGCTGCCAAATACTTTAGATAAAAGATCGGACACTCTTGCAGCAGGATCTAGTCTAATTTTATCCTCTTCTTTTGCAACCATGATGAATAATCCTTCAATTGCTTTTTGAGTTATATAGGCATCTAAATCAGGATTTAGATCTTCACCCATAGTGATCGCATTGTATTTTGTAATGATTGGATTCCAATATTCGGTCAGTTTTACCTTGGAAGTTGCTTCTTTCACCTTTGGTGTAAAGGCAATTACTAATTTCGAAATCGTTTGATCTTTAAGAAATTTTGTCGCAGCGCCATTCCCTCCTTTTAAAATAGCAAAGCCATCTTGAACACTCATATTTTTTATAGCATCTATAAAAATGGGCATAGCCTCTTTTGTTGCTTCTTCCGCTGCACGGTTTAAGGTGGTTTCAAATTTTTCAACTTGACCACTTAAACCAAGATTTAATGCTTTTTCTTTTACTTTTATCGCATCTGGAGGAAAAGGTAAGCGTATGGCGGGATTACCAAGAAAACCATCTAGAACTGATGTTAATGACACTGAATTTTTGATTCCAACACTCAACGCTTCTTTTAATCCGGAAATAACTTCGTCGTTTGTTAAGCTATTGGTGGCTGGTGCGTTAATCGGTAAGTTGCCTGTTACTTTGGGTAATTTTGGCATCTGAGAAAGAACGTCACAAGAGTACATAAGTAAGGCGCACGAGAAAAATAGGAAGAATTTCATGGTAGTAATTTAGTTAGTATTATCGTAAAACTTGTACGAATCCATTGAGGGTTTTCTTCCCGTCGGTGTCACGTAATTTGTACATGGCAACCCAATTATATACACCAGGTAGTATCGCTTTTCCTCCATAGGTGCCATCCCATTCTCCTTTGGTATCATGGGTTTCCCAAACAACTTCTCCCCATCGATTATAAATCATCAATTCGAAACTTTGCTGATCGATTCCCTCAACATATAATTTCCATGTTTGGTTGTGCTCATCGTCATCTGGTGTAAATGTATTAGGAGCATAAAATACGATGTCAGGAATTATTTCTAATTCAAGGATAATGGAATCAGAACACCCTTGGGCCGTAGTTACTGTTAGCATGATATCATACTCTCCAACAACACCTTCCGGATAAGTAATTATTGCATTTGGACCACTTGAAATAATGGAGGTAGAACCTAAACTTTCCCACTCCCAAGTTGAGATATTTCCTAATGAATTATCGTTTACTTGTATCTCTGTTTCAAACCATGTTGCTGGATTTTTAGAAAGCATGAAATCAGCCGTAGGTAATGGGGTTACTTCCACAATATTTGAAACGGAACCTGTATAAACACAGCCATAAATTGAAGTAGTGGTCATAGTAACGCTATAAAGTCCTGGCATGGGGAATGAATTCGTCACATCTTGCAAGTCTGGTACAGTAAAACTGTCTCCATTCGAAAAATCATATTGTGTAGAGGCTATTTCATTTCCATTCACAGAGGTATTCATAAATGTAAACGTACCAGGCATACAAGCAATTGGAATATCTGGAACAACATTAGGTTGAATAGGCGTAGGAAATGTCACTACTAGACAAGCTTGTGTCGTTGGTGAACCGCATTGCTCGGAAAGGGTTAAACAATAGGTGGTATTTGTATTTGCAGGGTCTACTGTTATCGAAGATCCTACATTATTATACGTTCCATTTTCTGTCCAAGTATAAATATAAGGAGATGAACCTCCTGTACCCACAGCGCTCAAAGTAATAGAGGCCTCTGGGCAAATCATGGTGTCAGGTGTAATAACCGCAATACTCAAAGGAGAGGGCTCATTGATAAAAACTGAAATGGTATCGATACAGCCGTTTGCGTCTGTAACAGTAATGGAAGTTAACCCTGCCCCTAAATCATTTGCAGTGTTGATCGTTGAAATTGAATTGTCCCAATCAAAGAAGAAGGGTCCAGTCCCTTGTTGAACTCCTATAGTTGCCGATCCGTTGTTAACAGAATTACAACTAGCATCTACTTGGTTTTGAATGGATAAAATCATTGGTGGTATTTCTGTAACAACCACTGTTGTAGTTCCTGAACACCCGGAGGAGGAACTTACTTGACAGGTATAGGATCCAGCCGTAAGTCCAACTGCCGTTTGTGTTGTTTGGCCATTGTTCCATAAATAAGTAATGTTACCAGATGATGGTACCATATTAGCAGTTGCCGTGCCGTCATTCCCACCAGCGCAGGAGACCAAAGTGGAAGTACTATTATAAGCTGCTGGTGTATCACCAACCGCAACGGTTGCAGTAGCTGTACATCCATTTCCATCAATCATATTAACCGTGTAGTTTCCAGCAAGTAGATTCCCGACGGTTTGTGTGTTGGCATTTATGGGCGTCCAATTGAAAGTATATGGTGCAGGTGAATTCGGACCAGGTGTAGCGGTAACAGATCCAATTCCTTGGGTGCAAACGTCAGGAAGCGCAGTTGCGGTCACAATCCCGTTTGCACTTGTAAGCCATGTTGTATCTAGGGTAATTGAACCTATGTTAGTGTTGCATGCAGAAGCGGATAAATAATATCCTGTTGTTCCCGGTGGAACGACTGGAACGTTCAACACGCCGTTATTGTAAGGAAATGTTTGTCCAAGTGTATTGGCCCATAAAAAATTAGTACCAGGACTTGTTACAGTTATGTAAGGAATTTGACCCATGGTGTAGGAAGCGGTATTATTTGGAGCAGTAGGTGTAAAACGTCTTCCATCTTGGTTCGCTCCCCATTGAGAGTTGTTTCTGCCTGGTGTAATGTGTGCTAAATTACCAGGGTTGTTTTCAGATCCTTGTATCGCTAATCCACCGTTCCAACCATTACATTGGGGCTTGTTTCCGATATGAAGTTCAAATACGTTAGTCGTTTCGTATAAAATAATTGCCATGTAATTACATTGTGAGGTGCAACTAAACATGAAGATGTTTTTATATAAGACAACAAAACGTCTGTTGGGAGCGGTGCCGATTGTTTGATATTGGATCTGTCCTCCTAAAGATGGATTAATATCCTGATAAGTTAACATAATCGTGTTCTTTGCCGCAGCAAAACCTGGATTTGGCAAGGTACCAACACCACCTAAAGACCAAGGACAATAACCGTTTGCATTCGCAAGATTAAAAGAAATTAATCCATTAGAACCAATTACACAATTTGAATAATTGCTACCATAAAAACTAAATGGGAAGCCAATGTTCACAGAACCTGACCATGAATCATCTGATAAATTTACTTGCGAAGGAGCGTTTAAGTATAAACCTGCAACTGGGTTACCACCACCAGCATTGCAATTAGTAATCACTACCGATTGTCCTGGACATACTGTTGCATCTTGCCCTAAACACAATTGAACTTGAGCATTTGCATTAAAAGCAAAGACGGATAAAATAACTAAAAGTAAAGTATGTGTTTGAGTGTATAAAGTTTTGATCATATTTTATATTCTAAATTCATTTTCATTACGAAATACTAAGCTATTGGTTGCCAAAATAACTATCCAAAGTTAATTAAAAATAGCTAAAATAGTAACATGTTATTATTTCTTCAATAATTCTTATTCATACCTTACTTTCAAAAATTATATTTTGTTAATAATTATTGGTCATTGGGCTAAAAAAACTTATTACATTTGCCAAAAATAAAGTCAAATTTACTAACTAACATTTCGTATATTATGTATCAAAAACAAATCGAAGATTTCATGATAGCTGTAAAGGCAAAGAATTCTCATGAAACAGAATTTCTTCAAGCTGTTCATGAAGTAGCTGAGGCAGTTATTCCATTTATGGAAGAACATCCTAAGTACAAATTAGCTAAGATCTTAGAACGAATCGTGGAACCAGAAAGAACCATTCTTTTCCGTGTGCCTTGGTTAGATGATAAGGGAGAAATTCAAGTAAATCGTGGTTATAGAGTTGAATTTAACTCAGCAATTGGGCCATATAAAGGTGGTTTGCGTTTTCATCCATCTGTTAACTTATCAATTTTGAAGTTTTTAGGTTTTGAACAAGTATTTAAAAACTCACTTACAACGCTTCCGATGGGAGGTGGTAAAGGTGGGTCTGATTTTGATCCTAAAGGTAAATCAGATAATGAAGTAATGAAATTTTGTCAGTCATTTATGACTGAACTATCTAGACATATTGGCCCAGATACGGATGTTCCTGCCGGAGATATTGGTGTTGGAGGTCGTGAGATAGGTTACATGTTTGGACAATACAAAAGAATTCGTAATGAATTTACGGGTGTTCTAACTGGTAAAGCTCGTAATTGGGGTGGGTCTTTAATTCGTCCAGAAGCTACTGGTTATGGAACAGTATATTTCGCTAAAGAAATGTTAGCAACAAAGAACGATTCTTTTCAAGGAAAAGTGGTCGCTGTTTCTGGATCAGGAAATGTTGCTCAATACGCGTGTGAAAAAGCAACTGAATTAGGTGCAAAAGTGGTAACGCTTTCTGATTCACAAGGCTATATTTATGATGCAGATGGAATTGATGCTTCAAAACTTGCCTTCATTATGGAATTGAAGAATGTGAAACGTGGAAGAATTTCTGAATATGCAGTTAAGTATCCAAGTGCTAAATTTATTGAAGGAAAACGTCCTTGGGAAGTTAAAGTTGACATTGCTCTTCCATGTGCAACTCAAAATGAGTTAAATGGAGAAGAAGCGAAAACATTGCTTTCAAACGGTTGTATTTGTGTAGCTGAAGGAGCTAATATGCCATCAACGCCAGAAGCAGTTACAGCGTTTCTTTCTGCTAAAATATTATTTGCGCCAGGTAAAGCATCCAATGCTGGTGGGGTAGCAACTTCAGGTTTAGAAATGTCTCAAAATTCGTTACGTCTATCTTGGACCGCGGAAGAAGTAGACCAAAAACTACACGGAATTATGGTTTCTATTCATAATGCTTGTGTTCAATATGGTACGGGTGCAGATGGATTTGTAGATTATGTAAAAGGAGCCAATATTGCAGGTTTTGTTAAAGTAGCTGATTCTATGATTGATCAAGGATTGGTTTAATAGCATTGTTCCTTGAAGATTTTTAAAAAAAAAAGCTCAATTTTATTGGGCTTTTTTTTTATTAATTTTCCTCCGACTAAAAAATTATTCAATTAGGAATTTGCACTAGTATTTTCAATAATTTTACAGACAAATAATTCACAAAAATTTTGAAAAAAAATACCATAGAATTTGATGCTGCAGGTTTTGAATCTGCTGAGTTACTCACAATCTATCAAAAACTAATTACCCCCCGTTTGAATGAAGAAAAAATGCTAATTCTTCTTCGTCAAGGAAAGATTACTAAATGGTTCTCAGGTTGGGGCCAAGAAGGAATTTCTGTTGGTACTTGTTATGCAATGGATAAGGATGAATATATTCTTCCGATGCATAGAAATTTAGGCGTTTTTACTTCACGCGATATTCCTCTTAAACGATTATTTGCGCAATTTCAAGGGAAAGCAGACGGATTCACTAAAGGAAGAGATCGATCTTTTCATTTTGGAACGCAAGAATACAAGATTATTGGGATGATTTCCCACTTAGGACCTCAATTAGGCATCGCTGATGGAATCGCTTTGGCACACAAAATTCGTGGTGAAAAGAAATCTACCTTAGTTTTTACAGGTGATGGTGGTGCTTCTGAAGGTGATTTTCATGAGGCCTTGAATGTCGCTTCTGTTTGGGATCTTCCTGTTATCTTTTGTGTGGAAAACAATTCCTGGGGTTTATCTACTCCTTCAAGTGAGCAATTTAGATGTAAGCAGTTTATTGATAAAGGGATTGGTTATGGAATGAAAGCAATCCAAGTTGATGGAAATAATATATTGGATGTTATCCGTGCCGTTCGTTTGATTAACGATGAAATAAGAATAGATCCGAAACCGGTTCTCCTGGAATTAATGACGTTTAGAATGCGAGGACACGAAGAAGCTTCTGGGACCAAATACTATCCTGAAGGACTTCAAGATGAATGGTCTAAATTAGATCCAATAACTAATTACGAGCGATTTTTAAAGACAACAGGTGTACTAACGGACGATTACGAGGCATCTTTAAAAGCGGATATTAAGTCGCAAATTCAAGATGCTTTTGACTGGGCAAATAAGCAACCAGCCATTTTGCCGGATGTTTTGGTTGAATTAAATGATGTTTATGCAGCGCACTCTTTTGTTCCTAAGTCACCGAGTGATGCTAGCGAGGAGATACGATTTATCGATGCTATTCAGGATGGACTTAGACAATCATTGAAACGTTACCCATCGTTACTAATAATGGGACAAGATATTGCAGAATATGGTGGGGCGTTTAAAGTTACCGAGGGATTTGTTGAAGAATTTGGAAAAGACCGCATAAGGAACACGCCATTATGTGAATCTGCCATTGTTGGAGCTGCGCTAGGTTTATCAATCGCTGGTATGAAAGCAGTTGTTGAAATGCAATTTGCTGATTTTGTTACTTGTGGATTCAATCAAATCATTAATAATCTTGCAAAGATTCATTGGCGTTGGGGACAAAATGCGGATGTCGTTATTAGAATGCCTACAGGAGCTGGTTCAGCGGCAGGGCCTTTTCATTCGCAAAGTAATGAAGCTTGGTTTTTCCATACGCCAGGATTAAAAATTGTTTATCCTTCTTCTCCTTATGATGCTAAAGGTTTGCTTAATGCGGCAATTGAAGACCCAAATCCTGTTTTGTTTTTTGAACATAAAATGCTTTATCGAAGCGTAAAAGGAAATGTTCCAACTGATTATTATACACTCGAATTAGGAAAAGCTATGGTACTTAATCATGGCGATGACTTAACGATTATTACCTATGGTGCAGGTGTAAATTGGGCGTTCGAGGCCATGGAATCTTTTCCAGAAAAGTCAGCTGAAATTGTTGATTTACGAACCTTGTTACCCTTGGATACTGAAACTATTTATTCGGCGGTTAAGAAAACAGGCAGGGTAATCGTTTTACACGAAGATTGTTTGTTAGGTGGAATTGGGGGTGAAATCTCAGCACTAATCATGGAGAATTGTTTTGAATTTCTTGATGCACCTGTTGGTCGTATTGGTTCTATGGATACTCCGGTACCTTTTGCCGTGGATCTCGAAAAGCAATTTTTACCCCAAGATCGCTTACTCAAAGCGATAGAATCCATTCTTTCTTATTAATTATTCCGCATTTCTTGGGTGAAACGAAAGTATCGCTTCTTTTAAATAGCGTTGATCAAGATGTGTATAGATTTCTGTGGTGGTAATTGATTCGTGTCCAAGCATTTCTTGTATGGCCCGAAGGTTGGCACCGCCCTCTAATAAATGGGTGGCAAAGGAATGGCGGAATGTATGTGGCGAAATAGATCTATTTAATCCGATTCGTTCTGCTAAATCTTTGATGATGATGAATATCATAACTCTTGTTAGTTTGGCGCCTCGACGGTTCAAAAAGACAACGTTTTCGTTTCCTTTTTTAATTAGCTGATGCCGTCGAATATGATCATTATAAATCGATATTTCTTTTTCTACACTGGATGATACAGGTACGAGTCTTTCTTTGTTTCCTTTACCAATTACCCTCACAAATCCTTCTTCAAAGAATAAATCTGAAAACCGAAGATTCACCAATTCGGAGACACGTAAACCACAACTATATAAGGTTTCGATAATTGCTTTGTTGCGATGCGCCTCTGTTTTACTCATGTCAATCGCACCAATTAATTGATCAATTTCTTCAATAGTGAGCACTTCTGGTAATTTTCTTCCAACTTTTGGTTGGTCTAATAATTCGCTTGGATCTATGGAAATGTAATTTTCTAACAATAAATAGCCATAAAATTGCTTGATTCCTGAAATTATTCTTGCCTGTGTTCGTGCACTGAGTCCTAAGTCATATAAGGCAGCAATAAATAATTTTAAGTCTTGATAGCTTATTTGTTCTGCATTTTTTCCTATTTCAATGCTAAAATCTTGTAATTTAGCCACATCGTTTTGGTAAGCGAAAATAGAATTTTCGGCTAATCCTTTTTCGATCTTTAGGTATGAAACAAATTCTTTAATATTTCGGCTCCAACTAGACAAACATGAAAATTTTAATTGTTAATGGTCCAAATTTAAATTTAATAGGGACACGCGAAACATCGATTTATGGAAATCAATCATTCGCGGATTATTTTCTTACGTTAAAATCAACGATTGGTTTTGAATTGGAATATTATCATTCGAATGTGGAAGGTGAATTGATTAATTGCCTTCAAAACACGAATTGTGAGGGAGTAATTCTTAACGCAGGAGCCTACACGCATACAAGTATTGCCTTGCGCGATTGCATTGCTGCCATCTCTCTTCCTGTAGTTGAAGTACATATTTCGAATATTACCAATAGAGAGTCTTTTCGCCATGATTCACTGTTGTCGCCGGTATGTGTTGGTTGCGTTTTTGGTTTTGGTCTGAAAGGGTACGAGGTGGCCTTGTCGTATTTTCGATAAGTATTTTTAACGATTGAACTTTTTTAGCGCTTGTCTGTATGGAAGCAAAACCTTTAATCGTTCGTTTATGAAAAATCTAACTCTTCTTATCGTATTAATTTCCTTTTCTCTTGTTGCACAAGCTCAGCAAAATAGAAAAATTCAATTGGTTATTCTTTTTGATGCTTCAAATAGTATGGATGGCTTGTTGGATCAGGCAAAATCAAAAATTTGGGCCATTGTTAATGATGCCAGTGGTTTAAGATACCAAGGAACAACGCCAGTTCTTGAGATAGCAATGTATGATTATGGAAATGCTGGTATCTCATCCCTTGATAATTATGTGCGAATGCAAACTAATTTCACGACAGATTTAGACCTTATTTCCTCAAAACTTTTTGGCATTAGGACCAATGGAGGCGAAGAATATTGCGGTGCGGCCATCCAGAAATCATTGCAACAATTGAATTGGTCAAATGATCCTAAGGACTTAAAACTTATCTATATCGCGGGTAATGAACCCTTCAATCAAGGTCCAGTTAGTTATAAAGAGGTATGTAATGAAATCCTTAAAAAAGATGTAATCGTAAATACTATCTATTGTGGCGATTATCAACAAGGTGTCAGAGAATTTTGGAAAGATGGCGCAACATGTTCAAATGGCGCCTATTTTAATATAAATTCGAATGATAAAATCACGTCTATCGCTACGCCTTATGACGACGAGATTTTTCGATTAAACCAAACATTGAATGGCACCTATATTAGTTATGGTTTTTCTGGTAATCTCAAAAAGGAAAGCCAATTAAACGAAGATAAGAATGCTCTTAATCAAAACATAAGTGTCGCATCTGAAAGGGCAATTGTGAAATCTAAAGGAAGTTACAACAATGCTTCTTGGGATATAGTCGATGCCTATCGTGCAGATTCCACCAGAATTTTAGACTTGAAGGGAGAGGAAATGCCTGCTGAATTAAAAGGTAAGTCTGATGAAGATATTAAAAAATATATTGCAGATAAAACTATTGAAAGAAGCACGATTCAAGCAGAAATTGTACAATTAGCATTAAAAAGAGATGATTTTATTGCGAAAGAAAAATCTAAATTAATCGAATCTGGCAAAAAAGATGACTTCGGAACAGCAATGAGTAAAAGCATCAAAGAAAAAGGTAAAGAAAAAGGATTCGAATAAGTTATTATTCTGCGAACTATAATGAATAAGGAATGTTTTTTCAATAACTTTGTATCTAAATTGTTGTTATGCTTAAGGATGATAAAATTAATTACCTGAACATTGGTTTAATGTTGGTCACCATGGTTCTGGCCTACTATTTTCCTTTTGAAACATTTTTATTGGCTTATGCTTTTCTTGGTCCCTTACATTATTTAACAGAAATTAGTTGGCTGCATGATCGTCAATATTTCACTAAGGGAAAATACGATTTCATTCCTCTTTTACTTATAGGTATTGCCTTGTCTTACGCTGCTTTTGCTAAAGATGCTGGCTTTGATATGGAATTTTATAACACGTTTGTTGAATTAGGTTTATTCGATAAATTACTTGTTCTTGCTTTGTTTAGTTCTTTGCTCTTTGCTTTCGTTAAAAATTTACCAGTCAAAATATTTAGTATTCTATTCTTATTTATATTTATTTCTGGATGGTTTAGCGAGGATAATAAAGAGATGAATCAAAGTAGCACGACAGTATTTGCCCTGACATCTTTACTTCCAACATTAATTCACGTGTATGTATTTACTGGATTATTTATGTTATTTGGTGCCTTGAAGTCCAGAAGTAAAACAGGACTTATGTCTGTTGGTGCTTTTATTATTTTACCGATTATTTTAATTTTTGTAGTACCAGTTAAACCAAAAACAAATTATATTTCTTCATACGGAAAAGAAGCATACTATGCTGGTGGTGATGGGTTCTTTTATACTAATGTTAGTATTATGGATCATTTTAAATTGACCAAAGACCCGTATCTAACTAATAAGCAATACTTGGATTCTATTGTCAATAAGAAATCAGCCAATAATCAATTCCCGGCTGCTGAAAAAATTAGAATAACTGATTCTTTAAAAAATAAGCTAAACGAAAATTTTATTGTACCAAATCCAGATAATGAATATTATATGAAGCCAATTCCTATGAAGATGGCCATTCCGATTAACACGAAAGATTATTACTGGTCAAGTGTATTTTTCTCCACTTTTGGCATTATGCTTATGCGTTTTATTGCTTTTGCGTACATGTACCATTACCTAAATTGGTTTAGTAAAACGGAGGTCATTCGTTGGCATAAGGTCCCTAAGATTCGTTTTGCTGCGGTACTTATTATTTGGCTTGCAGCTTGCGGTTTATATGCGTACAACTATGCATTAGGTTTAAGTTTTTTATTCTTCCTTAGTTTTACGCATGTTCTTTTAGAATTTCCTCTTAACATGGTTTCAATTATTGGAATAGGAAAAGAAACAATGTCTATTGCAAAAAACGGTTTTAAGAAATCCCCTGAAGTAGCTAAAAAATGAAAATACTACTAACTTTTTTTTCACTTGCCTTTATTTTTTCGGCAAAAACTCAAGCGTCTTTGGTTTCTAAACTAGACGATGGTCGCTACATGCTTTCCAATGATGGAGCATCTTACTTTGCTAAGTTATCTTTAGACTGTGCCAATAAGCCAGCGCCGCATTATTTTTATAAGGCTCTTCGTGTTAAAGGTGAAGAAAGGGGACCATCTGATCTTTGGCCTTCATTTTATGGTTGTTTTGATTGGCATTCTGCTGTCCACAATCATTGGGCAATGATTAAGATCTTGAAAAATTACCCTTCCATTCCTGAAGCAAGTGAACTAAATGCTAAGTTGGAATTGAGTTTTAATGCTGAAAATATTCTCAAAGAATTAGAATACCTTCAAACACATGAAGATGGTTTTTTTGAATTTCCTTACGGTCAATCATGGTTGCTGAAAGTTTGCGACGAATTAATTCGTTGGGATAATCCTACTGCTAAAAGATGGCTAA
>JAIPAL010000039.1 GCA_021740085.1 Crocinitomicaceae bacterium
CGCATTTACAAGCGGTAAAGCCAAAATGGCATCAATATGTTTCTGTAGATAAGAATCGTTATGAGTAACCTTTCCAATTGAATCTACATCGCAAAAATCAAACAATTCATTTTCAGCAATATGAAGTACTTCTTCTCCATCTTTACTAGAGATGAATTCACCTTTTTCGTTCAGTAATTTTAGTGCATTCCATTGTTTTGGATTATGGCTAGCTGTAAGAATTATTCCACCGTTCGCATTTTCTAGTGGCACGGCAATTTCAACGGTAGGAGTAGTTGAAAGCCCTAGATTAATAACATCGATTCCTAAACCGATTAAAGTAGCTACCACCAAATCAGAAATCATGGGTCCAGAAATTCGAGCATCTCTTCCAATGACCACTTTTATTTTTTGATCAGCCGATCTATTAATGAGCCATGTACCATAAGCAGCGGCGAATTTCACCGCATCAATTGGCGTTAAACCATCATTAACACGGCCACCGATTGTACCACGAATACCAGAAATTGATTTAATTAATGTCATAGCATCTTATTTTTCGATTGTTCTTATTTAAATGCTATCATTTTCAAACAGGCAATGGCGCATTCAATCCCTTTATTTCCATGAATCCCACCGGAACGATCAATTGATTGTTGTTCATTTTGATCCGTAAGCACGCAAAATGCAACTGGTTTACTATGTTTTAGCATCACGTCCATTAATCCTTGCGTTGTTCCGGCACAGACAAAATCGAAATGCTTCGTCTCGCCTTGAATGACAGTTCCAATAGCAATTACACCATCTAAATCAACTGATTCAAGTAAAAGTTGAGCGCCAAGTGGTAGTTCAAATGCACCTGGAACAAATTTAATGGTAATATCAGCCTCTAGCACCCCATTTTCAAGAAGTGCTTGATTAGCACCTTCCAAGAGTTTCATTGTGATATGTTCGTTCCAACTAGAAACAACAATGCCGATTCTAAAACCGGCACCATTAGGAACAAATTCCTTGTTATATGAAGATAAATTAATTCCTTTCGTGGCCATTACTTTGCCTTATTACTCGAAACCCTAGAAATATATTTATCAATTGTTTTTTTACCTGCAAAGGCAGGATATTCATTTTTTATTCTTGTGTAAAGTTCTGTTGCTTGCTCAAACTTATTTATTTGCTCTGCACAACCACCTGCTTTAAACAAATACATGGGAGTTGTTAAATCATTATTGTCAGCATCAGCAGCTTGAACGTAAAGATCAATTGCTTCTTTGTATTTTTTTAATTCAGATTTGCAATCACCTTGTAATCCTATGCACATGATAGAAATGTAGGTGTCATTCACAGAAACACCTTCTAAATTCTTTAAAGCTTTTTTAAATTCACCTTTCTTCATGTATTGAGTAGCAAGAAGGTACTGACCTAATTCGCCACCACTTTTACCATCATATTTCTTAACAAAAGGAACCAAGACTGCTATTGCTTTATCCGTTGAATCTTTAGCGATATAATTTTGTGCTAGCCAATACCCATCTTTTGACTTCTCGTTACTAGGTTTCCAGAAAAATTGACGGTATAAAAAAAATAGCAATATAGTAATTATCGCCCCACCAATGATGTAAGTAATTAATTTCAATTTTTTATTGGTCTTAAAACTCTCTTTTAGCGTATCGACAGATAAATTTTCTAACATGGTTTGTATTTAGATTGCAAAAATAGTTTTTTTTTTGAAAATTCATAACATAATCAATACATTAAAGCAACATAAATGAGCCTAAAATCCAAATGATTTTGTTTTAGATCAGAAAGTAGTTATTTTTACTCCTCACAAATAGTATGTTTTTGAAAAATAACAAGTCTCCCATTTTCTTTTCTGCTCTCAGTTTAATTGTTCCCCTTCTGCTAATTTTTACCTATAATTATTTAGGACATACGTTAAAAATTGGTGGAATTACTTTGAAAAAGTTTTTGATGGAAGAAGGTCTCATTGCCAATGAAAAGAAAAAACCAAGTGATGTAAAGAAAACATATTTAGCTAAAATTAATGAAGAAAAGAAACAACAATTAAAAGAAGATTCACTAAAAATAGTTACCCAGAAAGATTCTGCTAATTTTATTGTAGACACCTCTAAATTTGAGCAATTTATTAGTCAAAATTCAGAGGAACGCGTCCTCATTATGGGCGATTCAGAATGCGGGGGCTTGTGTAAACAATTGAATGATTATTGCATACAAAATGGCCATAAGTTAGTGGCAAGTTTCGTTTGGAATTCGGCAACTATCTTAAATTTTGCTTATGCTGACACGGTTACCCAGATAATAAAGAAATATAAACCGACTTATATTTTCCTTGTTGTTGGCTTAAATGAATTATACGCGAAAGATATTGCCAAAAGGAAAAAAGCCGCCATGGCATTAGCAAAGAAATTAGAAGGTATCAGGTATTCATGGATTGGTCCTGCCAATTATGTGAAAGATTATGGAATTAATAATGCTTTTTTTACATCCGCTTTACCAGGAACATTCTTCTCTTCGAAAGATTTAAATTTACCCAAAGGAAGTGATAACCGGCATCCGAATACAGAGGGCTATAGAATGTGGATGGATACCATTGCATCATGGGTTTCAACAAGTGCAAAATACCCCTTGCAAATGAATGAACCAATAAAGCGAAAGCAAGGAATTAAATCAAAAATAATTAGTTTAAACGCATCTAAATATCGTGGCTATTAATTTCATTACAGGTATTTCTTGGGATCAATTAATCTATGCCACCAGTTATTCGTTGCAAGCACCATTGCTATTATCTGATTTTAGTTTTATATTCCTGTTTGGCTTTTTTTTATTCGGTTATGCTCTCTTAAGTAAAGAAATTAAATGGCGAACTATTTATGTATTGGCCTTTAGCTTATTTTTTTATTACAAGTCGAGTGGCCCCTTCCTTTTGGTTTTTGCCTGCCTCATTTGTAGCGATTTTCTATTGGCTAAATTAATTGAAAAGAAGGAGGGGACTAAGAAAAAAATACTTTTATGCCTCTCATTAATTTATAGTTTATCATTTCTTTTATATTTTAAGTATTCATCTACCATTATCCATAATTCAAATGAGTATTTAGGAACTAATTTTAGTTTAAATGATTGGTTTCTTCCTGTTGGTATCTCTTTCTATACTTTTCAATCCATTAGCTACCTTGTAGATGTCTATCGCCGTGATGTGCCACCTGTCAAAAGTATTACCGATTATGCTTTTTACATGACCTTTTTTCCACACATTATTGCAGGACCAATTATTCGCGCAAATGACTTTATACCTCAGTTAAGTGCTCCCACGATACTAAACAGCGCGACTTATAAAGAGAGTATGATGCGAATAACAACGGGATTAATAAAAAAATTATTAATAGCCGACTATTTAGGTACTTATGTATCATTAATTAATGAGAGTCCTATAAATCATACAGGTTTAGAACATTTTATTTCCATGTATGCTTTTAGTTTTCAACTTTATTTTGATTTATCAGGCTATGCTGACATTGCGATCGGCATGGCGCATTTACTTGGATTCCGAATTAAAGAGAATTTTGACAGTCCTTATTTAGCAAGAAACATAACGTCATTTTGGAGAAAATGGCATATTTCAATTAGTAATTGGTTTAAGGATTATATTTATATTCCAATGGGTGGAAATAAGGGAAAATTAATTTCAAGCTACACCTTACTTATTTTTATTATGGTTTTAGGAGGCCTTTGGCATGGGATGGAAAAGCGTTTTATTATGCTAGGCCTATTTCACGGAGTTGCCTTAGTAATTCATAAAGTTTATTTGAAATATGTTCCTATGCAATCAAAAAGCAAGGTTTTTTCAATAATTGCGGTTTTAATCACCTTCCATTTTGTGAGTTTTGGGTGGTTTTTTTTAAGAGCAAGTTCATTTGATTATGCCATTCAAAGTTTAACCATACTTTTCACCAAGACTAATTTCATGCAACTATACAGTTTCGCAATGGAACGACCTGAATTAATTCTTTTATTGCTTATTTCTGGGGGCATTGTTTTTATGCCTCGCCAACTTAAAGTGTATTTAAACGATAAAATAATGAAATTACCGGCTATTTCATGGGTGTTTTTGTTCCTTATTGTCCTTCAATTAATTATACAATTTAAGGATCAATTGCCACACCCATTTATTTATCTTCAATTTTAACTATGAAAGCAACAGTATTGTTTTTCCTATTGACTTTAATTCATTTTACTGCTTTCAATCAATATGATTTTGTTATTCTCAACCAATCGAAAAAATTAGATAGTGCCATGATGAAATTGCACCAGATAGTGGCTAATCCAACGACTTTACGCACTGCTAACGATTCTGTTTTTACGATTGTTCATTTTGGAGACAGCCATATTCAAGGAGATTATTTTAGCGGTGAAATTCGTCGAGTGCTACAAGAGGAATTCGGCGATGCGGGTCATGGCGTCTATTTTCCTTATTCGCTCTGTAAAAGTTGGGGGCCCAAGGGTTTACAATCAACAAGCAATGGTATTTGGACATACAGTCATATATTGAAGCCTGATGTTAGCAATAAGGTTGGTTTTGCTGGTTATGAATTATCAACCATAACCAAAGATGCTTCATTAAGTTTTCAGTTTACAGAAAATTTTAAGGATAAAGGAGCGAATGGTTTAAAGATTTGGTACGGGATGAAGTCAGCGGCGACCGATTTCCATTTAAATAGCAAATTTATTGAGAAAGAAGATTTGAAATTTAAAAGCGGGTGGGGGATAAGAACTTATTCATCGAAGGAGGAAATTAGTGGTTTTGACCTCTCTTTAATCGCAGAAAATTCTACCAGCTCTGATTTTTCTTTTTATGGTTTTGAATTGCTTAAACCAGCGCCACTTGGGATAAATTATCATCATTGTGGAGTTGTTGGAGCTCAATTTACACATCTGATAAATAATGCTGATCTTATCGTAGAACAACTTGACCACTTATCTCCTGACATACTGGTGTTTTCATTTGGAACAAATGAAGCATACGGCAATATTGACACAGTAAAATACTTTAATTCTATTAATGATTTTATTAGTACACTTAACAAAATTTTCCCATCAACGGCTATTATTATTACTACAGCTCCAGATACACGAAGTCAAGGAAAAATTCCACCTAGTCAAGTAAATGTCAATAATCAGCTTATAAAACTTGCCAAGAATCAGGATGTATCGATTTTTGATTTAAACAAAGCGATGGGGGGATGGGGATCCTTAACTAATTGGTACAAGAGTAAATTAACGCTTGATGATAAATTACATTTTAATGCTGCAGGTTATGCATTACAAGGAAAAATGTTTTCACTTGCCTTATTAGAAAGTTATAATAAGAACTACCCTGTTGCTACAGTTGATATTACCCAACTAAAATCAGATATATTGAAAGTGATTGTTCCAGTGATAAATAACACCCCCATTCCAGTAGAAGTAATCACGAATCCTGTCATTAAGAAGCCCGTTGTAAAGCCAGTTAAAGGGAAGGTATATATTGTTAAGAATGGCGATACGATATCAAAAATTGCTCAAAAATATCATGTGAGCACCGAAAAAATATTAAAATTAAATCGTTTGACAAAAAATTCGATTATTCGATCAGGTCAAAAAATTAAAATCCCCTGAATTTATTGGCAATTTTTCTTTAGCACCTTGTATATGGTTGAGCTCCACAGATTGGCATCTTTAGCATAACCGCAAGCTGCGATTGATTTCAGCCATTTCTCGTGGTCTTTTGAGCCTTTCATGGTAGCGTAATATGGTTTCGATGCCACTAATTTACAAAAGCCAACATATGAATCTCTGATTGTTGGGTAATAGCGGTAGCCACTTTTGTACCCTGAAATCGCAACATCATTTTTACCTCGAATTCCAAAATGATTGTGTAATTTTTTGGCGATATTGCTTGTTCCACCTCCTGATTCGATATATGCCACACTAAGAATAACACAGGCTGGAATTTGATAAACTTTCTCCAAACTGTCTGCCAATTTCCGATAATCAACAAAATATTTATATTGAGAAAACGAAGAAAAAGATAGGAGTAAAATGCTTATTAAAAGATATTTTTTCATAATAATAACTTAAATTTAATAGTAAATATATTGGAAATAAGTAGATTAAACAAATTTTGAAATGACTTGATTTAAAACAAATCAATAAATATCAAATTATTAGCGTGATTCTCAGGGTAGCTGACTAGTTAAATTGTATTTTTGATTTCAAAATAAAAACATGAAAATTATCCAGTCATTAGCTTCACAAATCGAGATTGGTGATATCACGCTATCGAGTTTTGCGAATGTAATCGATTTGTATTCGAAGGCTAATATTATCATTATTGTTGATGAAAATACACATGATTACTGTTTGGAATTTTTAATGACCAACTTTTCTGCCTTAGCAAATGCAGAAATAATTTTGCTGCCAGAAGGCGAGGAGAATAAAGTGATGGAGGTTTGTTTTCAAGTATGGGAAACTTTCACGGAATTTAATTTCTCAAGAAAGGATTTAATAATCAATTTAGGAGGAGGTATTGTGACTGATATGGGAGGATTTATTGCTTCTATTTTTAAAAGAGGCATGAATTTTATTCATATTCCAACATCTTTATTAGGCATGGTAGATGCTAGCATTGGTGGAAAAAATGGCGTTGATTTAGCTGGTTTTAAAAATCAACTCGGTGTTTTTAATAATCCATCTCATATTTTCATAGATGTCTCTTTTTTACACACTTTGCCAGAACGAGAATTTTACAATGGGTATGCTGAAATGTTAAAGCATGGACTTATTGCGGATGCAAAACTATGGAAAGATCTAATTGTTGTCAAATCAGACGTTGAATTAATGGATGAGAAACTCATTTACAGAACTATAAAGGTGAAGTTAGACATCGTAAAGGCGGATCCAAAGGAACAAAATGTTCGCATGAAATTAAACTTTGGCCATACGATTGGTCATGCCTTGGAATCTCATTTTTTAAGTTCTACTCCCATTGCTCATGGTCATGCAGTTGCGTTGGGCATTTGTGCAGAAGCGTATCTTTCTTTAAAAAAGAAGAAAATCACTCAGGAAGAATACAAGGAAATAGAAGCAGTTATCGTGCGTAATTTTCCAATGATTCAATTAACGGATGAAGAGATCAAAGATGTTCTTGAAATAATGAAAAACGATAAGAAAAATAATGGGAGCGCCATTAATTTTGTTCTATTAGACAAAATAGGAGAAGCCGTTATAAACATCAATTTGAAACAAAAGGAAATAGGGGAGGCCTTGTTTCACTTAAACGTTCTAGGAAGTGCTTTAAACTAAAAAAACGCCGTTAAGCGTTTTTTTAGTTTATTTAAGACTTTTGATTTAACGAATGATTGTCATTTCATCAACAATGTGTTTCGCACCTGCGTATTTATCAATTATAAATAGTACGTAACGAATATCCACATTGATAGTTTTTTGAAGTTTTGGGTCAAAAATAACATCGCCTGCCATCGCTTCAATGTTTCCGTCGAAAGCCAATCCGATTAATTCTCCTTTACCATTTAATACTGGAGATCCTGAGTTTCCTCCGGTAATGTCATTGTTGGTTAAGAAGTTTACTGGCATGTACCCATCTTTATCAGCATATTCTCCAAAATCTTTGGCTGCATTCAATTCCATTAATCGCTTTGGTAAATCAAATTCCTCGTCGTTTGGCTTGTATTTATTAATAGCGCCTTGCAAGGTTGTGTAATAATTTACTTTGGCATCATTTCGTTTATCCTTAGGTAAAGCACTCACTTTACCATAACTTAATCGAAGCGTACTATTTGCGTCAGGATATGAAATAGGAGAAAGACCAGATTCTCTCATTCCTTCTACCAATAAACGGTATGCTTTATTGTATTCATTCTGTAACTTGAAAGATTCTTCTGTTCTTGCATTTAGATGAGCAATCATATTCGTTGAAAGACTCATTATTGGATCATCCGAAATTGACTTTCCATTTCTATTTGCCAGATACGCCATCAAGGTGTCCTGTGATTGAAAAACACTATTTTTAAAAAGTGTAACGATGTGCTGAGTCAAATCATTGTTATTCGGCGCAGCAGCCAAAATAAGAGATGGTACAATCGGATAAGCTGCTTTTTTAAGGTATAAATTTAATCCTTGAATTAATATATCTTTCTCAACAGGAATCGAGATTGACGAATAGAATTCACTAATTGCAATTTGAAGATCTGGGAACAATGATGCTTTTTTTGAATCGTCCGCCTTCTCATACGCATCAATTTGAGCGCCTAGTGAACGTGATATTATCGCAAAATTAGATCCTCTAAACATGATTTGAAGGTAGTTATCATGCCTTGCTTTATCATTTGTAGATTTATTATAATTGTTAATTGTTGCTACTACGTTACCATACTTAGCCTTATTTATTTCAGTATTTGCCCATTCGTTGAATTTCGCCTCATTTTCTGCTTTTAATTTAGCGGTCTTGAATTTGGTAAGCGCATCAATCATTCCTTGTCTATTTTTCCAATAATTCGCAATTTGAGCATATTTAGAAACGTATTTAAGACGAGTCGAAGTGTCTTTATCCATGTAAACTTTCATCGCATCCATCGCAGTTTTTGATGCTTCTACCCAAGCTGGATAAGCGTACTTAACATTTTGATCAATTCCACTTGCAGGCAACCAACGATTTGTTCTTCCAGGATATCCTAAAATCATGGCAAAATCATTTTCTTCTATTCCCTTAATGTTAACAGGTAAATGATGCTTTGGGTGTAAAGGAACATTTGTTGCTGAAAATTCTGCTGGATTTCCTAGTGAATCGGCATATACACGGAACATAGAGAAATCTCCAGTATGTCGTGGCCATTCCCAATTATCAGTGTCTCCACCAAATTTTCCGATGCTGTTTGGAGGTGTACCAACTAAACGGACATCTTTAAAATCTTGATAAACGAAATAATAATATTCATTTCCTTGAAAAAAAGACCGGACACTTACGGTAAATTTCCCATTTTCACTATTTTCTTTTTCTATTGCTGCTATTTCTTCTTTAATAATTTTTTCTCTTTCCTGCTCAGTCATATCATTATTCACCTTACCAAGAATACGTTTTGAAACATCATCCATTCGCACGAAAAATCGTACAAAAAGGGACTTTGGTTTTAATTCATCTTGACGAGTAGGGGCCCACCAGCCATTGGTAAGTCGGTCATTTGCAGGCGTTGATAATTCTGCAATCGCTCCAAATCCACAGTGATGATTTGTTAAAATCAATCCGTCTTTTGAAATTATTTCAGCCGTACAACCACCATTAAATTGAACAACAGCATCTTTTAGACTAGAGTGATTGATACTATAAATTTCTTCCGCTGTTAATTGCAAGCCCATTTTCTCCATGTCACGTTGATTCAAACGTTCAATAAACATAAGGAACCACATGCCTTCATCGGCATGAACAAAAAATCCAATAAAGAATGTTAGGGCAATCAGATAAGTTTTTAATCGTGTCATTTTATAAGAGTTTAAAATCGGTGCTAAAGTAGCCAAATTTAACAATTATCACAATAAAAAGTAATCTACTTTTAACAATAAAGTATAAAAATTAATGGCCTTTTCGAACTGAAATTATAGAAGTAGAAGTGGAGGTAGCAATGCAATTCCTTCCAATAGCAAAACCCCAACAGGCAATTACACGTTTGTCATCAATCAAGACAAATTGATTACATCGTTCATTATTAGGTACTTTGGCATCGGTGAGAATATCACTTACCAATTTACTTCCTGGTGTTCCAATAAGATCAATTTTATCTCCTTTTTCCCAACGTCGTAACTTGAGTTCACCACTAATTTTTTCAAGATCTAAAAATAACTCATGCTTTGAGAATACTTTAGGAATAGAAACGACCTTGCTAATAGCAAGTTTGGGTTCCAATGACCTACTTTCTATAGACTTAAAGTAAAAACCATTCTCTTCCTTGATAAGCTGTATAAAAGAGCATTCTGAAGCATGAATTACAAGAGCTTTTCCCTTTTGAGCAAAACGAATTTTAGTTAATTCTGGAATTAATTGCAGCGGTATTTTAAAATAATTGAATAATATAACTAATTGATGAATAGTTAATTGATCGTAATCACGTAATGTAATGAAAGATGTATTTGAAATGTCATCAATGTATTTTTGAACCTTTTTCTTTTGCTCATTATTTTCTTCCTTAAAATAGTTCATTAACAAGTGAACAGAATCGTTCAGCGTAGGAATTTCCATTTGTAAATAGGGGAGAAGCTTGTTTCTCCAAACATTTCGCTGGTAATTATTGGAAGAATTACTACGATCTTCTCGCCATTCTACCTTATTAGATTGGGCCCATTCTAAAATTTCTATTTTGGAGCAGGGGAGAAGGGGGCGAAAAATTGTTTTGGAAAAGGATTCCATTCCCGACAAGCCAGTTATACCAGCACTTCGACTTAGCATTAACCAAAATGTTTCGATTTGATCATCTTGATGATGCGCGGTTACGATGCAATTTAAGGATCTGTTTTCCAATAGACTGCGAAAGAAATTATACCGTATTTTCCGTGCTTCTTTTTGTAAATTCCCACCATTCTCATCGAGATTTTTCTGTAAATCAGCTCTAATTAGGTGAAATGTAATGCCTCTTTCGCTGCAATACTTATGAACCAAGTCTTGATCTTGTTCACTTTCATCTCCACGCAATTGATAATTGACATGAGCTACTTCAAAGGGTAAATTCAATTTATGAAAAACAGCCAACAAAACCATGGAATCAATGCCACCACTTACCGCTAATAAGTAGCGATGACCGGGGAATTGCGCCGTAGCAGTATGTACTACTTTTTCTATATTATTCATGCAAGCCGTCTAAAATATGTTTTACTTTAGTAAGGCACTCTTGGTACTCATCTTCAGGAATTGATTGGTTGGTAATGGCACCACCGACCGAACACGATAAGTATTTGTTCTTATGGTTGTATAATAAACTTCGGATGATAACATTAAAATCGAAATCTCCATTGGGAGAAATATAGCCAATACTCCCAGAATATAGGCCACGTTTAAAATCTTCCGCTTCTTCGATGATTTCCATCGCTTTTATTTTGGGGGCACCAGTCATCGATCCCATGGGAAATGTAGCGCGAATAATATCAATAAATCGGGTGTCTTTTGTTGGGATACAAGAAACAGTGGAAATCATTTGATGCACATTTCGAAAAGAATAAATTTCACATAACTCATCCACCTTAACGCTTTTTGACTCAGCAATTTTAGAGAAATCATTTCGCACCAAATCAACAATCATGATGTTTTCCGCCCTTTCTTTTTCATTGTTTTGCAAGGTATCTTTTAATTGTTGATCAATAATGGCATCCGTATTTCTAGGTGCCGTTCCTTTAATAGGTTGGGTGGTTAATAGATTTCCTTTCTTTTCAATGTAACGTTCAGGGCTACCGCAAAACAAGGAGTATATATCAAAATGCAAAAAACTAGAGAAAGGTGATTTTGTTAGTTCATTGAGTTTAAAATACACATCCAAAGGGTAATTAATGTCCACATTTTCGCAATAGAATTCCTGGCAATAATTCGTTTCATAAATATCCCCACGCTGAATCGATTTTTTAATCTCATTAAGCGTTTCTAAGTATTTTTCTTTCGATGTTCTCGGAATAAATTCGTGATTAAATTGATGGAAATTTTGATCCGTTTCTTCCTCTAAAAAGTAATTAATAAAATTAAAACTTTCCTCCGTTTTTTCTCCTTGAAGGAATGTAAAGTTTTCATTCTCTAATCCAATCACATGGGTGGGAACCCAAAAAAACAAGGTGGGAAAATGTAAATGGTCAGAATTAGAAGAAGTTAAGTTTTCAATTTCATTCTTCAAATCATAACTTAAATACCCAAAAAGGTATTGGCCCTTGTACTTATCAATAAAGACTTGTAATTTATCTAAGGCAGGAATACTATCAACACAGAGTCTATCTTTTTCACCAAATGCCAACAAACCAGTTCCATCATTACTATTAAGGTAGCAAACTGTTTCTTTTAATTCCATTTCACGCGCTTTTTTGGTTAAAATTAATTGGAATTAATCAAGAAGCAACAATTTCGATCTTTGTACCTTCAATCGAATATTGCCTATTTCCAAGTAGACTTCATCGCCTTTGATTCGATCGACTATCCCTATTTGATTAGTTGAAACGATAGATACTTTAGAACCAACCTTAATTTTATCCAATTCTTTAAGTGCAAATTGTTGTTTGGCGCTCAGCGGTCTATCTTTATTTGTCGTTTGGACCTGCGCACTTTTCTTTAAGTTTTGTTTCGACTTTTCGATGATGATCATCCGCTTAATTTCCTCTATCAATTCGTCATTAACCCCTTTTTTCTTTGATTTAAGGTTATATCGTTCAATAAACACCTGTACTTTCTTGCCAAGATTAATTTGCCTGCTTTGGCCTTCAATTGAACTATTTGAGCTTTGTAGGCGCTGAGTTAATTTTTCATTCATCGATTCATAATACGCAATTGTTTCTTTAGCTTTTTTCTCCGTTAGGAGATTAGTGCTTATGAGTCTTTCAATTTCGTTCTTATCTTTCTGTAAGCTGCTTAGCAACTTATCAAAGCGTATTTTATTATCACCTAAGGAATCTTTGGCTTTTTTAATAAGCTTTTCACTTATACCGACAATCTTTGCTATTTCAAAGGTAAAAGAACTGCCCGGTTGTCCTATTGATAGTTGAAATAGTGGTTTCAAGGACGATACATCAAACAACATACAACCATTCATCGTTTTTTCAAGTTGACCAGCTTTAATTTTTATATTTGTATAATGTGTAGTGATTACGCTAAAGCATTCTTTTTCGTAGAGCGATTCGAAAAAAACTTCCGCAATAGCACCACCTAAATCAGGATCAGAACCCGTTCCAAATTCATCTAAAAGGAACAAACTTTCTTTGCTGGCAATTTGTAAAAAATAGTTAATTCTTTTTAAGCGATAAGAATACGTACTTAATTCATTATCAATAGATTGATTATCACCAATATCAGATAAAATTTCATTAAAAATACTTGCCTTACTACTTGAATCTACAGGAATCAATAAACCCGATTGCAGCATAACCTGCAGTAGACCAACAGTTTTGAGGGTAATACTTTTTCCACCAGCATTTGGACCAGAAATAACTAAGATTCTTGCATTTTTATCTAATACAATGTCTTGGGGAAGCGTCTTTTTATGAAGGAGCTGATTATTTTGCCGAAGAATAGGGTGGAAGGCACTGTTCCATTTAAGTTGCGGTGTTTTTTCAATAGTAGGCAGACTCGCATTCATCTCAATGGCTAACTTTGCTTTCGCATTTGTAAAATCATACGTACAAAGCGCTGTATGATAAGCAACTATAAGGGGTAAATGATAACTAATTTCCCTGGTAAGTTGCTGTAAAATTTTGCGAATTTCTTTAATTTCATCGTCTATAAGCCAATCAAGTTCTTGATTTAGCGCGACATTCGCTAGCGGCTCCACATAGCTTAAGCTTCCTGTTTTACTGGATCCTAAAAAACTTCCAGCTACTTTTCTTTTATAAGTAGATTGGACGGTGAGTACCCGGCGTTCATTGATAAAGGTTTCAAAGGTTTCTCCCAAGATATTTTCTTTGCGCCATTTTCTAAGTTCTCGCTCAAAATTTCGATTTATTTGCGCTTTTAAGGACTTCATTTTTTGGCGAATTAGAGCTAATTCATTTGACGCATCATCTTTGACAATTCCTCGGCGATCAAGTACTTTATTGATACTGTTAATCAGTTCCTTAGTTGATACGCAGTCTTTAAAAATATCTTTAATTAGCGGGTATTTACCCGGATTTAGATCAAAAAATTGGAGGATTTCATTAATTAATACCGAAGTATTCACAATTCTAAAAAAACTTTCAGCGGGTAATACCGCATCAGTAATCCCTAGCAATTGGATTTCCTGTGTTAGTTCCTCAAAGTCTAATGCCGGAAAAATTATATTTAAGCGTTTAAGAGAAACAATTTCCTGAACAGCTTTTAAGTTCTGTGCAAGTTCGTTCGTATTATTCGTTGGACGAAGTTCTAGAATATTTTGTTTGGCACTTGGTCCAAGCGCATGTTTTTCTAAGTACGATATAATCGTAGGAAATCCTAATTCCTTTAATGTTTGACTATCACAGATTAATGCTTGCACGTGCAAATTTAAGAACAATTAATAGAATGGTTCACGATAACCACTATTATCCTTTTGTACTATAATTAATATTATGTTAAATAGATATTCTGAGCATTAATAAAGCTTTCCTATACTAAGGTTTGTATTACAACTTTATAAAGCGCTGGTATTGGCCTCCTATTTTAAGAAGGTATCCTTGCGGATCAAAATTAGAAAGATCTATTTCGTTGCTATTCATTGAAATTGAACCTGACTTCAAAAGTTGGCCGTACAAAGAATAGATTTCATAAATAGATGATTCCGCGATTTTTAAATCGACATGAATAGATTCGTTACATGGATTTGGAAATACTTGAAAATCTTCCACTCCAGATTGTTCTTCAACAGTTGCTGGATTACAAGTGATTAATCCAAAAATATCATATTGAGAAAGAAAGTTCCAAATCTCAACCGAAGCATTGATATCAAAGTTGGTTCCCGCTAAATTAATAATACTCCCTGGCCAAGTGTGTTGCCCATTGGTAACTTTAAAATGAACTACTTCGCTGCAATTAGCACCATTTTCGTAGGTGTATTTCTCAACGGTACTTCCGTCTGGTAAATTGATATTAGGCACATTAACAACAGTTGGTACAGCAGAACAATTATTAAATGTGGCCCAATGATTTAAGACATTTGTAACGGATGCTGTCCACCCTGCTGAGCCATTATAAGGTACTGTTGGATCAGTTGTTCCGTGGATTTGAATAATTGGCATAGGATGCGAAGCATTACAATTCGCCAATGTGGAAGGCGTCATGGAACCTGTAACAGAACCAACTGCCGCTATTTTATTACTCAACTCACAAGCAAGTCGAAAACTCATAAATCCTCCATTTGACATTCCAACAGCATAAATCCTGTTTTGGTCAATCGAATAAGTCGCTGATAAAGAATCTAATAATGCTTCTGTGAATCCTACGTCATCGACAGAACTGCCGCCCCACCCCACGTTAAAATGGGTAGTATTGTTAGCATCAAGGGTTCCTTGCGGATGAACCACAAGAAAATTAGCCGTATCAGCGATATTTCTAAAATTCCCATAAATCATTTGTTCATTTGCATTACTGGTATACCCATGAAAATTAAACAATAATGGAACAGCCGTATTTCCACTATAAATTGAAGGGACATATAATTTATAGGAACGAACGATTCCATCATGCACGATGGTTCCATTTATTGTTTGCTGAGAGAAATAAGAAAAAGAAAGTAGGATTGCTGCAAAAACAAGCCCTTTTTTGAGGGTAGAATTATTTTTTGAACTGTTTATTTTCATGGTTTGTATCTTTGCTATAAAATTAGCAATAAATTTATTTATACTTAAAAAAACAATCTATGGCGATTTATTCATTTCAAGACTTTATTCCTGTGGTAGATCCCAGTAGTTTCGTACACCCTCAAGCTACTGTCATTGGAAATGTCATCATAGGGAAAAATGTTTATATCGGTCCAGGTGCAGTATTGCGTGGCGATTGGGGACTAATTTTGGTGGGAGATGGCTGTAACATTCAAGAAAATTGCACGATACATATGTTTCCCGGGACAACCGTTTCCTTGGATAAAGGAGCACATGTTGGTCACGGTGCCATTATTCACGGCGCCACACTCGGCAAAAACTGTTTAATTGGCATGAATGCAGTATTAATGGACGATGCCATTATCGGCGAAGAGTCAATAATTGGCGCCCTATCTTTTGTTCCTTCAAAAATGAAAATTCCTAGAAGAAGTCTAGTGGTAGGTAATCCTGCACGAATTCTTAAAACCGTTAGTGATGAAATGATTGCATGGAAAACGGAAGGTACGGCATTGTACCAAGCACTACCAAAAGAATGCCATGACTCCCTCCTACTTTGCGAACCGCTTACATCGCCTGAAGAAAACCGTCCAACGCAAAACAAACTTTACAAAACTTGGAATTCAAAGTAAGCTTCAAAGGAGATTTATTATTCTATGGTGGGGTCTTTAATTTTATTTAGTGTGTTTAAAAGACACTTCTCAGTTGTCAAGGATTCCATGACAACTTCTAAAGACGGAAAATCATGTAAAACAAAATACTACAGCCTAGGTAAGAAATGGTTTGCCTTTTCAAAAATGGAGAAACACTCAGTACAAAATATTTTAAACTCAATTTTGCAATTATTGTGAGAGGATGGATGTATATATTAGAATGTTCGGATGGCAGCTTTTACACTGGTAGCACAAATAATTTAGATTTAAGACTTTTGCAACATCAAAATGGAGAAGGAGCAAATCACACTAAAAAAAGATTACCCGTTAAATTAGTTTACTATGAGGAATTTCAACGAATTGACGAGGCTTTTTATAGAGAAAAACAAGTGCAAGGTTGGAGTAGGAAAAAAAAAGAAGCTTTAATTAATTCGCAAAGTGAAAAACTACCTGAATTAGCTATAGCTTATCGAGATTTAAAAAATGAAGATTGAAATGCAATTACGGTGCCTTCGAGAACCTCAGGCACCAAACAAATAATGGTGCCTTCGAGAGCCTCAGGCACCAAACAAATAGTGGTGGTTGGGGCTCTCGCGGTGGTTGAGGCTCTCGAAACCACTGTTTACAATACCTAAGGATTCAAAATAATCTTCAAAGCTCATTTATAATGTGTTCATAAATTTTAGCTGAAAGTTCCCAAGTATGTATTATCTTTGATCCCCGTAGTTACTATTTTCAATATAATGTCAAATTCAACCAAGTATATTTTTGTAACCGGGGGTGTTACTTCTTCTTTAGGAAAAGGAATAATTTCAGCTTCATTGGCGAAATTACTTCAGTCTAGAGGGTATTCAGTCACCATTCAAAAGTTAGACCCATACATCAACATCGATCCAGGAACATTAAACCCCTATGAGCATGGAGAATGTTTTGTTACCGACGATGGCGCTGAAACAGATTTAGATTTAGGACATTACGAGCGTTTCCTGAACGTACGAACCTCACAAGCCAATAACATTACCACTGGAAGAATTTATCAATCTGTGATAGAAAAAGAACGCAGAGGTGAGTTTTTAGGAAAGACGGTTCAAGTAATACCCCACATTACCGATGAGATAAAACAACGAATTCAATTGGTGGCAAAATCAGGAGAGTACGACATTATTATCACCGAAATAGGTGGAACAGTTGGAGATATTGAATCACTTCCTTATATAGAATCTGTACGCCAATTACTCTGGGAGTATGAAAATGATTGCATAGTAATTCATTTAACACTCGTTCCTTATTTAGCGGCAGCTGGCGAATTGAAAACAAAACCTACCCAGCACTCCGTTAAACAATTACTAGAACTTGGGGTACAACCCGATATTCTTTGTTGCCGAACCGAGCATGAATTAGATTTGAATTTACGTCGGAAAATAGCCAAGTTTTGCAACGTTTCTATGAATGCTGTCATTGAAGCAAGAGATGCTGAGTCTATCTACGATGTTCCGATCTTGATGCAAAAAGAAGAGTTGGATTCTGTGGTATTGGAAAAATTAGGATTACCCAAAAAGACGGCACCCAATTTAACGAATTGGAATGCTTTTTTAGTTAAGCTTAAAAACCCAAGTAAGACAGTAGAAATTGGATTAGTAGGAAAGTACGTCGAACTAAAGGATGCATATAAATCTATTTCTGAAGCCTTAATACATGGTGGCGTGGCCAATGACACCAAAGTAAATGTCCATTGGATTCAGTCGGAGAAAATCAATAAGTCCAATCAAAAGAAGCACTTAGCTGGTTTAGATGGTATTTTGGTAGCCCCTGGATTTGGCTCACGAGGAATAGCTGGTAAAATTGAAGCTGTTCAGTATGCTAGAGAAAATAACATCCCCTTTTTAGGAATTTGCTTGGGCATGCAATGTGCAGTTATCGAATATGCCAGAAACGTAATGGGCTTAGAAGATGCGCATACCACAGAAATTTCCGAAGATACCGCTCACCCAGTTATTTCTATGATGGAGGAGCAAAAAGAGATTTCTAACATGGGTGGTACCATGCGTCTTGGTGCATATAAATGTCAGTTAAAATCTAAATCTGCCATTTCTGCTGCTTACAATTTGGATAAAATATCGGAGCGACATAGACATCGGTATGAATTTAATTCCGCATATTTGGAAGCGTTTGAAAAAGCTGGAATGAAAGCTACCGGAAAAAATCCAAAAACTAATTTGGTAGAAGTAGTTGAAATTCCTTCTCACCCATGGTTTGTGGGAGTTCAGTTTCACCCTGAATACAAAAGTACAGTAGCCACCCCTCACCCACTTTTCGTGGCTTTTATTAATGCAAGTTTGAACAATAAAAAATAAATAATGGATAGAAATACAATAACTGGCTTATTTTTAATTGGTTTAGTCTTAACTATTTTTTCGGTTTACAACCAGCCATCACAAGCTGATATTGACGCGGAGAATCGCAAGATTGAATTAGCTGAAAAGAAAAAAGAAGCGCAGGAAACTAAACAAAAAAAACAAAAAGGATCAACGGTAAACAAACCTGTTATAAAGCAAGCAGAGGTTGCTATTCAACCCGTAAAGGAATTTCTAAACATTGCTAAGGAAGAAAAACTTTTTACCATTGAAAATGATCAATTGCGTATCGAGTTAACAGATCGAGGAGGTCAAGTGAACGCTGTTTATTTAAAGAACTACCAATCTTACAAAGATTATGTTGGTAAAAAAGAGGAGGCTCTTTGTTTATTCAAGGCTGGAGATGCTACCAATCAATTAGTATTTGATCTGGGTGACAAAACCATTTTTACAGCTAATTACCAATGTTCAGTAATAAAGAATGACCCTAAAGCCATAACCTTTGAACTAAAATTAGATGAAAAAAAGGCTATTCAATTCGTTTATGATTTGAATAAAAAAGGATTCAATCTAGCTCATGAAATTCAATTGGTTGGGTTTTCTGCTACTGCTTCAAAAAACATTAAATTAAATTGGAAAACTGCTTTTAGAAAAACAGAACGATTGTGCAGCGAACAAAGGAGAGTAAGTACAATCTGTTATGAATACAAGAATGAAGGTTTTTCTTATTTAAGTGAAACGGCTAGTGATTTTACGAATCCAGAAGATCAAATTAATTGGGTAGCCTATAAACAAAGTTATTTTTCTTCCATCTTACGCCCCGAAAAAGGTTTTTCAAAAAATAATGGAGGAATTAACGTCACCAACTATGAAACGGAAGATAAAAAGCAATTCTCTCATTTAAAAGATTTCTCCTCCAACTTAACCTTAATTTTCAATAAAGACAATCAAGCAAAGTTTAGTTGGTTCTTCGGACCAAACGATTATGAAATTCTTTCTGCTACGAGTGAAAATTATCCGGACATATTGAATTTTGGATGGGGTTTGTTTCGTTGGATAAATTTATATGCCGTACAGCCAATTTTTAATACCATCATTTCTTTTGGCTCCGGAATTGGATGGGCTATCTTGATCCTCACTATTGTCCTTAAATTAATTTTAATGCCCATACAATGGAAAATGTTTGTTTCCTCGGTGAAAATGAAGATATTAAAACCTGAAATCGACACCTTAAATGCGAAATTCCCCAATAAGGATGATGCTATGAAAAAACAAGTCGAAATGATGGCCTTGTATAAAGAATCGGGCGCTAGTCCACTCGCAGGATGTGTTCCAATGTTAATCCAAATGCCCATCTTATTGGCAGTCTTTCGATTTTTTCCTGCAGCCTTTGAATTAAGACAGCAGCCATTTTTATGGGCTGAAGATTTATCATCTTATGACTCTATTTGGAATTTTGGAGTTAACATCTGGTTTTATGGCGATCACGTGAGTTTATTCACCTTACTAATGTCCATTACCACCTTATTATACACCTATATGAACAGTGGAAACGTTCAGCAGCCAACCGCACCAGGAATGCCTAATATGAAAGTGATCATGTATGTTTTTCCTATCATGATGATTTTCTTTTTCAATAATTATTCTTCTGGATTAAGCTACTACTACTTTATTTCCTCCTTGATTTCCATATTCATCATGGTTGCTATCAAAAAGTTCTTTCTAAATCAAGATAAATTGAAAGATAAAATGGCGCTTCGTAAAGCTAAAGCAGTTGCGAATCCAAAAGAAAAGAAAAAATCTAGGTTTCAATTGAAATTAGAAGAAATGCAAAAACAGCAGCAAGAAATACTTAAAAACAAAAAACG
>JAIPAL010000040.1 GCA_021740085.1 Crocinitomicaceae bacterium
ATTTCCGCAATCCCCGTCATTTTTTTGCCATTAAACGAATACATTGGTGCAATAAAATACTGCGTTGGTTTCAATGGAAGGCCAAGATTATGAAATGCCAAGCCCAACATCATTCCATCGTTGACATTCCAACCAAGTGCAGGCAACCAATAAATACTATTTTTAGTTGCTTCATTATCGCCAAACGCGAACTCAAATTTTAGCGGTTCTCTTTTTTTAAATAAAAATCGATTGGGGTAATAATTGTTATTTGTTCTGTTGACTTCAGGAATATCCTTTGAGTCATCAATGGCAATCCGTGTAATTTCAGAAAGATTTGAGGCAATACCAATTTCTTCTTTCCCAGGCTCCAACCATACCGATTCAATCAATAATTCGTTTTTAAATACATTTAATTCGATGGGGCCATTTACTTGTCCAACGTTTTTCACTTTTACCACAGAGCCAGTTTTACCACGTCTAACGCTTGCAATTTTATAATCAATATGATTAGTTGTTTGAATTAAATCTGTAAAAAACCAAGATAAATCTTTTCCTGTAAAATTTTCAAAAACTGCTTGTAAATCCTTTGGTTGCGGGTGTTTAAATTTCCACTTTTCAAAATAAACATGCATTGCTTGATCAAAAATACTGTCTCCTAAATAATCCTTTAAGTAATAAAAAACTAGTCCTGTTTTTTGATACATGATTACACCGTAATTCGTTGAAGTGAACTCAGCGGAGTGCGTTTCAATCGGCTGATCCAAGGCCAAAGATGCCACCATTCGATAAAAAACATCCCCTTGATCATGATGATCTAAGTCATTTAAATGAAATTTTCCATTTAAAACCATGTCCGAAAGCCTCGTATTGTCAGGATATTTAGTTTGTACATAGCGTACTTCATTTAAGGTATTCATCCCTTCATCCATCCAGCCATGCACACGCTCATTGGAACCTAAAATTCCATAGAACCAATTATGACCTACTTCATGTACGATGACAACTTCCAGTTCTTCTTTAGAACTCGTGTTACCAATAACAGTTATCGTAGGATATTCCATGCCGCCGCCAGCGCTAATTGTGCCATCAATCGCTGTAACATTATTATAAGGATAATCCCCATTCCATAGGGAATAATAATAGGTTCCATCATTAATATACTCGATCGAATTTTGCCAATACAAGGTATTATGAGGCACAAACATTGCCCACGATGTCACTTTTCTTTTTGAACTTGGTAATTCTACTTCACCTTTTAATACCGCAAAACGCTTATCAGCAAACCAAGCAAAATCATGGACTTTATCCTGCTTATAAACGATCGTCTTTTTTTCGAGACTTGAGGCAGGGAATTTAGTTGTACCCTCTATACTTTGTTTTTCCTGAAGCATTAACGGAATATTAGCCAACGATTTAATTGCTAGCGAATCCAAAAAATCCTTTTCAGATGGTGTTTGTAAATCACCGGTAGCACCCACCACATAATTTTGGGGTAAAGTAATACTCACTTCAAAAGAACCATATTCCGAATAAAACTCCCCTTGATTTAAATAAGGCATAAAATTCCAACCATTGCTATCATAAACAGCTGGTTTTGGATACCATTGAGTGATTTGATACGATTGTTCAATGTGACCAAGTCTGGAAATCGAACCAGAAGGAATCTTTACTTTAAAAGGCGTAGTGATGGAAATACTAGCAGAAGGTAAAAGTGGCTTGTTCAGCAGCAAAAAGCAAATATCTGGATGCTCGCTATCGTAGTTCCACGTTACCTGTTCACCATCTACATAAAAATCCAAGGAGTCAATCCAACCTCTATTTTTTTGCTCCCCATAATACAATTCTTTATTCCCAGCTTCATATAATTGTTTGGCTAGGGCAGATCTGGAATCGCGATACGCATTTGGCCAAAGATGAAAATAGATCTTCGTTAATTCATCGGGTGAATTGTTTATGTAATCAATTTTTTCAATGGCTGATAAGACATGGTCCACATCATTTAGACTAACATTTATCTTATAATTCACCTCTTGTTGCCACGTATTTTGGGCTATAACAAACTGGAAAATATTCAAACACAAAACAAAAAGAACGACTTTTTTCATACTAGGATATTAAATAAAAGGGCATAACAAGCCACCTAAAGAATTAATTACAGTACTAAATTACGCCTTTAAACAATAAAACGAATACTATTTGGCAATAATAAATCGCTCTGTAATTATGCGATTTTGATCTTCAATTTGAAGGATGTAACATCCATTCATTAAAGAAGAAACGTCTACTGAAATACTTGAGCCGCTGAAGACATTTTCAACAACTATTTTCCCATTTAAGTCAGTAATAAGTAGCTTATTATTTTCCAACGAAAAAGGAAGTTCAAGTGTAAAACTACCTGCAGTTGGATTTGGGAATAACAACACATCCCCTGCATTCAAATCCACTAGACTCAAGTAATTATCCACCCCATCGCAATTTTCATCGATTCCATTGTCAAGGATTTCAGTTGCATCTGGGAAAATAGCATCGTTATTATCATTACAATCTCCACCAACTAATACATAACCTACCCCTGGATCCTCACACAAACTTTCTCCAACACCCGTTCCAAAGTTGTCATTATCGGCATCTACAAAATAGGTATTGAAAATTAAGCCTTCATCGCTCACACCGTTACAGTTATTATCGAAGCCATCACATAATTCAGTTGCACCAGGAAAAATAGTAGTATCAGCATCATCACAGTCACCACCAATAGTTACCGTATTTGCTGGTTGAACGCATTGCTCTACCCCTGTAGCGTCATCACCAAAACCATCTCCGTCGGCATCCACATAATACATGTCTACTAAATTCAACTGGTTATTCGTATCGTCGCAATCCAAGCCGTTTATGGAAGAACCAGGAGGCTGAATACAAGAAGTTACAAAGCTATTAGGATTACCAAAACCATCCATGTCAAGATCGACGAACCAAACAGTTAATGGATTAATTAAGGAATCATTATCATTACAATCCGTATTATTAGAAACATAATTTCCTACTGCTGTACAAGATAATATGGAAGCGGAAGGATTACCAAATCCATCACCATCTACATCAGCATAATAAAGTTGCGGAAGCGTTGCTACGACATTCCCGTATAAACTTACATTATCCACTCGCCATGTTGATCCTACTGCTCCGATATTTGTTAAATAAAAACGGAAAGTAACTTGATAAATGTTTGAAAATGCAGGCGATAATAAAACGGTATCGTCTAATACAACATTGCCATTATTTCCTGACAAACCGGAGCCAATATTTGTTGAGAAATTATCCAAACTTGAACGAAGTATCCAAGTAGGACTTCCTCCAGAAGCACTTGTACGATGATTGAATGCTACGGAAGAAAGATTCAACCCGAAACAAGAATCGGCAACAATAGAAAATTCATTGTATTGATTTAAATCAATTGTATTGGATTGATTCCAAGTTGAGGCGCTAAATACATTCGCTGTAGGCGAGCAAGTAACTCCTAAATTAGAAAACGGTGAAAACATGGCATTAACAGGTTGAGTAGTTACAAGATTACTTGTAACAGGACAATTAGCTGCGGCTGTAAATTCATATAGACCAAGGGTTAATGGAATGATTGGCGCATCAAGTCCGCTACAATCTTCATCAATTCCGTTTCCAGCAATATCCAAGGCGCCTGGATTAATAGCAACATTTAAGTCATTGCAATCGGTACTATCCAAAACATAACCAACAGGAATAGAACAAGCAACTAAAGGAGCCGATGCATTTCCGTATGTATCGCCATCGCTATCTTGAAAATACGTTACGAATACTAAGCCTTCATTGATTAGTAAATCACAATCATTATCCAAAAGATCACATACTTCGGGATTTCCAGGGAACATGAGTGGATTATTGTCATTGCAATCTCCTGTTGTAAGTGTGTAATTTGGTCCAGGAGAAGTAACACCCAAAACAAATGTCGAGCCTCCTACCCCATCTCCATCTTGATCCAAATAATAAGCAACTGGCGTAAAGCCTTCATCGGTCACTCCATTACAGTTATTATCAATTCCATCAAATACTTCAGCGGCATTTGGGTTTATTGCTGCGGCATTATCGTTACAATCCGTAGCATTTGAAACATACCCAAGCGGCTGACCGCAATTAGATATCGATGTCGCTGCATTACCAAAACCATCATTATCCACATCAACGTACCAAGTACTTGTTTGAAATACCAAAGGATTCGCATCATTACAATCGGTACTATTCGCCACATATCCTATTGGCTGAATACAAGCGGTAGCAGTAAGTGCCACATTTCCATATCCATCGTTATCAGCATCAATATACCAAATTGTATTCGGATTAATTGCTGCATTATTGTCGTTACAATCCGAACTATTAGTAACATAACCAGGTGCAGGTAAACATGCTTGAACAATTACTGCAGGATCTCCAAAACCATCGTTATCCAAATCGGCATAATAATTAGTTGGCGATGCACAAGGCGTTACCGATGCCCAAGTTGAACCGTATCGAAATTCATCCAATTCAAGAGATCCCGTTCCTGAAGCTAAGGTACCAGCTTGTCTCATAAATATGGAAGCAAAAGAAGCAAATAAACCAGTTCCCATAGAATTCGTAACAGTAGCAACAGGTTCAGCAGTTCCTGGCGTTGGATTTATCCATAAAGAAGCTTGGATTGGATTAGTAGTACCTACCAATTTCACCACAACAAATACGGTAACTCCACATGGGTATTCAGTTGGGGAATAAGTTGTTGTAACCGTTCCACCACTCGTATTTAGAATTCCTAATTGAAAGGTATTGGGTGTAAGTCCTGGTTTAATAAAAGTTCTTGCCCCTAAAATAGTAACAGCTGCGCCTGTTGTGGCTCCAAAACCGGTAAAATAATCTCCGACGGGATTTATTCCTGTCGTATTTGGCACATTAATTAAAAAAGATAAATACCCAGATCCAGTAATACCAGCTATCGCTTTATTTACATCTTCTGAATTTCCTGCAACTAGTGTAGTACGATTGCCAGCAGATGCTTCAAGATTAGAGAAATACAAACTATTCCCCACATTAGAAGGAGTAGTAATGACTTGCATTTGCCCCAAAGTACCACTGTGCATTGTCCAACCATTAGAGGATACCGACCCTGTAAAATTAAAGGGTTCAAAAGATTGTCCAAACGCAAATGAGAACACAAAGGAGAAAGATAAAAGTAGAATATTTTTCATATTATTTTTTTTTGTACAAAATTAACTAAATCATGAATTATAATGTGACCATAACATTAAAAAAGGCGAATAAAATCCGCCTTTGTTGATAACTTTATAAGAAACAAGAAACTAAGATTGAGGGGCTTCCTCTTCTCTAACTGGTCTTTCTAAAAGTACCTTTCGGGACAATTTCCATTTCTTAGTTTTTGGATCTTTACCAATTACTTTGAAATCAATCATGTCTCCTTCTTTACAGACATCTTCCATTTTCGCTACCTTCTCCCAAGAGAATTCAGAAATATGGATCAATCCATCTGTACCAGGAAGTATTTCAACGAAACAACCGAAATCCTTTACAGATTTGATTTTACCATGGTAGGTTGCTCCATCTTCAACTAATGGAGGAAAAGCAATAGATTTAATTCTTCTAACCGCTTCATTCATATCTTCCGCATTGTTAGAAAGAATTTGAACGCGTCCTTCCGTTGTAGGTAATTCTTCGATAGTAATAGTCGTTTTCGTTTCTTTTTGAAGACCTTGAATAATTTTTCCTCCAGGTCCGATAATAGCTCCAATCATGTCATTTGGAACGATAAACATTTCAACACGCGGTGTTTGCGGTTTCAATTCTGCTCTAGGCGCTGGCATTGTTTCAATAATTTTATCAAGAATATGAAGTCTACCCGCTTTTGCTTGCTCCAACGCTTGGATAAGCACTTCGTATGGTAAACCATCAACTTTGATATCCATCTGACAAGCGGTGATACCTTTCGCAGTACCCGTCACTTTGAAATCCATATCACCTAAATGATCTTCATCACCTAAAATGTCAGAAAGAATAGCAAATTTACCTTCATCCGTAATTAAACCCATTGCAATACCAGAAACTGGCGCTTTGATTTGAATTCCACCATCCATTAATGCTAAAGTTCCAGCACAAACAGTTGCCATAGAAGACGAACCATTGGATTCTAAGATATCCGAAACAATTCGAATTGTATAAGGATTATCATCTGGAAGAACCGGCTTAAGCGCACGCAAGGCCAAGTTACCATGTCCAATTTCACGTCGAGAAGTTCCTCTAAGTGGTTTCGCTTCACCCGTTGAAAACGGTGGGAAATTGTAATGCAACATAAAACGCTCTGTTCCTTTAAAAGTAGCACCGTCAATTAATTGCTCATCCATTTTTCCACCTAAGGTTAAGGTAGTTAATGATTGAGTTTCACCTCTAGTAAATACAGCAGAACCGTGAACCATTGGTAAATAATCAATTTCTGCCCAGATAGGACGGATTTCATCAAATTGACGTCCATCCAAGCGCTTACGATCGTTTAGCATTACCCAACGAACCGCTTTCTTTTTAACTTCAGAAAAATAAGGAGAAATATATTTTCCAATTACGGCTAATTCTTCATCTGAAAAACTTGCTTTAACTTCCGTCTTAATGGCATCAAACAATTCTGTTCTTTTTGCCTTATTCGCCAAGCCCATTCTCGCTACGTCTTTACATTTTTCCATAGCTAATTCATACACTTTCGCTTTTACCACTTCGTCGTGAGATTCATGCGAATACGTACGCTTAGGTTGTGAAGTTGGAATTTCAGCAGCTAGATCTAATTGAAATTGACATTGCTCTTTAATGGCAACGTGTGCAATTTTAAACACCTCGATTAATTCATCTTCAGAAATCTCTTGCATTTCACCTTCCAACATGTTGATGTCTTTCATGGTACCTGCAATTACGATATCAATATCAGAAAGTGCCATTTCAGCCATTGTTGGATTTAATATATATTCACCGTCAACACGACCAACACGCACTTCAGACATTGGGCCATTGAATGGAATGTCAGAAACAGCGATGGCAGCAGAGGCAGCAAATCCACATAAAGCATCCGGATTATGAATGCCATCATATGACAATAATTGAATCATTAACTGAACTTCAGCGTGGTAATCATCTGGAAAAAGTGGTCGTAAAGCGCGATCCACCAAACGCATTACTAAAATTTCTGTTTCAGATGGTCTTGCTTCTCTTCGGAAAAATCCACCAGGAAAACGTCCTGCTGCCGAATACTTTTCACGGTAATCAACTGTTAATGGAAGGAAATCTACCCCTTCTTTTGCTTCTTGCGAAGAAACGATAGTTGCCAACAACATCGTATCCCCCATTCGAACGACAACAGCGCCATCCGATTGCTTTGCTAATTTTCCGGTCTCAACGCTGATAGTTTTACCACCGGTTACCATTGACTTTCTAATTCCTATATTCATTTCTATTTATTTACTTGGTTATTATACAAAAAAAGGACATACGACTGATGCCGAATGTCCCCTCCAATAAATTTTGCGTTTTGTTATGAATTAACGACGTAGTCCTAATTCTTTTACTAAAGCGCGGTATTTCTCTATATCTTTACTTTTTAAGTAATCTAATAAACTTCTTCTTTTCCCTACTAATAATTGAAGAGAACGTTGCGTTCCAAAATCTTTACGATTCTTTTTCAAGTGTTCTGTCAAATGACTAATACGATAAGTGAACAATGCCACTTGACCTTCTGTTGAACCGGTGTTGGTTTCTGTCCCACCGTGTTTTGCGAAGATTCCTTTTTTTACTTCTGGATTTAAATACATGCCAATATTTGATTAAATAATTTTTATGTAGCCACTCAACTCATATGAATAGCGGGTGCAAATATAGCTATAGTTTTGAAATACGCAAAGTGATTGCATAAAAAAACCTCCCGAAGGAGGCTTTTAATTTTAAGATAACAAGGTATTAATTTTCAGATCTAGTTCGAATTGCGAGAGGAATCGCAAATTTTGGAATAAACGCCAATAATGCAATAACAATTTTTAGGGCAAAATTATACACTTCTCTGTAGATATAAAAAGCAATTAAAATAATGAAAGACATCACAATTCCTGTTAATCCCATTAGTAAAACGTCCATAAACATCTCATAATTACCTGGTGTAACAGCATTCGGAATATTTTGACCAATTTCATTGATTCCAGTCATTTCACCCATTCCGCCCATGGCTAAGGGTGCATAAACAGATGATCCAACTATGGCAGCAATTACTTGCATAAAGCCGATATAAAAAATGACTCCGAATAACATTTCACCGACTAAGGTAATTGAGCGAGGGCTTACCTTTCCAAATAAATAATCTAAAAGACCTTCATATTCCAGTGCTTCAAGTTCATCAGTTCTTTTTTTAATCAAGCTGTATAGTCCCCATGCAAGGCAAATACTTGCCACAAAACCAATCAACAAACCAACTGCAGAACCTGCTTTTTCGGCACCAGTCATTCCGCTGGCAAATCCTATTTTAAAATAGCCCGAATCGCCGAATAACTTAATAACAGTTAAAACAATTCCGCCTAGTAAAACGCCATAAGACAGCAGTCGCCAAAAGGTAACCACAAACCATTTAAATAAATTGCCATTGTCAATTTTTCCTAAAAAAGGGAGCACTCGATCGTTGTAAGTTTTGTCAACAATTGCAACACTTACAAAAGGTAAATTCTTTTCCATAAAATTAAGATTAAGTTGAAGGTTAAATAATTATTAAGTTAGGTTATAAATATAGCTATTTTATTATAAATCAATTATTTTCAAAGAGTAAGTTTTAAACAATAATCGTTACATTAAGCATACAATGCCTAATTCTACTAGCTTTAGGTAATAATTATATTGTTGACAATTAAAAAATTAATTATATGATTAACAGTTATTTAATTAAAAAAAGGAAGGGGCTTCAATGAAAAAGACGAATAAAACAAAAAAGGGCCATCAGAAAACTGACAGCCCTTTCAAGTGTAAAGTTCATTCTAACTTTCCAAAGCGGCATTACTTGGAGTTGAAGAGAGTCCGAAATCAGCTTCATCCCCTTTTGTTGAAAATGGAGGATAGGTATCCGTCATGAAAGACATATATGCGTCTAATCTAAATTGCCAACGCAAAACTCCCACTATGAAAGTATGCATACCAACAGGAAATTTTCCAGTAAATAAAACCACCCAAAAAGCAATGAATTGTAGAAATGACATTCCAATCATCATAAAATACAAGCAAAATACATGTGGAATTAACACGTAGAAAAATCCGAAAATTAGTCTCAATAGTACAGACACTCTATTGGATGCAATAGGTCTTTCTATTTCAATTATGATGTTTTCATCCTCACTCTCTAATCCAAACGCAGGATATCCATCTGATAAATTCATCAACCTAGCCTGAAGTCGCAGGTTCCATTTTCTTAAATTCAATTGAAATTTAAACATGCCTTCTGGGAATTGGCCCGTGAATAAGATAATCCAAAATGTAATAAAATTAAGGATGGCTGACCATAATTGTAAAAATATTAATATAAATAGATGTGGTAAGGCCATATAAAATACGCCAAAAAGGGTTCTTAAGATTAATTCGCCACGCGAATAGGTTTCTTGATGTTTGATTCCAAATTTCATAATTAGTTTATTTTAAGTTAGTCGTGAAGATAGCCAAATAAATCAAATTAGACAAAAAAAAAAAAAAAACACACCTTATTGAAGCTCGTATCCATTATATGAAAAAGGAATATAAGAGACGAAATCTATATTAGCAAATTTTTATTACATTTGCACCGTTCTTTGGTTCTCTGAAAAAGAGATTAATAAGGAATCCGGTGTAAATCCGGAGCTGTAACTGCAGCTGTAAGCACTTTAAAAACGAATCATTGTCCACTGTTTAATCGGGAAGGCGATTCGAACTTAGTGTGAGCCAGAAGACTTGCCATGAGCGGAGTGAAGACTTCAGATTAAAGTTGGACTCGGATATGGGATTTTTGCACCCATGCCCTGCCCTATTTTTTTCTTCTTCAAAATTTATTTATTAATCGTTAACAAAACCGAACGTATGAAAAAAGTACTACTTACCATTAGCTTAAGTCTAACAGCGCTTGTACAGGCGCAAAACTATGTTCATCAAGCAATCATTATCAATGAGGGTTATTTTGATTACGCAACAAATACCATCGTTGAACCAGTTACAATTGGTAGTTATAATCCTGCGAATCAAACGTATCAAGTAGTTGACACCTTAGAGGGAATGCGCTTTGCATCAGACCTCATCATCGATGGGAATTTCTACTATGTCGCTGCTGACTCAAAGATTTTTAAAATGGATTTGAATACACACCAAGAGGTGGCTTCTGTTTTGTGTCAAGGTGTTCGTAATCTGGGAATTTATCAAGATAAATTAATTGCAACACGAGGCGAATACCTAGTTAGTTTTGATTCCTATCTGCATGTTTATAACGCAAACACCCTTTCATTGATTCAAGCAATTGATACCGTTTCAGGTCCAAAATGGGCTACACAAAACATTGTAATTGATGGCTCTTCGGCTTACATCGCTGTTAATAACGGTTACGAATGGGGGAATGAGAAAGGTATAATTGGTAAATTGAATTTAAACAACCTAAGTTACGGGAATGAAGTAGATCTTGGAATAGACGGGAAAAATCCGGACAACCTATTGAAATCTGGCGCTTTCTTATACACTGTAAATAATAAAGATTGGTCTGGGGCATCTATTTCAAAAGTCGCCTTAGATGGAACGAGTAATTCTACCTTTAATTTACAATCAGTAGGAACAGGATGCGGAACCTCAGCGCTGAGAGACGATAAATTGGTCTATCAAATTTCGATGGAAACTGCTTTGATTGAATATGACATCAACTTGATGAATACTAATGGTCCGATTGCTGGGCATTCTTTAAATTACTATGAACTGGCTCAAGAGCCTGTTAGTGGTCAGTTATACACCAGTGAAACTGACTTTTTCTCTTTTGGAACCATCCACATTTTTGATGATAATAATAACGAGTTATCCAACTTCAACGTAGGAATTTCACCAGGAACCATTGTATTTGATGTACGTTCGTCTGCAGGCATTGCAGCAATAGAAAATTCTCTTAGTATTTATCCAAACCCAGCCGTGGATTATTTAAACGTTTCGGCTGAAGGATTAAAGCGTATTTACGACTTTTCAGGAAAGTTACTTATTGAATCGAATGCAACAAACTTAGATATTACCATGTTAAACCAAGGTATTTATTTACTAAACGTAAACGGAGCGAACCAACAATTCATTAAGCGATAAGCCCTCTATTTGTAAATCTTACATCCCGGTTGCTAAAGGCAATCGGGATTTTTTTTGCTTAAAAATCATTAACAGTATTACTAGTTTGTCTTACGACCAAACTTTTGTTCCTTCGGAGCAATTTTTGCAAATGTCGATTTCCTGTCGATTTTTTAGAATGGAAAATCTAAACTGTTTATAGGCCTTAGATTTCCATATTTTATCAAAGGATTTTTCTTTCATGTTACCAAGAACATGCGACGCATCTTTGTCAAAACAACAAGGAACTACTTTTCCGTCCCAGGTTAAGACACTTCCGGACCACATACGCCAACAATGATTTCCCTGACGACCTTTTAATTTATACGTCCCATCGGATTGCTTGGCATAACGCGCATACTCTTCTTGTTCTGGCATCAAACTATTTCCGTTCTTAAAATCGTATAATTGAGCTGTTTTAATTCGGACCTCATCAATCCCTATTTCTTTTGCCAGCGTAAAGACTGCGGGTATTTCAGCTTCATTTGGCTTGACAGCTAAAAATTGAAAAATCAGAAAAGGCGTTGCTGACCTCCGTTCCTTTTTAGCTTCCACTAAAAAGGCAGAAGCTTCCAACACTTTAGATAAACTGCCATTCACACGGTATTGCTCATACGTCGCCTGTGTGATTCCATCCACAGAAATAATCAATCTATCCAGACCGGAATCAATAATCTCTAGCGCTTTGGCTTTATCAATAAAATGAGCATTTGTAGATGTTGCGGTATACATTTTTGCGAGCTTCGCTTCTCGTATCAAATCCAAAAATTGAGGATGTAAAAAAGGCTCCCCTTGAAAATAATAATTAATATAAAAAACTGATTTTTTTACCTGAGCTAACATTTGACGGTGAAGAATCAAATCCAATTTTCCAGTTGGGCGTGAAAACTGTTTTAAGCCACTCGGACATTCAGGACAAGCTAGGTTACAAGCAGTGGTGGGCTCTATACTCAAACTAAAAGGGCTACCAAGTATAAAGGGTCTTTTAAAAAATTTACTCCACCCATAACTCACTTTCAGCAACACTAAATTCCAAGTCTTTCGAATCGATAAAACTTTTATTATTTGATATAAATCCCTCCCTGTTGACATAGAGCGAAATTAGTCAATAATTAACTATAGTTAAAGAACAGCAAAAAATACTCACTGAAAAATAAACCAATAAATAGAATTTAAGTGACTATTCATTAATTCATTCTGAACTTGTATCTTTGCTTAAATAATTCTGCGTTATGCAAGTGATCCTTAATCATCAACAGATTCAACAAAAAACGATTCGTTTGGGTCATCAAATCATTGAAAATTGTTCGGAGGAAAATAATATATTCATTGGTGGTATTATTGGCAATGGCTATCACTTAGCTAAAGAACTAAGCAAAATCATCATGCAAAATTCTTCCTTAAATGTGGAAGTGTTTGAAATCGAAATAGACAAAGAAGAGCCCTGGTCCAAAGGGATTAAATTAAGCATGGATGAAACGAAATTAAAGTATGGTTTTATCATTTTAGTGGATGACGTTATTAATTCTGGTAAAACCTTACAATACGCTTTAATGAAATTCTTAGAGCAACCCACTAAATCAATCAAGACAGTAGTTTTAGTAGATCGGACACACCGTCGTTATCCTATAAAAGCAGATTATTTTGGTCTCGGACTTTCCACCACATTAAAAGATCGTATAGAAATTGAGTTAAATGAAACAGATTCTAAAGCATACTTGATATGAAAAGGATTACGGAAACAAGTTCCAATTACAATGACTTAGAAAAATTATCGACGCTTGAATTGTTAAGCAATATTAACAAAGAAGATCAATTAGTAGCGCTGGCAGTTGAAAAAGAAATTCCTCATATTGATGCATTTATTGAAGCCTGCATCATTCGAATGCAACAAAACGGACGCCTGTTTTACATTGGAGCTGGCACAAGTGGAAGATTAGGTATTGTAGATGCAAGTGAATGTCCACCAACATTTGGGATTGACCATGGAATTGTAGTGGGTCTTATTGCTGGAGGAGATAAAGCTATTCGCAAAGCAGTAGAATTTGCTGAAGACGATAAAAATCAAGGTTGGGAAGACCTTAAAGCCTATAACATTACTCCCATGGATACGCTCGTTGGAATCGCGGCATCCGGTAGCACACCTTACGTGATAGGCGCCATCGAAGAAGCGAATAAACACGGACTTTTAACCGCGGGTATTTGTTGCAACCCAGGCGCTGCACTTTCAAGTTGTGTTCAATTTCCCATCACACCCATTGTAGGTCCTGAATTTGTGACTGGTAGCACCCGAATGAAATCCGGCACGGCACAAAAATTAGTATTGAACATGATCTCCACCTGTCTAATGATCCGCTTAGGCCGTGTGAAAGGAAATAAAATGGTAGACATGCAATTAAGCAATCATAAACTAGTTGACCGAGGAACACTGATGATACAAGAAGCTTTAACTATTTCGTATGAAGAAGCAGGCGATCTATTGAAAGAATTCGGTTCGGTAAGAAATGCTATTAATGCTTATTCAAAAAAATGACAACATTTGATCCTAATGGCGTTGGTATTTCCAACGGTAATATTTTTGGGTTTCCATGCACAGAAGAGGAAGCTTCTTTAGTTATCATCCCTATTCCATGGGATGCTACTGCCTCCTACAAGAAAGGAACCTGCAAAGGACCGGAAGCAATATTAACAGCCTCTACTCAATTAGATTTTTTTCATCCGCAATTGGATCGTGCTTACGATACAAAAGTATTTATGACTCCCATTTCATCAGAGTGGCAAGAAATAAATACCACATGTTGTGAGATGAGCAATCACTATTTAGCACTTTTAGAAAGTGAAGGTGAAGTGAAAGCGCAAGATAAGTACAAGGAAGAATTGACCTATATTAATAAGGCCCATGCAGCGTTAAAAGATAACTTACGAGAGCGGTCTACCCAACTATTAAATCAAGGGAAAATTGTTGCTGTGCTTGGCGGAGAACATTCTACACCATTGGGATTGATTGAGGCACTAAACGATAACTATTCAGATTTTGGGATTCTACAAATAGATGCCCATGCAGATCTTCGGGATGCCTACGAAGGATTTGAGCAATCACATGCCAGCATCATGTTCAATGCCTTAAAAAACTGTACTAATTTATCAAAATTAGTACAAGTTGGGATTCGAGATATTTCAGAAACGGAGGTGCTTTTATCCAAAAGTGACCCGAGAATACACACATTTTATGATTGGGATCTAAAAGAAGCTGCATTTTCAGGTAAAACGTGGGAACAACAAGCGGCGGAGATCTGTAATGCATTACCACAAAACATCTATATATCTTTCGATATTGATGGATTAATCCCAGCCTTATGTCCAAACACAGGCACCCCGGTTCCAGGAGGATTTGAGCTAGAACAAATTAGTTATCTGTTGTTCAAATTAATAGCTACAGGTAAAAAAATTATTGGTTTTGATTTAAATGAGGTCAGTCCTGGCGAAAATGACGATTGGGATGCTAATGTTGGCGCGAGGGCGCTTTGGACGCTTGTTTGTTTAACAGAAAAAAACAGAAGGGAGTATGCTTAAGAGATTTATAAAAAATGTTTGGTTGTTACTTTTCATCATAGCTATTTTTATTCTTTTATTTTCGCTTTTCCAATCCATTACATTTTCCAGTATTAGCGCCCCAAAATTCCTTGTTTATTCCATAGGACCGGTTTTAATTATTGGGAGCAGCTATTTGCACCTCAATTATTTCGTTAAACTATTGTCATCCATCCATATATTCATATACATTTCCATGGCGATATTATTGGTTAAACTACCCGATAAGCTAGACCTGTATGGCCATCTTTTATTACTTCCAGTTATTAGCAATTTCTATTCATCCTGGTGTGCATTAATTTGGCATACGAATTCAAAAATAAGGAAACTTACCATTGTTGTATTATCGATTTTCTTTCTTTTATCCTGCGCAACTATTACCTTATCTTTCACATCCGATTTGACCAATAAATTAACCCTTATTGGTGGAGTTTGTGCCTTGATAGTTTCGATTATTAGCAATCTAATGATCAAAAAAGAAAAGAAGAAAATTAGTGAGGAGAGTGAACCAAAACCAATTATTGATCAAGAATATAAGGTTTGAGTTGGCGGTCATTGTACCGCCTACAACGACAGAAAACGAACGACAGACAGAATGAAAAAAGCAATAATTATTGGTGCGACTTCGGGAATTGGAAATGGGCTTGCTAAATTGTTGGCGGACAATAATTACAAAGTTGGTATAACTGGAAGACGAACAGAATTACTTAATAAATTGAAAAATGAAAATCCGAATTCTTATTTTATCAAATCATTTGACGTAACAGACACCAAAATTGCGGTTGAGAAGTTAGAAGAGTTGGCAACTGAACTTGGCGGACTCGACTTACTAATAATAAGTTCGGGAACAGGCGACTTAAATGAAAAACTTGACTATGAAATTGAAAAACGGACAATTGAAACGAATGTAACAGGTTTTACTTGTGTTGCGAATTGGGCGTTCAATTATTTTGAACACCAAAAGAGAGGACATTTAGTTGCAATAAGTTCTGTTGGCGGACTTCGTGGAAGTAGAATTGCACCTGCATACAATGCGACAAAAGCCTATCAAATAAATTATTTAGAAGGACTGAGGCAGAAAGTAACAAATCTTAAAGAACCAATTTTTGTAACTGACATTAGGCCAGGACTCGTTGATACTGAAATGGCAAAAGGCGAAGGATTGTTTTGGGTAATGCCTGTTGAAAAAACGGTTAGACAAATTTACAAAGCAATTATTAGCAAAAAGAAGGTTGCTTATGTTACAAAACGCTGGCAACTAATTGCGATAATATTAAAGCGAATACCGAGGTCTATTTATGACAAAATGTAACGGCAGAAAAGAACAACGAACCGCCAACACACGCTACAAGCAAGCTGGGTATTTGGCTTAATTTGAAGATGGTTTTGTATTTGAAAAATTAGTATTTAACCGAAAGATTACGCATTTTTAATCCCAGCCTGCGTGTAGCGCGGGAAAGGTAAGAATTGATCTTATTTTATAAAGGAACCGAATCCATAAATTCGTTTTTCCCAATAATCAGAACCATCAATTTTATCAAAGGTAATCCCTTTACTACTACTGGCATGAATCATCATTTTTTCTTTTCCAAGCTCAGAAACAAGCATCCCAACATGCGTAACCTCTCCCCCATTTGAGAAGAAAACTAAATCGCCAATTTGCGCTTTTTCCGGACTAATTTTTACGGATGCATCGTACTGATCTTGGGCACGGCGAGGCACCTTAATATTTTCCGAAGCTAAAACAAAAGAAGTAAATCCACTGCAATCAAAACCATCAGGACTTTCACCTGCCCAAACATAAGGTACACCTAACTGTTTTCTTGCAAATTCAATTATAGAAACTCGTTTTGCGATTAGTTCGCTACTTGGAGGCTGCCAACTGTATGAATCATTTTTCGGGGAAAGTTCAATTCCATTAAATAAAGCAGTGATTTTTAATGCGAAAAAGTACGCTAAATCCTTCTCATTCCTTCTTGTTAAATCGGCTAACCAAGCATTTAAATCCAATTTAAGCGCACTTAATTCTTCCTGATGTGCCAAGATTAATTTCCGACCTTTCGCTGTGCTATTTATCGTTTCAAAAGTAGCAATCGCCTCATCAAAAGCTGCGCTATGATTTTTTCTCCATCGATCATCTCGATACAATTGCAAACTACTAATCGATTTATAATAAATTGGAAGTTGAGAGTAATCATATGTTGGATTATCCAATAAGAAGTTAGATTTTCTGAAGACCACTTTAAAATGTTGCTGGTCGTACAGCTGTTCTAATTTATCAAATTGAGGGACTTGCGAAAAAGACTGTGAAATGAAAAACGAAAGAAGAAAAGCGACGTATAGTTTCATTGACCTTAATTAGTATACTTTTGCCCTTTTTGAAAAACGATGTTACTTTGATTAAAAAGCTTCACTAACACTGAATTTCCATAAATTTCATACTCCGCTTTTTGAACATTTGTAATTTCCTCAATTTTACCATCAACAAGAGCGCTAACTCCGCCCATGATATTACGAAAAGCCAAAATATTGTTTTTTAGTAAATAATCCGTTGGTGTAAAATTCGCTACTTCAATCTTTCGGTCATTGGAATAAGCAAATAGGTATGAATTTTCTGACCACATCACTAAATCATCTTTGACGTCCCAAAAGGAAGGAGAGAAATTAGAAAGCTGTTCCGTTTGACCATTTTTATACATCCACAAATTCCCATTTAAATCTTCATAGGCAATAAATCCCCTTCCCGCTTTGTATTTACGCATAAATTGAGGTTGCACATCGATAAATTGACCATTTTGAAATGCCACAAAAGTACGAGTGGTAGGATCATTAAAACATAAAATATCCGTTCCAATTTGAAAATCAATGGCACCGCCATTCCAAGAACCTATTTCAAAAATTAATCCCTGCCAAAATATTTTATAAAGATTCCCATTATCTTTAAAAACCAACATGTTCTCGCCAATCGAAGACGGAATTGATAATTCCCCCATAACAGTCGCTAGCGTAGTGGTCGTTTTATTCCAATAAACATTCAGCGTATTAAAGCGTGTGTCTTCGAAGACAATAAGGCTATCCATAACCATAAATTCCCTCCCAAAATAGGTAAGAGTTTGTAACCTACCTGCATCCCACATGTTGAGCGTTGGGCCAATTTTATAGCCTAATAAATGATCCGAAACGCGGTAATCAACATTTAGATTCGTAATGTCTTTACGTACTTTTCCGTCATATAAGCGAAGATTGCCCCGAGTATCGATATAAGCAACCAACTCATCGCCCCCTTTATAACCATTAATTGCCTGAACTTCAATTTGGTTAAAAAAACCATTGTTAAAACTCATGAAAAAATTATTGAAGTTTTTTACCGGAATAACTCCCTGGCAAGTTGAGCTAAGGGAATAAAACAACAAAAAAGAAAACAACACTAATTTCATATCGTCAAATTTAACCAATTTTCATTCCATATAATCATCAATTACATAGGAAAGCAAAATTTAGACAACTATTAACAATTCTAGTGTATTATTTTCGTGCTAAAATCAACTTAACGGGAGTGAAATTTTCCTTTGAGTGAAAGCTAACAAATTTTCCCCGAAGCTATAGGTGGTTTTATTTGATTAAAAAGTAATCTTTATTTTGATTAGTTTTTCGTATATTTAATTAAAAAGAATATATGAAGAAAGAAATTGAAGTGAATGGACTTACAGTTCAACTAAAAAATCGGAATGGGAACGAATATATTTCCTTGACGGATATTGCAAAATTTAGGAATAAAAGTCAATGCGATGACATAATAAAAAATTGGTTAAGAAATAGAAATACTATTGAGCTTTTAGGTCTTTGGGAGCAAATTTACAATCCCCATTTTAAACCCGTCGAATTCGACGGGTTTAAAAAAGACTCAGGGCTAAATAGTTTTGTTTTAACTCCAAAAAAATGGATTCAAAACACCAACGCAATTGGAATAATTTCATCGTCAGGCAGATATGGTGGAACCTATGCACACAAAGATATTGCTCTTGAATTTGCCAGTTGGATTTCAATTGAATTCAAACTTTATCTCATCAAAGAATTCCAACGACTTAAAGAGGTAGAAGCTAATCAGAAAAACCTTCAATGGTCTGTTCAACGAACCATCGCAAAAATAAATTATCAAATTCATACAGATGCCATTAAAGAAAATTTGATTCCGAGCACCTTAACAAAAGAACAAGCTTCTCTAATTTATGCCAATGAAGCCGATTTATTCAATGTTGCCTTGTTTGGAGTTACCGCACAGCACTGGAAAAACCAATATCCAACTGCAGAAGGAAACATACGTGATCATGCCACTTTAGAGCAATTGGTGGTATTGAGTAATATGGAAAGTATTAATGCGCTGCTTATACAACAAGGCTTGCCATCACACCAACGAATCATCCAACTGAATCGCGCAGCAATTTCGCAGATGAAGTCCTTAGTGGAATCAAAGCAATTTAAATTTTTAGGGAAATGAAGAAAGAAGTGTTGGCACATGGACTTATTTTCTCAATAAATTAAGATTAAACAAAAATTTAACAAGTACACAAGACAACATTAAATTTTCCAAAAAAACTTTCGGATGAGTATGACAAATATTAACTATTCTAGCGTATTTTTGTCTTTCTAAATTGAACTAATCAACGATATTTTGCTCCTCCAATCAAAAATACCATCCAGAAAAATAAGCATACTCATTACTTTTCTTGTATTATCATCATTTAGCTTCGGAAAAACAAGATTTGTACGCGTTATATTTAATGATGACGCCTCCAAAAAAGCAAGTATAATTTGGGATCAAGTGGAAGGGGAATTCGAAGGGTTATATTTAGATACCATTGATCCGAGTATCAATCGTTTTGCACACCGTTATAAACTCTCATCCTCCAATACTATGAGAGGAATGAATAATAAAATTGTTCGATTAAAAGACCTTATCCCCAACACAACCTACTATTTCATACTAAAAGACAACACTGGATTAAGCCAATTATATTATTTCAGAACTGCTCCAAATCGTCCCGAAATACCGTTGACATTTATTGCAGGCGGAGATTCAAGAGATAATCG
>JAIPAL010000004.1 GCA_021740085.1 Crocinitomicaceae bacterium
AGGCGGAAGTAAAATGGGGACCTATCGATATTGATGTTGAAAGTTCTGAAAACTCATGGGATGGGCAAGCGAATACTTCGGCTATCATGATGTCTATTCGAGATACAAATTTTGCAGCGGGTATTTGTGATGTATATAAAACACAAGAATTTGAAGATTGGTATTTACCATCTATCTTAGAATTGAATGCATTATGGGGCAACCTATATGATATAAATCGTGTTTTAAGTGAAACAAAAGATGCTGCGCTTGTAAATCCTAGTTTATATTGGTCATCTACTGAATCGAACGATAAAAGCGCATGGTTTTTTAGTTTTTTTGATGGTAAGCCAAGTAATTATTATGATAAATCAAGTTTATTGTCAGTTAGAGCCATTCGTGTATTTTAAATTGAACCTAAATTATCGCATATGAAATATTTCTTCCTTTTTTTTGCAACTTGTTTAATTAAACTTTCTTCATTTGGACAACTAACAGGTCTCTATGGTTCTGATACCACTACATCCGTAGCGGCAAGAGATTATTTCAATGATTTTGCCTTTGATGCAAATGAAAATTGTTATGCTGTTGGTGGAACAGATAGAACCCTAAGCATGGCTGGTGGAACGATTTATTATTATGGATTATGGATGAAAATAGATCCTTCGGGCAATGTGTTGCAGGCAATGAAATTGAACTTTGAGGAGATAAATAAGATAATACCAACAAGCGATAATAATTTTATCATTATCGGAAGTGGTACAGGATTATTGTGCAATGGGGTTTGTAAAAAGGACATGTACATTGCTAAAATTTCTCCAAGTGGAACCATAATTTGGGGGCGCTCCTTTGGAAATGCTATAAATGATGGAAACGATATTGCGTTTGATATTCAACCTGATAATTTAGGAAATTATATTGTTGCTGGGGAAGTGTATAATACCCAGTATAATCTAAAATCATTCATCTGTAAGTTGAATTTAAATGGAGACACCTTATGGACAAGGAGTTTTGGTTCAACAAGCGGTCAACAATTGATTCAAACCTTAAGTGTACGAGCCAATGGCGAAATTTTTGTTGGTGGGACGGCATCGAATGGAAGCGGAATGATACTATCGAAATTAACAAGTAATGGGGATCTTTTATGGTCGAAATCGTATGCAAATTATGGTAGAATTTATGGAATGTACGAGCAAGCGGATCAATCCTTAACGCTTGTAGCGAATAATCCGGTCAACAATTATTATGTCTTGACGCTATTAAATGTAGATGGGGTAGGCGCTCTAAATTGGTCAAAACAATTAACCTTGGATCTTCCAGCGAGTGAAATATTTGTGCGCTCTACCTATCAAGATGCTCAAAAAAATCTTTATATCACAGGATATCATTACAATAAAACTTCTTATACAGGAGATTGGCCCTTTCTTTTAAAAACAAACAACCTTGGAACAGTTTTATGGGCTAAATCATACGATGAGCATTTTGGCACTGGGAAGAGTATCAAGGAACATCCAAGTTTGGGAATTGTTTGGGCCGGAGAACACATTAAGGCATATGGCAATGCGACTCAACCAGACGCTTGGCTTGTTCAAACAGGTACTGATGGATATTCGGATTGTTTTCAAACGATAGGCACCCTTTCACAAAATGCGGCACTTGTTCCGCTTACAAAATTTTATACGCGAATGGGTAGCTATATCACGGCAACTCCAATGCCGACTACAAGTCCTTTAATCGTGTATTCAGTTGATAAATGCATGCAAAACTCCTTGGAGATAAAAGAACATACCACCTTTCAATTTATAAATTTGAATGCATCTTTGATTTTTAAAATTCAAGATGAAGAGCTATTTATTCGAGTTACAGATGGTCAAGGAAGGGAATTGGCAAATGTTATCTTGAACAATATTGAAAATACAATAAGTACTCAAAATTGGCATACAGGTGTTTATTTTTTAAGCATCTCATCTGCTACTAAAAGCACAACACAAGCAATCTATGTGCAAAGTTTTGATTAATTAGTGTTTTAAGCGTATGTCCTCTCTTCACTCCTGCACTTGCTCAGCTGCGGAACAGTGAATAAAATTCCCTTTTAATATGTACTGAAAAGCATCATGACTCCTTCCAAAAGATCAAATGAGGCTTTTAGGATAAATAGGTAATAAATCGGAAGCATTGCTTTTCTAAGGTAGAGATAGATTACCAAAACGCTGAATGGTAGGTATGTTAGAAAAGTAATCATTGGCATTTGACTAGCAATCAGAAGAGCCAAGAGCAAACAAAAGCTTAACCATTCCGGCATTTTTTTCGGACGAATCAGCGCACCAAAAAACACGATTAATAGGAGAAGTTGTATTAACTTAAATACATCTGGCCAAATGGAGGCAATGAAAATTTCTAAGTCTTGTCCATTAATGAATATTTCTAACATGAATGGTTTCGAGGCAATAGCAAAAAGTATAGCGCTAAGAAACAGCCCTAAAACAACCCGTGTTTTTCGATCTTCCGCCCAAAAAAGAAAGCGAATACCTACGATGAAAACAATCGAATCAAATAAGGGAAATGGGAGAACAAGGAATCCCTTTTCTAGGAGGATGATAAAGCCATACAAAAGTATCGTAAGTAAACTTAGAAATACAATTTTGGCTTCACGTCCCATTTATTTACCTAATTGCTCGTAGATAAAATCAAAGGTGGAAAGTATAACCGGTTGGCCATCTACCACAGCAATATTATGTTCAAAATGTGCACTTGGCAAACCATCTGCTGTAACAATGGTCCATTGATCCTCTAAGGTGACTACTTTTTCTGTACCCATATTAATCATTGGCTCTATGGCAATGGTTAATCCATCTAGAATACGCTTTCCTCTGCCTCTTCTTCCATAATTAGGAACTTGTGGTTCTTCATGCAAGGCCTTTCCTAGCCCGTGTCCAACTAAATCGCGCACCACACCATAACCATTTGCTTCCGCATGTTGTTGAATGGCATAACCAATATCTTCCAATCTATTTGCTGTTGTACATTGCTCAATTCCTAAATACAAGCATTCTTTGGTTACTTCTAGTAGTTTTTTTACGCTTGGCTTTACTTCCCCAATTTCAAAGGTAAAAGCGTGATCGCCATAATATCCTTTGTAAAGAGATCCACAATCAACAGAAACAATGTCGCCATCTTGAAAGGGTCGGTCAGTTGGTAAGCCATGAACTACTTGTTCATTTACTGAAATCAGTAAAGTACTTGGACAACCGTATAAGCCTAAAAAACCTGGAAGAGCATCTTGTGAACGTATGTACGCCTCCGCCATTTTATCTAAACTTATTGGCGTGGTTCCCGGATGCATGTGTTTTGTAATGAGCCCTAAAGTTCTGCTCACAATTTGAGCTGCTTCACGCATGATGTTTATCTCATCAGGGGTTTTATATTTGATCGAATTATTAGCTAAAAATGACATAGGTGCAAAGGTAATGAAACTAATTGTATCCTAGATTATGTAGCCAATCCATCGTATTCATGTTGTCTGCATAATCATCAATTTGAGGTTGTTGGGAACTCCCGAAAGCTTGATAATCATTTCCTACGATGCATTGGATTTCTTCTTGATGAATTTCCAGGTAGCTTGTTATTTCTGCTGGATCTTCGTAATAATGATAATAAATCATGCCGATTGGTGCATGTAGCGCTTCACTTTCTTTCATTAGTACAAAGTTGTTATCAAGGAAATTCTCTAAATTCATTAGGTGAATTGTTTTGTGGTAGTCGTAATTGTTCCCGTATTTTTTGTTATTGATCACATCTGAATAGGAAATGATTTGTTCAAAGAAGGTATTTAATAAAAATCCTTTTGGGAGTAGTAAATGACTTACATTTCTGCATCCTCGTCCGAAATATAAAAAAATATCTTCACCGAGTGCGCATAGCTCTTCATTCGTTTCTTTTCCAGTAAGGATGGCCACGGAACTTCTATTTCCCCTGAAAATGTGTGGCACTTTTGAAAAGTAAGATTGAAAATGTAGGAGGGATGCACTTCCTCCGGTAGCAATAACGGCGTCAAAAGAAGCTAATTTACCATCGGCTAGTTGGATCTTATTTTCAAATCGGGGATCAATATCAAGCAATGCTTGGTAGATAAAACGGAAAAGTCTATTGTCGTCAGAGCTCAGTTTTACTTGAATTTTATAACCCGCGAATAGCACACAGATAAAATCATGAAATCCAACCAATGGTATATTTCCGGCCATTATTACAGCAATAGTTTTATTCGTTTCAGCAATAGGGTAGTTGCTTAGCCAGTTTTCCAGTGTTTTTTCGTTGAGCCAATTCGCCAGGTTGCAAAGAGAAAGGCGAACTAATTCTTCAGTAAACCAACCATTGTGAAAAATTTCTCTCTCAATGGCTAAATTAAACTGCTCATAACTTAAATTATCACAGGGAAGACCAAGCGAATGGGGCTTGTTTTCGCCAAGCGAGTTCATTAATTCACCAAGGCGACTAAAACTGTTAATCAATTCATGTTTATTCATTTGGTAAAGTTAATCTCTTTTTTTCATGAACTTCAAACGGCATTTTCGTATAAGCTCCTTATATTTGTAAAAAAAAGTCAAAAATGGCAATTACGATTACTGATGAGTGTATAAATTGTGGGGCTTGTGAACCAGAATGCCCAAACAATGCAATTTATGAAGGAGGAGCCGAATGGAAATATGCTGACGGCACTTCTCTTAAAGGACTACTCACTACTTTAGATGGAAATTCTGTAGATGCTGATACGTTATTTGCGCCAGTGAATATGGATGTATATTACATCACTCATGATAAATGTACCGAATGTGTTGGATTTCATGATGAACCTCAGTGCGCTGCTGTTTGTCCTGTTGATTGCTGCGTGGACGACCCTGATTATCGTGAATCAGAGGATGAATTGTTGGCCAAAAAGAATTTTATGCACGTTTAAAACTTCTAAATGAAATTTTTACTAACTAGTTGTTTAGTTCTTTTTTCATTTTTAGGAAGTTTTCTATATAGCCAAGATCCTGATTCCATCTTATTTGCGAATAGTAATTTTAAACGAGTTACGGTAAACATTCATTTTGTTTCCACGCTAAAAAATCAATTGGTATCCAATCAAGTTACCAAAGAACTATCGGAAGTGTTTAAAAATTCAAAGATTGATTTCCGCTTCTTAAGGTACAATTGCTCAGACAAAAAGAACCCTGAAATATTTACTTCCCCGATTCCAACTTCTTACAGTTATACGCGTCAGATGCGTACTTGTCGAGATATTTTTTTTAAGGATAAGCACGATAAAAATGACAATGATTATTATATTTTTCTCGTAGGTGACTTTTCTGACAAAAACACATTAGGATTCGCTATTCCCAACAAACATGTTTCCTTTGTCAAGTATAGTGATTTACCCAATTTTAGTAAATCGATCTCGTCCTGTCTGATGCGGACTAGGGGAGTCCCAATTTTGTCGGACTCTTCAGCATTAGCGGTTCAAAATATAAATAAATTGTTAACGTGGAAAGAATGCTTAGAATTGAGGCAATCAACTTCATTTTTTCAACTTCTAGATGATTATGAGTTTGTGAATGCTAATAATGGGCTTGTAGCCTATTATTTATGGAATGAAGATAGAAACGGGAATATTATATTAGCGAAAGATGGCAATTTTATTAATAGCATCACGAGGCCATTTAAACGTAATTACACGATCGTTCATCTTAAAATTGTTAATCCATTGTTCTGGCAATTATACAGTAACGCCTATTTTGTGGTAAGTCCATTGCATCTATTAGTACTTGTTTTGGTCCTGGTTTTATTGCTTTATTTGAGAAAAAAAGTGAATGCTAGGATCCTAAAAAGTAGTTGGTATAAAAGGTGGCTTTTTAGAATTTTCAAATTCATCATGGTTTTTGTCTCCATGGCGATTATTGGTAGCGCTTTCTATTTTGTGAATAAGTATTATTCGTATCATTTTCTTGAAAATCATCAATTTGACATGTTTAAGAATTATTCTTTAAAAAAGGTACTTGTTGGCTTAGGTAACCATCCTGACCTAATCAAAAAGAATCAAGGCAGGAATGTCTCTGAAATAGTTATATGCAAAAAAGGAAATTGGACTTCTCGAAACTTAAAAGCGGTGTTGTATTTTGATATTCAAGAAAATAGAACAGGGAAAGCTACGATGGTTTTTAAGAAGTCAGCCAATCAACTTATCATTGCAGGTAGGAATTATCCAACCTTTAATCATTATTTCGTTTTTACACGAAGGTCTGTTGCTGGTTCAGTTATTTCTCAAACCATCTATGATTTTAAGGGCAAAGAGATAGTTCCAACACTTTTTTCGAAGAACCCTAGTAAACGGATTTTATTGTTTGTTAATGGGTATCGCCCTGTATCTACCTCGAGTGACCTCGAAAAAACGTTTAGTGCGATCCAAGCTAAAGGACTAGAAATACCCGAATCTAGTCATCACATTTATGACAATGATCGCTTCGCTTATTGGTCACCATGGAAAAATTTCAATCTTTTATTTGAAAATAGAATCCAAGCAGACAATGTTTATTATGCAGATGGCCACCATTCGATATCCACTTCAAATTACACTACTCTTCTAAACTTCTCAAATGCAATGGCTTTTTATCCGAAGCCTTGTAAAAATTTAAACGCTCATCACTGCTTTCAGGCTGCGAATTTTAGTAATAGTATGGTGAATAGTTTAAGTATGTTACCAACAATTCCTAATATCGGAGGGTTTAATACGCGCCGGAAAAACGGACGGATGGCCGGTATTAACTTACTGCAGTTATTAAATGAAATGCCTAACAGATCGAATAATGATACTATTTATATGGTCGCTCATAGTATGGGTTATGCCTATGCTTTGGGGATAATAGAGGTACTAAGTAAAAATATTAAATTTGGCGGTTTTTATATTTTCGCACCAGAAAACGCTTCTTCGGGAGGGGTGAACAGTAAGCAATGGGATGAAGTTTGGCAATATGGTTCCAACCTCACGAATCCTCCGAAAGAAGCTCCATGTTTGCAAGATGGCATTGCTCCTCAATTTAACGTGAAAGGCCTTCCTTCCAATAACATTATTCATTTCCCAAGTGAATTAAATAAATTCAGGGGTTTTTCAGCGAGTCATTTTATTGGAAATTATACGTGGATCTTTGATATTCCTTCTGGTCAAAGGGGGGCGGTGAAAAGAAACTAGTTCATTTTAAAGGGGGTAGCTTTAGATAATTGTATTTCGATATAAGAAGCGCCCACTCCGCGAGGTGAATAGTTAGCATCGTGAATACCAAAACCTTCTTTTGCATGAATAAGGGATTTTATTTCTTGAATTAATTTTCCTTCTCCAACACCATGAATAACAATGAATCGAGGGGTCTTTTTTAGGATCATTTGGTTGGTAAAGCGTTTGAATGTGTCAATTTGCAACAGAAATTTATCGTGCGCATTTAACGAGGAATCTGTTTGAATAAGATGTTCGATGTGTAAATCAATTTGAGGCAATTGGCTTTTTTTTTCTTTGGTGTTGCTTTGCTGACTATCGAACTCTTTTTTAGGAATATTCCCAAGAAAAGGAATGTCCTGCCTTTTGACTAATTCACTTCTTAGCACTTTTCGTTCGAACGAAAATTCATCGAGAACAATGGCTACATTCGTTTGAATTTCAACAATAATGAAGACACCGCTTTCTTTTAAAAGGGATACTTTTTCGCCAATTTCGAATAACATAGGCAAATTTAACGAATCAATTTATTCGGTGGGATTTTTTCTTATTCTTCTTCCTTCATTTCCACTTTAAACATGCGTGGGTCATATCCGAGGTTGTCAACCAATTCAAGTATGCGTGCTTCACTTAAGACATTGTTCTGCTCACAATAGAATAGTAGGGTAAGCTCTTTGGTTTTCACCACGGACTTCCCCCCATTTTTTTCAATCGAACTAATTAGTTTCGGTGATAAGAAAGGACACATTAAAGCGTTTGCTTCCGCTGTAATAATATAGTTGGTGTGCTTTTGTGAGTGCCCAATAAATGAGAGGGAAACAAGTAGCGCAAAAATGATTGTTTTCATAGTATGTATTATTTTATGATGGTAATGTGACCAACTCTTTCCTGTGAGTCTGCACGAATAATATAAAAATATACCCCTTCGGATAAGGTTTCCCCGTTTAAATCCTCTCCTTTAAACACTTGTCCAAATTGATTTGTTTGAAAAACTTTATTACCCCATCTGTTCAAAATAACTATTTCATATTCCAAACAAATATCAATAACGCCATCTAGTAAAAATTCATCATTTACGTTATCTCCATTTGCCGTAATTACATTTGGGATTTCTTGATCGTCAAGTAATTCGTTGTTAAAGATCTCAATGGGTAGGAAGAAGGAATACGTACAATTATTTACATCAATAAAATTAAAACTCGTGTTAAATACACCTGAATTTGAATAATTGTATGTCGTGTTTAGATTGGTAGATGTTAGCGAATTTCCATCCCCATAATCCCAATTAATATAATTCAATGGCGTATTTGTCGGAATTACACTACCCGTAAAATCTGCACGCCTATCACATCCTAATACCACCGTACTTGTTACGGAAGGAATTATGGGAATATTTACAACTTGAGTTACGGAATCGTTGCATCCACCTTCTGAAGAGCTTGTCGTTAATGTAACACTGTAATTACCGTTTGAGGAATAAAGGTGTTGGGGGTTAGTTAAATTGCTATTTACTGAATTGTCACCAAAATCCCAATTACTACTTAGGATGGCTGCGGGATTAAGGTTACTGCTACCTTGGGTTATATTAGCAAATGTAATGGTGTGAGAATAGCAATCGATTGTGTACGTAAATGTCGGAATTGGGACATTATAGACTGTAGCGACGAGAGTATCTAAATTAAAACATCCGAATCCATCGGTTCCTGTTACCACATAATTAGTTATTCCGCTGGGCGGAATAAACGGGTTATTATTTGTTTGACCATTGTTCCAAGTATAATTTTGAGCCCCACTTCCCGACAAGACGAGTTGATCTCCTGTGCAAATTATTGTATCGCTTCCGGCGGTCACGTTTGGCAGTAAGTTCATGGTTACCGTCATTGAATCACTATTAAAGCAATTAAAGACATTGTTTCCAATAACGGTATAAGTTACACTATTTGAATTTTGATTGAATGGCGTATTGTTGACTACTCCATTGTTCCAAGTATAAGAAACCCCACCTGTACCGTTTAGGGTAATCGGGTCAAATTGACAAATTGAAATATCTGGACCGGCACCAATATTAGGCAATGGGTTAATTACTACCATCACTGTATCACTATTGTCACAACCTATACCATTTAAAGTTTCTGTCCCGGTTAGAATATATGACACATTCAAAGGAGTGGAATTGCTTAAATTAGTAAGGTTCAAGGTCGGATTTGAAACGTTAATCGCACTCAGTCCATTGGCATTATTCCATGCATAACTTACCGCATTATTCGTGGGTACCCCAATCATACTATCTAGCGAAAAGCACACACTTATATTGGGCCCGGCATCAATCAAAGGCAATGCATTGATAATGATGGTGTCTAACACAATACATAATTGGGGGATTGTATAAGTAATTATTTGCGAACCTGCTCCAATCGCAGGATTAAAACTTCCAAAAATGGGGCTGGTAATTCCATTTCCAGACCAAGATCCACCTGGAATATTAGAACTTAATTGAATCGTGCTTTGGTCGATGCACATTGCAGGTGGAGCATTAATTACAGGTTCATAAACGTGTATTGTTAACATGAGTGTATCGGAAAGAACGCCACAGGTGGAATAGAGATAGATATTATAATCGCCTGGCGAATTAAAAACATAACCCGGATTTGAACTGCCACTAAAATTTTGATTTTCTATTTCCCATTCTTGAAAACACGTTAATCCAACTGTAGTTGTATTAGTAAAAAAAACAGAATCGCCAGTACAAACCATCGTATCGCTTGGTGTAAAAATAGGGGTTGTACTACATGATTGACATAAATAGCTATCACTCGGGGTGAAATTAATAACGCCATAGGCCGGGACAGAGGCTGTAATATTTCCATTTGCAACGCTGCCTGTATTGGTTGCTGTTAAGGCAATATTGACGATACTTAGCGGAGGGCTAGACATTTGGCAAGCAACAATACCCACGCTGTCCGTTTTTATAAATAGGGGATCCATACTTGAATCCAAGTTTCCGAAAAATGGTGATGTCGTAAAAGCCGACATGGTGAAGCCATTGTCTAAATTAAAGCGTACACCAACTCCTTTATCACGATCATTTCCACCATACGTTCTGGCCCATTGAAGATTCCCAGCATCCGACAATGATAATAAAAGAATGTCTTTTTCAGCCATTGCTTCCGTAACTCCTGGTTGAGAGTTGGCGGCAACTGGGTACGAGTCGGAGTGTCCTAAAATAGCGTATCCATTAGGATATTTTACAATATCCCTCGATTGATCTCGGTTCGCACCACCTAACGCTTTCGCCCAAATAACATTGCCATTATTGATATTTAATTTTGCTGCCAAAATATTCTCACCTCCTAATCCACCAAGTAGAGTGGGTGAGGTAACTACCATTTCACCGGCAACTTCATTTATTGCCGCTTTACACGACCATGTGGTATGGTCTGCATCAGGATAGCCTGTTCCTCCATAACTTTTGATCCAGATGGAATTCCCTGAACCGTCAAAACGACCAACAACGATATCAGTTCCTATATTTGCTTTAATGCTGGTAACGATTATATCCCCATTGCTCAAGTTTTTTAGGTACAGCCCCATATCGCCCATGTTTGATAATGCTTTACTCCAAAGTAAATTTCCTAAATTATCAACCTTCATAAGGTATAATACATTGGTATTCCGACCAATACAGGTAAAACCACCAGTGGGGGATTCTTCCGCATACATCATCCATTCACAGGTATATTTTTTTAACCATTGCACATTTCCATTGGCATCAATTTTCATGTTAAAGGCCCTGTTTGTTCCACTGCCTTCATAAAGTCCTGATACTAAAAAACCACCATCATTGGTTTGAATGATACTTTTCCCTCCCTCTTGTGAGGGTGTCCCATATAATTTAAACCATAGGATATTACCACAAACATCTAAGCGGTATACATAGATATCGCATTCGCCATGACCACTTCCTTGTGCACTACTTTCATGTTGTCCGGTTGCAGCAAAGCCACCATCTAAGGTTGGTGCGATTTGCAAAGCACCTTGCATCCCAGGGAGATTGTATTTTCTGTAAAATGTATTGTTCTGAGCATTGATGGACAAGAAGCTTACCAATAAAGAAAAGAGTAGTAGAATTTTTTTCATTTATTAATCATGGTATTTAGTTGATAATAATATATTTAACTAATAAACAAATTCAAAGTTTAGTACTCTAAGTTACACTTATTTTTTACATATTCCTTCTATATTGACCTCCAACTCCAAATAAGCAATCGGTGATTTGGCCAAGCGAAGCAAATTTTGCTGTTTCCATTAATATTTCGAAGATATTTGTATTATTAATAGCCGCCTCTTGAATGTCGGTTATTTTTTTATTAAATTCTTCTTTGTTAATGTTATGTAAATTTTGAAGCATAGTAATTTGGTAGGCCTTTTCTTCTTCTGTTGCCCTTATAATTTCTTTAGGAAGTACGGTAGGAGATCCTTTTGAGCTCAAAAAAGTATTCACTCCAATGATTGGGAATTCGCCTGTGTGTTTTAGTGTTTCATAATACAAGGATTCTTCTTGAATCTTGGAGCGTTGGTACATAGTTTCCATGGCACCTAACACACCGCCACGTTCTGTAATCCGATCAAATTCAGTTAAAACTGCTTCCTCCACAAGATCAGTTAACTCCTCGATAATGAAGGAGCCTTGCAATGGGTTTTCATTTTTTGCCAATCCAAGTTCTTTATTTATGATCAGCTGAATCGCCATTGCTCTTCGAACAGACTCTTCTGTCGGAGTAGTAATTGCCTCGTCATACGCATTCGTATGTAATGAATTACAGTTGTCATAGATCGCATAAAGCGCTTGTAGAGAGGTGCGAATATCATTGAAATCTATTTCTTGCGCATGCAACGATCGCCCTGAGGTTTGAATATGATATTTTAACATTTGCGCACGAGGGTTTGCATGGTATTTATTCGCTAAAGCTTTAGCCCATATTCTTCTTGCTACGCGACCAATTACGGCGTATTCTGGATCGATTCCATTGGAGAAAAAGAACGAAAGATTTGGTCCGAAATCATTGATGTCCATTCCTCGGCTCAAATAATACTCCACATAGGTGAAGCCATTTGCTAAGGTAAAAGCTAATTGTGTGATAGGATTTGCGCCGGCTTCAGCAATATGATAACCAGAAATTGAAACTGAATAGAAATTGCGAATTTGATTATCAATAAAATACTGCTGAACATCGCCCATCAATCGAAGCGCAAATTCAGTTGAAAAAATACAGGTGTTTTGTGCCTGATCTTCCTTCAGAATATCCGCTTGAACGGTTCCCCGAACTTGGGCTAAGGTTTCTTTTTTAACTTGATCATATACGGCTGAAGGAAGAACTTGGTCTCCAGTAATTCCTAATAATAAGAGTCCTAAACCATTATTTCCTTCTGGTAATTCACCGTTGTATGTTGGACGATCAGTTCCCTTTTTTTTATAAAAAGCTACAATCTTTTGTTCTATTTCTTCTTCAAGACCATTCGCCTTAATGTATTTCTCACAATTTTGATCAATAGCCGCATTCATAAAAAAGGCCAAAAGCATCGGTGCTGGGCCGTTAATGGTCATGGAAACGGAGGTGGCAGGATGACTTAAATCAAAACCCGAATAAAGCTTTTTCGCGTCATCTAAACAGCAAATTGACACCCCTGAATTACCTATTTTACCATAAATATCAGGTCGAATTGCGGGATCATTGCCATACAATGTAACCGAATCAAAAGCGGTAGAAAGACGCTTCGCTGGAAGACCTAAACTAACGTAGTGAAAACGCTTATTGGTTCTTTCTGGCCCTCCTTCTCCAGCAAACATGCGGGTAGGATCTTCGCCTTCTCGTTTGAAAGGAAATAATCCTGCCGTGTAGGGAAATTCACCCGGAAAATTTTCTTGTAAGCCCCATCTTAATATATCTCCCCAACTTCTGTATTTTGGGCTAGCTACTTTTGGCAGTTGCGATTGGGAAAGTGAGGTGGTATGTGTTTGAATACTTAATTCTTTGTCCCTTACTTTAAATTTATAAATTGGATCTTTAAATGTTTGCTTCTTAGCTTCCCACTCTTGTAAAAACGCCCAATTTTTTGGATCGAAATTCAATTTTTCTTTTTCAAAGGCTTCCTGCAAACTTTTTATCAATCGATCCTTATCATCCATTGCGGAATTTTTAATCGAATTTATAGATAGACTTAAGCCGTATAAATTTTCGGCGACTTCCACCTGCTTATTTACCCAAGAATCATACGAGCGATTATTCTCCGAAATTTCAGATAAATAACGCGTTCTCTCCGGTGGAATAACAAAGATCTTTTCAGACATTTCTTTTGTTATTTCGAATTTAGAGGCAAGTGGAGCACCTGTTATGGTAACAATTTTATCCATGATGACCTTGTAGATGGAATTCATGCCAGGATCGTTAAATTGTGAGGCGATGGTACCATAAACTGGCATATTATCCACACTTTCGTCCCATAAATTATGATTCCGTTGGTATTGTTTTCTTACATCCCTTAAGGCATCAAGGGCACCTCTTTTATCGAATTTGTTCAGTGCAATTACATTGGCAAAATCCAACATGTCAATTTTTTCTAATTGTGTTGCTGCGCCATATTCAGGTGTCATTACGTATAAAGAAACATCCGAATGTTCAAGGATTTCTGTGTCTGATTGTCCGATTCCAGATGTTTCAATGATAATTAGGTCATATTTGGCCACTTTTAGGATGCTAATCGCTTCCGCCACATGCTTTGACAGTGCTAAGTTGGATTGTCTAGTAGCGAGTGAACGCATGTAAACTCGCCTGTTTTTGATGGAATTCATACGAATTCGATCCCCCAATAGTGCACCTCCTGTTTTTCGTTTAGAAGGATCTACAGAAACAACGGCTATTTTTTTATCAGAAAAATCAACAAGGAAGCGACGGACTAATTCATCAACTAAGGATGATTTACCAGCGCCACCCGTTCCTGTAATTCCCAACACTGGAATTTTTGAGGCCTTAGCAATTGTATCAATCTCATTTAATTGTGAAGTGTAAGCTGCCGGATAATTTTCAGCAGCAGAAATCGCTCGTGCAATGGAGGGAATGTGTTGCACCTTAATTTTTTCAAATTCGTCGCTTATTTTGTCACCAAGAGGAAAATCACATTGCTTCACTAAATCGTTAATCATACCCTGCAATCCCATTTTTCTTCCATCATCAGGGTGATAAATTTTGGTGATCCCATAATCCATCAGTTCTTTTATTTCAGAGGGTAAAATGGTGCCGCCTCCACCACCAAATATTTTTATGTGTGGAGCTCCTTTTTCCTTTAGTAAATCAAACATAAATTTGAAGTACTCCAAATGTCCTCCTTGGTATGATGTCATTGCAATTGCTTGCACATCTTCTTGAATGGCGCAATCTACCACTTCTTCTACCGATCGGTCATGACCTAAATGAATTACTTCACAACCAGTTGCTTGAATGATTCGGCGCATGATATTGATAGCAGCATCGTGTCCATCAAAGAGGGAAGCGGCTGTTACAATTCGGATTTTATGGAGTGGTTGATAAGGACTTTCTTGTTTCATAAATTAAGTGAAATAAAACTTAGTTAACAAATTTACAAAAAGCCGATCATTCTATGCGATCAATTTTTTCCTTTTCTGCTAGAAATGTTGATTGCTCTATTTTTTCAAAGGAAATTTCGTCTGTTAAGATCTCCTTAACTCGGATTTTTTCAAAGTAGGAAATTGCTCGAATATGGAACATAAATCGATGTTCATTTATTAGTTGAATTTCATAGAATTCATTTTCAGAAACTATTTCGTAAATTGATTTTCCGTTTTTCAGTTTTCTGTAGGTAGGAAAAGAAATTTCTTTATTCATTTATTCGATACTAATTGCCATATCTTTTGCTTCAGTGAACTGACCAATTTCGAACAATGGTATTTTCTCCATTTCAAAGAGGGCGATAATCTCGTTTTTTTTCGTAGGTTCTACTGAAAAAAGCAGCCCACCATTGGTTTGAGGATCACACATTGTTAGTAATCTAGTGCCTTCTATGCCACTGACTTTTTCGCCGTACATTTTCCAATTTCGCATCGTGTTGTCTGGATACACCCAAGCCTCTGAGAGTTCTTTCACTCCTTTTAACAATGGCACGTTTTGGTAATTAATTGTGGCGCTAATTCGTCCTTTGTCCGTCATTTCAATTAAATGCCCTAACAAACCAAATCCGGTGACATCCGTCATGGCTGAAACGGATTCTATTCCGCCTAATTTTTCTCCAATAAGGTTTAAAGCACAGCTGCTAGTAATAAAGTCATCCATGAAATGTGCGCTATCTAATCCGCGTTTTAAGGCTGTAGCCAAAATGCCTGACCCAATTGGTTTTGTGAGAAATATAAGGTCATTTTCGTGCGCCGTATTATTCCGTTTGATTTTATTTTTGTCAACAATTCCTGTTACGGCTAGTCCAAAAATGGGTTCTTTATTTTCGATGGAGTGTCCACCTGCTAGTGTAATTCCAGCTAATTTGCAGATTTCTGTTGCTCCTTTTAACACTTCAGAAGCAATATGTATTGGTAATACGGCGGTTGGCCAAGCAAGAATACTAAGCGCAAGAATAGGTTTTCCACCCATTGCATATACATCGCTGATAGCATTTGCTGCGGCAATTCTTCCGAAATCATAAGGAGAATCTACGATAGGTGTAAAAAAATCGCAGGTGCTAATCAAGCAAAGGGAATCATTTAGCGCGTAAACTGCGGCATCGTCCGTTTTGGAATTCCCAACTAGAAGAAGTTCTGAATCCAAAACGACCACATCTTTCAGTAATTCTTTTAACTCTCCTGGCGGAATCTTGCATCCACAGCCACCTCCTTTGGTGAATTCTGTTAATTTTATTTCGTTATTTTCCATTTTGTATCGGACACTAATGATTTGAAATCTATTTATCTATTCTTTTGGTTTTACTTGCTAATAATTTTTTAGCCGATAAATCACTCACCACTTTTTTACCTGTTTTAGCTTCAATTTCTTTACGCGTGTTACCTGCAATAGTGCCACCCTGATTAGCAATTTTCTTATTATCCACAAAAGTTTTTGGCTTTTTTTCCTTGCTTATTTCAGCTGTGGTAGCTTCGGCAAGCATATTGAGCACCAACTCTAAGTTGGTCATATTATCTCTTAAGTTTTCCTTTTTCAGGTCTTTGTGCTTTTTGTATTCTTTTACAGACAAACCACTCCACGCTTTTGTTATTTCATCTGTGAGTATGGCATATTCTCCTCCTTTTTTTACTCCACGTTCTTCCCATTCATCGGTCAGTTCTTTTCGAACTTCAATGCTTTTTAGCCGTTGGTTTATCCATTCTTTGTTGTACCCTTTTTTGAGATAGGTTTCCATTAATCGGTCAATGCCAATTTCAGGGTCTTCTATTTCATCGATACGCTCACGGGCGACTTTGGCAATCCATAATTTAAATGGCTCCGCTTTGGGCGATGGGATAGATTGTACCAAACGGAAAATAGTTTCAATATCAGCCACGTCTGTTTGGTATTTTTTGCCATCGTTAGCTATTAGTTTCAGTTTGTCACATTTTGTGACAACCTCACTACCTTCATTTTTTAGTCGATGCTTTAATGTTGTCCAATAACTTTGAGCTTTCTTGTAATCTTTTTGTTCGGTAAGAACTGCAACAATATCTATAATAGAAAAATACCACTTCTCTTGTTCTTCATTCCATTGAGAACGAACTTTCTTTTCTTCAAATAGTTTGATAGAGTTGTCTTTTTTCATAGCTTAAGTTCTTTTGGTGGATTCTTTCCTCCCCCTTTGTCCCCCTCCAGAGGGGGAAGTATATGTTTTTTTTTTCGTTGGTGCTATTTGAAATCTTTTTTAATATTGACTAAAAAATTGGCGATTTCCGTGTAGTTTTTTGCAGGAGATTCTATTTTTATTTTTTCACCCAGGGGATTTATTTCTTTATGGTAAGAATAGGCTTTGTCGTAATAGCTTAGTGCAATGGAAAATGCATTTCTCACTTCGTTATTGTCAAGATATTCTATTGCTTTCTTGGCATGCTGCGGCCCGAGGCGTTTGGCAATTCGAAGGGTACAAATTTTCAGTTCTTCAATCGAAAAATTACCGTAATCTGCCATGATTTGATCGAGGCGCTCATCGAAGGAACTATCTAAAAAATAATGAGGTGCTTTTCTCATTTGATTCCATATTCCTTCGGGGATAATTTTTGCGCCAATTGTTCTACTTTCATCTTCTAACCAAACAGTGTTCTTTCCGGTTATGATAAGTTGCTGAGCAAGGTTGTTTTCAAATTGTTCTTGGCTTGGTTGAGCTTCCATTCCTAGAGCGCCATACGAGGAACCTCTGTGATGGGCTAATTTCTCTAAATCGATGCAAAAAGCACTTGTTTTTTCTAATTCATCAAGAATATGCGTTTTTCCGCTCCCTGTCATACCACCGAGAATCGAAAAATTATAGGTTAAATCAAATGCTTTCCGGACATGTTGTCGGTAGGATTTATACCCTCCAATTAGCACGGACACTTTAATTCCAAAAAACTCCATTAGGTACGTGAAGAAGCCGCTTCTCATTCCTCCACGCCAACAGTGAATCACGATTTCATCGTGTTTCTCCACTAATTTCAGGGCCGTTTTAATTCGGGTGTATAAATGGGGTCCGGTTAATTCTAAGCCTTTAAGTATAGCTTGTTTTTGCCCATGATTTTTATAGATTGTCCCTACTATTTTGCGTTCTTCTGAGTTCAGTATGGGGATATTTATTGCACCTGGAATGTGCCCCATATTATATTCTAGTTCACTGCGAACATCTATAATCAAACTTTTTGAAACTAATTCCCATGAAAATAAAATCTTGCCCATCCTTAGGTAAATATTAGGCTAATTTTCGGATAAAATTTAGTGAAATCTCATTGAATTGTTCGGCTTGTTCAATATTTACTACGTGTCCGCAATTGGGTACAATGTTTAAAAGAATTCTTGGATTTGATTCAACGATAGATTTCACTGGTTCTAAAAACATGTGGTCTTCACTCCCCATTATGTAAATAGTTGGTTTGTCGTTGTTCTCGTGTTCTACTCTATTGAGATAGGCGGTCAATCTTGCTGTTAATTTAAACCAACGATTAAATTCCTTGGCCATTACTTTTTTTGCTTCGTTAATAAATAGAAGGCGCGAAATTTTGTGGTTTTTTTTCGGCATAATTATTCTAGCTAACAAGGCATACAAGGTCATGTATGGCAGCAATGGATTCAGTACCCGGCCAATTCTTAAAAGTACACGCGACTTGATGTTTAACCTTGTTATAGCACCGGAAAAAATCATTGATTTTACAATGCTAGGTTTCAGCGCATAGATTTGATAGATGATAATTGTTCCGAGGGAAACGCCAATAAAATGGGCTTCTTTTATATTATTAAATTCGACGACTTCGATAACATCTTCAGCGATCATTTGAAAGCTGTAGTTTTTTGTTGTTTTTATTTCTTTTGATTTACCGTGACCTCTTAAATCAATTAATAATACATTAAAGTTTTCGGCATATGCTTTTACTTGTTTATGCCAAATAGCAGAGCTTCCGCCAGCGCCGTGGATGAAGACACACCATTCTTTGCTTGTTGTATTAAGTATTTTTTTAAAATAAAGCATGCGCAATGTTAATAAAAAAAAGGACACGAATTTCGTGTCCTTTCCATGTAAGATATATTTACTTACTATTTTTTGTCATTTACTTCTTCAAAGTCAACATCGGTAACTTCATCCTGAGGATTAGATTCATCCGAAGATGTTGATCCTTGTCCTTCTCCTCCTTCAGATCCGCCTCCATTCGCTGCACTATACATTTCTTGAGATGCTGCTTGAAAAACAGTGTTTAGTTTTTCCATAGCAGGCTCTAAATTTTCAATGTTTTTAGCTTCGTATTCTTTTTTAAGTTCTGCTAATGCATCTTCAATTGGCTGTTTTTTATCTGCAGGAATTTTATCTCCGTATTCTTTCAATTGACGTTCCGTTTGAAAAATAGTGGAGTCTGCTTTATTTACAGTCTCTACTTCTTCTCTTTTTTTCTTGTCATCTTCAGCATTAGCCTCTGCTTCTGCTTTCATGCGTTGAATTTCTTCATCCGACAATCCAGAAGCTGATTCTATTTTAATCGATTGCTGCTTCCCAGTTCCTTTGTCTTTTGCAGAAATATTCATGATTCCGTTCGCATCGATATCAAAAGTAACTTCAATTTGAGGGACACCTCTCTGTGCAGATGGAATGTCTGTCAATTGAAATCTACCTAAAGTTTTGTTATCGTTTGCCATAGAGCGTTCCCCTTGCAATACATGAATATCAACAGATGGTTGATTATCAGATGCCGTTGAAAAAACCTCAGATTTTTTTGTTGGGATCGTTGTGTTGGCATCAATTAATTTAGTGAAAACACCACCCATTGTTTCAATTCCTAATGATAATGGAATAACATCTAACAACAATACATCTTTTACTTCTCCGGATAAAACACCTCCTTGAATGGCAGCTCCTAAGGCAACTACTTCGTCTGGATTCACCCCTTTTGAAGGAGTTTTACCAAAGAAATGTTCAACTGCAGCTTGTATAATCGGAATTCTTGTAGATCCACCAACTAAAATAACTTCATTGATATCTTTCACACTTAAACCTGCATTTTTCAATGCTTTTTTACAAGGTGCAATCGTTCGCTCAACTATAGAAGAAATTAATTGTTCGAATTTAGCTCTAGTTAACGTCCTTACTAAGTGTTTTGGAATACCATTAACTGGCATGATGTAAGGTAAATTAATTTCTGAAGTGTTCGTGGAAGAAAGTTCGATTTTCGCTTTCTCTGCTGCTTCCTTCAATCGTTGTAATGCCATTGGATCTTGACGTAAATCTAATCCTTCTTCCGTTTTAAATTCTTCTGCCAACCATACAATAATTGCCTCATCAACGTCGTCACCTCCTAAGTGGGTGTCACCGTCAGTAGCTAATACCTCGAATACACCGTCTCCTAATTCTAGAATTGAAACGTCATGTGTTCCTCCACCAAAGTCAAAGACTACAATTTTCTGATCAATTCCTTTTTTGTCTAAACCATAAGCAAGTGCTGCAGCTGTAGGCTCATTTATAATTCTTTTGATGGATAATCCTGCGATTTCGCCTGCTTCTTTAGTGGCTTGACGTTGTGCATCATTAAAGTATGCTGGAACAGTAACTACCGCTTCAGTAATTTCTTGTCCTAAATAATCTTCCGCTGTTTTCTTCATTTTTTGAAGAATCATTGCAGATATTTCTTGTGGAGAATATTTGCGATCATCTATTTCTACACGAGGTGTGTTATTGTCACCTTTTACGACCTTATAAGGTACACGTGCAATTTCTTTTTTTACTTCGTCGAAACTTGAACCCATGAATCTCTTTATCGAAGAGATTGTTTTTGTTGGATTTGTAATCGCTTGTCTCTTTGCTGGATCCCCAACTTTTCTCTCGCCACCTTCTACGAAACCTACTACTGAAGGTGTTGTTCTTTTACCTTCTGAATTAGGTATGATTACTGGTTCACTTCCTTCCATAACTGCAACACATGAATTTGTTGTGCCTAAGTCAATTCCAATTATTTTTCCCATTTTATTTAAAATTTTATATTATTGAACATCACCCCAAAGTCAATTAATATGCCATGAGAATTTTTAGGTTTGTAAATGACAAATTATTAGTGATCAGGCAATCAAAGGGTGACTATTTGTCATAAATTATGACATTTCTATTGTTTTACAAAGCGTAATGTTTCGAGAATATCACTGTCGTTTGTAATTCGTATTAAATACATGGCCGCATTTAAGGTAGAAATATTTATGGCTGTTTTCTTACTTGATTGATCTAATTTCCCTTGACTTAGAACTCTTCCATTCAAATCATAGATTTGAAAATGCACATTTTTCGCTAAGGTTGAATTGGTATGTTCAATTGTAATTGAATTCGAGCTGGGTGAAGGATATAAGATAAAGCTAATGGTTGGTCCATCGGGTGGGGGAGGTATCAACTTAAATACTGCCGTAAAGAGTGTTGAATCAAGATTTACATTACTTTCAAAAGTGGGATTCAGTGTATCGCTAATAAATGGATTCGGTAGCCATTTTACAAAGGAGTAACCGGGTTCAGCTATTGCTGTGAGTTGAATGGGAACTCCATCAAAATACAAGCCTTGCCATGGGTAATTTTTCGGTTGAATACTGTTTAATTTTATGGAGCCTGCGCTATCCGGAAATATGGCTAATTCAACTTTAACTTCTTTCGTTAACTGAAATTCATTCCGTAAATTTTCCATTACTATTTCATTTCTGCAAGCTAATTGCTGCCTAAAGATTAAATGGTTGTTGATGTAGTTGTCCATTTGTCCGGCTATATTATTCGGATCTCCCCAACGCTGGTATTCTTTTGGCATCTCAAGCACCATTTTATTGAAAAAGGATTGTTCTGTTGCGAGTAAAGTATCTGTAAGGTAACTCGTATTCATTAAATCAGCATATCGATTGATAAATGAATTTCTGTACGTTAAATTTTGAATGCTTTGCAGCCAAATGTTAATATATGGATTGTCTGTGCTTTGGTCTAGCATATAGCGTATACCATTATCCGTGCAAGAGGTCCAGCCATTTGGTTGCATGGATAACTCTAAATCTATCAGTGCGAATCGCCAACGGTAATTGCTTTTATTGGATCGGTATATCTTTATATTATTTCCTGGCCAATCAGTATTTCCCATCCATGATTCACCAATAATATAATCGGAATAATGCGCTAGGTCAATGAATTGGTCTGCTTCTGTTAGGTAAGTCGGAGAAGTTGGATCCAAGGCATTAAAGGCAGTATAATCAGCAGTAAAATCTTCTACTTTCCCTTCAACAGCTCTTAAAACTAAATTGTAAAAATAAGACATTGACAAAATGTCTATGGAGTCTTTTTTGATGTTTTCTCGTTCGTCAAAGTATTCGGTATTAAACTTTTCCCTCAGTTCATAAAGACCAAAATATTGCCCATTGATATACACGGAAACGGGCTCCATGGCTGAATAATAATTATTGGTCCCTTTACTCATCATACTGACTTGGCAGGCATCTTTTTGCGGAAAATTTAACCATTGATTACTGCCATTTCTCAAATAAACATCGCTGTACTTATTTCGAAATGGGATGGCTGGAATTAAGGGTAAGTTCACTGTTTTTTCTCCGAGAGCAGCGTGATCAAAAGATAAGCGGAAAGACCGTTGTGGATTTCCTCGACTTCCACCAGCGCCACCGTCCATGCGAATGGCCGTTCTCGTTTGAAATAAAGCGGGATGGTCACCCTCTTTGTCTAACCAAGTAACATGAGCCGCTCTTAACCAGTCTGAATTTGGATTATCAAAAATCCCTTGTCCACCATAGAGATTGGAGTTTTGTGTGGTAATTAATAATATAGGTGTGGAATGATCAATATTGAATAAGTAGGTTCCATAAGTATCATGACTTGCTAAATAATTGTTCATTGATAATGGAAAAGCTTTTGCTCGAACGACGCTTGCTTGAAAAATAAAAATGGAATCACCAATATATTCCGTGGAGTTTAGGGTAGGTTCACTTCCGTCTAAGGTATAAACAACTTTAGTTGGAATTGAATCGGCATTTGGATTGGTAATTTTTAAATAGATCACATTGTTTAGAATGCCAGTAGGAACAGATAAAACAGGCGCTTTCAATGAATCGGTATAAACAATTGCTGCATTATTACTCGAACCTGGGCTTGGTTCCATCCACTGATTATTCGTGGAGGCATCGGGGGAACTTCCTATGCTCACATCAGTTTGAGGAGAATTAATATACAAGGAACTAATTGTTGTCAAACTTGGGTCAGATAAAAACACAGATTCTCCGTTAGATTCAATTTTAAAATTGCTGTGGTTACCGTAGCCATTCAGCGGAATAAAATTGGAGGACAAGTCATTTAGTAAGGTTTCACTGATGGAAACATCAATATAGGTATAGGTAATTGTATTCGTAGAAACCACTTCAAATCCTATCGAATTAATTGGTCCAGCAGTAAGTCCCGCTGCGATTAGTTCAGCTCCATGCACCAATATTTGATGCCTGGCACTCCAATACCAATTTCCATAAGGAGCAGGGTAATCGGTGTTGGAATTTTGTAGCGTTCCAAAATCTAGTGTAATCCCGTTAATTTTTAAATTTGGCCTTCTGTTGAAGATCCCTCCATTTACCGAAGAACACGATGCGTCACTTCCATCATTATAGCTAGCAATGGTAGAGTTGTAAGGTGTTTCCGTTTGTTTGAAAATTGAATTTTCAGTATACCCGTTGTTTTCATACGAACAAATATTTAGAATGATATTGCTTTGGCCATCCCAGTTAAATGTATTGGTGAAATTATGAGTATTCCAACCCACAAAAGGGCTATAACTTAGGTCATTTACCGCCGGCGAAAAGGGACTTGACTCGTATCGATCTTTTCCACTGCAATAGATCAACTTAAACTCATTGGGAGCTAAACTTAGCCCTGCCAAGGACCATTGGAGTGGCTGCAATAAATTGTCACTCAAATAATAACCTGTGAGATCAACAAGACTGTTACCGGCATTATAAAGTTCTATCCAATCCGGCTTATCCCCATCTTCATCCGTTGCGGAAATATAATTTCTATTACATCCCTCGTTAATTACGACTTGCGCAAAAGCTTGCTGAAAATAACTTATACAGAGAAACAGAAATACTACTAGCCGTCTATTCATATTTTACAGGTGAATTACTTCACCATAAGCTGCTGCTGCCGCCTCCATAATGGCTTCAGACATAGTAGGGTGGGGGTGAACTGTTTTAATCAATTCTTCTCCAGTAGTTTCTAATTTACGAACGGCTACTAATTCGGCTACCATTTCAGTTACGTTTGCACCGATCATGTGACCTCCTAATAATTCACCGTATTTAGCATCGAAAATTAATTTTACAAAGCCATCTTTAGTTCCAGCTGCACTTGCTTTTCCGGATGCGGAAAAAGGAAACTTCCCTATTTTAACTTCAAATCCTGCTGCTTTCGCTGCTTTTTCGGTCATGCCTACGGATGCCACTTCTGGCGAACAATAGGTACATCCTGGGATGTTTCCATAATTTAGTGGTGCTGGATGATGACCAGCAATTTTCTCTACACAAATAATTCCTTCTGCAGATGCAACGTGTGCTAAGGCTGGTCCTGGAACGATATCGCCAATGGCATAATAACCAGGTATATTTGTTTGGTAGTAATCATCAACTAGTATTCGTCCTTTATCTACGACAATTCCGACATCTTCTAATCCTATATTTTCGATGTTAGCTTGAATTCCAACCGCGGAAAGGACTACGTCACATGAAATTTTCTCTTCACCCTTTTCTGTTTTAATCGTTACGATACACTCTTTTCCGCTTGTATCTACGTGCTCAACAGAAGAATTAGTCATAATTTTAACACCTGCTTTTTTGAATGATTTTTCTAATTGCTTAGATATATCTTCGTCTTCTACGGGAACAATGTTCGGTAAATATTCAACAACTGTGACCTCAGTGCCGATGGCATTATAAAAGTAGGCAAATTCAACACCTATTGCCCCAGATCCAACAACAACTAGTCGTTTGGGCTGTGTGGCTAGGGTCATTGCTTGACGATAACCAATTATTTTCGTGCCATCTTGAGGTAAATTGGGTAATTCACGTGAACGAGATCCGGTAGCAATTATAAGCCCTTTTCCAGCTAAATATGTTGTTGAAACGCCGGCGTCATCCGTAACGATAACTGATTTTCCAGCTGCGATTTTCCCTGTGCCTTTAAGTACATCAATTTTATTCTTTTTCATCAAGAATTGGATGCCGTTGCTCATTCCATCGGCCACATCCCTGCTTCGTTTTACCATCGCAGTAAAATCTGCTTTCACGTCTTTTACCGATATACCATAGTCACTTGCATGGTTTAGGTATTCGAACACATTAGCGCTTTTTATCAACGCTTTTGTTGGGATACAGCCCCAATTCAAGCATACTCCACCAAGAGATTCGCGTTCAACAATGGCAGTTTTAAGCCCTAACTGAGAAGCTCGAATAGCCGTAACGTATCCGCCTGGGCCACTTCCAACTACAATGATATCATAATTCATATTGATGTATTTTAAGAAAGCAAATTTAATTAAAAAAGATGAAGGTGCAATTTATAAGTAGGAATCACTTTCAAAATCGTTTGCGCTAGCCTCGATAAATTCCTCCTTCGTCGGAACACTCGGCTAGCTATTTTCACAATACTAGTCAATTCAGGAATTCCTTACGGAATAATCAAGCAGTTTGGACATATACCAGAAACCGTTAAAAAAACTTCAGCTACTTGATAGTTTGATGGGATATTAAGCTCGATGTGATTATCTGCAATACAAGTGAGTTTTTTGCAAGTGGTGCAGCTAAAATGCAGATGGTCATGGTGCAAGTGTTGTTCGTGCTCGCACGAGTTGCATGGAGCATAGTTTATTACGCCGTTAACATTGACAATTTTATGGATTTTCATTTCCTTTACTAAGCGCTCTAAAATTCGATACACTGTTACTCGGTCGCAAATGTTGTTTACCATAGCAAATATTTCAGTTTGACTCATGGCCGTTTTATTGAGCTGTATAATTTCAAAAACTGTCTTTTTTGCTATTGTATTTCTAATTATTGCCATTATTATTTTTATAAACGCAACAATGTTGCATAATTGTAGTATATTTGTAATCGCATCAAAGTTGCAAATAAAAATTAGTAGAAAAAAATGAAATTCATCTTCTTGTTTTTTTTAAGTTTAGTGTCCTGTATCTCTTTCGCTCAAAGGGTAGAAATTACCTTATTGGATGAAAAGTCTAAAGAACCGATAATAGGCGCCCAACTATTTATATTGGAGACCGACCAAAGTTTTAAAACCAATGATTTTGGTAAAATAACGATTTTTGAAAATGACATGAAATCGTGTCAAATTCGAGTTTTAGCCACAGGGTATAAAAGTATTCTGCAAAAAATTGTGCTTACGCCTTCTCTTTTAATTACGTTAAGCCCTATGCATTTAGATTTGCAGGAAGTTACGGTGTCAAGTGGTTCTACTGTAACCCAAAACAAAAATCCTTTCCATATTGAATCGCGAAAAATTAATGATTTAAATCAAATTCCTGCCCTAAACTTGGGGGAATTGATTGGTCGAATTCCAGGTGTTTATTCATCTTCATTAGGAAATGGCATCTCTAAACCTGTCGTACGAGGAATGCAAGGAATGCGTGTAATTACCTTGGTTAATGGACTTCGTTTAGAGGGACAGCAGTGGGGTGGTGATCATGGTATGGGTTTGTCAGAATTAGGTATTGGAACGGCAGAGGTTATTAAAGGACCTGCTAGCTTAATATACGGTGCCGATGCCTTGGGCGGTGTGGTTTCCCTTTTAGATGTTCCATTTGCTGCTGTAAATACCGCTGAGGTACAATTTCAAACAAACCTCAATCAAAATACCATGGGAGCCGAATCCCGTCTTTTAATCAAGCAGTCTTATAGAAACTGGAGGTGGTTATTGGGAGGTAGTTACGCCAACCATGCGGATTTTCAAATTCCCAGTGGACGATTCGCAAAGAATTCTCGTTTTAATTCTCTCGCCATGAAGGGGAGTATTTCTTTTAAAGGGAAAAAAAGTTTGCATCAATGGCGTATGATTATGGATCATAGAATTGCAGGCATCCCTGGTCATACACATGACTCATTGGCAACTCCAGCATCTTTTCAAGTTGAATTACAAGCGCGAAGGTATTCGCTACCTTCACAATTTTTCCGCAATTATCTTGCTCATCAAACATCTAATTGGTATGGAAAAAATTTGGATGTACAGCTACTAATGGGCTACACTGCCAATAGGTTAATAGAATACGACGAAAAGTTTACCGTTCCTTCTTTGAGCATGCTTCTTCAAAATTTCATAGTAAATACTAAATTCTCTGTTAAAAAATGGGACAATTTGAAATGGATTACAGGAACCCAAAGTATGTTTCAGCTAAATAGAAATGCTGCAAACGCCTCCGATACTTTAATTCCAAATTCCAATACTTTTGACTTCGGTATTTATTCAACAGTTACGTGGAGCAAAGGATTTTGGGTACTTCAATCAGGCGTTCGGTATGACTTAAGAATAATATTTGGAATTGATGAAAGTTTATACGGACTTACAGATTTCAATTACAGCGGATTAAATGGAAGTGTGGGTGCCGTATTTTCAAAAAACGAGTTTATTTTTAGAACTAATTTTTCGACAGGTTATCGAGCTCCTCATTTAACGGAATTACTATCCGATGGATACCATCATGGTGCGTTGCGCTATGAAATAGGGAATAGAAATTTAATTTCGGAAAAGGCTGTTCAGCTTGATATCACATTTGAACACAACCAAGAGCATGGTGCATTAACCTTGAATCCGTTTGCTAATCTCATCGATAATTATATTTTTATACAGCCCATTGATTCGATGGTAGGTGGAATGCCAGTTTTTATCTATCAGCAAGCTCCAAAAGTATTATTTCTAGGAGGCGATATCGCTTTTCATTTTCACCCTCATTTTGCCCATAAATTACACTGGGAAATAGCTGTGTCCTACATTCGACCCTTTACAGGTAATGACAGTTCGGTTTCCTTAATTCCCCAGCCAAGATTAATGAATTCCCTCAAATACGAATTTGCATTAGGGAAAAAGATACGTCTCAAAGATTTGCATCTGCAATCTACGCTCCTTGGGGCACAAAATCAGGTCGCTTTTAATGAAACCCCCTCGAATTTATATCATTTATTTGACCTAGGAATGCTCATTTCGTTTGGTAGAACCGAGCAGCTGTCGTTAAATATTGGTGTTAGAAACATATTTAATGCAAACTACATCGATCACCTTTCCCGTTTAAAAAATATAAGTATGCCATCTCCTGGCAGAAGCATTTATCTATCTTTCAACTATTTGATTAATTATAAACTTAAAAACAAAAACAATGAAAACTAACCTTTTATTATTTGCCGTAGCAATTTCATTTGTTGCATTAACAAGTTCTTGCAAAAAGAATCAATGTTCTGAATGTCATTATGACAAAGGCGGAATAGAAGTTGAAATGGGAGAATTTTGTGGCGATGCTTTAGAAGACCTGGAGGCGCTAGGATCATTTACGGATACAACTGGAACTTATGTAGTTCATTGTGAAGGACATTGATTTTTTAATAACGAATGTTATTACATTTTGAATTTAAAGGGCTTACTTGGTGAGTCCTTTTTTTCTTGAAGCACTCGGCTAGCATCCATGCAGCTTATCGAGTGCATCTCGTCCGTCAGCTGACGGATCGATGTGCTCTTGAAAGTGAATCGAGCGGCTTGTGCTGAGCCTGCCGAAGTAAGTCGAGAGACACGATAAATCGAGAGACACTGCGCAATTCCAAAAAGCTTATCGAGTGGACACAGCTTGCTGTGGTTGTATAGAGAGAAGCTTATCCCGACTTTACTCCACATCTCAAAATCTTTTGTAGTTTTATCGGAGCAAAAAAGAAACAACATGATAGAAAAAGGCAATAAAAAAACAATTCGTGCTTGGGTGATGTATGATTGGGCCAATTCGGTATATCCTTTGATTATTAGTTCGGCTATTTTTCCGATTCTTTACGAGGTAAATACTAGTATTAAAGATCCTGTAAGTGGAAAAACGACCTATGACATCATTTCTTTTTTTGGAATGGAATTTAAAAACACAGAGTTTTATGCCTACCTAATTTCACTTTCCTATATTATTGTTGCCTTGCTATCGCCGATCCTTTCAGGTATTGCCGATGCAGGAGGTAAGCGTAAATTATTTATGCAATTCTTTTGTTATATGGGAGCTTTTGCTTCAGGCTTGTTGTACTTTTTTAGTGCCGATAATCACGGTGTTGATGGTACGCCTTTTGAACTCGGAATCACCATTTTACCACTGTTCATTGGGAGTATAGGGTTTTGGGGTAGCCTGGTATATTACAATTCATATTTGCCTGAAATCGCTGATTATCGTGAGCACGATAAGATAAGTGCACGGGGATTTTCAATGGGCTACTTTGGAAGTTCTTTATTATTGATTATTATTCTAATGCTTACTGTGTTCACGAAAACAATTCCTATAAAATTTGCTTTCCCCTTGGTAAGTTTATGGTGGATTGCCTTTGCTACGTATTCATTTTATCATATCCCAAAATCATTACCGAGTAATGAAAAAGTCAACGAGAATATTTTTCTAAAGGGATTTAAAGAACTTAGCAAAGTAGCGAGAGAAATTAAATTGAATATTCATTTAAGACGATTTTTAGCCAGTTATTTTATGTACAATATGGCGGTGCAAACGATCATGGTAATGGCGGTAGCATTTGCGAATAAGGAAATTAGAGGGATTAAATCATCAGACTTAATTATTAGCATATTAATTATTCAATTTTTGGGTATTGCCGGGGCATTTTTGATGTCAAAAATATCATCAGTTATCGGAAATATTAAAACAATCGGTATTTCAATCCTAATATGGATTGGACTATGTGTGGCTGTATTTAGTGTTGTTTATGAACCGTGGCAGTTTTATATTGCAGCTGCTTTTGTAGGCTTAGTTATGGGAGGAATCCAATCAGTTTCAAGGTCCACGTATTCCAAATTATTGCCACAAACGAACGATATTACCTCCTATTTTAGCTTTTTTGATTTGGCTGAAAAAATCGGATTAGCCATTGGAACACTTACTTTTGGAATAATTGAAGGATATTTGGATATTCGTTCTTCTATTTTGGCACTAATCTTATTTTTTGTTGCTGGTTTTATCTTGTTGTTATTTGTGCCAAAATCTGATAGGCTCATGACAATGAAGCAGTAAAAAAGAATTAATTATTATTTAACGTTAAATCTATCTTTAGATATCAATGCCCCTGCTAAAAAGTTTATTTTTGCCTAAAATTTTTCTATTATGAAACAACTAATTGAAGCTGCTTGGGAGGATAGATCGCTACTACAAGATTCAAAAACCACTCAAGCGATTGAAGCTGTAATAGGAGATATAGATAAGGGTTTGTTGCGGGTTGCAGAACCAAATGCTGATGGAACTTGGACTGTAAATGATTGGATTAAAAAGGCGGTGGTACTTTATTTCCCTATGCGTCAAATGGAAGTTTTTGAAGCAGGTCCTCTGGAATTTCACGATAAAATGGCCTTAAAGCAAGATTATAAATCACAGGGAGTTCGTGTTGTGCCTGGTGCTATTGCTCGTTATGGTTCTTTTATTGCTTCGGGGGTAATCTTAATGCCTTCCTTTGTGAATATCGGTTCATATATTGATTCAGGAACAATGGTTGATACATGGGCTACCGTTGGTAGTTGTGCACAAATTGGTAAAAATGTACATTTAAGTGGTGGAGTAGGAATTGGTGGAGTCTTGGAACCTTTACAGGCAGCTCCTGTCATCATAGAAGACAATGTTTTTATTGGCTCACGTTGCATTGTAGTGGAAGGTGCTAGAGTGGGAACTGGAGCAGTTTTAGGCGCAAATGTCGTGCTTACCAATTCTACAAAAGTGATCGATGTATCAGGAGAAAAGGCTATTGAATACAAGGGATTTGTCCCACCAGGAAGTGTGGTAATTCCAGGGACCTACAAAAAACAATTTCCTGCAGGTGAATTTCAGGTGCCATGCGCTTTAATTATTGGCCAACGAAAAGCGTCTACCGATTTAAAAACATCCTTAAATCAGGTGCTTCGTGAGCACAATCTTGCTATTTAACAAGGATTTTTTTCTTTTTCCATCCTTTCATCGTATATTTGGGCGCTTAATGACTCAACTTAACCTTAAGCGCACATGGAATTAAATCCACTTACAGCTATTTCGCCAATAGATGGCCGCTATCATTCCAAAACAAGTCCCTTACAAGCTTATTTTTCTGAGTTTGGTTTAATTAAATACCGCGTATTCGTTGAGGTTTCTTATTTTATTTCTTTGTGCGAACTACCGCTTCCGGCGCTTGCGAATTTCCCGAAAAGCGGCATCGCTTTGATGAGAAGTTGGTGCGATCATTTTTCAGAGGCAGATGCGCAATGGATTAAGGATTCGGAGAAAATCACGAATCACGATGTGAAGGCGGTTGAATACTTTTTAAAACATAAATTTGAAGCCGAAGGATGGGAAGAATATGCTGAATTTATTCATTTTGGTTTGACTTCTCAAGACATAAACAACACCGCTATTCCTTTGTCATTGAAGGAGGGTCTCGAGCAGGTTATTTTCCCCGAATATGAAAAGGTGATTCATAAACTAAGAAATTTTGCCATTCAGTGGAAAGATGTTCCCATGCTGGCGCGGACGCATGGACAGGCAGCTTCCCCAACTAGATTGGGAAAAGAGATTCAAGTTTTTCAAGAACGATTAGCAGGTCAGCTTCGTGTGGCCAAATCTATACCTTCCACGGCAAAGTTTGGTGGGGCAACCGGTAATTTCAACGCGCATCACGTCGCCTATCCAAGTACTGATTGGATAAATTTTAGCAATTCATTTTTGGATTCATTGGGTTTAAAGAGAAATCAAACGACCACCCAAATTGACCATTACGATACCTTGGCAGCTCTTTTGGATGCATTAAAACGGATGAATACCATACTGATCGATTTAAATCGCGATATGTGGACCTACATATCCATGGATTATTTCAAACAGGAATTAAAAGAGGGTGAGATTGGGTCATCGGCAATGCCCCACAAAGTTAACCCCATCGATTTTGAGAATTCAGAAGGTAATTTAGGTATAGCCAATGCCCTTTTTGAACATTTGTCTGCTAAATTACCAATCTCGCGATTACAGCGTGATTTAACAGATTCTACTGTTTTGAGAAGTATTGGTGTCCCTCTAGGCCACAGCTTGATTTCAGTTTTATCTACTTTAAAAGGCTTGGATAAGTTGGTATTGAATGAAGCTAAATTAAAGGCAGATTTAGAGGATAATTGGGCTGTAATAGCAGAAGCGATCCAAACCATTTTACGCAGAGAGCAATTCGAAAAGCCTTATGAGGCTTTAAAACAATTGACTAGGAAAAATGAAAAAGTAACCAAGGATACTGTTCATGATTTCATTGATAAGCTGGATATTTCTTCAGCGCTAAAAGATGAACTTAAAAATATAACACCTTGGAATTATCTTGGGGTGCAACTCGTAAATGATACCTTATGAAAGTTATAATTAGTGCGATGCTATTTATATTATCCTTGCCATTATTTTGTCAAGATTTTCCTATTGAATGGGGCCCTATTTTGAAAAGTTCGGGTGCTCTACTAGATATTGTCCCAAAAAATAACACTTCGTTTTACTCATTGCGTTGGTCAGGTGGTGGACTAGGGAGTTATCGAATTGTGGAACATGATAATATGGAAGAGGTGCAAAAGGCTCGAATTAAACCAGTTATTAATTCAAGTTATGCAACGGTCGAGTCAGTTCATTATCATGGAGGAAAGTTGATTGTCTTTTTGTCCGATAAAGAAAATGGCATGATGGGCTTGTATAGCCAAGAATTGGGACCTGATTTGTTACCCACAGACAATTCTAATTTGATAGCAGAATATGCCAATCCAAAAATGGGATCTAAGCCTGATTTTACTATTATTAGTTCACAAAACAGGAAGTATTTAGGCGTGGTTTGGAAAATTAATGGTAAAAAAGAAGACAGTGATTTATATGGTTATGTTATTTTAGATTCCACGTTGACAAGTATTCAAAAAGGAGAATACACCTTGCCTTTTAGTGGTAATATGAGCACGATTAACGAGGATCACATTTCAAATACAGGTGATTATTTTCTGATATTAACAGAACATAACGAACGAAATGATCGCCTTCTGGTAAAATCTTATGAGAATTTCAAAGCCTTACATATTTATAAAATTCGTGACAATGAATTGAAAGAATTTACCATTGATGTGGATGGAAAAAGAATCGATGATATCTTTATTTCATCCAATGATAAGAACACTATTTCTTTATCAGGTTTATATGGAAATGGGAAATATCAAGGAATTGAGGGTATTTTCTCGGTGCGATTAGATGCGTCAAAAGATTCAATACAAACTATGGGAATGATTCCTTTTGGGACTCAGGTTTTCAAGGATAATATGAGCGATCGACAAATGGATCGTTTTGAAAGAAAAAATCAATCGAGGGGCCAAGCACCACAGATTTACAATTATTCTTTACGCAGTATCTTTACCCTTGAAGATGGGACTTCAGTAGGTTCAATTGAGCAATATTTTGTGCAAACAAGGACGAATTATGATTCTCGCACGGGTATTTCTACCACGACTAATTATTATTATTACAATGATATTATTGCTTTCCGAATAGGATTAGACGGAAAATTTATGTGGGAAACGCGAATCGATAAACAGCAAGTCTCCATTAATGACGGTGGGCCATATAGTTCGTACAAAAGTTTTACGAATGAAAAAACATTGAATTTTATATTTAATGATAATAAAAAAAATTATGATGAACTGGGCGATTTTTCACGCGACGAAAATAATTCTGCCTATTCTTATAATTTGTCGCCAAGAAATAATGCCGTTGCTAATTGCTCCATAGATATTGAAACGGGAGTACTAGTAAGAAAAATATTATTTTCTAGAAAAGAATTATCATCCATTGTTATTCCCAAAATGATTTTGGTGAATCAAAAAGACAAGGAATTATTACTTTATGCCATTACTAGGGGCAAGGAACGTTTTGGTATTTTATCGTTTAAGAAATAACTGGATGCGCTACCTACTTCTTTTTATATACTTAGGTTTACTTTTTTCTTCTTGTAACACAAGGACTAAATACATTGAAAATCAGCAGACTTCCAATGATACAATCATTGATGAACATTCGTATGCAAATTTAAATGCCATTAAAACCATTCATTTAGAACTGGAACTAGATGTAAATTTTCAAAATAAGACCATTTATGGCGTAGCGAGACATGAAATGGTTAATAATAATGCTTCAGTGGCTATTTTTGACACGCGCAACCTACTTATTCAAAAGGTAACAACGGGTAAAATAGATCATGAGCAAGAAGCAGATTTCGTGATTGGTGAGATGGACAAAGATTCTATTCTAGGTCAACCATTGAAAGTTACCGTTGATCCAAAAACTACGCAAGTAAATATCTATTACCAGACCACGAAAGGATCAGAAGCGTTGGATTGGTTGGATACACTTTCAACGAGTTCCAAGACAAAACCATTTTTGTATACGCAAGGGCAGGCTATATTAACTAGAACATGGATTCCACTGCAGGATTCTCCCTCTAATCGTTTTACCTATAATGCAGAAGTTAGGGTTCCCAAAGACTTACTTGCTTTGATGAGTGCTGAAAATCCCAAAGAGAAAAATGACCTTGGAATTTATAATTTTGAAATGGATCAGCCGATTCCTTCTTATTTAATTTCCTTAGCGGTTGGCGATATTGCCTACCATCCTTTTGATGCAACGACAGGGGTTTATGCTGAAAAAGAATTGTTAGATGCTTGCAAGTATGAGTTTGTAGATTTACCAAAAATGATGAAAGCCGCTTCTTATTTATATGGTGATTATCAATGGAAGCAATACGATTTAATGGTGTTGCCTTATTCATTTCCTTTTGGTGGCATGGAAAATCCTCGTTTGACATTTGTTAATCCTACCATCCTTGCGGGCGATAGAAGTTTAGTTTCTGTTATCGCTCATGAGTTGGCTCATTCATGGTCGGGTAATTTAGTGACCAATAATACATGGGACGATTTTTGGCTTAATGAAGGCTTTACTGTTTATTTTGAACAGCGAATCATGGAGGTGCTTTATGGAAAAGAAACGGCAGATATTCTGGCTCAGTTAGAATTTCAAGAATTTCAGGAAGAAATGAAGGAGATTTTGACAGGGAAGCATCCAGAAGATTCTCAATTGCATCTTAATTTGAAGGGGCGAAATCCAGATGATGGCATGACTACTATCGCCTATATCAAAGGGGCCTTCTTCCTGAAAACACTCGAAAGTAAAGTGGGAAGAGAAAAGTTTGATCGTTTTTTAAAACATTATTTTAATGTATTTAAATTTAAAACAGTAAGTACAGCAGGCTTTATCGCTGAAATGGAAAATAATTTATTGCTACCTGAAAAGTTGAGTTTTGACTACGATGAATGGATATTTCATAATGGTCTTCCTAAAAATTCCGTTATTATTAATTCTCCACGCTTAAAAAGGATGGAGTCTTTAGCTAAACGATTTTCTGCTGGCGAAAATGTTTTTGAACCAGTAGTAACTTATGAATGGCAGAAAATTAAGAATTCTAAAAAGAAAAAAAGAATTAAAAAAGTGTCTAAAATTAAGCGGGATGATTTTATTGTTCAGGAATGGCAAACATTTATCCGTGGATTAAGTGATGATATTTCGATTGAAAAACTTCAATATCTAGATGCTACGCTTAATTTTAGTACGTGGGGAAATAGCGAAGTAATGGCGGAATGGTTTGTTTTAAATATCCATAGAGAAAATCGAATCATACGACCCGCAATTGAAAAATTTATTTCTAAAGTGGGAAGGAGAAAATACTTACTTCCTATTTATAAAGCTTTAGTTAAAAATCCAGAAGATAAGGTTTGGGCCAAGAAAGTTTTTGATAATTCGAAGGCTTATTATCATGCTGTTTCAAGAAATTCAGTTGCTGAACTTTTTGAGAATTAATTAGCCATTTCGCTCATGTAACGAATGCGAACCAAGCGAAGTTCTTCTTCTGTATAGAGGCCGTCTAATTCACGGTATGCGGTCAATAAATCATCCGAATCAGCACCGTTAAAGTAATCGAAGATTTCTTCTTGATTATCTGCATCAAGTAGGTTGTTTAAATAATAATTGATATTAACACGTGTGCCCGATGAAACAATTGACTCAATTTCATCTAATAATTCATTAAAACTTTTTCCTTGACTATCCGCAATGTCATCCAATGGAAGTTTACGATCTATATTTTGAATCAATTGTACTTTTAGTCCAGATTTGTTGATGAGTGATTTAACCACCATGTCTTGTGGTCGCTCAATCTCATTATCCTCCACATAGTTAGCTATTAGCGCGATGAATGGTTCTCCATAGCGTTGTGCCTTACCGATTCCCACCCCTTGGATATTCGTCAACTCATCTAAATCAATAGGATATTGAAAACACATATCCCTCAATGATGGCTCCTGAAAAACAACGAAAGGTGGCACGCCCATTTCTTTGGCTATTGATTTTCTTAAATCAATTAGTGCATCGTATAATTGTTCGTCAAAAACACCGCCTTTACTGCCTAAAACAATAGAATCATCGTCGTCGGTATTCGAAAAGTCATGCTGTTTTAATAATTTGAAAGAGCGCGGATTCTTTAGAAATTCCTTTCCGGCTGCTGTCAATTTTAGGATGCCAAAGGATTCAATATCCTTGCTTAAAAAGCCTGCTAAGGTTACTTGACGAATTACAGCATTCCAATAATGCTCATCATTATCTTTTCCTATTCCAAATAAGGGAAGTGTGTTGTGTTTGTAAGCTTTAATATCTGAGGTGATGTTCCCAGAAAGAAAGGCACAATAATGCTTCGCTTTCTGTGTCTCTTCAAGCATTTCAACTGCTTTTAATAAGTTTAGAACGCTCTCTTCACCCTCTGTTTTTTCCCGTGGGTTTCTGCAGTTGTCGCAATGTTCATTGCAATTTTTTTCCTCAAACGTTTCGCCAAAATAGTGTAAAATAAATTTTCTACGACACACAGATGTTTCTGCATACGAAACTATTTCATTCAATAATTGCCGCCCGATTTCAAGTTCGGTTATTGGTTTCCCTTGGAGAAACTTTTCTAATTTCTCAATGTCTTTGTAACTATAAAATGCAATGCATTCTCCCGTTCCGCCATCTCGACCAGCACGCCCAGTTTCTTGGTAATAACTTTCTATGGATTTTGGAATGTCGTGATGAATTACAAATCGTACATCTGGCTTGTCTATTCCCATTCCAAAAGCAATGGTTGCAACGATTACCTCAGCATCTTCCATCAAAAACATGTCTTGGTGCTTTGCGCGTGTACCAGAATCTAATCCTGCATGGTATGCAAGGGCATTGATGCCATTAACTTGTAGTAATTCAGTTATTTCTTCTACTTTTTTTCGTGATAAACAGTAGATGATCCCACTTTTTCCTGCGTGTCTTTTTATGTATTTGATGATTTCTTTTTCGACATCGCGTTTTGGCCTTATTTCATAATAAAGGTTATCTCTATTAAAGGATGATTGAAAAAGATTAGCATCCAGCATGTTTAAGTTTTTCTGGATGTCATGTTGTACTTTAGGAGTAGCGGTGGCTGTTAAAGCAATGATTGGCACATTTGAAATCTTTTCAAAAATTTCCCTTAAACGTCGGTACTCAGGACGAAAATCATGTCCCCACTCAGAAATACAATGGGCCTCGTCTATTGCGAAAAAAGATATGTTTACAGATATTAAAAAATCAATATTTTCTTTTTTTGTCAACGATTCGGGTGCAACATAAAGCATTTTTGTTTTTCCATCTTGAATATCCTTTTTTACCTTTAAAATATCACCTTTTGATAAAGAGGAATTCAGGAAGTGTGCAATTTCATCGTTGTTACTAACACTGCGCATCGCATCTACTTGATTTTTCATTAAGGCAATCAATGGAGAAACAATAACAGCCGTACCCTCAGAAACTAATGCAGGTAATTGATAACACAACGATTTACCCCCACCTGTAGGCATGATGACAAAGGTATTTCTACCCGACAAAACATTCTGAATGATTAATTCCTGCTCACCTTTGAATTTGCTAAATCCAAAATACTTTTGCAATGAATCTTTCAAATTAGTGTCTATTCCATTCATTGTATTTTCTTCTTCTATAATCAATTTGTCTTTTTTTCTTTTTGCTACTTAAATAATTAATTATTAATGGCCGTTACGTTCGTAACTTCAGGTAAATGTTGTTTTAATAAAGTTTCAATACCACCTTTTAATGTGGCTGTTGATGAAGGACATCCTGCACACGCTCCCTTCATTCTAACGCTAACGACACCGTCTTTAAATCCTAAAAAATCGATAGCTCCACCATCATTTTCTACAGCTGGACGAACGTATTCGTCTAACAAGGCACGAATCGCATCATCAATTTCACTTGGGTCAAAATTCAAATCGCTTTCAGTATCTGATGCTGTTTCATTCTCTTTTCTTGCGGGTTTCGCTTGAGGCATTTGAATCAGGACATCTTTGCCACTTGAAATCCATTCTTTTACAAATTCGCGAAGTTCCATGGTAATAAAATCCCAAGGCACATTGTCCGTCTTTGTAATCGTTACGAAATTAGCAGCGATGAACACACTTTTTACAAATGGAAAATCAAACAGCGCTTCGACCATGGGTGAATATCCTTTTGCTTCTATTTTTGATATAAATTCAACTGATTCTCCACTAACTAATAGGTACTTATTCGCCACAAATTTCATTGTCGCTGGATTAGGTGTCATTTCAGTGTAAACTGTTACAGGAACGTTCATTAACTACGTTTTAGTTGTTAATAATTTAAAAAAAAAATAGGTGATTAATTTAATTTCACTTTCTTTTTGTCAAAAGTACATATACTTTCTTAGGGGTAGCAAATTAATTGTCAATTTAGTTCAATTTAATTTTTTATTAAGTTGAATTTAAATTTACATAATAATAATAAGGGATTCAAATTACTTACCTTTTAATTCTAAGGCCTTAAGTGTATTCATCATTAAAGAGGCAATAGTCATTGGACCAACACCACCAGGAACTGGTGAGATAAAACTGCAAATAGGAGAAACGTTTTCAAAATCGACATCACCAACTAAGCGCCAACCTCTTTCTCGAGACGAATCTTCCACTCTTGTAGTTCCTACATCAATAACTACGGCTCCTTTTTTCACCATTTCTGCTTTAACAAAGTTGGGTCGCCCAATTGCTGCAATAAGAATATCGGCATTTTTGCAAATTTCTGCAAGATTTTTAGTTTTTGAATGCGCCATGGTGACGGTGCAATTACCCGGATACGTATTACGTCCCAGCATTACGCTTAGTGGCATCCCTACGATATTGCTTCGTCCAATAATTACGCAATTTTTACCTTCCGTTTCAATTTTCGTACGCTTAATTAATTCTACTATTCCCATAGGGGTAGCAGGCAAGAAACCGGGTAAATTTAACATCATATTCCCCAAGTTTTGTGGGTGAAAACCATCCACATCTTTTAAAGGATCGATCGCTTGGGTAATTTTCAGTTCATTAATATGCGCTGGAAGCGGAAGTTGTACAATAAATCCATCTATCTCATTATCTTCATTTAAGGATTTTACTTTGTTGAGCAAAGTCTCCTCTGTAACGGATTCTTCAAAGCGAATAAGTGTGCTTTCAAAACCTATTTCTTCACAGGCTTTTACTTTGGCATTCACGTATGATAAGGAAGCGCCAACATTACCAACAAGAATGGCAACAAGGTGGGGGATTTTTTTACCTTGCGCTTTTCTTGCCTTAACTTGTGCTTCAAGTTCTTTGTGAATTTCCAAAGAAATTGCTTTTCCATCAATGCGTCGCATAAACCTTCTTTTACACAAAGATAGAAACTCCTAAAGAAATAAGTCCGAACTATTTATTTACACCTTATCTTTGCTTAAAATTTTTACTATGAGAAACATATTATTTCTTTGCATTACTACTTTATTCTCTTTTTCTAATTATCATTCTCAGGTAACATTTGATGGTTCCGAGATAGGACTTGAAATCGTTGCTGGTGGCTCAAATTTAGGTGGCTCTGTTGGGGGTGATTTAAAATATGCTGTAGTTCTAAATGAGAACTTTGCGGTAGGTCCTTCTTTTCGTTTACAACGAACATGGTCTAATAATTTAGGCCAGAAGTTTGGCTTCTCGGTTTATGGCGCTGGTGTTTTTGCCCATTATCGCTTAAAGAATGTTGTTTTTGGAGGATTGGAATTTGAAGCATTGCATTGCCCTGTAAATTATGTGAATGTAAATTCCTCCAAATCATGGCTGTCTACTTTATTCATTGGTGGCGGTTTTTCTAGGGATTTTAATCATAAAATTAGAATTAATGCTGGTGTCTTCTACGATGTCATCAATGCCGATAATAGTCCATTTAGAAGTAGTTATAATTTTAATATTAAAAATGAGGCAGGGCAGATTGTCAAGATTTTACCGATGATTTATCGTATTTCTTTCTTTTTTCCCATTGGTGGAGGCGGAGATAAAAAAAATAGCAACCATTAATTTATTGTTTCAGAATGAAAATTGGAATTGTTTTATATCCCACATTCGGGGGAAGTGGTGTGGTAGCAACAGAACTTGGGAAGGCATTGTCAGTAAAAGGGCATCAGATTCATTTTATCACCTATTCTCAGCCTGTAAGATTGGGCTCATTTAGGGAAAATATTTTTTATCACGAAGTCTCTGTTTCTGATTATCCATTGTTTGATTTTCAACCGTACGAAACTGAACTAGCCTCTAAAATGGTGGATGTCGTTCGCAATGAAAAGCTTGATATTCTACATGTCCACTATGCTATTCCTCATGCCTCAGCTGCTTTTATGGCGAAAATGATTTTGAGGTCTCAGGGTATTGAAATTCCGTATGTGACTACTTTGCACGGTACGGATATTACTTTGGTTGGTAAAGACCCATCTTTCGAGCCAGTTATTACTTTTTGTATCAATCAATCAGATGCTGTAACAGCTGTTTCTCAGAGTTTGAAAGATGCTACTTATGAGCATTTTAATGTTACCCGTCAGATCGATGTAATACATAATTTTATCGCGCCCTCCATCCAAAAACGCGAAGGATTAGATCTTGTCCGTTTAAAATATGCTGCCATCGATGAACCCATTCTTTGTCATATTTCTAACTTCAGAAAAGTAAAAAGGGTGGAAGATGTCATTCGAATTTTTGAAAAAGTAAATGCGCAAATTCCTTCTAAATTAATCATGGTAGGCGATGGCCCCGAACGTTATAGCTGTGAGCAACTTGCTCGAAAGTTAAATATCTGTGATAGGGTTGTATTCTTGGGTAAATTAAGGGATACCGCGCATGTGTTAGAAATTTCTGATGTGTTTTTACTTCCATCTGAAACGGAAAGTTTTGGTTTGGCAGCCTTGGAAGCAATGGCAGAGTCTGTTCCTGTTATTTCTTCCAATACGGGGGGTATTTCGGAGGTAAATAAGCATGGCTTTTCTGGATTTTTATCGGATGTTGGTGATATTGAGGACATGGCAAAAAACACGATTCGAATCTTGGATAAAGAGACCTTAGCGCAGTTTAAAGTGAACGCCTTGGCTCAAGCAAACTTATTTTCTTTGGAGGCTATCCTGCCGCAATATGAAAATATTTATCGTAATTTAGTACCAAATAGTTAAGCGTGAAAATAGGTGTACTTCTCTCAGGATGTGGCGTTTATGATGGTGCTGAAATTCAAGAATCAGTGCTTACCTTATTGGCCATCGAAGAAATGGGCTATGAGGCAATTTGTATAGCTGTCGATGCTTCTCAGCATCATGTTGTGAATCATATTACAGGGGAAGAAATGCTTGAGCAACGCAATATGATGATTGAAGCTTCCCGCATTTCTCGTGGGGCTATTCAAGAAATTAGAACTGTTCAACCGGTAGATCTTGATGCCTTAGTTATTCCTGGTGGATTTGGAAGTGCGAAGAATTTTTCGTCTTGGGCCTTCGATGGAGCAAATGCCCGAATTTTACCGGAAGTTAAATTGTTGATCGTAAATTTATTAAACGTTGGTAAACCGATAGTAGCTCTTTGTGTTAGCCCTGTGGTATTAGCTTTGGCAATGAAAGATGTGGCGGTATCACTCAATTTATCGCTCGGCACTTCTAAAGAAAATTCCCCGTTTGATATTGCTTCTTTTCACGAAGGAGTTATGCATACAGGTTCTACAACCGAAGAAAAAACAAGTAAAGAAATTTTGACAGATCACGAAAATAAGATTATATGCGCTCCTTGCTATATGATGGATGCTTCAATATTAGAAGTACGTCTGAATATTCAAGCTGCTTTACTGGCCCTTAAGGAATTAGTTGAATGACGGATAATTCGTTTATCGATGATTGGCAAAAAAGCAGAAAGGAAAGGCTTGATGGCTTAACTTGCGCTAACTTGTCACCCTTACTCTTAGCAAAAGATCGTGGCGCTTTGGCATCTGCCATTACGCTAATTGAAAGTGATTCGGCTGAACTTCGTGATGAAGCAAATGCATTGATTAATTCTATTTTGCATCGAACTGGTGGTGCTTGGCGCATTGGAATTACAGGCGTTCCGGGAGTAGGGAAAAGTACTTTTATTGAAGCATTTGGAAAAGTGCTTTTAGAGAACGGACATCGTGTTGCGGTTTTAGCAATAGATCCATCGTCATCTATTGGTGGTGGAAGTATTTTGGGTGATAAAACGAGAATGAATTGGTTGGCCGTTCAGGATGATGTTTTTATTCGGCCTACCCCAACGGGTGATGTGCTTGGTGGGGTGGCACGCCATACACGGGAGTCAATTCTGTTATGTGAAGCTGCTGGTTTTGATGTGATAATTATTGAAACAGTTGGTGTTGGTCAATCGGAAACGGAGGTTAATTCTATGGTGGATTTCTTTCTATTATTAATGCTTGCCGGTGCTGGCGATGAATTACAAGGAATAAAGCGGGGAATAATTGAAATGGCTGATGCGATTGTAATCACAAAAGCTGATGGCGATAATAAAGTCAAGGCAGAAGAAGCGCTTAGGTCGTATCAAAATGCGTTGCATTTATATTCGCAAAGGGAAGATGGATGGATGCCAAAAGTTCAAACGTGCAGTAGTCTCGAAGGATGGAAGATTGACACTGCTTATCAGTTAATAAGAAGCTATTTTGAGCTAACACAAAAGAATGGCGCTCAAGAACTGCAACGAAGTGAGCAAAACATTGCATTTTTTAATGACAATATTGCGAATTTAATTCAACAAGATTTCTTTGGTAACCAAACTTGGAAAGAGGAATCAATAAAATACCAAGAAAAAGTCAAGAAGGGACTTCTTTCTCCTTTTCAAGCAGCGGAAGAAATGTATGCTAAATTTAAAGCGAATCGATGAAAACAAATTTCAAAATAGAAGGGGAATACATTGAGTTAATGGCCTTATTGAAAGCCTTGGGAATTGCTTCCACAGGAGGACATGCCAAGCACCTTATTGATGCAGAGATGGTAATCAGAAATGGGGAAATTGAGGTAAGAAGACGTGCCAAAATCATTATTGGCGATGTCATTGAAATTGAAAATAATGTAGTTGTCTTGATCTAGCAGATCAAATGAAAAAACAATCCCACCTTTGGTGGAGTTACTTCGATTTACGCTCATTGATGCAATTTAATCAACTACAATTTGAGGTAACCAATATGTAATTCATCTTCGATCAGATCACTGGCTTTCGTGATTTTTATCGCAAATTGTGCTGTTAAATTAGCCGCAAGAATATCAGTAACGTTGTATACTTCATCTATATCAATCCCAAATTTGTCGTCTATGTGCGACTTCGCACCATTAAAATCGTACTGTTTATAAAAGCTAGTTGCTTTTGCTTTTGTTGTCGCCTCGGCTAAGGTAGTACCAGTGCATAATATTTTGTAGTGGTATTCTTCGAATTCATTTTCTTTATAGCCACCCAGATTGATGAAAAATAATTGCGTTTGCTTGGAGGTTTCTTGTACTTTGGGAACGATTTCTATTTTATGTTGATCGACACAATTCACTTCTCGCCATGCGTCAATGTGAATTCTTCCTTTTGCCTCAGGCCAGAATGCATTAAGTTGGGGAATTAGTTCGGTAATTGAGCTTCCAATTCCAAAAAATATATCATGCTGTTCGGTGTTTCTTCCTGCTGGACGGCAACCTAACATGATCATGTATAATTTTAATTGAATCATTCGGATAACTATCTAATCAAATGAAAAAATCCATGCCCCTCTTTGGTCGTTTGATTGATGCCAATTACTTTATAAATAATAAAGTAAACGCCTTCTGTACAATCTTTTTCTTGGAATTTACCATTCCAACTTGGACTTAGCTCCGTTAATTCTTTGACTGGTTCTCCCCATCTATTCAATATTACTGCATTGAAGGTGCTATCGCCTTGCAGAAGTAATTGATAAACTTCATTCTCATTATCGCCATTTGGTGTAAAGAAATTCGGGATGACAACGTCTAGCGGAATTTCGGGTTCTGGTGGTTCTGGTGGAATGACTGGAAGGATAGTAATGCTGATATAGGTGGTGTCTAAACATCCATTGTTATTCGCTATTAGCTCCACTTGATAGGTTCCTGGTAAAATATAATCGTGAACTACGCCGGATAGGTTACCTGTTGTTGTGGTAGTCCCATCTCCAAAATCCCAAAAATAGTTCGTGCCATTTGTGGTAGTGTTGGTGAATTGTGCGTTGTTTCCTATAACGTTCCCTGCACCGGCAGCAGATGGTACCGGAATAACGGTTACTAATACGTCATCAGTATCTTGGCACGAACCCGTTGTTCCTGTCAAGGTGTAATTGGTGGTCGTGTTGGCGATAAAAGTAACGCTGTCTTGTATGCCATTCGACCAATTGTAGGTGGTGGCGCCACTTCCTGCTAATAAAATTGGACTTCCAGCGCAAACGGTTGTGTCATTGCCAGCATCTACAACAATTGATGATGCGATTACAATATCCATCGATCCATTCGTGGTGCATGCCATTTGAACGGAAGTAAATATAAAGCTTAAGGTATCAGCAACACTTGTATTTATTGGGTTAGGGGACCAGCTCCCAGAAATACCTTCGTTCGATTGAGTTGGCATAAGCGGTGCAACGTCGCCCACACAATATGGCCCTAGTTGGGTAAATGAGGGAACGATAGAATCGGTAATAACGATGTTCATGATAAAATTCGTAACGCAATTGTTCGCCTGGTTGAATGGTGTAAAGGTGTAAAATGCCACGCCTTGAATACTCGTATTTATAGCATTTGAACTCCAGGTTCCATTGTAGCCATTTGTGGATTGTAACTCCAGAGAAAGAGGTGTTTCATTAATACAATACGTTCCAAAATAAAAGAACGAGGGTTGTATGCTATCTAAGACTTCAATAGTAATGCTCGTCCCAATAGCACATTGTCCGGCCTGCGGTGTAAAGGTATAACTTGTTTGACTTGCACTAGTTGTATTGATTAGAGCTGGATTCCAAGTACCGGTAATGCCATTTGTTGATGTTAATGGGAGCGCTGTTGGTACCGCGAAAACACAATAACTGGTATCAATATTAAAAGTTGCTGGTGCGCCATTTATTATAAAAACTACCTCGCTTGCTGTATCAGCACATTGACCTGCGGTTGGGGTGAATTGATAAACCGTATTTCCCAACACATTTGTTGAAATGGTGGGCGGATTCCATGTCCCGGTAATCCCATTTGTAGATACATTTGGTAGAATTGGGGCAGGTGCATTTTGACAAATCGCACCAATATTTGTGAACAATGGTTCAGTTATAGCAGCGCTATTTAGCACTTGGATACTATCAAGAATCACACATCCATTTGCTGAGCTAACCTGACAATAATACCAACCAGCACATAAATTACTTGCCGTAGCATTTGTTTGACCAATAGGAACTTGTGCACTGTTCATCCAAACATAGGTATAAGCACTTCCACCAGTGGGTGCAGCTGTAACAGATGCATTACAAGCACAATTCGCAGGTATTGTGACACTTAAATTGGCCTGAATAGCTTGAATTGGAACGCAATTATTCGTTAATGAAGTGATATATGCTTGATTGGCAGCATTGTTAGCGGCACCAGGGGTTTGGTTGTTTGGGGCAGTACAAGATCCTGGCGTCCAGTTGGCTTGTACTGTTGGGTTATTTGAAAAATTGTTGGTGTAGCTATAAACGCTATTGGTAGCAGGTCCAATAAAATAAATTATTACAGAGCTGTTGTTGTTTCCCCAACTTACTGAATGTACAGGAACGAAATAATTACTGGCACTATAGATTTGAAAAGAATCATCGGTATTCGCCATGCCAATGTTACCCCAATTCCCTCCAGCGACGAATCCAGCTAGTGGATAATTTTGACCTGTTCCTGTGGATGGTGAGGTGAGGTGTTTGTCAAATAGGGTAGAGGATACTGGAATTACCAAGCGACAATTATTATCCAACATACTTAAATCCTGTGCAGGTAATGATGCATTTGGGTCCGCATCGTTGTAGATAACAATTAAGGTTCCAACTGGGATGCAATTCCAAAAGCTATTGTTAGCAAAACGAATGCAACCGCCCGCTACTCCTTCACCAACACTTGGTCCATTTGAAAAATAACCATTGTTATCATCAAGAATCCAATTTTTTAAATCTAGGCAACTTGTTGCTGCAGAGCAAGGATTATAATTTACGCCTGGAACAACTAATAATTCAACGTATTCTTTTGATCCGGAAGGGCCTTGGGAGACTTCATTGATAATTAATGATTGGCTAAATAAAGTCGCTTTAAGTGCGAAACTACAAGTGAGTAGTAAAAAAAAATGCCAAAAACGACTCATTCATTAATTTTACTCAAAGGTAAGTCAATTTTCCTCAATAAACAGCAATTATTTCTGTTACCATACCATTAAAAGTAACGCTTTCCCCTGCTTTCTTTTTCATCAGTAATTGACCCAAAGGTGAATCTGGGTTGATGGCAAAAACGGAGGTGTTTTCTATAGAAATTAAGCCGATTCCAATTGAAAAATAATACCATGCTTGCTTAGTTTCAACAAGACTTCCTAACTGAATTAGTTGGTGACGGCTAGTTGGGTTTATTGCTAGCAATATTCTTTGTTGTTTTAAAAATTCATTGAGTTGCTTGCTTAGCTTTTCCTGCTCAAGTTGAACCATCGCAATGGATGTTTCGTGCTTATCTCCAGCGGAGCTTTTGCTATCATCTAATGTAGATTTGTACGTTTCGTCGAGGATTTCTTGCAGGCTAGCAATTTTATTACTTAAAGCATTTAGGGTAGAGGCATGCACTACTACTTTATCCATTTTAGTCTTTTTTCTTATAATACGACATGTCAGGATTATAATGCAATGCGGTAAATGTATTCGTCCAAGCCATCACCACATGAACTAAAAATGCAATCCAAATAGTGCCAGACATTAGTGTGAGGATACACAACACAAATCCAAGTGGAATGGCGCCAATTGTTTCATCGAGTCCTTTAGGAATATGGGTGGCGGAATAAAGCACAATGTTAACGGTGATAGCTGGCCATATTCCGATCGATGCAGCCACTGGAAAAAGTAGTACGCCTCTGAACAGTAATTCATAAGCGAATAAGTATAGGAACCACGCCAGTGCTTCTAAGCCCATCATTTTTTTTGTCCAGATCTTTGATCGCGCTTGGGGATAGTTTACTAAATTTTTTGGTTTTTTTGCGCTGAAGTAACCAATTGGGATCACTAGTAACGACAAGATAATTGTCCAAACAACTGAAAATATACTTGTTTTTGCGTTGAATGTAAGGCCATAATCTTCTAGGGAAGTGCCTTTCAAGATGACTAAACAAGCAATTATGGGAAATATTCCCATGCTAACAAACCCTGCTATTTTTGTAAAAAATAGATGCTTAAATAAGGCCTGATCGGATTCGTATTTTGATAGAAATAGCATTTTTATTCGGTTCGATTTGGCAATAAACCAATACAAACAAAAAAAAACTAATGCCATTGATATGGCTAAAACAGGACCTAAGTCTGTCGCTTTCCAATTGAAGTCTATTGCTATGGTCTCCATTTATTTTTTAGTTAAATAGTTATTTTCCTTGAACCAAGAAAAACAATCCGCTATCGCTGTTTCGATGGGTGTTTGTGGCATATTGAGTTCTTTTCTTGCTTTAGCGCAGGAATAATAATGCTCCTCTGAGGCAAGTATCGCTAACTCGTAAGATAATTTTGGTGAAAATTTAAATAGTTGACCGAGAATTGAATTGGCTTTTCCGTAGAAGCGGACTAGGGGTGTTGATAACTTAAATCGTGGAGATTTAACCTGTGCGATCTTAGAAATTTTTTCAAAGGCTTTTTGGTAACTTAGATTTTCATTGCCCAGGATATAACATTCCCCCTTCTTGCCCATGGTAATGGCATTCGCTATGGCGGTGGCTACATCTTTAACCGCCACAAAATTCTTTCCGCCTAATGTATAGCCAGGAACTTTCTTAAAGTAAATACTAAGTAACATTTCACCTGAACTTGGTCGGCTATCGTAGGGCCCAATCATAAAGGTTGGGTTAACAACTACAGCATCTAAGCTGCCGTTGGCCACTTCTTCAAGGATTATTTTTTGGGCTTTAAATTTCGAATCCATGTAGTCTAAACCATATTTTTCCGCATTATAAGCTCTTGTTTCATCGCCAAGATTAGTCTGCGTTCCTGATCCAAATGAATTCGCAGTGCCCACATAGATTAATCGTTTTACTTGGTTTTCCTTACAAGCACTTATTATGGTTGCTACTCCATTCAAATTTACTCTATTCACTATTTCTTGTCTTGGCGGAAACATGCTTGTGTTGGCGGCACAATGAATAACGATCTCCATGTTATTCAATGCTTTATGGATACTAATTGGATCGAGTAAATCGCCAATTACCAAAGTGATGGGTAAATCAGCTAAGGTGGGATAAACTTTTAGTTCTTTCACGAGCGCAGTTACCTCATAATTTCTTCCCAATAATTCACGTACTAAGTTGCTCCCTAATAAACCATCCGCTCCTGTAACTAGTATTTTCATTTCCTCTTTTGAGTGCAAGTTAATTTTTCAATAAAAATGCAATTGTTTTTGTGCAAAGTTCGTTTAATTTTTCGGGTAATACGTTTTTTATCCAAGGATGCTTTGAACCAAAGACATGATCCGTATCTTTTATCATGCTAAGTTCACTAGTTGTCCAACCCGCTAGTAGTATTCCTTCTGAGGGATCTACAGAATTGTCTTGCTCCCCATGAAAAATTGAAACGGCAATTTCGAGCGTTTTACACGCCTTTTCAAGATCTAGTTTTTCCTTGTTTTTTATGAAATCGATGTACAATGAAAAATTTTGTGGCAATTTTTGCTTCGTACGGGAATTCTGAATATATCTTATTCCTTCTTCCTCCCAACTCTTTAATTCATCATTGGAGGGAAATCTTGCTGCAATGGAGGAGATGGATGCCCATAAACTGAGTGTCGAAGCACCGATTGTTTTTGCGGATAGAAGTGCAGATGCTCCCCCTCTTGAGTGACCAATAAGGTGAATTGTAGGAACTTCATTAAAGTAGGTTATTATTTTTTTTGTGAGATGTCCAATGTCATCGACTTCCATGCTGTAGGTGTTCTTTGCAAAAGATAATTCATCTGGAAAATCAATCCCATTCTCCACTGTTCCTCCATTGTGACTTAAATTGAATTTGCAGAATGCGAAGCCTTTCTCCGTGAAAAAGTCCTGAACTAAATGCCAAGCTCCCCAATCTTTGAATCCCATAAAGCCATGCACAAAAATAATAAGTTGGCCAGTTGAGTTTTCTGGAATACAAAGGTCATAAAGACTTTCGCGGCCCTCGGAACCCACATATCTTGCATTAGTCACATGCAATACTGTTGGACTTTTTTTCATTTTATTCAATTAATGGTAAAGCAACAATACTTTATTTTATGTCCACGATTGACAAATAATTTTTCGTAGTGTGTTTTTATTGAAAAGACGGCATGGTCAGCGTGTCCTTCTTCCTGCTCTAAAAAAGCATATAAATCAGGCTTATTATCGAGTAAGCAATATTTATTGTTTTCAATTTCTTCAATAGTTGATTCATACAACAAGTCGCTATCTGTTTTTAAATGGATCAATCCCCCGGGTTTTAAAAATTTACGGTATCGATCAATAAAGAGAGTCGATGTGAGTCGTTTTCTAGGCTTATTAGGTTGTGGATCTGAAAAAGTCAGCCAGATTTCATCCACTTCATCTTTTGCAAAGTAATCATCAATAAAATCGATTCTGGTACGTAAAAATGCTACATTATCCAATCCTTTTTCTATGGCTTGTTTGGCGCCAATATATATTCTGTTTCCTTTTAAATCAACGCCTATATAGTTGTTTTCAGGAAATAATTCACCAAGTCCCACACTATATTCCCCTTTGCCGCAACCAAGTTCAAGAACCAGTTTCCCTGAGTTCATGAAAACGTTTTTGTTCCATTGACCCGTGTTTTTGAACAGTTGATCACGGACAGGCTCATGAACATTGTCAAATGATTTTATAGCTTCAAATCTGCGTAGTTTATCTTTCCCCACTTTTATAATGACTTTTTGGATCGTCAGGTTGCGAATTTACTATTATTTTTATTTCTCAATTTCGTTTTCTACGCTTAATTTTACACCATGCATTTTATTGAACCCTTTTTTAATTGGCGAGGGTATTACATCGCTTCTGAAGATGCACTTTCTCCTTTCTTTGAAGTTGATTACAGTGAGAGCCATTATACAAATAAGATTTACAATTTTTACATTCATCCTCAATGGGATAACATGGGGTCTGAAACCTTGTTTTTGAAAATATTATTTGTCGATTATGAAAGTCGTTCTGCTATTATTGAATTCATCGGAGAATGGAATGATGCCATAGGAAACGATATTATGGTATTGAAAAGAGAAGTGGTGGATGTATTAATAAATCGTGGCATCGATAAGTTTATTCTTATTGGTGAAAATGTATTGAATTTTCATTATTCAGACGATTGCTATTATGAAGAATGGTTCGATGAGGTAGAAGATGGATGGATTGCCTTGGTTAATTTTCATGACCATGTTTCTAAGGAGTTAAGCCGAATTAATATTGATCAATACCTGGTAATGGGGGGGGAATTAGATGATCTTGAATGGCGGACTTTTCACCCAATCCAATTTGTTGACCGGGTCACTTCAATTGTTAGAAATAGAATTGACTAGGATTTATCATTTTTTACGAAACAAAGCGCGATATCTTGCGTAAATCATCGCCTAATAAACTAGTATGAAGGAAAGATTTGAATTTAACTATGACCTGTTGTCAAATTGGAAAGAGTTACCCATTGAAGAACATGTTTTAGTTGAACAAGCTTATGCGGCGATGGAAAATGCCTATGCTCCTTACAGCGAATTTAAGGTGGGAGCTTGTGCTAAAATGGATGATGGATCTTTCGTTTTAGGAAATAACCAAGAAAATGCGGCTTTCCCCTCTGGTATTTGTGCTGAAAGGGTGGCGCTTTTTTATGCCGGGGCTAATTTTCCGAATAAAAAAGTAATTACCTTGTGCATCGTCGCGAAAGGAGATCTAATGCCTGCTTCGCAGTTGCTTTCTCCTTGCGGTGGATGCAGACAAGTAATGCTGGAGTCTGAAAATAGGCAAAAACAGCCCATTCGTGTACTATTAGTCAATCAAGATGGAAGAACTATGATTTTGGATTCTGTCATCCAATTACTTCCTTTTGGTTTTGGTCGAATTTTCGATTAAAGCCGTTCCATTTTGCAAATAAATATATTTTCAAGATTTGCTATTATTGCTAGTTTGAATCTTATCTTTGTTAACTAAATTTATTTCAAGATGAACAATTGGTTTACCGTTAAGGTTAAGTACACGAAGCAATTAGAAAATGGGACATTTAAACGTGTGTCTGAGCCCTATATGTTGGCTGCAATGACGTTTACAGATGCGGAAGCAAGAATTTATGAAGAACTTGGTGCATTAATTCGTGGCGAATTTACCGTTGTTGGTATTGCGCGAACTGATGTCCATGATATTTTCGCATACGATGATTCAGAAACATGGTACAAATGTAAAGTTACCTATGATAAAGTAGACGATGAGGGAGAAGGCGACAAGAAAAAAACCATTTCTCAGAATTACTTAGTGACTGCACCAAATGTAAAAGATGCCTATATCAGGGTACAAGAAAGTTTATCAACTTTGATGATAGATTTTAAAATAACCATAGTGGCTACTTCGCCGATTGTTGAAATATTCCCTTATCATGAGGATGATGTGGCTACAATTAGTAAGGTAATTACGGAAATAGTTGATGAAATAAGTTCAGAAAATACGGTTTTAGATGCGGAGCATCTTACTCAAAGTAAAGGAGTGGTTTTTAGTGCATCGGGCTCTGATGAAGAGGAATCTGAAAGTAACTTGGTGGATGAATTAGACGATGAAAATGAGTGATAATTTAAGAGATCTTAAAAATAATCACCAAGATTTCACAAAGGGTAGCCTAGCTACGAACGAAGAAAAAAATCCTTATGTGTTCTTTAGTCGTTGGTTTGACGAAGCAATTGCTTCAGGTGAATTAGAATCAAATGCCTGCGTTGTGTCAACAGTTAGTATTGATTTACAACCTAGTTCACGCATCGTTTACTTAAAAGAGCTACTCGATGAGGCTTTCATTTTTTATACGAATTATGCGAGTCAAAAAGGCAAAGAGATTGAAAATAATCCCAAGGCATCGATGCTTTTTTTCTGGCCTAAAAGTGAACGGCAGGTTCGAATAGAAGGGCTTGTATCCAAATTGCCCGAGTCTGTCAGTGATGCTTACTTTGATTCGCGTCCTCTGCCAAGCAAATTGGGCGCTTGGTCTTCTCATCAATCGGATGAATTACTTGATCAAAAGGAACTTATAGATCGAATGGCGTTTTATGAAAATAAATTTGGCGAGAATGTTCCACGGCCACCACATTGGGGAGGGTATGCTCTTGCGCCTACGCTAATAGAATTTTGGCAAGGCAAACCATCTCGCTTACACGATCGAATTGTCTTTGAAGCTTTCGAAGGGAATTGGAAGATTTATAGAAAAAATCCTTAATGAAAGATATTCAACCGCTTTGTTTTACATTATCGAATGGGGTTCGTTTAGTCTATTTGTACAAATCGACTGAAGTTTCTCATGTAGGCTTTACTTTTTTGGCGGGTTCAAAATTTGAACAAAGCCAGCAAGTAGGTTTAGCTCATTTTTTAGAACATTGTGTATTTAAAGGGACTTCCAAACGAAAAGGCTTACAGGTACTTTCGCGTTTGGATGATGTAGGAGGTGAATTAAATGCTTTTACCGCTAAAGAAGAGATTTGCTTGTATGCTTCGATTACGCAGCAATATGTTTCTCGTGCGATTGATCTTTTAGCGGATATTTCCTTGAATTCAACTTTTCCAGCCGAAGAATTGGAGAAAGAAAAATTAGTCATTCTTGATGAATTAAATTCCTACTTAGATAGCCCTAGCGATAAAATTTTTGATGATTTCGAAGCGCATTTGTTTCCGAATCATCCGCTTGGAAACAATATATTGGGAACTAAGAAAAGTGTCAAAGGGTTTAAACGCGAAGATTTAATTTCGTTTGTTGATACTCACTTCACTTCAGATAATTTGGTGGTTTCTTATGTTGGAAATTATTCCAAAATCAAATTAGTGGCTTTGTTAGAAAGTGCGTTGGTTTCGCTGCCTAATAGGGCCGAACAGCCAATATATAATGAGATAGGTCCCTATGAACCATTTTCGATTCGGACGAAAGAAGCCAACTATCAATCACATGCCGTAATTGGTGGCATGGGGCCAAGTTATCTTCACGAAGACCGTCGCGGTATGGGTTTGTTGATTAACGTCTTAGGTGGCCCTGCCTTAAATTCAAGGTTGACATTAGCGATCCGAGAGAAGCATGGCTTGGCATACGCTGTGGATGCCAGTTATACCTCTTTTTCTGATACTGGTTTTTGGTGTGTGTATTTGGGCACTGATCCCAAAAATATAGATAAGGCCATTTTGCTCGCTAAAAAAGAAATTGAACGATTGTGTGATAAGGGCTTGTCTTCTGCACAATTGGCTCGTGCTAAAAAACAATTTAAAGGCCATATGTCTTTGGGTATGGATAGTAACATGGGACTTATGTTGGGATTAGGAAAAAGTTTATTGGCCTTTAATCAAATCGATACAATTAAAGAAATTCACGAAGGAATTGATCGTTTGACCACACAAGAATTAATAGAAATTGCCAACAAATACCTTGCACCAAGCTTAATCTCCGAATTGATTTTTGATTGTAAGAAAGTGAATAATAAAGGCTAGGTTTACGATTATCTTCCCCCAAATATAGTGCTTCCAACACGGATCATTGTGCTGCCTGCTTTAATGGCAATTGGATAATCACCACTCATTCCCATGGAAATTTCTCGGAAAGAATCTACGTCTTTAAAGTAGTTGTTTTTTAGCGTAGCATATATGTGTGCTAACTCATTGAATTCATTAGTAATTTGTTGTTCGTCATCAACAAATGATGCCATTCCCATTACGCCAGCGATCCGTATGTTGGTAAGAGATGCGTAAACGGAAGTTTGTAAAAGTTCTTCGGCTTCGGAAATACTTAAGCCAAATTTACTTTCTTCTTTGGCAATATGAAACTGAAGAAGACAAGGAATAACGCGTTCGTTTTTTTTGGCTTGCTTGTCAATTTCCTGTAACAATTTTAAACTATCCACCGCATGAATGAGGTGGATGAACTCGGCGATGAATTTTACTTTATTGGTTTGCAAATGGCCGATAATATGCCAATGAATGTCTTTTGGTAATGAATTCCATTTCTCGCAAAGTTCTTGCACCTTGTTTTCACCAAAATGCCTCTGGCCTGTGTTGTATGCTTCTAATAAATCTTCGTTCGGTTTGGTTTTGGAAACAGCGATGAGTAGAACGTTCGGGGGAATCTCTTCGTTAATTTTTTGGAGCTGTTCTTTTATCATTCGTTGATGTCGTAAATAGTTAATCCACTTCGTAATTTGGGTTCTATATAGGTTGATTTTGGTGGCATATTTAGTTGATTATCAGCCACTTTTTTTAGTTGGGTAATCGTTATCGGGAAGAGAATAAATCCTACAGCAAATTTCCCAGCGTCCACTAAGGAAGTTATTTTTTCTAAGGATTCAGTTCCTGGTAAAAAATCAACTTGATCACTTGTCCTTAAATCCTCTATTCCTAGGATTGGTTTTAATATAAATTCTGTAAGTATGTCGCAATCTAATGATTTTACCGGGTGTTCTTCATCTATTAGATAATCGAAGAGGACTAAACTATACCATTCATTTTCCAAGTAAAAACAAATTTCATGTTCGTGCAAGGGTTTTCTCCCTTTATCAAGGCCTTGAACATTTCCTATGGCTGCTAATACATGTAGAAAGGTAGTTTTTGTATAGCCGGCTAAGGAAGTGATTAAGCGGTTGAATTCTTTGATGGATAAAATTTCTTCCTCGACAAAATAGGCTAAAAAATCAGATGCGCCCAAAACAGGCGAATTACTATTGGTCCGGTTTATTTGTAATTTTGATGAAGAGGCAGAGCGATGATGACCGTCAGCGATGTAAATACAAGTTATTTTTTCAAACGCGCCTTGTATTTTTTGTGTATCCTGCTCGTTAATCACCCATAGTTCATGTTTGATTTGATCCGTAGTGGTGAACTCGTACTCCGGCCTTGAACTGATACATGCTTTTATCGAAGAATTAAGCTCTTCGTTCCCTTTGTACGATAGCAAAACAGGTTCGGCATTGAAACCAACTTCTTCGAGATAATTGGTAAACATAGTTTCTCGCGCTGTTAATGTTGCCTCATGTTTTTTGATGGATCCATCTTGGTATTCTGCAACGCTTGCTCCTCCAATTACTCCTGTGAAAATGGCTGTCGCTGTTGTTTGTCTATAGATGTATAAAGCCGCTTCTTTTTCTTTAATTAAAACCCCCGATTTCAAAAAATTATCGTAACCACTTTTCACTAGTTGGAATCTTTCTTTTGAATTAGGCTTCGTTTTTATGGAGTGATTAAATTCTGGATTTATTATATGCAAGAAAGTAAATGGATTGTCCTCCATTTTGGCTTTCAGTACATTTTTCTTGTAGGTGTAAAAGGGTCTTGTTGCAACCAGATGCACTTTGTCCCGTTGAGGACGAATAGCTCTAAAAGGACGGATTTTTGCCATCGTTAAAATTTGAAACTTACTCCAAAACTAGGTAATAGTGGGAATTGATAAATTTCTTCTGAACTGATTCTGTTCACGTAAAAAATATTTTTTCGATTGTAAACGTTCGTAATGCTTCCAATTAGTTCCAAGACATTTTTATTTTTGAAAATAATTTGCTTTTTCAAGGTAATGTCTAAGCGATGATAATAAGGTAATCGTTGGCTATTAAAGGTGCCTAATATCGTAGAAACGGTAGAAGGATTGTTGGTCACATAATCGGTAGTTACACCACCAGAGAAATTTTCAGCTTGGTAATACCCAGCAGTTGGCGTAAAAGGTAAACCAGAACCTAGGTTCCAACGCATATTTAATTCCAAATCTTTTTTCTTTCCAAATGAATAAGAACCTACCAAATTTACGTTGTGGCGACGATCAAAAACGGGAGCGTATTGCGAAAATCCATCCCAACGCGTTGACTTACCCAAGGAATAAACCGCCCATAGAAATAAGCGGTCTTTGCTGTATTTTATTAAAAAATCAACCCCATATGACTGACCTGATTCAATGACAAAATCTTTTTTAAATACGTCGTCTATCTGCTCAAACTGGGCGATATCTTCGTATAATTTGTTTGGATTTATGTTGCTTAATTGAGAGAAATATTTGTAATATCCTTCTACGTTGATACTTAAATTGTTTCCAAGATCATATTCAGTTCCTATTATTGCGTGCCAAGCATATTGCAAGCCATTATTAACTTTATTTACTTGTTGAAATTCATTGATAAAATTACTCTGAACATTGGTAGGGGCAGACAGTAAGCCATTAAATAGGTTTACGACATCTTTGTCCGATGATGCTGAGGTAAAGTTCTGGGAATACCTTCCTCCAGAAAATTTGAATCGTAGCTTTTCAGTAGCATTATACTTAATTCCTAATCTAGGTTCAGGAGAAATGGTTCCCAACGAAGTATAGGCTTGTACTCTTAATCCTGCTTGGAATACCCAACGTAAACCGACATGTCGGTAATTAAAATACCCACCAATTTCCGTTGTAAAATTAGTAGCTTCAATTTTTCGTTGTACCTCATTGTAAGTAACAAATTCCGTATTAAATCCATTTAAATTAAAGCCGTAATTCATTTCACTTTCGTTCTTAAGGAAATAACTAAAATCAAATCCAAGATCAAATCCACCTATTTTTGAAAAACGTGGTTCAACGCCAGATTCAGAAAATGTTGTTTGGAAATTACTTCCATTAACGTGGCCGCGAATAAATACGGGTGAGCCACTTGGAATCATGAGAAAATTTATCCCGCCTCCAGAAGCATCCCAATTTAAATCGGCAACTGAATAATTTACACTGTCTTGGTTATGGAACCCAAAGACGCTTACTTTAGAACCGCCATCTCCTGTGAAGGTCACCTTGCCGTATAAATCTGTAAAATTGAATGGTAATCCATTCCCTTCATTAATATTTGGATAAAGGGATTTAGAGGTGTAATCCAGTAAGCTGTGTTTAGCCGAAAAGATATAAGATCCGGCAGCTGGTTTGTCATTTTTTATCTTTCCAATTGGCCCTTCAAGGACTAACTTAGCTAAAAAAGGAGAGGTTGATAACTTCCCACCAAATTCTTTACGGTTACCATCTCTGTAGGTGATATCCATTACCGAAGAAATACGTCCACCATATTTTGATTCAAATCCACCGGTATAAATATCCACGTTTTTAACGAGCTCCGTTTCGAAAATGGAGAAAAATCCGATCGAATGAAATGGGTTGTAAATAGTCATTCCATCTAGCAATACTTTGTTTTGGATGGGTGTGCCTCCTCTAACATACAGTTGTCCTCCTTGGTCACCAGTTGTAATTACACCAGGAGTAACACTGAATGCACCAACAATATCATTTTCTGCTCCATAACTAGGGATGCGTTCCAATCCTTTTTGATCTAATTTTATTTTTGAGATTTCAATTTCTGTTCGCTTGGTCTTATTTTCTGCTGTTACACGAATTTCATCAAATGCTTTTGTTGAGGATAACTTAGAAATTTCAATAGTAATATCAATTATCTTTTTTGTTGCGAAGGTAATGTTGGTCGTAAATAATTCGTACGCTTGGTTGTCTACTTTGACGATATATTCGCCTGCACTCAGTTTAGGGATTGAAAATATGCCATTTAAATCGGTTACTGCTCCAGCCAATATTGTACTGTCTTTCCGAAGTAATTTTACTTTTTGAAAACTGATTGCGTCTCCGTTAGATTTATCATAAACGTATCCTCTTAGATTAAAATCTTGTGCAAAAAGGGTAATCTGAATGAAAATAGAGAGAAATAATAAGAATTGTTTCATTTAAATGTTTTGAAGCACGAATTTACGGCTTTAAGTGAAATAAAACGAAATTGAGTTGTGTTTAGTTTGATAAATTTCGCTTCAGTGATAGTTTTTAGAAGTTTTGAGTGTATCAGCTAGCCTCGGTACATTCCTCCTTCGTCGGAACACTCGGCTAGCTCCAGTTAAGCTTATCGAGTGGACACAGCTTGCTGTGGCTGTATCGAGAGAAGCGCCCTGCTAGCTTCCATTCATCTTCAAAGCGAATCTTCACAAAAATATTCTGTGCTAACAAAACGAGCATTCAAAAAGAAATCGTTAATTTTATTATCTATGAAAAAGTACCTCTTTATCTTCGCAATTCTTCTTGTTTCTCTAACAAGTTATGCACAATCTATACGAGGAAATTTTTCCTTATTGGCAAATCAATTGATTCGTTTAGAAGGTTTTAGTGGACTGAAAACCTATCCGATTTCAACGGCTACTATCGATGGAAAAGGGAATTTTAAACTTTCGTATGCTAAGGAAGATTTCGGTGTCGCTTACCTGATTTCCTCTGATGAAAAACCGCTGTTTGTACTATTAACCGGGGAGGAGGTGGAAATTTCTGGTGAAGCATTGAGTGCTGTGGAAACCATTCAGGTTAAAAAAGGAAAAGAAAACCTCTTGTTTGAAAAATACGCTAAAGAGCATCCTCGCAGGGAACAGGCCTTGAGTGCATGGATTTATTTGGAGAAAATTTATAGCTTGGATCCATTGTTTTCAATACAAAAAACACCTATTGGCAATATTCAAGCAGAAAAAAAACGAATCAAGGAGGAAGATGCCTCATTTTTATCGAATTTACCCACGGGGAGTTATGTAGCTTGGTTTTTACCCACCCGAAAATTGGTGAGTGATGTTTCCACGATTGCGCAATACCGGACGGAAGAAATACCTGCAACGATTGCCGCTTTTAGACAGTTAGATTATACCAATGCACGCCTTTACAAAAGCGGTTTATTTAAAGATGCTATAGAAAGTCATTTTTGGCTATTGGAGAATAGCGGCAAGTCCTTGGATTCGGTTTTTATCGAAATGAAAACATCGATTGATGCCATGTTCCTTTATCTTATTAAAAATGAGGATCGCTTAAATGAAGTCACTAATTATCTTTTTGATCTACTCGAAAGACATTCTTTGTTCCAAGCTTCCGAATACTTGGCACTTAAAGCGCTCAATGAAACGAGCTGCACGCTGAATGCTGATTTAGCAAAGCAACTTGAAAGCTACCGCGCCATGAAGAAAGGCAACATCGCGCCAGATATCGTTTTTGGCAAAAACACCTACTTGAACGGGATGAGCCAAAACATGTTTAGTCGTCTCACCAATTTAACTACGCCATATACCTTGGTGGTTTTTGGCGCAAGTTGGTGTCCTAAGTGCAAAGAAGAATTGCCTAAAGCGATCCAAAACTATGTGAAATGGCGAAATTTGGGCGTAGAGGTGATTTATATTTCGTTAGATACGGATCAAGCTGTTTTTGAGCAAGCTGTAAAATCTTATCCTTTTTTCACCTATTGCGATTTTTTGAAATGGGAGAGTCCTGTGGTGAAGGATTATTATGTTTTTGGAACGCCCACCGTTTATCTTCTCAACAACAAGCGCGAAATTATCCTTCGTCCCACTTCTATCGACCAAGTAGATGCTTGGGTAGATTGGGTTTTAGTTAAGGGGAATAAGTAGCAACTATTAAAGGAAGTGTCTTTTCAATAGTTAGTTAGTTAGTATTTCACAATTCTTCCTCTATACCCACCCTGATTTTGAATGCTTAAATAATAGATTCCTGCTGCAATATTATTCATATTGATCAGCTTCTCTTGTGTGGAAATAACATCCGTGTATACCACTTTTCCGTCTACATCGTAAATAGTAACTACTTGACCGATCAGATTTGATTCGCAGGTTAAAACGCAAAGCCCGTTGGTCGGATTTGGATAAATAATTAAATCATTGCCTTCATTTTTTACAATTGAAGCTCCGGAACAATCGATCACTACTAATTCTTGAAAAGAAGAAGAAGAACAGCCATTTACATCTGTAAATTCATACGTTATGGAATAATTACCTGCCCCAGTTGTGGTGTTAAATAATCCGTTAAGAACAGCAATTCCAGCATAAGTTCCTCCCAATGGAAGACCACCAGTTAATACATATTCTTGTATTGTATCACATACATCATTAAATGCATTCAAGGTTACAGCTGGTAACGAATTAACGATCACTTGAATTGGCAAAGAAGTATTCATACAATTGTTAGTGTCTATGATCCCAACAGTATAGCTTCCGCTGGTCGATATGACAATAGTTGAATCTATCATATTCATGATTGATTGTCCACTTTCTTGCCATTGATATTGTAATCCAATCTCCGTATTAGCGAATAATTCAATTGAATCGCCATCACATATTGTCGTAGTACCATTAGTTGTAATAACAGCTGTTGGTAATGAATTTACTTGTATCATACCAGTTGCACTTGGCACACCACATCCCCCAGTTGATGAAATAGTATAATTGAACGAGCCACTTATTGTGGGTGTTCCTGAAATGGTAAATACATTGGATGCCCATGCTCCTGTTATTCCCGCTGGCAGTCCTGTTGCTATTACGCCCGTTGCCCCTGTGGTGGAATAGGTGATGCTTGTTATTGCGTTGTTAATACAGACTGTTTGCGTATCTGTTCCCGCCGCAGTAGTAAGTGTAAATGTATTGTTAGGTGTAACAGTAATTGTGCCCGATGCAGTATTGTTTCCTCCGGTGCATCCGCCTGTCATGGTCACGGTATAATTAAATGATCCACTCACTGTTGGTGTCCCTGAAATGGTAAACACATTGGAAGCCCATGTTCCTGTTACTCCCGCTGGAAGTCCTGTAGCTGTTGCACCTATTGCCTCTGCGCTTGCATAGGTGATGTTCATAAATGGGGTGTTAATACATACTGTTTGCGTATCTGTTCCCGCTGCAGAGCTAAGTGCTATCGTATTGTTGGGTGTAACTGTCATTGTGCCCAATGCGGTATTTGTCCCTCCGGTGCAACCTCCTGTCATGGTCACGGTATAATTGAATATTCCGCTCAGTGTTGGTGTGCCTGAAATGGTAAACACATTGGAAGCCCAAGTTCCTGTTACTCCCGCTGGAAGTCCTGCAGCTGTTGCGCCAGTTGCTCCTGTGGTAGAATAGGTTAAGCTTGTTATAGGATTGTTTATACACAATGATTGTGCATTGGTTCCCACCGCTGAGCTAAGTGCTAATGTATTGTTTGCATTGACAGTTATAGATCCTGCAGCGGTATTGGTTCCTCCGGTACATCCACCTGTCATGGTTACTGTATAACTGAATGTTCCGCTTACTGTTGGTGTGCCTGAAATGGTAAACACATTGGATGCCCATGTTCCAGTTATTCCCGCTGGAAGTCCTGTCGCTGTTGCACCAGTTGCTCCTGTTGTAGAATAGGTTAAACTTGTTATAGGATTGTTTATACACAATGATTGTGCATTGGTTCCCACCGCTGAACTAAGTGCTAAGGTATTGTTTGCATTGACAGTTATTGTTCCTGCAGCGGTGTTGGTTCCTCCGGTACATCCACCTGCCATGGTCACGGTATAACTGAATGTTCCGCTTACTGTTGGTGTGCCTGAAATGGTAAACACATTGGACGCCCAAGTTCCCATTACTCCAGCTGGAAGTCCTGAGGATGTTGCGCCTGTTGCTCCTGTGGTGGAGTAGGTGATGTTTGTTAAAGCGGTGTTGATACATTTTACTTGCGCATTTGTTCCTACCGCTGAAGTCAGTGCTAGGGAATTATTTGCATTCACAATTATGGTACCTGTTGCGGTATTGGTACCTCCGGTACATCCACCTGTCATGGTTACGGTATAATTGAATGTTCCGCTCACTGTTGGCGTACCTGAAATGGTAAACACATTGGACGCCCAAGTTCCCGTTACTCCAGCTGGAAGTCCTGAGGCTGTTGCGCCTGTTGCTCCTGTGGTTGCATAGGTTAAACTTGTAATCGGATTGTTTATACACAATGATTGTGCATTGGTTCCCATCGCTGAACTAAGTGCCAAGGTATTGTTTGCATTGACAGTTATGGTACCTGTTGCGGTATTGGTGCCTCCGGTACATCCACCTGCCATGGTCACGGTATAATTGAATGATCCACCCACTGTTGGCGTACCTGAAATAGTAAATACGTTGGACGCCCATGTTCCAGTTATTCCCGCTGGAAGTCCTGTCGCTGTTGCACCAGTTGCTCCTGTGGTGGAGTAGGTGATGTTTGTTAAAGCGGTGTTGATACATTTTACTTGCGCATTTGTTCCTACCGCTGAAGTCAGTGCTAGAGTATTATTTGCATTCACAATTATGGTTCCTGTTGCGGTATTGCTTCCCCCGGTACATCCACCTGTCATGGTTACGGTATAATTGAATGTTCCGCTCACTGTTGGCGTTCCTGAAATGGTGAATACGTTGGAAGCCCATGTTCCTGATACTCCCGCTGGAAGTCCTGTCGTTGTTGCGCCCGTTGCTTCTGTGGTGAAATAGGTTAAGCTTGTAATCGGATTGTTTATACACAATGATTGTGAATTTGTTCCTACTGCTGAGCTAAGTGATATTGTGTTTGCATTAACCGTTATTGTTCCTGAAGCTGTATTGGTTCCTCCGGTACATCCACCTGTCATGGTAACTGTATAGCTAAATGAACCACTGGCAGTTGGTGTTCCTGAAATGGTAAACACGTTGGAAGCCCATGTTCCTGTTACTCCCGCTGGAAGTCCTGTTGCTGTTGCGGCCGTTGCTCCTGTGGTGGAATAGGTAATGTTTGTCAATGCGGTATTTATGCATTTCACTTGTGCATTGGTTCCCACCGCTGAACTAAGTGCTAGGGTATTATTTGCATTCACAGTTATTGTTCCAGAAGCAGTATTGGTTCCTCCGGTACATCCACCTGTCATGGTAACTGTATAGCTAAATAAACCACTCACTGTTGGCGCCCCTGAAATGGTAAACACATTGGACGCCCATGTTCCAGTTAATCCCGCTGGAAGTCCTGTTGCTGTTGCGCCAGTTGCTCCTGTGGTGGAATAGGTGATGTTTGTTATGGCAGTGTTTAAACATACTGTTTGTGCATTGGTTCCAAGAGCAGATGTTAGTAAAACTGTATTTGCATTAACAGTTATTGTTCCAGTAGCTGTATTGGTTCCTCCGGTACATCCGCCTGTCATGGTTACGGTATAACTAAATGTTCCACTGGTAGTTGGCGTGCCTGAAATGGTAAACACGTTCGCCGTCCATGTTCCAGTAACTCCTGCTGGAAGTCCTGTAGCTGTTGCGCTTGTTGCACCTGTGGTTGAGTAAGTAATGTTCGTTAGTGCGGTGTTAATACATTTTACTTGCGCATTGGTTCCAAGGGCTGAGGTAAGTGCTAATGTATTGTTTGTCGCAACGGTCATTGTACCCGTTGTCGTATTGGTTCCTCCGGTGCATCCACCTGTCATGGTTATGGTATAATTGAAAGATCCACTCACAGTTGGTGTTCCTGATATAGTAAATACATTGGACGCCCAAGTTCCTGTTACTCCAGCTGGAAGTCCCGTAACTGTTGCACCCGTTGCACTTGTGGTTGCATAGGTGATGCCTGTTATTGGGGTGTTAATACATGCTGTTTGAGCATTGGTTCCTGCAGTAGAAGTAAGCGTTATTGTGTTGTTTGGTGTAACTACTAAATTTGCTGAGTTGGAAGTTGTTGTGCCATTTATATTAGTAACATTGCACCTATACAAATAATTATTCATAATCAATGTTGTTCCAGTGATGTTTAATGTCGCAGTGGTGGCATTAGAATAAACACCTGCATTTATAATATTATTCCATGTCACGCCATTATCAGTACTAAGTTGCCATTGAAAACCAGTAGAATTAGTGCTACTTGTAGAAAAGGTCATATTTTGACCAATGCAGCTATTTGCTTGTGTTGGTTGCAAACCGACTAAAGGGGGATCGGCAAATAAATCGCTATCCCATGTGCCTCTTCCAAAAGTTGCGGCACGTAATCTAGAGGTTGGATAATAAATTTCAAGATCGTTAACCACTACGTTGGGCAGCCCTGTGTTAAATACAATCCAAGAAGTCTGATTATTATCTCGGTAAAAAACGCCTAAATCTGTCCCTATGTAAAAAGCATCGATTGCAGAATTGTTATAGTATACCACACAATTTACAGGAATGTTTGGTAAGCCCGTAGATAAATTTGTCCAAGTTGTTCCACCATTGGTCGTTTTAAATACTTTATTTGCTGCAGTATATCCAGAATAAGTTAAAATCGCAATATCAGGGTTAGTATTTGAAATGGCAATATAGGTGGGAGTTGAAGTTGTTGGTAATCCTGCCGATACGGCTGTAAAAGTTGCTCCCCCATCGATTGATTTAGATATTCCACTTGCGCCTGATTTTAGGCTATAAATTACTTGATTATTGCTTGGTGCAATGGCAAATTCTATGATGTCACCTGTTCCTGTTGGGGTCCCAAGTGCTGTCCACGCGGTTCCTGAATTAGTGGTTTTATATAAAGCGGCTCTACCACCAGCATAATACGTGCTTGCTGTTACGGGATCTTGGTGAATAACACTTAGCCATTTTCCTCCGGCTGGAATACCTGTCATTATAGTTGTAAAAGAGGCCCCACCATTTGTAGATCGATAATAATCGCCATAAACATAGGACCCAACCATATTATTATTGTTTGTGCGATCGATGAAGCAATCCATGCCATCACCGCCATATACTTGTGTCCAATTTGTACCATTGTAACGATTCGTGCCATTGTCTTGATGTCCAGTAATAATCAGATTAGGATTTGTTGTGGAGAGTCCAAGCCGGTATTGTTGTGCTATGGCTAAATTGGAACTAATATCTGTCCATGCTGTACCATTATTTATGGTTTTAAATAAACCGCCATCATTGGCCGAATAAGCTGTTGTACCGTTTAAATATACAATATCGTGAATATCTGCGTGAGCATATGGTTTAGAAAATCCTCCGTACCAATGCGAGTTTAATGTCCACGTTGTTCCTCCATTAGTAGATCGCCACATGTTTACTCCACCGATCATGATTTCTTGGCTGTTGGTTGGAGATGCTCCGATTGCTAAATCATACCAGCCTTGTCCTCCCGCATCACCGCCATTATCCCATCCTAAAATATTAGGCGTTGTTGATCGCGTTGTAAATGTAGCGCCGTTATCAATGGATTGAATGAAGCCTAAAAATCCATAATCGGTATTATTTGAGGCTAGCACATAAACATAGGCATTATTAGCGGGTGTAACAGCAATTGATAAACGAGATATGTTTGTTAATCCAGTTGCGACAGGCGCCCAATTCAAACCGCCATCTAACGAGCGACTGAAAATTGTTCCTGCAGCGTAAAGAATATTTGCATCCCCAGGATTCATTTCTGCATCTTTGATGCCGGTAAATGTCCCAGTTGGTTGCGTCCACGTTGTTCCACCGTTGGTTGATCGGTAAATTCCAGAGCTTCCAAAAGCCATGACTATTTGTGGGTTGGTAGGGTTAATTAATATTTTGGCAATCCTTCTACCTTGAGAGGCAACCCATGTGAGTCCTGTTGTTTGCCAAGTTGCCCCCGCATCGATTGATTTCAAAACGCCAATACTGTAGCAATCCGCTCCATCTGAATCGCCAGTTGCTAAGTACATAATTGAGGGATTTGTGGGATCAAAGGCAATATCTGACGAGCCAATTACGCCCAATAAATCGGTATTTGTTGTCCAAGTGGTTCCTCCATCGATTGTTTTCCATAATCCACCATCAGCTGAACCAACATAGATAGTATTGGCAATTGTTGGGTGAATTCGAATAAAATTTAATCTACCAGCCCCGCCGCCAACCGGTTTTCCTACCGGTCCCATCAATGACCAATTTCCTGCTACTGACTTTACAATGCCTGCTGCTGCTAAATTTGTTTCCCATTGCTTGTAGTTTTTTGCAGTTTGTGAGGGTAGGGTGGTGTTTCCAGAAGGATATACTCGAGGTTCCATGAATGCCTCCCATCGTCTAAATGCTTTGTATCCTTTCCCTTTTTCAATTGTTTTTCCGGCCCAATAATTATTAAAAGTAGTTTGGACAGCATAAAAATTCGCGTTAGGATCTAACATCATAGTTACCCATGATTGGCTATGTAATTCATTTCCAATAAAAATGGTAAAAAATAAGAGGAGGGAATTGAATCGTAGGGTTAATTTTTTAAGCATTTTAAGGAGATATTTCAACTAATATGGAAAAATAAATTTTTTTGTAAATTTAATTAATTTGAAAATGAAAGTGAGAAATTAAAAAATATAAGTGTGTTATATTTTTTAATCTTCGCTAAATAATGATTCAACGAAAACGGTTCGATCGAAGAGTTGTAGATCTTCCATTTTTTCGCCAACACCAATATATTTTACCGGGATACTCATTTGATCAGAAATACCTATAACCACGCCCCCTTTTGCTGTACCGTCTAATTTAGTAACGGCAAGTGCGTTTATTTCTGTTGCGAGTGAAAATTGTTTGGCTTGTTCGAAAGCATTTTGACCGGTTGATCCATCAATTACCAAAAGGATCTCATGTGGTGCACCAGGAACCACTTTTTCCATGACCTTTTTTATTTTGGTCAACTCATTCATTAGGTTGATCTTGTTATGTAATCGTCCTGCGGTATCAATAATGACAACATCAGCATCTTGAGATTTTGCAGATTGTAGGGTGTCAAAAGCCACGCTAGCGGGATCAGCATTCATTCCCTGTTGTACAATTGGCACACCAACGCGCTCAGCCCAAATAATTAGTTGTTCAACTGCTGCTGCTCTAAAGGTATCTGCTGCACCAAGTACCACATTTTTATTCGCTTGTTTAAATTGGTAAGCTAGTTTACCGATGGTGGTTGTTTTTCCAACCCCATTGACCCCAACAACCATAATAACATAGGGCTTTTTGCTTTCCAACTCAAGTGATTGCGCTGCCCCAAATTCTTTCAATGGGTTTTCCTCCAGTAATAAGCTAATTTCTTCCTTGAGAATTTGTTGAATTTCTTCGGTATTCAGGACTTTGTCCCTGGATACTCGTTCTTGAATTCTTTTGATGATTTTGAGGGTGGTTTCTACGCCGACATCAGAAGTTATTAAAAGCTCTTCTAATTTATCGAGAACTTCATCGTCAACACGCGATTTCCCGATAACAGCGCGTGCTATTTTAGAAATAAATGACTGTTTCGTCTTCTCTAAACCTTGGTCTAGGGTTTCCTTTTTAGGTCGAGAAAAAAAATCAAATAAGCCCATAAAAGTTTAAAAAAAAAGCTCCCTTTTTGGAGGAAGCTTTGTAATTGAATTAATCCAATAATTAGTTTTTAGTAAACCATTCTTTAACCTTGTCGTTATGAACGATTTCCTCTTTGAAAGTATAGGATCCAGACTTTTCAGACTTTACCATTTTGATAACTTTCGTATGTTCTTTTCCACCACCTTTTTGTAGGGATGCTACAACTTTCTTTGCCATGGTTTAGTTATTTAATTTCTTTATGAAGTGTATATTTCTTAAGAATTGGATTAAATTTCTTTATTTCCAATCTGTCCGGTGTATTTTTACGGTTCTTTGTGGTAATGTAGCGAGATGTACCAGCCATACCAGTTGTTTTGTGCTCTGTGCACTCTAGT
>JAIPAL010000041.1 GCA_021740085.1 Crocinitomicaceae bacterium
CCTTATTATTTTCAATCTCTATTTTTTCAACAGGTGAATTCAAATGAAAAACGGCTCCGTTTTGTTCGGCAACTGATTTCATACCTTCAATCACCTTAATAAATCCACCTTGCGGATACCATGTTCCTAATTTCAATCCAGCATAATTCATAAGGCTGTATAGTGCCGGTGTATCTTGTGGCATTGCTCCCAAAAACAAGACAGGGAATTCCATTAGCGCAATGAGTTTTGGATGGGAAAAATACTTGCGAACGTGTTTGCTAAATGAAGAGAAAACTTGTAATCTAAATACTCCCTTAATTACATCAAGATCTGCAAATTCCATGATTGATAGTCCGGGTTTGTACACCAAATTATCAATACCTGTCTTATATTTATAGGCAGCCTCTGTCATAAACTTTTTAAGTTTCTCAGCGCTTCCTTTTTCAATACTTTCAAATAGCGTGCATAATTCTTCGAAATTTTCAGGCACGCTCATGGTATCTTGCTCTCCGAATACCACATCAAAGGAGGGATCTAATAATGTTAATTCATAGAAATCGGACACCGTAAAATTGAAATCGCTAAAAAAACGCTCAAATACGCCAGGCATCCAATACCAACTCGGACCCATGTCAAATATATAGCCTGAATCGGTTTTAAATTGTCTGCATCTGCCACCTACTGAATCATTTTTTTCTAATACGTGTACTTCATGTCCTGCTGCAGATAAATATGCCGCAGCGCTAATGCCCGAATAACCTGAACCAATAATAATAATTTTTGCCAATTTTATTTATGTTAATATCGTGATTAATGCAATTGTTTTTCAAGGTCCTCCACCGAATTGATCCAATTAAAATCCATATCAGGTTTTAATTGGGTCATTAATTTTTCATTTCCGGAAATATGAATTTGTGTTTTATTAAATTTATTTGTCAGGTTATTAATATATTCTTTCAAATCTTCTATATTGTTATTATGAACTAAAAAGAATAAAAGATGAGTTGGATTTATTTCATCCGACAAATTCATTAACGTTTCAGAGGGAATATTTCCTCCGAGGAATATTACTTTTTTTCCAGAAAGCTTAATGAGATAGCTGGAGAATAATAAGCCAATTTCGTGGAATTCATCTTCCGGTAAAAATAACAACCAACTTTCATTGGATGTAGCCGGCGGCATCGAGTCTATGGCTGTGTATAATTTTTGTTTGATGATGTTGGTGCTGAAGTGTTCATAGGCGGGAGAAAACATGCCGCATACCCACATAAGTCCTGTTCTTATGAGCATGGGGTATAATACTGTTGTATAAGTGTATTTCATTCCCATTTTCTCGACACAATTCGAGAATATTTTTTCAAAATATGGCTCATCAAAACTTACTGAAGCGGCTATTAATTGAGCAATAAAGTACTCATTTATACTTTCAATATTATCATGACCTGAAAGTTCTTTCTCCAAAAGTTTTGCATGCATTTGATCGGTCATCACACCTACTTCAGATATTTTATGACCTGCGTCTAATAAGCTAACTATATTCAGTAGCCTTATTAACTGCTTGTTATCGTAATGCCTAGTATTCCCCACTGATCGAGATGGAATTAATGCATTGTAGCGTTGTTCCCATATTCGGATTGTGTGCGCTTTTATTCCGGAGAATTGTTGCAATTGTGAAATAGAGAAGTAATTCATTTTGTTTAAATACTCACAAAAATATGTAAACATATATGAGAATCAAAGTTAATCGTCATTTTTTTTTTTGTGGATAAAAATCCAAAAAAGGAATTTCGATGTTTATTCCATTGGTATACCTTTGTAATACAGACTCAAATTCTTTAAATAGCTACTGAAATAAAATATGCTTAATATTTTTCTTCATTTCTTTAAATTTTTAAGAATTATTTTGTAATATTGCACCCCCTTAAGCAATAAAGGGTTTAAATTATTTGTCATGAACTTTATCAGTGAACTTCAAAAAGAAATCGTAGCAGCCAATGACCTTCCACAATTTGGAGCAGGTGATACGGTAATTGTATCTTATAAAATTAAAGAGGGTTTAAAAGAGCGTATTCAACAATTTCAAGGTGTTGTTTTGCAACGCAGAGGAAATGGTCTTACCGAAACATTTACTGTTCGTAAAATGTCAGGAAACATTGGTGTTGAGCGTATCTTTCCAATATCTTCTCCATTTTTAGATGCTGTAACTATTGTTAAGCGTGGTGCTGTTCGAAGAGCTAGAATATTTTACTTCAGAGAGCGTACTGGAAAATCTGCAAGAATTAGAGAAAAGAAAAACTTTTCTAAATAATATATTTTCATTTAAAATAGGAAAGGGGCTTTTGGCCCCTTTTTTATTGCTCTATAAGCTGAAATTCTGTTCTTCTGTTTATCGATCTATTTTCTTCATCCCTGTTCTCAACTTTCGGTTTTGATTCACCAAAGCCCAAGGCATTTATTCTCTCTTTGTCGATACCTTTGTCGATGAGGTATTTTTTCACTTCTTCGGATCTATTAGTGGAAAGTTGCAAATTTTCCTTTGCATCTCCCACGTCATCTGTGTGACCATGAATAGCAATTTTTAAGGTTGGATTATCTTTAAGATAATCACAAAATCCATTTAGAATTATTTTAGATCGACTTGGTATTTCGTACGAATCGGTAGCGAATAGAATGTCATTTATGTTGTAAGTTTTGCCTTTTTCAAGCGTTTCCAAAACAAAATTAGTGGGTGGTACTATCGCTTTATTTTCTTTTAATACTTCTGTATCAATTACTTTGGCATTAAAGGCAAAGCCATCTTTTTTAACCGTGATTGTCAAATCACCGGGTTGATTAACTTTAACCACAGCAGCGTATTTGCCGTCATCTCCATTAACTTTAAACGTGCTTTTTTCTCCATTTAAATGATTAGTAATTTCTACCTCCGCATCAGTTATTACTTGTTTGTTTTCGTCTAATAGTTCTCCTTTTAAAATAACCACTTCTTGCGGTCTTGCTTCCGGGTATAATTCGAATGAATAAATATTCCAGTTGCCATCTTTAAGACTTGAATAATAGGCTAATTTTCCGTTAGTTGAAACGAATAAGCCTAATTCATCTTGGGCACTATTTATGGGAAATCCAATATTTTTAGGTGTGGTCCACGTCCCATTTTCTTTTCTGATGTAGAAGATATCCAAGCCACCAATACCTTTTCTTTGATCGGTACATGCTGATACGAAATACAAGGTTTCACCGTCTTGGTGGAAGAAGGGACTTTTATCTTTTCCTGCAGTATTTACTATATCAAATGGTTTTCCTAGACTCCAAGTTCCATCACTTTGTCTTTCACTGTAATAAATATCATTGTCTCGTGACCCTTTTCGCAGCGTTGTGTAGAACAACAATTTACCATCAGCCGAAAGAGCAGGTTGAGCCTCCCAACCATCTTTGGTATTAATTCCGGGTCCCATGTTTACTAAAGGTGCCCATGTGAAATCATTTCCCCCTTTACCACTCCTTTTGAAGGTAGTATAATACAAATCGCAGTTAAGGTAATTTTGTTTATAAACTGTTTCATTTTTACAAGCGCAAATAATCATTTCTTTATTATCGACAGATAAAGTCGCGGTGCCATAATTTACGAATGTCCCGTCATTAAATGGTTTAGGTAGGGGATCGCCTGCAGAAAAATTCATCATTTGTCCATTTCTGGTTGCCACAGAAAATTCTTCTTTAATATTTGTTCCTATATCTCCTAAATTGGCTCGGTCTACTTTACGCGTAAAAAATAGCAAATCATTATCTGGAGAAATCATCGGGAAATATTCATCTAAAGCGGAGCTCACATTTACGACTAATTTGGGTTCGAATGGAACCGGATTATCGAACAAGGCTTTTTCAGCTAAATAATCAGCTAAAAATTTTTCGACTTGCGTCCTTTTTGTTTCATTGTCAGTAGGTAGGCGTGTAAAATCGTCTTGAGGGAAATCCAAGAATTCTTGCAGTGCAACAGCGGCTTTTTCTTTTTCTCCATTTGATAACAAGATCGATCCAATAAAATAGGAGCAGTCAGCGTTAAAATAGTCGCATTTTTTCTGAGCTAATTGAAAGAGAACGAAAGCTAATTTTAGGTTTTGTTCTCCTTTTGCTTCCGTTTCTGGTTTATCGAAACAACTCATGGCAAATCCATAAGCTCTTTTCGCATAAATAAAGGGTATTTCTGCATTTTCTGGGTAGCTTTTTATGGCTTCCTTTAATAGTAAACTAGCTTTCTCAAAATTAGTTTCTTGATTGATAGTTTCAATGGCTTTTTTTTGTTTTTTATCGGTGGTAATACATGGGTCTAATTGACCTATGGCGTAGGAGCAACCAAAAAATAAGAGGAAAAATGAGAGTAAAAATTTAGGCATAAAGACTATAAAATAAATGAACGATTAGTTATAGTTAAAACACGGTTAAAAGTTACACTTTTTAAGCTGATTTTCTCAATTAATTTCGGTGTTCATTTTGCGATATCCATTTTTAATTTTTTCCCCTTTACTTTTTCAGATCGAATTTTATCTAAAAGTGAGGATATATTTTTTCGTTTAACGGCCACATATGAACTAAAATCTTGAACAGTTATCAGTCCAATATCTTCTTTGGCTAAGCCACCTTTCTGACTAAGAAATCCTACGATGTCTATTTTATTTATTTTATCTTTTTTTCCCCCACTGAAATAAAGAGTAATCCAGGGGCTCTCTATTGGCGTCATTTTTTCTGCTGGAATTTTATATTCGGCATTTTTCGCATTGATATAATCAGGTGTTTTTTCTTCCTTATTGACTAATAAATACGACGAGCCATTAGCTGTCATTCTGGCTGTCCTTCCATTTCTATGAATAAAAGCCTCTTCATTTTGTGGAAATTGAAAATGAACCACATGCTGAATTTCTGGAATATCTAAACCTCGCGAGCCCAAATCGGTACAAATCATGGTATGGAAAGTCCCATTTCTAAATTTTATGAGCGCTTTTTCACGTTCATCTTGTTCTAAACCGCCGTGATAAATTATTGATTCATAGCCTTTTTGTTGCAAGAAGTCGCATACACTTTCAGTGGCTTCCCGGAAGTTGCAGAAGACAATTGATAATTCGCCATTAAACGTGCAAAGTAAATCGAATAATCGATCGAATTTATTTAATGCACGGATTGGGAAATGCCAATATGTAATTGCGGGATCTTTGGAGTTGGAAAGGTGATTAACTACTGCTGGATTTCGGAAAACGAAATACGAGGGGAAATCTTTGTGTTCAGTTGCTGAAACAAGCGTGGTATACTTTAAGGAGTTGAATTGTTGATAGATAAATTTCAGTTCTTCTTCAAAGCCAAATTCCAAACTCTTGTCGTATTCATCAACAACAAATTGAGTCACTTTCGATAAATCGATGGTGTTTCTTGTTAGGTGGTCGCAAATTCTACCTGGTGTCCCAATAAGTACACTAGGCGCTTCATTGAGGCTCTTTTTTTCTACTTGAATGGAATGGCCACCGTAACACGTTAAAACTTTATGATTCGTCTTCATTGCACGAAATACACCTTCAATTTGAATGGCTAATTCACGAGATGGTGCAAGTATTAGTGCTTGAATAGCAGATGAATTATTATCCAGCCGTAAGAATAGCGGTAATAAAAAAGCAAAAGTTTTACCGGAACCTGTTTGAGAAAGTATCAATAAGTTATCATTGACCTTGCTTTGATCGAGCGTTTCTTGTTGTAAGCTATTTAATTCGTTGAATCCAATGGATGAAAGTACCTTGGTAATTCGCTGTGAGTCTATATTCATAGTGCAAAGGTACAGTTCATAAGACGCAGTAATGAAAAATAAATAAATAATTACTGTAAAATATTTCTCACCGCTAACAATTCTTTATTTCGTAACTTTTCCTTACTTTGAATTTATAGGAATAATGAAAATAGTTGCTTTTATCTTCTTCTTACTAATAAGCTCAATCATCAAGGGGCAAGATATGCCTGTAATTGAAATTGATCTACAGGTATGGACAACAAAGAATTTAAATGTAAAACAATTTCGTAATGGCGATCCAATCCGCTACGTTACCAATAATGATGAGTGGATTAAATGCCATGCAGAGGGAATTCCTGCCTATTGTTACTATAACAATGACCCTCGAAATGGCACCACCTACGGTGCCATATACAATTGGTTTGCTATGGCTGATTCCAGGGGCTTGGCGCCAGAAGGATTTAGAGTGGCGAATGATATCGATTGGGCTATTCTCTATAATTTTTTAAAAAGGGGAATTAATAATTACCAAGACCAAGGTATTTCAGCTATAAAATTAAAAAGTGCCCATTTCTGGTCGGATGGTGGAAATGGGGAAGATCAATATGGGATGTCTATTTTACCTGGCGGTTACAGAATGCTGAATGGTTCTTTTGATGGTATTGGTAATTCAGTTGGAATTTGGTCAAGGGACACCATTACTTATTATGGTTATTCAAAAAGTAATGCCTATTCAAGTTACAATATCTATTTTCAAGCTAACATGAATGATATGCTATTTAAAAAAGAAAATACACGGACTGGGTTTTATGTTCGCTGTATTTATGGTATTGAACCGCTCATTATTTCTGATTCAAATTCCAACTTGTCTGAATATGAAATCTATCAAAAGAAATTAAGTGAAGGTGTCAAGCAATCCAAACAGGATGAAAGCAATTCAAAAGCAAAAAAGAAAGAGAAGAAGAAGGAAGGCGATTAATTAATGACTAAATGAATCGTTTATTTTGATTTGCTTAAATAGCAACAATTAACCAAGCACCTAAAATACCTGCTGCACAGATTCCTAAAACGATGTAATGCCAAATGCTTATGGAAACTGATTCAGCTTCAGTATCTTTTGATAAGCTAAGTACCATAAAACGTAAATATAGAAATGCTCCAACAGCAGAACTAATGAGCGCTAATATTACTAGGTAAAGATGTTGTGAATAGGCGTTCATAAGGAGCGCGAATTTTCCAAAAAAGCCGGTTAATGGTGGAATGCCAGCCAATGACAAGAGAGAAATAATCATTATAAATCCAATAAATGGGTTTTTATAACCAATCCCTTTAAACGAGCTAATTTCATCATTATCGTTATGTATCGCCATGCTTATGGTGAGCAACGCGATCGTTGCACATCCGTAGCCAACTAAGAAAATCCAAAGACTTCCAAGAGAAGAGTTGGAAAGAGATAATAAAGCAAATAAGGCGTATCCCGTATTACTAATACTTGAATAGGCGAGAAGTCGTTTGAATTTTGTTTGCTTCAAGGCACCCAAATAACCAACGAATAACGATAAACCTATTGCAAAATAGAGTGCTCCAATCCAAAAATTACCGAGTTCTTGAAAAGTTCCGTTAAACAATTTATAAAAAGCCATGAGAGCAGCAAGCTTTACGACCGTTGCCATAAACGCTGTAACAATTTCTGGTGAACCTTGATAAACATCTGGTCCCCAAAAATGGAAAGGAACAGCGCCCACTTTGAATAAAAATGCACCTAAAATAAACAGAATACCAATGAACAAGAAGGTGGCTTGGTATTCACCTGATTGAATTATCCCACGTATTTCAATGAGATTAAAGGATCCAGTTGCACCATATAATAAGGCAATACCAAATAATAAAATCGCTGTTGCGAAAGCTCCTGTGAAAAAATATTTAATTGATGCCTCTGCCGATAAAACATCTTGTTTTTTGATACCTACCATCACATAGATAGGAATGGATAAGATTTCTAAACCTAGAAAGAACATGAATAAATCAGTAAACCCAATCAAACAAATTGCTCCACAAAGAGAAAATAACAACAAGCCATAATAATCGCCAATATGTATTGAATCACGCTTGAAATAGTTGAATCCACCCAAAACAATGAGCATACAAAAGGCAATTGCTACTAGACTAAAGTACAACTGAGAAATATTGAATTCGAGTACCTGATAGCTCGACAAAGGCGACGTGTAGAATCCATTATTTAATTGAAGGATAAATGCCAATACCAACCCTAACATTGTTACCAATAAATTGAGTTTTGGTTTTTTTTGCATGCCAACAAACAAACCAATTAATCCCGTAAGAAATATCACAATTAATGCATCCATACTATTCTATGATTTGTTGATTTGACGTCAAGGTCTCCGTTAATATTCTAAATGTAGGTTCTGTATATTCGATAATCAGGGATGAAAATAATCCAATTCCTAAAATTAATAGTGAAAGAATAATAAACACTGCCATTTCGTTCCAAGTTAAATCTTCAAATGCAGCAATTTTCGGAGCCCCAAACATGCTTAATTGGTAAGAGCGAAGCATGTAAACAGCGCCTAATATCAAAGATGTTGCTGCAAGGATCCCAATTATTACATGAAAGGTGAAGAGTTCCTTAATCAAGATGAATTCTCCAATAAATCCTGCTGAAAATGGAACCGATAAAGCTGCAAAAACAGTTACTGCAAACCAAAATCCAAATCGAGGTGCAAGTTTCGCAATACCTCCAAGTTCACTGAGTTGTCGAGTACCTGTTCTCTTTTCAAGAATATCAGCGGCTAAAAATAATCCGATAGAGATTAAGCTATGGTTGATAATCTGAACAACGGCTCCACTCCAAGCTGCTGTATTAAAAAGCATGATCCCAGCAGCAATTAATCCAAGATGACTAATGGAAGCAAACGCAAAAAGTGTTTTAATATCATTTTGTTTAATGGCGATTATCGCTCCGTAAACAATCCCTATTGTACCTAGAATAATTACGGGCCACTTCATTATTTCAATACCTTCAGTGGTAAGTGGCAACATCCATTTAATCATCCCAAACAGTGCCATTTTTAGCATTAAAGCCGAAAGCAACATCGTTCCTGCCATTGGCGAAGAGGTGTAAGTGGCAGGTTGCCACGTATGAAATGGAAACAAGGGTATTTTAATTGCAAATGCCAATAAAAAACCACTCATGATCCAACAGGCGACTTCTTGCGTTAGTTGTACATTTTTTAAATCAGCATACGCGAATGAATTTGCGGAACTTCCAAGAGCAATTAAAGCAAGTAACATTCCTAATGACCCCACCAAGGTATAGATAAAGAATTTGAAAAGCACCTTGTTATTTTCCTTCGCGCCAAACCAATATAATAGTAGAAAAATGGGTATTAGTGTAAACTCCCAAAATATATAAAACAGCATACCGTCTTGTGCCGTAAATAATCCAAGTAATCCTACTTGCATGAAAAATACGAGTGCCGTAAATAGTTTATTATTTGCTAATTCACGGTTCCAATTACTGAGTAATATAATAGGAATAATGGCATTGGTAAGCATCACCATAACTAATCCAAAAGCGTCATAGCCAAAATTAAATGTAAGTCCAAAAGCCATTTTATTTGAGCTGGCGAGTATAGTTTGCGTTAGCGGATCGAAGCCACTAAGATGAATGCATGCCAAGACCAACGAAGCAATCGCACCAATTCCACCAAATATTTTGCTCCAATAAGATGGCAGGATGAGTGAGATCAAGCCAACAACCAATGGTAGTATTAAAAGTTCCAAAACTGTAATTTTATTATGTAGTAACTAATCAATCCAATTAATCCGATAACCATCCAGAAAAGATAGCTGGAAAGTAAGCCGGTTTGCCAATAGCGAATAATGGATCCTGCCTTTCCAAATAAGTTGGCAAAGCCAAAAACACCTTGATTCAACACTTTTATTTCAATAAAACTATACGCCATTTTTGAAAGGAATTCAATAGGTTTTACAATTAAGAAATTATATACTTCATCAATGTATAATTTAGCATTAGAAAATAATTGCCACCCCTTTAGATCTTTATCTGCTAAGGCCAATTTATTTTTCTTAACATAGGTATAATAGGCCCAAATAAGAATAAGGATTGTCATTGTACTTGCTACAGCCATTAATGTTAATATGGTAGTTTTAGAAGCGTGTTCAGCATGAATTTTTTCCAATCCTGCCGTATGGGCATTTAAAAAGTTTTGTAACCAGTGCGTCCCATTTTTAAGGAATATACCTGGTAAGTTTAATAAACCACCAAAGACGGAAAGGATTGCCAATACCACTAATGGAAACGTCATTATTGCTTTACTTTCATGAACATGTGATTCAAGTTGCTCCCCGCCTCTAAATTTACCATGGAAGACAAGGAAATAGAGTCTGAACATATAAACAGCCGTTAATGCCACCGAAATCATTAGCGTTCCATAGAGAATCGGGCTATGAGCGAGCGCATGACCTAGGATTTCATCTTTGGAATAAAACCCAGATAGTAAAGGAAAGCCTGCTATTGCCAGCGTGCCAATTAAAAAAGTTAGGTGAGTAATTGGTAGTTTTTTTGCAAGACCTCCCATTAAACGAATGTCTTGTTCGTCCGACATGGCATGAATCACACTTCCGGAACCTAGAAAAAGTAAGGCTTTAAAGAACGCATGGGTGGTAACATGGAAGATCGCTACCGTATAAGCTCCCATACCTAAGGCAACAAACATCAATCCTAATTGAGATACGGTCGAGTAGGCGAGCACTTTTTTGATATCATTTTGTCGCATTGCAATAAACGCTGCAATCATTGAGGTAGCGAAACCAATTACCAGGATAATATCTTTAGTTAATGGCGCCAATTCAAACAAGAAATTTGATCGCACCACTAAATATATACCAGCCGTTACCATCGTTGCAGCATGTATTAACGCAGAAACAGGAGTTGGTCCTGCCATCGCATCAGGCAACCAAGTAAAAAGGGGGATTTGCGCACTTTTTCCGGTAGCGGCGATAAACAAACAGAGTGTAATACCGATAATAGCACCATTTGCCAAAGTTGGATCAAGTGAAAGTTTTTCAGCAATACCTGTAAATTCCAAGGTGTTAAATTGCGCAAGAATTAAAAATAGACCGATCAATAATCCGGCATCACCAATTCGATTCATAATAAATGCTTTCCTTGCTGCGATGCTATTTGCTATTCCTTTTTCTGCATCGCTGTAATGAAATCCAATGAGTAAGTATGAGCAAATACCAACACCTTCCCAACCAAAGAAAAGCACGAAATAGTTACTTCCTAAAATGAGAAGTAACATGGAGAAAATAAAGAGATTTAGATAGGTGAAAAACTTATAAAATCCTTTATCATGAGACATATAACCTATCGAGAATATGTGAATTAAGGTCCCTACACCCGTAACTATGAGCGTCATCCAAATAGATAATGCATCGACTTGTAAACTGGCATTGATATGAAGATCATTTAACTTTAAAAGGTTAAATAAATGAATAATTTTAGTGTCATTTGTTTGATTAAAAACAAGTAATGCACAAACAAAAGAGACCAGCATAACGCCTGTTGCAATGCCACCAACAAGGACATTTGAAAGTTTTTTACCCAAGGTTCCATTCACCAAAGCTCCTAACAAGGGCAATACTAATAAAATCAGGATTAATTTATCTACTGCCATTTCGTTAACCATTTAAATTTTTGAATAATCCGGCATCCGTAGCTTTGTTATTTCTGTATGCCATGATTAGAATCGATAATCCAATTGTAGCCTCTGCTGCTGCAACCACAATAATAAAAAATACAAAAATTTGAGCGTCTCCTTTTCCGTAATAGGTAGAAAATGCTACTAGCAATAAATTTACAGCGTTCAACATCAATTCGATGCACATTAACAACACAATCATATTGCGTCTTATCAACACACCAAAAGCACCGATAACAAATAATATACTTGCTAGTATGACATAGAAATCGATGGATGTTGCAAAAGTGGGGTCTACAGAATTCATACTAATCAATAATTGGTTTTTCACGTTTCGCTAATAGAATAGCACCTACCATCGAAGCAATAAATAATATCGAAGAAACCTCGAAAGGAACAATGTATTTATCAAAGAGAAGATTCCCTAAATTTTTAACCAAGCCAATATTTTTCTCTGGGGGCAAATGCACATGACTTAATTGGATACTGTCTTTAAAAGCAGCAATAAGAACTAACAATAAAATACCGCTAGCAACTACCGAAGAAATCAGAACAATTTTAGGAGTTTTGGGTTCGCTTTCTTTATTAAGATTTAATAGCATGAGAACAAACAAGAACAAGACCATTATAGCGCCTGCATAAACGATAATATTCACAATCGCTAGAAATTGAGCATTCATTAAAATATAAAGCGAAGAAATAAGAAAAAAGGTAACGATTAGAAATAAGACACTCCGAATAGGGTGCTTGCTTATCACTACCATAAGTGCAGCTCCTATGGTAAGTCCTCCGATAATTAGTGTCAATAATTCAATACTCATATCTCAGTTCTTTTACCAGTATGTTGTCGTTTTTCAATATCAATTCGATCATTTAATGCTTCCACCAATACATCTTTTCCATAAATAAATTCACTTCGTTCAAATTCAGTTGGAACGATACGATCCGTTAAGAAAACAGCTTCTTTTGGGCAAGCTTCTTCGCATAAACCACAAAAAATACATCGCAACATATTGATTTCATACATGGTCGCGTATTTTTCTTCGCGATAAAGATGCTCTTCTCCTTTTTTTCGTTCACCAGCTTCCATGGTAATTGCTTCTGCCGGACATGCCACAGCGCATAAACCGCAAGCTGTACAATTTTCTCTGCCTTGTTCATCGCGTTTAAGGACGTGCATTCCTCTATAAACAGGCGCAAATACACGTTGTTCTTCCGGATATTTAATGGTATGATTTTTCTTGAATATATGTTTCAAGGTAATTAACATTCCACTAAAAATGGCAGGGAGGTATAACTTTTCGATGAAAGTCATTGGCTTATCCGAAACCACTTTTTTTCTATTTGTTAAGCTTTCCATTCCATTTAAAATTTAATCCAACCTTCGTTGAAAGCGATTACAATTCCCGTTACCAGCATATTGATGATTGATAAAGGTATCAATACTTTCCAGCCTAAATGCATTAATTGATCAAACCTAAATCTTGGGATGGTCCAACGGATCCACATAAAGATAAAGATCAAGATAAATATTTTTGAGAAAAAAGCGACCACACTTAAAATGGCAAGCGTATTCCCACTAAAACTATCCATTCCTGGGAAATTATATCCTCCAAAAAACAGAATGGCAATAACGGCTGAAGAGACAAACATTCCAACATATTCTGCGAACAAGAACAAGCCTAATTTCATCGAACTATATTCCGTATGATACCCACCGATTAATTCTGATTCGCATTCCGGAAGATCAAAAGGAGCGCGATTTGTTTCCGCTAATGCACAAACAAAGAAAATGATAAAGCAAACAGGTTGATAGAAAATGTTCCAATTCATACCATGTTGTGCTTTCACGATATCATTTAAGCCAAGGCTACCAGACATCATGATAATTGTTATCGCAGAAATACCCATGGCTAATTCATACGAGATCATTTGAGAAGATGCTCGAATGGCTCCAAAACGCGAATATTTATTGTTGGAAGCCCAACCACCAATCATTATTCCATAAACACCGGTGGAGATTATTCCAAAGATGAATAGTATGCCAATATTCACATCAGCAACTTGTAACGCGATGGTTCTACCGAACATAGAAATATCTGTTCCCCAAGGAACGACAGCACTCGTCATTAAGGCCGTAAACATAGCAATACCAGGTCCCAAAATGAATAACCATCTATCCGCAGCTGTTGGTGTAAAATCCTCTTTCATGAACATTTTTACTCCATCAGCAATAGGCTGTAAAATACCAAATGGCCCAGCTCTATCCGGACCAACACGGTCTTGAATCCATGCGGCAAGCTTTCTTTCAAAGTAGGTGGAATAGGCAGCAATACCTAATGATACAACAAAAAGTAAGCTTGCTAAAATAAGTTTTTCAATTAATAATCCTGTATCCATTAATTGATTTTTTTAATTGATGGTGTAATGCTAGTTTCGTATTTTCCTTGGGAAATAACAGAGTGTCTATCTATAACACGCGGACCGATAACTTTCCATTTGGAAAGATCTTTTTTCTCGAAGCGACATTCGTTACAAATCCAAGCCGTTTTATCATCGATTGTTTCAATCTCGCCATATTGATCTTTGCGACCCGTTACACGGTAAATTTCTTGTCCGAACATCCATAAAACGACCTTGCCTGCACATTTCTTACAATCGCATTCAGCCTCCATTGGCTTTAAGAACCACACGCGACTTTTAAATCTAAAAGTACGATCCGTCAATGCTCCAACAGGACATACATCGATCATGTTTCCAGAAAAATCGTTATCAACTGCTTGTTCAATAAAGGTACTTATTTCAGCATGTTCACCGCGGTGAAGAACTCCATGTACTCGTTTTTCTGTTAATTGATTAGCGACTTCAACACATCGATAGCATAGAATGCATCGGTTCATGTGTAATTTTATTTTATCGCCAATATCGATTGGATCAAAAGTCCTTCGTTCTTCCTCGTAACGAGTTTTTACCGAACCGTGTTCATACCCTAAGTCTTGAAGATTACATTCACCAGCTTGGTCACAAACGGGACAATCCAATGGATGATTAATCAATAGGAATTCAACCACTGCGCTTCTTCCCTCATGGACACGTTCACTTGTTTTGTTTTTCACAATCATGCCATCCATGACAGGCGTAGAGCACGACGCAACTAATTTAGGCATTGGTCTTGGGTCTGCTGTTGATCCCGCGGCAACTTCTACTAAACATGTTCTGCATTTACCTCCAGTTCCGGGTAATTTACTGTAAAAGCACATAGCAGGTGGGACCACTTCACCGCCGATTTTACGCGCTGCATTTAGAATGGTCGTCCCTGCTTCAACTTCAATTGTAATATCGTCAATAGTAACTTTCATCTCAATTATTTTCTATGCAATCAGCGGTTCTTTACTCAAGCCATAATTCCTTGTTATTGCTTCGTCTTTATTCGTAACATGCCATTCAAATTCATCTCTAAAGTGACGAATAGCAGCAGCAACGGGCCAAGCAGCGGCATCTCCAAGAGGACAAATCGTATTTCCTTCAATTTTCTTATTTATTTCTGCTAATAAGTCAATATCTCTGATATTTCCGTGACCATTTTCTAAACGGTGAAGCACCTTTTCCATCCATCCGGTGCCTTCTCTACATGGCGAACATTGGCCACAAGATTCATGTGCATAAAAACGGGTAAAATTCCACGTATTTCTCACAATACATTGATCTTCATCAAAAATAATGAATCCACCAGAGCCTAGCATTGAACCAGAAACAAATCCACCATCCGCTAAACTTTCGTAAGACATTAAACGATCTTCACCGCTTACTGTTTTTGTTACGAGGTAATGGGGTAGGATAGGCACTGACGATCCTCCAGGCACGCATGCTTTAAGTTTTTTGTTATTTGCAATTCCTTGGCAATAGTCATCTCCATAGATAAATTCTTCTACGGATAAACCCATTTCAATTTCATACACGCCAGGTTTAACGAGGTTCCCACAAGCGGAGATTAATTTTGTACCCGTACTTCGGCCAATCCCAATAGCTGCGTACGAATCGCCTCCATCATTGATAATTGGAACAACCGCTGCTAATGATTCCACATTATTCACAACGGTTGGACAACCCCAAAGACCTTTTACAGCCGGGAATGGCGGCTTGATGCGTGGATTTCCTCTTTTTCCTTCTAACGATTCGAGTAAAGCTGTTTCTTCTCCACAAATGTATGCACCACCACCAGGGACAACAAACAGGTCTAAATCATACCCTTTACCCAATATATTTTTTCCCAAGAAACCTTTATCATAGGCTTCAGCTATTGCTTTTTCAAGGATATGTAAAATATACATAAATTCACCACGAATGTAGATATACGAAGTATTAGCACCCAAGGCATAGCTAGACGTTATCATTCCTTCTATCAAAAGGTGAGGAATTTTTTCCATCAAATAACGATCTTTAAAAGTCCCAGGTTCTGATTCATCAGCGTTACAAACCAAATAACGAGGAACACCTTCCGGTTTCGCTAAGAAAGACCATTTCATTCCAGTAGGAAATCCAGCACCCCCACGTCCTCGCAGACCTGATTTTTTAACTTCCTCCACGACTTCATCAGGAGTCATACTATTCAATGCTTTTTCAACAGAGCGGTAGCCACCATTCTTTCGATAGACATCAAATGTTTCGATCCCAGGGATATGCACATTTTCAAGAAGTAATTTCCTATTTTTCATTCTTTTTAATTTTCAATTATTCCTGAACGATAAGCCTCTATTAGTTCATCAACTTTTTCTTTGGTGAGGTTCTCATGGAATTTATAGTTGCATTGTAATACTGGCGCGTACCCACAAGCACCAAGACACTCAACCGTTTTTAAGGTAAAAGCTCCGTCAGCACTTGTTCCACCCACTTTAATATTTAATTTTTCTTCAATATATTCAATGATTTTATCACTACCCACGAGCATACAAGGTCCAGTTCGGCACACTTCAAATACGTATTTACCTACAGGATTTACATGGAACATGGTATAAAATGTAGCCACTTCGTACACTTCAATGGTTTGAATATTCAATATTTTCGCCAATTCATCCATTCCTTCAGTACTCAACCATCCAATTTCGGATTGGGCTAAATGCAACATTCTGATGATCGCACTTTTTTCTTTTCCTGCCGCGAAATGATTTTTAATTTCATCGAATTTAGCAAGTGTCTCCTTTGAAAACCCTTTAAATTCAGCCGTATTTTGATTACTATTTGATTCTATTTTCATATTAGGCGTCTAATTCTCCGGCAATTACATTCATACTACTTAAGGTAATTACTGCATCACTAATTGTTTGTCCAGTTATCATTTCGGGATAAGCTTGATAATAAATAAAACAAGGTCTTCTGAATTGAAGTCTGTAGGGCGTTCTTCCTCCATCACTAATAAGATAATACCCTAATTCTCCGTTTCCACCTTCCACACTATGGTAAACTTCTCCAGCTGGAACTTCCATTTCCCCCATTACTATTTTAAAATGATAGATAAGGGCTTCCATATTATTATATACATCCGCTTTATCTGGCAAGTAAAAATCAGGTACATCTGCTTTGTAGCTTCCTTCCGGCATATTTCCGTATGCTTGTTCAATTATCCGAACACTCTGACGAATCTCTTCTTGTCTGACCATCCAGCGATCATAAGTATCACCGTTTACGCCTACAGGAATAATAAAATCAAAATCTTCGTAAGAAGAGTAGGGATGCGTAACACGCACATCGTAATCAACACCAGCTGCTCGAAGATTTGGTCCAGTTAAACCATAAGCGAGGGCTCTTTCAGGCGAAATAGGTCCTGTGCCACGCGTTCGATCCATAAAAATGCGGTTTCTTGCCAGCATTGAATCCCATTCACCGAAAGCCTTTGGAAAAGTTTTCAAAAATGACTTTAGTTTTGTGTGGAAGACAGGTGTGAAGTCCCGTTCGAAGCCACCAATTCTTCCGATATTAGTGGTTAGACGAGCGCCACAAATTTCCTCATACAATTCATAAATTTTCTCTCTTTCCTGAAAAGGATAGAAAAAGCTAGTAAGTGCTCCGGTATCAACCCCAATAACGGAATCACAAATTAGGTGATCCGCAATTCGAGCCAATTCCATAATAATAACCCGCATATAATCTACGCGTTTTGGAATTTCAGCTTGGATTAACTTCTCCATTGTCATGTGCCACCCCAAGTTATTAATTGGCGAAGAACAATAGTTTAAGCGATCAGTGATAGGTGTAATTTGATTGTAAGGTCTTCTTTCTGCTAATTTTTCGAACGCTCGGTGAATATATCCGACAGTTTGTTCTGAAGAAATAATTTTTTCACCATCCACTTTTAGGATATTTTGAAAAATACCATGCGTTGCGGGGTGAGTTGGACCGAGATTAATAGTCGCTATGTCACCATCAATGGTTTCTTTGGAATTATAAAATTCCGAAGGACTGTTGTATGAATGTTCTTTTTCCTTATTCATATTCCTATATTAAACACGCCCAAAAAAGCGATCGTCTTTATCTTCTCTCGTCCCGTCTTCTAAGGCATATTCTTTTCTTAATGGAAAATAATCCATAGAATCCTCGTTTAAAATTCTCCTTAAATCGGGATGATTGTTAAAGATTACCCCAAAGAAATCGTAGGATTCTCTTTCCATCCAATTTGCACATGGAAATAAATCTGTTATTGAATCCACGGAGGGATTACTTAATGGTAAAAAGACTTTCAAACGAAGTCTTACATTATTTTTCCAGCTATCTAGGTGGTAAACTACTGCAAATTCACGCTCAGTAGAATCAGGATAATGAACTGCACCAATTAATGTTAAGAATCCAAAACTTAGGTTTTCATCTTTTTGTAATTGTGCAATGATTTCATGGATTGAAGCAGCGGGTACTTCCACCGTAAGCATATCAAAACTAATTTCGGAGCTTAGTATGTTAGAAGTGAAAAGACCTTCTAATTGAGCAAGAAGTGCATCGTTATTTAACATCTGGATCTTTCATTTCGATTTTATATTCTTTCATCAAATCCATGTATTCTGAGCTATAGCGACGACGTAGCGATTCTTTTTTTACCAGTTTGTGGATATTCATTACCCCATCTATAATTTGCTCTGGACGAGGAGGACACCCCGGTACGTATACATCAACGGGAATAACTCTGTCTATACCTTGAAGCACACTGTAGGTATCAAAAATACCACCAGAAGAAGCGCAAGCGCCAACAGAAAGTACCCATTTAGGCTCAGCCATTTGTTCGTAAACTTGCTTAAGAATTGGACCAAGTTTTTTGGAAATCGTTCCAGCTACAATTAGTAAATCAGCTTGTCTGGGTGAGAAAGACAAGCGCTCCATTCCGAACCTTGACATATCATAAGCACTGCCCATGGTAGCCATAAATTCAATTCCGCAACATGATGTTGCAAATGGCAATGGCCAAACAGAATTGGATCTTGCCAATCCAATTGCTTTGTCGAGGGTGGTTAATTGATAACCTTCCCCGTTAATTACCTTATCATTATCTATTTTTCCCATTCTAAAG
>JAIPAL010000042.1 GCA_021740085.1 Crocinitomicaceae bacterium
GAACGGTTTACCGTTACCTTGACATGCTCAAGGACTTGGGTTTTAAAGTAGAACGAGATACGGGCAACCGTGTTTGGATCTCTGCTAGTGGAAATCTTGACGTGGTTCCATTCACCCCTCAGGAGGCGGACTTTTTGGAAAAGCTGATTAAAACTACCGGTAAGGCGAATGCACTGTCTGAGAGTGTTTTGAACAAAGTATTCCAGTCCAGTGAGCTCCAGGTGACATCGAATCTTATGTTCAAAGCGCATCTTGGCCAGATTGTGGAGCAAATTTCAATTGCCATTATTGAGGGACGACAGCTGTTGATTAAGAGTTACACCTCAGCAAATAGCCAGACAGTGACGGATCGGATTGTTGAACCGATGTGTTTTACGGATAATTATGAATCCGTTTCTGCTTATGAAGTAAAAACCAAACAGAACAAATACTTCAATATTGAGCGAATGGGAAGCGTTGAGGTGTTGGATACACACATGAAATACGAGCCACAGCATGAGTTCTACAAGCCAGATATTTTCGGGTTCCAGGGCAAAAGCATGAATAAGGAAATTGAGATTCAGATGAGTATGCGTGCTTCCCTGGTACTCAAAGAGGAATACCCAATGAGCATCCCCTATATCAAACACATACCCGACACAGACCGATACTACTTTATTGCCAAAGTGCAGAGTTTCCAGGCCCCTGGCAGGTTTGTATTGGGATTCTTGGAAGATGTAAAGGGGGTTGGGTCTAAGGACTTCATCCGGTACATTGATAAAATTGTAAAAAACAATATCTGATCAATGGCATACATTAATAGATCATTTTTATTAAATTGAACCGGTAATTAAAAAGATAATGATAACAGATATTGCAGGATTATATATATTCCTTGCGGGCCTTGCCTGCCTTTTCGTACTTCGTTTTTATAACGGCAAGTTTTGGTATGTGTTTTTAATCATGGGAATTGGTCTTATGGCTTTGAGATTCACAATGGATGATTTAGTGATTTTGAAGCCAAACGAACAAAAGGAGGAGTATTTGACATTTCAAAATAGCATAGTTTACACCTATGGTAATGGCAAGACCGAAAATGTTTATATCGGAAGCAATACAATAATTAATGATACTGAGTTTGATTTAGAAGTAGAAAGTGTAGCATACGGAACCACCGCTTATTCTACAAATGGAAATGAGCATGAAGCATCGATTCCATCCTACAGTTGTCAACTTCTAAGTAACGGTATTGATTATTATTATAACGAGCCGCCAAGCTCAATTAGAGTAAAAGGCGGCGGCTCTCGAATAAAATTTTGGCTACACAAATAATATTATATGGGATTTTTTGATTTTTTGAAACCTAAGAAAAATGAGGCACTAGAAGCCGCAAACGCAATGTTGAAGCAAGTGTTTCCTAATGGCGAACTTGATTACAAGGCTGGAACCAACGAGATTCTTGAAATATTAAACCACAAAGTTTCAGTCGATGTGGCTCGCAATATATTCGTAAAATCTACTATGATTTGTAGAATTGTTTCATCAAAGAATGATGAAAACAGCAAATTTGACGTGGATAGGCTAAGGGTACATTTGAGTGGATATTGTATTGAGCATTTTAATGAAGATCAAATACAAAAACTGCATGGATACCAAGTTAGTTTACTTGCCGCAAGTTTATTTGGAGTTTCCCCAAAGGAGGTAAGAAGAACAAGTTCTGGATACGCATGGTAAAGGTTTAATCACCTCATATTGCGCATTTCAGATGTTGCGATGCCATCACTGGTATAGGTGATTACCTCAAATTGACCAACAGAACCTAATCTTCCAGAATCTTTAAGAACAAATTTACCTCCACAAGAATGTGTGTCTAGATCATAAGGCAGATTACCAACTTTAGTGCCACCACAGATTAAACATTTCGGCTTTGGCTTTAAATTTTTATAAAAAACCAGATTTTCCTGTGTATACTTATCACACAGCACTTTGGACTCGTAGTATTTTTTTAACTTTTTTGCATCTTTAGTTAAAAAGAAAAAAATATTGTTTTTTTTCTTTAGTTCAAGCTTTTTAATGGTTTTTTCAAAATCCTCAATGCTGCTAAATTCCCAACTATTAATAGGTGAATCTGGCTCTTTACCCGGAATAATAGCATCTCCCTCTCCAGTAAAAGTTCTTTGTATCGCTTTACAATCATTGCACCAACGATATTCAATTTTAGCCTTTGGAGTACCCACTTTGGGTTCAACTCTGAACGGGCCGCTTACTGATCTGGATGTGTAGTCACAATTACTGCAAGACCAAATGTTAAAATATATGCCTCCCATAATTCTTTAATTTTATAATTTAATAATTGAACACACTCAAATTAACATTGCATGTTCATTTGTTGTTTGATAAATTGCCCAAAACTGATTTGCAAAAATCGCTTTCTAAATAAATTTCCTTTTTCTTCTGCTGTCGTTTTACAACTCCCCTTTAAAAGCCTTGTCCAATAAACTTGGCATTAGTTCGGATAATTCTTGTTCTGTTTGTTTGTGATGTTCTTTAATTGCGTTTGTTTTTTCAAGCAGTTCAACAAATTCTCTTTGAAATTCAATTGAAGGAACTGGAATTGAAATTTTCATCAACTTATCCAAGCCCAATGTTTTGTTTCTTCCTGCCCCGCCTGGACTGCAAGCATTAATATCTTCTAAGCCTTTTGGAGAAAGAAAATGGTAACATAAAAACTCTACTAATGCTGTTTCTGTGTCAGCTACACAAGAAATAAAACGGTGTGAACCGAAACGGTCATTATCTTCTTCTTTTGCAACTGCAATTCCACCTTCCCAAGCAAATACATTACTAAAAACTAAATCTCCTGTTTTGATTTGAAAAATCTTTTTTGTTGCTACTTCTGTTCCTGTTAATGCAGGTTTGTGAAATGTTCCTTTTCCAAAACAGCGAATACCCAATTCGGGATATAATGCTTCGTCTTTTAAAACAACTGGTCTACGGATAATTGGAGCAACTTCTTTCATTGGTAACCAATCGGAACTTTCTATAAGGTCTGTGTATTTGCTAAAAAGCAAATTGTTGATGTCTTTTTCTTGTTCTTTTCTTAAAGCTTTTATTTCTTCAATACTTGAATTTACTTTTTCAAGAGTAGTGAGAATTTTGTTTTGAACTTTTAAAGGGGGCAATAAAATTTCTTGATTGCAAAATTCCGCTTCACTAAATCTTGTTCTACCTGTGCCTTTTGATTGCAGTTGATACAAAACAGATTTCTGGCTGAAATAATAAAAAAGAAATTTACTTGAAGATAAATTTTTGTCGATTTCAAATACTGGGAATTCATTTGATACAAAACAATTGTCAAACTCTTCTGTAACTACTCCAAACCCGCCTGATGGAGCAGACAAGCGACTGTATATAAAATCGCCTTCATTTACTTGTAATAAATTATTTGAAAAAATATCATTGCCCGATTTGCTTTCACGAAAAAATACACCTTCGTTGTTAGAACGAATACCGATTAAATTATAGTCGCTTTTTGCATCAACTTTAGCTATCCGCTTTTGTTGAGTTGCTATGCTTCCGATTTTTACTGTTTCCCAATTATGCTTCATTGTTCACAGTCAGTTTAATGGTGTTTTCAATTTCTTTCATTAACTGCATAACTCGTTTTTCTTTGTCCATAATTGAACTGACTAAGGCTGTTGGTTCAATGTATTCAAATTCTCCTTTACGATTTGGGTTTTTAATATCAAGGTTTACGTTAATCAGTTTTCCATTTTCGTCATTCTGAATAATGTCTGCTATTTTAACTTTCCAAGCGTTATCATTTTCTTTACGCTTGTTCCACCATTTTTTTATTTCGTCAAACTCTTCAAATTGTATGGGTTTGGTTTTGCTATATTTCTTTTTATCAGAAGGTGGCAACAATTCATAATACCAAATATGCTTGGTTGGTTCTCCTTGTTCAAAAAATAAAAGGTTACAAGGAATAATTGTGTATGGAGCAAAAATTCCTTCGCCTAATCTTACAATGGTGTGCAAATTAAAATCTTCAATCAATTGCTTTTTAACTCTTGCAGCAATACCCGGAGCAAACAAAGTGCCGTGAGGCACAACAATGGCGGCTCTGCCGCCATCTTGCGTTGGCTTTTTGCGTTTCAGTTTTCGCATTATCAATTGCAAAAAGAGCAAAGCTGTTTCGGTAGTTTGCTTATCGTCAGGAAAGTTGTTTAAAATTCCTTTTTCTTCTTCGCCTCCAAATGGTGGATTGGCTAATACAATATCAACTCTTTGGTTGTCGCCAATATCTTTTAAAGGTACTCTTAAACTGTTTCCGCTGTCAATGTTTGGATAGTTCAAACCGTGTAGCAACAAGTTCATTTGCGAAAGCAAATAGGGAAGTGGTTTTGCTTCGCCACCAATAATTGATTGCTCTTGTAATAGCTTTTTATGCTCAACAGTTTTGGCTTGTTTCTTTAAATGTTCAAATGCTTCTACCAAGAAACCGCCTGTTCCGCAAGCTGGGTCTAAAACTGTCTCGCCAATTTTCGGGTCAAGCATTTCCACCATAAAACGAACCACAGGACGAGGCGTATAAAATTCTCCTGCATCTCCGCTGGCATCTCTCATTTCCTTTAAGATGCTTTCATATAAATGAGAAAGAGAGTTTAATTCTTCGTTGCTTGTAAAATGAATTTCGTCAATTTTATTGATAATGTCACGAAGCAAATAACCGTTAATCATTCGGTTGGTAACGCCTTTAAACACGGTTGCTATTACGTCTTTACGTTCTGCTCCTGTTTCACTTTGCAAGGCTCGTAAATAGTAGAACAAACCTGTTCTTTCTTTTCCGTCAGCCAGTTTTATTTTCTCATTGTTTACAAAAGCTAATAAATCATCACCAGTCAAATTTTTGTCTTTTGCCCAATCTCTCCAACGGTAAGGCTCTGCAATGGCTGATTTGTATTTTTTACCTTCCAGTTGTGCGTTTACTTCTTGTAAATTTTCGTTGTCGTCCAAGAATTTTAAAAACATTATCCAAGTCAACATTGGCAAACGGTCTCCATCACCGTTCATTCCTTTGTCCTTACGCATAATGTTTCTACACGTTTTTATAATGCCACTTAAACGCTGTGCAGGTGTTTCAATGACAACTGGTTTCGCTGCTTTTTTTGGTCCTTTTTCTTTTTTCGTATTTGCCATTTTCTATTTTATGCTGCTTCTGCGTATAACAGAGTTTGTAATTCGTTAATTGCTTTTTTGAATTCGTCTATGCCGCCAAATTCATTTACTATTTCAATCGGGTTGCCTTGCTGTGCAATAGGTTCAACCGAAATTATGTCGGGTCTGATTTGATTTAAACCATAGACCACATACTTTTCTAAAATCAAATTCAAAACATCTTTGGCTCTTTCGCTGTAATGAGCAAAAAAGTCAGGTTTGTTTTTCTTCAATAAATCGGCTCTTTGTTTTCTTGTCAATGGTTTTAAATCAAAAGCTACATGACAAATTAGATCAAAAGGATCAGAATCTGATTGCTTGGTGATATCCATTAATTGTTCAATAGATATGCCAATATTTTCGAGTTCATCTATGACGGCTTTCCTTTGAACTAGGTCATTCCATTTTGATTTTAAGTCGTTTAATGAAGGGAACATAGTCAAAATCTGTTCTCTAGCATATTGGTTGAATTGAACCGTTCTTAATTTTCCGTTTGCATCCATTATTTGAACGACTTCGGCAGTAATAGACACTTCACCTTGGCTTATGTAGTATTTCTTCCTGGGCTCTGAACCTCCTCCGGTTGATGGTGGAACGGCTCCATCATTACCTGAATTATTGTCATCTTTCTCAGGCTCCTCATTGTCATCAGTGTAAGGGAGAGTTAAATCATTTCCACCAATAACATTACCTTCATTATCAATTTCATCTTCAGTAACTAATGGAGGTTCGCCGTCAAAATCTGGGTCTGCAAAATTCCTTGTTGCACTTCCTGTATAATCAAGAATTGTAAAAAATAATTTTTCTTTATCTGCTCTAACTCGTGTACCTCGTCCTACTATCTGTTTGAATTCTGTCATCGAACTAATCATTCGAAAAATGACAATGTTTTTGCAGGTTGGCACATCTACCCCTGTACTCAATAATTTTGATGTGGTAACAACTACAGGTACAACTTCATCAATGTCCATAAATTTTCCAAGAAATCCTTTTCCTACATCACCTTCTTCTGATACGATTCTAACAACATAATCAGGATACTGAGTAACAATATCGGCATTCAAATTACTTATTTCACGTCTAAATTGATCGGCATGTTCTTGATTAACACAAAAAACAATAGTTTTATCAAAACGACCGTTTTTCGTCATAAAATTGAACAAGTGCTTGGCAACAGCCTTGGTTCGAGGCAAGAAAGAAAGAGAATTTTCAAAATCAGGAGTGCCGTATATTCCATCAGGAATTACTTCACCATTATCATCTATTTGACCGGCCTCCGGTCTAAATCCAGTTGCATCAACTTCGGTAACAACACGATGAACAATGTATGGAGCTAAAAACCCATCTTCGATTCCCTGTTTAAGACTATACGTATAAAGAGGGTTTCCGAAATACTTGTAAGTGTCTTTGTTATCCTCACGTAATGGGGTTGCTGTTAGCCCCAATTGAACAGATTCGTCAAAATAATCTAAAATTACACGCCAATTAGATTCATCTGAAGCACTTCCTCTATGGCACTCATCTATCACAATAAGATCAAAAAAATCACGAGGTAGTTTTCTGAATGCACCTGGTCGTCCGCTATCCTCAGCCAATGATTGATATGTTGAGAAATATATTTCTCTGCTACTCGGTAATCCTTCCTCTGGAACTAAGCATCGAGCATCCCCAAAAACTGAAAAATCTTTTGAGTGTGGATCAGAAACAAGTATGCTTCGGTCAGCTAAAAAAAGAATTTTGGGCCTTCTGTGTTCTCCTTTACGATTCCATCTGTTATTCCATAGTTTGTAAATGATTTGAAAAGCAACTGAAGTTTTGCCGGTTCCTGTGGCAAGGGTTAAAAGTGCTCGTTGCTTTCCGGCTAATATTGCTTGTACAGCTTTATTAATGGCTATTGTTTTGTAATACCTGGGCATTATTTCACCATATTGAGGCAGAAATGGTTTCAACAATAATTCTTTATCAGATGGTTTTACCTGTTCGACATTGTTGAGTCTTTCCCATAGCTCATCTGGTGTTGGATATTGCTTAATTTGCCTCTCAATACCAGTAATAAAATCAAACTCAATTATTTCTTTGCCATTTGTAGAGTAGGCGAAATTTAATCCCAATATAGATGCATAATCTTTTGCTTGTTGAATTCCATCGCCTGCATTTTTAAAGCTTTTTTTAGCTTCAACAATTGCAATTGGAAAGTTTTGTGAATAACGCAATAAATAGTCAAAGCGCTTCCCGTCTTTTCGTTTTGCTTTTCTGCCTATAACAACAATTTTCCCGTCTGTAAAAGTTCTTTGTTCAATTATTAAATCATCAGACCATTTGCTTGTATAAAGTTTTGGCAATACTTCTTTGCGACAGGTATCTGCTTCGCTGTCAATATCAATTATTTTTATTATTTTATTTGACATAATTGAACATTTTTTATAGCCTTTCCATGCAATCAATTATGGCATCTTTGAAAAACGGCTCCTTGTTATATTCATTGAATAGTTTTTTTGACAAAAATTTAATCTGTAAACTTTTATAATCTAAATCGAATATTTCAGAAAGTTCTTTTCTCATATGGCTTTGAACTTGCCTTTCACCATGCTCTATTTTGCTTAATAAACTAATGTCTATGCAGAGGCGATCAGCAACTTGCTTTTGAGACATGTTGTTTTTGACTCTAAGAGTATGGATAAGTGAACCAATATCTCCACTACTATTTTTTGACATTATTTTTTATATTTTTTAAAATTAATTGCTTTAGCAATTAAATAAATTGCAACACCTACATCTACAATATTCCATAATTCTCGGCCTAATGAAACTTTCAGGAATGGTTGAAATAATAATCCAAGAATCACATAAAGTATTGTTTCATTATTACGGTGATCAGAGTTAGCTTCATATGCCAAATATCCAAATCCAATGGTGCTCAAAAACCTCACAAATTGGTAAAACCCATAAGGCATGTCCAGCAAACACGCCAAGAGCATCAATGCAATTCCTAATTTGAGCAACTTACTAAAATTCATTTCGTCTTTTTATTATGATTCGATTTGAATAGATTCAAATTGAGGAAAATGGATATTGTCAAGGTATTGAGAAGTTATTTCATCTATAGATTTAACTGACTCAATATCTTCTTCCAAAAACATTTCAATATTGGGAAACCTGTTTAAGATTTGATCGTCGGTAATTGAGAGTCTGTGCCTGATATTCTTAAAGAATTTAATTTCAGAATACTCAAGTTGCTCATCAGCATGGATTGTTTGTATTGCAAAATCCAAAATTGTCAATTGCTCATCATTTGATAACTCTGCATCGTTTAAATGTGAAAGAAATTGGCGAATGAAGCTTTTCCCTTCCGAATTAATAAGGGTAACAAGTAAATTAATTTCATCAGAGAAATTAAAACCTTTGAAAATTTCAGATTCTTCGCAAAGGTTCTTTATCAATGCTATTTCTCTAGCATCAATATTTCCATCTGAGGCCATACAACAAAATGATGTTCTCAAAAGTAATTTGTCAAAAGATATTGTTTCCATTTTAATGTGTTTTAAATCCAATTCTGGGTCTTTCGTTAGGTGTTTCAGGCTGCTCTTGATTCATCTTTGCTTTGATCATTTCGTATTTATCAAGTTCTGATTTTGGCACAGACGGCTTAGTCTTTGTTATTACATCAGTCAAAGTGCTCATTGAAATTCGAGACTTACTTTTAAGTGCTGATCTTGAAGCTTCGTTTACGATGAACTCGATATCAGATGAAACATAGTTTTCTGTTTTTTTAGCAAGGATATTATAATCTAAACCAAAATCAAGTGGACGGTTCTTCAAATACATTTCAAACATTGCTTTCCTTGCTTCAAAATCAGGCGGGGGTAAATAGAATTTCTTATCTAATCTACCTGAACGCAACATAGCCGGATCAATCATATCTGGATAGTTAGTTGCCCCAACTATGAAAATACCTTTTTCGCCAGTTCTATTCATCTGAGCCAGCATTTCATTCACAGCACTTTTTGACATTTCATGTGAATTGCTATCTCTGTTCGGCAATAGTTCATTAATTTCATCAATAAAAATAATTGTTGGAGCATTTTTTTCAGCTTCAGCAAACATTTCAGCAATATTTTCCTGAGTTGCGTTTACATAACGGCTTTTTAAAGTTGAGGGAGTTGCCAACATGAAATTAAATCCTACTTCCTCTGCAAAGTGCTTTGCAAAAAATGTTTTACCACAACCGGGAGGTCCATACAATAACATTCCATTTGGTATTGTAACACCATATTTTGCGTATTCTTCAGGCATATGAAGGGCATCGATTACATCAAGCTTTAATTGTTCCTTTAATTCTTGCATTCCTGCAATTGCATCAAAGCCTTTCCCGACAGCCTTTTGAATGTTTAGCTTACTTTTTTCCGGTTTAGCTGAATTAACTTTTTTCTGGGATTCAATGTTTTCAATTTGGATTTCTCCATTTAAAGCTTTTTTAAATTCAGTAGCAGTTTCAAATCGAATATCTAAATCCTTATGAACTGCTTTCAATATTACATTTTTAATCGAATCGTCAAAATCAATAATTGTTTCGGATTTATCATTTAGAACTAGTTGACTTTCCCTCTGATTAGAAATTATATCCTCTGCCTTATTGCGTTCAGCAATAAATTGAGAGACATCCTTAAACCAAGGAGGCATTCCATAAATCAATTGGTGTAAAACTGCTCCAACCGAATACAAATCAGATTGAGGTGAGTAAATATTATTGAAACATTCAGTAGCAGTATAGTTAAGGTTTAATCCTTCTCGATTGAATGATTTAGACGATTGATAGAAAGGCCTGGCATATCCATAATCAATTATTCTAGCAACTGGTGTACTTTCGGATAAATCGAGCATTATATTTTGTGGAGTAATTTCATTGTGAATAATGGGTTCATCCAAATTATGCAGGTAGTTTAATCCATCTAGTACACCGGAAATGACTGATCGAATATCCCAAAGTAACTTATAAGGCTCCCTGGTTATTTTTTCAGCAAGTGATTGACCAACTATGTAATCGAGAATAAGAAATCCATATTTTCTGCCTTCGTAAATCATTTCACCATGCTCAACATAAGAAACCAAATTAGGATGACTGATTTTTCGAACTAATTCGATTTCGAGTACATTGTTGTTTACATCAAATGCAGAACTTGATAATTTACTGTAATCAAATATTTTGACAAGAAACAGTTTTCCATCTTTTCCTTTTGCTCTATAGGTTTCAGCGTTTATCCCTTTTTTTATAAAAAGCTGTATAGTGTAGTTGCCAATAACTACAAATCCCTTCGGTAATGTTTGATTCTGTTTTCTAGTCATATATCTAAATTAAAATCAACCTATCTTAGAGTGCCTCCAGGTTTTTCATCTTCGGGCATCAGATTGATTATCTCTATAAGTATTGGTCTTATTGCATTGGTTTTACCTTGAGTTGAAAGAGTTAATCCCTGATTTACCAATTGCCTTGCTCGGTTTCGATCTTTCCAATGGTAAGTGTCAAAATCAGAATCAATGTGTCGAAGGAATTGAACATCCATGGCATTTCCTGTAACGGCATTACGTAGGTCAAAATCTAACTGTCCAATTTCACGAGTTAAACGTTTGGCCTCTTTTGAATCTTTTGCATGAATTATACTTTCAACGTTAGCTCTGTATTCATTGATGTGTGCCTCTACTTTTGACATATTCAATTCACCGTCATCACTATTATTTTTGATTTTATTGATTAAGTCTTCCAGGTCAAAGAATGCTGATTTTAATTCTGACTCTAATTCTGGCCATTCAGCTGTTTTTTCTAATTCGTCCAATTTTAACAGCTCTTTTCTGAGATTTTCAAAAATCATCATTCTACCATCAGCATTGCCTTTCTCATTTTCAAGCTGTTTTTCAAGGTCACCCAGAGTTGTGCTGATCTCAGATGCGTTTACTTTTCTTGAACTTTTTAATGCAGTTTCAATTTCTCGTTTCAAATCCTCTACTGTAGGAGGTTCAGTTTTTTTAATATCGATTTCAAGTTCAACTGTGTGGTCTATTAAAGGGAAGTAGGCAGTAAAATGCATCATTTGCGAGCTATCCACTTTTACGGTTATATCAACATCACTTCCCTCTGGGAGTAGTGAAGGTAATTCTTCACCTGTTATTATTACTTCACGGATTAAAGTGTTTAATACAGGATTAGAACCTTCTGCTCCATATTCACCTTGATATATAGGAATTCTTATTTTATCAGAGATCATTCCAGGACGAACTACATTTCTAGTTTTATTGCCTAGTAGCTGACCAACTAAACCATTTTTAATGGACTTGTTCTTTTCAAGATTTGGAATGGGCTTAATTAAATCCTTATCATCCAGTGGGAAATATTTTGCAATACAAATGTGATAGGGTAACACTTGCATGTTATCTAAACCGCCAATTCCTTGTAAAATACTAAACTGATTTGGTTGGCACTCAATTTTATTTCCAGAATCATCGTACGTTAAAATATCAAAACTGTTAGATCGACCTTCCACTAGGAGAACTTCAACAATTGTGGCTTTCTCAGAAATCAATTTTTTTCCACTAGACCAACCACCGTCAAAACGGACAACATCTACAAATATTTTATCTGGAATTGTCCCAACAGTTTTTTCTCTCAACAATTTAATATTGATCATCTCGTCTGCCTCAACCGTAGTAGCTTCATATTTGAGATCTAATTGTAATTTGGTGTTATCACGAGTAGCTTCTTTTACTTCTTCAGTAACAGAAATTGTAGATGCAAAAAGAGCAGCCCCTTTTGCAACGACAGTCATTGGGTCTACAGAAGTGTCTACATTTTCAGTAATTTGCTCTCTCAACATTCTTCTTAAAATTGGAGAATATGTCGGCCCTCCAACTAAAATCATCGCCCCTAAATCAGTTCCTTTTAAATTATTCCTCTTAAGTAAATCTTTGGTAATATCAATAGATTTTTGAAATATAGGTGCAACAACAGCTTCCATATCTTTCTGGGTTACTGTTACATCAATTTCCGGTTCTTTTCCGTTTTCATCTAGAAAAGGGAGAGCTCCTAAATCAGATAAAATATTATGTGAATCCTTAAATGACAATTGGATTTTTGCTTCTTCAGCAAATGGCTTTACCGCAGACCTTAATATCTCTCGTTTAGTAGGGTCATTTAAAATACCATTAATAGAATAAGTATTTTGCAAGTATGGAATAATTATTTCATCAACAATTGCAGAATCAATATTTTTTCCGCCAAGCCAATTATCACCTTCGGTATCTTTAACAGATAAAATACCTTGGGTTGATTTCACCAATGCGGCATCAAATGTTCCACCACCAAAGTCGAATACAAGCCAAAAGCCGTCTTTATTCTTTGAACCGTCTAATCCATATGCGGTTGCAGCTGCTACAGGCTCTTGTAACAATTGAACGTGTTTAAACCCTGCTAGTTTAGCCGCTTGCATAGTAGCTTCATTCTGAGGATTCAAAAATTTTGCCGGAACCGTAATAACAACAGAAGCGAAATTTTCGTCTTGAATAAATGACTTTAGTTTATTTAATACTTCGGACGATAACTCTTCAGCAGTTAGATCTCTACCTAAATTTGTGCTTTCAAAAGCTTCGGTAGAACCCATTTTCCTTTTAAATTCTATAAAAGTATTTGTTTTGCCAGTTTCAAAGTTAATCAGAGCTCTTGCATTATCATTTCGCAAAATGTTTGTTGCCGTGATACCTACTTGAATATCTTTTCTTTTATTGTAATGGACACACGAAGGAAGTGTATCCATAAGGTTATCTGTTTTTTTAATTGTTGGAACACCATTTTCCATTCTAGCAATAGCAGAATTAGTTGTGCCAAGATCAATCCCGTAATCAATTTTATTTCTCATTTTTTTGTTTTTAAATTCCTATTGAAACTTCTATTTGAGCAGCTTGAATCATTTTGTCGTTGTAATTAACTTGAGGAATCAAAACCTTAGATATTACTTCACTGCCTTTTTCCAGATTTTCATCTGGTATAGAGGTTGTAATGATCAATTTCATTCCTTGATGAAAGGGCTTACCAAGCAAATCCGGCATTTCGTAGCCATTTGCTGCTAAGTTATCTTTCAATTTGGTGACCGAACGACTTAGTTGTTTTAAACCTTTTGTACCAGCATCCATTAAACTAATGTTTCTTTCTATTAAATTAATTTCACTTGCAACTTTTAATGCTAATGAATGATCAGGTTCGGAGGCAGAATTAGCTGAAGATGAAATCGATTTGGAATTTAAGGCATTGATTTGATTTTCAATTTGAACAGTTTGTTTTTCAAATTCCTTTACTAAGCTTTCTTCAATGGACTGCTTTGTGTTATTTAATTTATCAATGACATCTGTTTTGTCTGCTTTTTGTCGTCTACGTAATTCTAAATAAACTACTATAATTAATAAAAGGGCAACAATAACTATAATTGCGCCATAAAGAGATTTTTTGGATAATGAATCATCGACCTGTACAAATTTATCACCTGTATTTTTTGAATTTATTTTAAATTGACTGTCTATTGCATCAATTCGTGAATTTGTCGAAATAGAATCATTGGCTTGCTTGGTCTTAATAGTTTTTAGTTCCTTTTTTAAATACTCGATTGAGCTAGAAACTGTTTTCAACTCATTGGACTGCTTTGCTATTAATGCTTTCTGTTGTGAATTAAGTTCTAGAAGCTTTTTAACTTCCGCCTCTAAGTTGCTGTTAGGGCTATTTTGTCCATAGCTTAAGGCAAAACTTAAAAGGATTGCCATGGATATTATTACTTTTTTCATTTTTTAATGATTTTTATAATTAAGTTCAGAATTACGCGAATTGATGAATTTATATTCTTTTTGTTATTCAACACTTCAACCAGTTTGGGAGAAATCCAATAATAGAAATCCACGAAATACGTACCTAGTTTTGATTTTAATAGGACATCATCTCTAAACCTTCTTAACTCTCGAACTTGAGGATGGTCATAATCGCCGTAAGCCATGGTAGCAATATAACATCCACTATTGCCTCCACCGCTGGTTCTGCTACCTCCACCAACATTGCCTAATTGTGTTTTTAAGCTTTGTAATGATGATCTATTAGAATTAAATGAAGACCTAAAGTCTGCCCTTAAGTCCAATGTGCTAATAGTGTTAGTTACCTGATATGCTTCGTCAACTTTGTTCTTTAATAGCATTATTAATGCAAGCTTTGTAGAATTATCAAATGTTTTAGAAAATTTATCTTGAATTGAGTTGACTTCTGACACACACATACCTTGTGCATCAGATGCAATTCTTGTGCTCAATCCTAAATAAAGGTCGTCCGTTGAGCCTAAAACTGTTTTGATATTTTGCAAAATTGGATTTGCTGCACTTAATAAAAGTTTTGCATTTGCTATTGTCTCAGATTTAGAATCGTATTCATCTATTAGTGCTGTTAACTTTTCAAAATGAACTAAGATACGCTGTTGCTTCTCTCTTTCTGGTTTCTCATCAATCCACTCATTTAAGTTCTCTGTATTTTCTTTGATTCTTTCTTTTACAATATTTCCAACAGCATATGTTTTTGCTTTTGCAAAGAGTTCAAGCGCTTTTTTTGCCGCTACTTCATTCATAGAATCTGACTCCTTGTAATGCTTGAAGTAGTCAATACCGCATTGTAAAAGAAAATCTGAAAAGCGGTCACTTAAAGTGGTATATTTAATGTCAGACGTACCTAATATTGACTTCAGCTGTTTTAAGGTTCCATCTATTTCTTTAAGAAGGTTTTGAGCTATTGAAATCGATTTTGTTTTATCATTCTTACGTTGAACTTTTGCTTCTTCAAGTTTAGCCTCAATCGTCTCTATTGGCTTTTGTACAAAAGATTTTAAAAATGATTCTTTTGCAGAAAATTCAATATTTCTTATTATATCTAGAAACTGTGTTGTGTTAATTATTTTGGAAGATTCGATTTCGCTAAACAGACTATTTAGAAATATTTCCTGTAAACTCTCCTTGCTAATTTTGAAATTTTCATCTGTACAAAGCATCATGAGCTTTCTATGATACCCATTTTCAATAAATAGAACTTTGAACTCGATTGCTTTGCGAATTAAATACTCATCTGTGTTTGTTCCATCTGCGATTCCACTCAAATAAAATGTCCCAAGATTAAAAAATGCTGAGGCATTTTTTAATGTCATTTCTTCGTTGGAAGTCTTTTTCTCCCAAATATTCCTCACAACTTCTAGGTCTCCAATTTTCAAGGCATCAAAAACCGGTTCGTCGAAAATTTCATTGCCCAGATAAAACCAAAATAATGCGGATGAAATTTTGTCTAAATCTAAATTTAACTTGGAAGAGGCTTCATTAACCGAATCAATGGTTCTCCTTAATTCTCCTAGTAAAGGAAAGCTATTGTCTTCGCCAGGGCTTTGCTCTGCCTCAATAAATCTTTGTAATCTCGTAATTTGCTTTCTCTGTTCCGCCGCTGTTGCACCAACTAACAGACCGAGTGTTCTGTAGGGATTGTCAAGTACTAATTTTGTAATCATCTTCTTTTGTTACGAATATTTTGAAATTCTGAATAATCAGATGACCTAAGTATGTCTTTTCGTAGCCGACTGTAAAAAGATGCCTTTTCCGATAAAAAGCCAAGATATGATAGAGCGGAAGGTACAAAACTAAACAAAACACCAAATCCTAAAAATGCAGCTATTCCACCAATCCAGTTAAGAATTTCAACATCAAAGCTCAGTATTAATAACCCAAGCAGCGCCGCTCCGAGAAAAATTAATTCTCCTCGAAAAGTTTCAATAAAACTTGAAGGTGGATTAATGCTATGATTGGGATTGTTGCCGAGGACTTCTTTTAGAATTTCATAATCTTCTTTTCGCAGCTCGCTTGGACGATTAAATCGGTAAGTGGTGTATTGAACTCTTGCCATAAGTTATCTGTAGGTTGTTACAATATAGAATTGCCATGTATATTTCATGTTGGATTGTAAGTATTCGTTGCCGATGTAGGGGACCACACCGGGGGCAGAAGCACGGTAGCTTGATTGTCCTGGACTAAGCGTGATAGTCTTTTTTTGATGTGGAGAGAAATAGTGAATGGTTGAATTTATTTTTAATGTTAACTCAACGTCAGTATTGTTGAAAATCTCTGCTTCAGGAGAATAATTGGAAGTAGACCCATTTGACTCGAATAAACCGCCTTGTTGCTCTTCGACGATCTTTCCTAATTTAACAAATGACTTGTGTATGTAGCCTTCTCTGTTACTTTTTATGTCGATTATATTGTAAAAGTCGTTTTCAGTTTCTGATGAAATAATGAAGATTTGTTGCCCTGGTGATAATGAACTTATTACACCGTAATCTGTGCCAGGCCCGCTTCTAAAATTCACTTTTTGAGTTGTCCAACCTAAGCGAGACTGTGCATTCGCATAGTTTATTGATAATGAACATATAAAAACAAGAATTAAGCTAAATCTTAATTTATACAACCAATTAAGATTTTTGGTGGTTTTCAAATTTGACATAGGTGTCAAATGTAATAATTAAACTTGTAATTATTTGTTGCTTGTGGGAAACTTTTCTGCCAATTCAGGTCAAAGACTTGAAGAATATGGTAATACCAAGGTAAAAAAGAAAGTCCCACGGAAATCCGTAGGACTTTTGCCGGAAAATGGGGGGAGAAACCGGCATTTTCACTGGAAAACCAGCGAAATATCTTTAAAAAGGCAGCTCTGCCATGGTGAATTCAGCACTATTGATGGCACTTTTCTCGATAATGGTGTTGTCTTTCATGTATTTGATGTAGTTCCGAGCCATCCTATCCTTTACATCCATGGCTTCCATGATGGATTGAGTGAGTTCGGCCATGGTCATAGAGTTCTTCTTACTGAAAATCTCTCGTGCAACCTCAGTGAGGTCATTCTTTTTTCGTGTTTCAGCATCCTCTTTACTCTTTTCACCCATGAATACATGTCGGCCTTCTTGATTATCCCATCCAAACTGGATAATGGGTACATCCAAAGGTGATCCGTCACGGACTTTTAGTGCTTTTACCACACTGCAACGATTGTTGTCGTCCTTTTCGATTAAGATGATACCTGCTGCTTTCCGTTGAACTTCGGATCCCAGGTGTCCGCGTAGCTTCATGCCTGAGGGTGCCATGTGCAGAACGCAAACAATACAGGTGTTATAGATGGCGGCGAGCCTAAACAGTTCTTCAATCAGCTTGACGGAACTTTCTTCGTCGTTAACACCGCCCAATAAATCCGCAATTCCATCGATGACCATCATGTGAATGCCACCATACTCGTAGTAGAAACGATCCATGGATTCCAGGATCAGGTTCATGCGTTCGTTTCGGGAAATCCCTACGAGGCAAAATGCCTTGAACCATGAGGGAGGCCGCTCCAGGGTAGACCGTTTCATGATGTAGGTGAGATTCTTGTAGAGCTGGTATTCCGATTGTTCGGTATCATAAAGTAGCACTGCTTTTTGTTCTGTGTTTTCCTGGACGGCTGTGCCCAGTGTGTCAATACTGATTCCGTCCGGTTTGATGGCCCCTGAGAGAATTCCACCGAGGTAGTTGGTTTTACCACTTCCTTCGGATCCTGCAACACAAAGAAGGTTTCCAGGTGATCCAATGGTCACGTCATTGATGGTAATCACAGGATCTGGAGCCTTGGGTGGTTTGTCAAAATCAATTTCGCAGCTTCGCATAACGGAAAGGGTGTCTTCATAAATCTGATCCAGCATCTCCACAAACAGCATCATCAAATCGTCGGCGGTATGACCAAGTTTGAAAAAGTCGGAAATGTCTTTTTGGCTTTTATCCCCTGTTAGTGGGAGCTTTAGGCTTTT
>JAIPAL010000043.1 GCA_021740085.1 Crocinitomicaceae bacterium
AAGCAATTGGAAATCCAAGTGTTGTCTACCATGTATGGTGAATTGATCAAAAATTTGGAACTGAGTCGAACCATGATGGCCAAAGACCAACCCTTGATTCAATTGATTGATCAACCCCGATTTCCATTGGAAAAAGAAAAAACATCCAAATTGATATACAGCATCTGCGGAGGAATTCTGATGTTTCTAGCAACGTCCGCTTTTATACTTTTTCGCAGATGGTGGGAATCGCAGATTTCCAATTATTTATTAATACAGAAATAAGAAAATATAACGAGTACTTGAATTATACGAAAATCATATTATCCCGCCGATTATCTTTTTTTAGATGCTCCGGCGAGTCAAGTTGGGAATTTTGTTTAGTAAGATTACTGGAAATACAATCTTATATCCGTGACATTAATTGTTTTCTGGAATAGTCGACGACAGGTTTATGAAAGAGTTTGTCAAAAAAATAGCACTTTTTACCATCTGTACGTGTATATTTTTGAGTGGAATAATTGAATATAATGTTCAAAACGTGATACCCACTAAACATGAAATAGAATTACTGGAAAGTGCTTATGGCAGCTTGAGCGTAAGTAATAAAAAAGATATTATTGAACTGCAAAATAAAATCTTCAGCACCTGTAAAACGGAATATGTCAGTGACGGTGAAATAAAGATAGAAAAAGTACTGTATAGGGGATTGTGTTATGACCGATCTTTAATTTTACAGAAGATCCTGATATTAAACGATATTCCAATACGACCACTTTATTTATATTTCGGTGGAAGTACAGATACGCCACTGGACTTAATTTTAGATAAAAGACTATGCAGCCATAGCACCTTTGAGTTTAAACTTGAAGGGAAATGGTATGTGATGTATACAAACAGAAAAATGAATAAAATGGAAACTATTAATGCCTACTTAAAACAAATCGATCCTCCTTTTTTGAGTGGTAAGACGAATTATATTCGATTTGTTTCAAACAGGAACGGGCGATTTATTTCGCCATGTGGGTTGCCTGACATCTATTTTACAAAATAAAAATTATGCAAAATATTAAAGTTGGAGTTATTGGATTAGGTTATGTTGGCTTACCTCTTGCAGTTGCCTTTGCAGAAAAGTATCCAGTAATTGGTTTTGATGTCAATTTAAACAGGATAAATGAACTGTTAGCAAATAGGGATAATACCCTTGAAATCGATGAAAAATTATTACAATCTGTAGTAATTCCAGAACTAAACGGAAATCGTGGCCTTCAACCTTCATCAAATCCTGAAGACTTAAAAAATTGTAATGTCTTTATTGTTACTGTGCCAACACCTACTGACAGGCATAATCGCCCAGTGTTGACCCCATTAACCAGAGCGAGCGAAACTATTTCAAACTACTTGAAAATTGGGGATGTGGTAATTTATGAATCGACTGTTTACCCGGGTGTGACAGAGGATGAAATGGTACCTGTACTCGAGCGTGGTAGTGGTCTTAAATATAACGTTGATTTCTATTGTGGATATTCGCCGGAAAGAATAAATCCTGGTGATAAACAACACACTGTTACTAAAATTCTTAAGGTGACGAGTGGTTCTACCCCGGAAGTTGCGGATTTTATTGACAAATTGTATAAAGAAATTATTTCAGCAGGAACATACAAAGCTTCAAGCATTCGGGTGGCTGAAGCCGCCAAGGTCATCGAGAATGCGCAACGTGACATTAATATTGCTTTTGTCAATGAATTAAGTAAGATTTTCAATTTATTGGGAATTGATACAAATGAAGTCCTTGCCGCTGCTGGAACAAAATGGAATTTTTTAACATTTAAGCCAGGCCTTGTGGGAGGACATTGCATTGGTGTTGATCCCTATTACCTTGCACAAAAGGCACAAGAAGTTGGTTATCACCCAGAAATCATTTTGGCGGGTCGGCGATTGAACGATTCTATGGGTAAATATGTAGCTACTGAAGTTGTTAAAATTATGATGCGCAAGGATTTGAAAGTAATCGATTCTCGCGTACTAATACTTGGTTTTACTTTCAAAGAGGATTGCCCAGATTTTAGAAATACAAAAGTGATCGACATATACAACGAATTAAGAAGTTTCGATGTGAACGTCGATGTCCATGATCCTTGGGTTAATTGCGACGACGTATTCCACGAATTTGGAATCAAGATTCAAACTAAAATTCCAGTGGAAAAAAAATACTCTGCAGTTGTTTTAGCGGTTTCGCATAAACATTTCTATGATCTTCCAGTTCGTAATATTTTTGGCCCCGCCTGTGTTGTTTACGATGTGAAAGGTATGTTTGATAAATCCTTAGTTGACGGTAGACTTTAAAAACTTAGTATGTATAATCAAGATTTATATAAAAAACCCTATCACATTCAAGATATTTCAAAATCCAAATTTCTGATTACCGGTGGAGCAGGCTTTATAGGATCTAACCTTGTGGAATATTTGCTCAAGTATGGTGCAGGGCATGTCAGAGTTCTGGATAATCTTTCAAATGGATATTATCAGAATTTAAAAGATTTCGCCGGGGTAAGCAATTTTGAATTTATACAAGGCGACATCCGCGATATTGAAACATGTAAGTTGGCAGTTAATGATATAGACTTTATATCTCATCAAGCGGCTTTGGGAAGTGTTCCAAGGAGTATCTCTGATCCTTTTACCACTAACGAGGTCAATATCGGCGGCTTTCTTAACGTATTAATAGCTGCGAAGGAATCACAACAACTTAAGAGTTTTGTTTACGCTGCATCGAGTAGCACTTATGGTGATAATCAAGACTTGCCAAAAATTGAGGGTAGAGAAGGATTTCCATTATCCCCATATGCAGTGACAAAAAAAGTGAATGAGTTGTATGCTGAAGTTTTTAGTAAAATTTATGGGTTTCATACGACTGGGTTGCGTTATTTTAATGTGTTCGGTCCAAAACAAAATCCAAATAATGCATACGCAGCCGTTATCCCAATTTTCTGTAAGAGTTTTATTGAAGGAATCTCCCCTACAATTTACGGAGATGGCAAAACAAGCAGAGATTTCACATTTGTCGAAAATGCCGTACAAGCAAATATTAGAGCTCTTTTTTCCATACCAACTTTTAAACACAATGTCTATAATGTCGCTTGTGGTGAACAAATTTCATTGAACGAGATAATTGATTTAATTCAGGTTATCAGTAAAAAGAACCTTGATGTTAAATACACAGTAGAAAGGATAGGAGATATTAAGCACTCCAAAGCAAGTATTGAGAAAATATCAAAAGAGTTGGCATATGTGCCAACTATAAAATTTGAAAGCGGATTGGAAATTGTATATAATTGGTACAAGGAAAATATGCAATCATAACAAAAAAGTATTACTATTAATGAGCTATCGAGAAAAAATAAAAAAAATCCGTGACAATAAAACGGTGTTATTTATGCTGGTTTTATTGTTAAAACGAGTCAGGAAAATTGGGATTTTCAGAGGTGAGATTTTTTTTAAGCATGTGCCTTTTGTTGGTGAGTTTTTAGTGAAAGTGCCAAGTGGAGGAGTTTTCAAAATGAAATCCTATGGTGGTCAAATTGAAAATCGTTTGTTTTGGAACGGAATATTTGGTCATGAACCCGGGTCCATTAGTACCTGGCTCGAAATCAGTAAAAATGCAAAGACCGTATTGGATATCGGTTCGAATTCAGGACTCTTTGCGCTGGCCGCTGCCGCCGCCGGTTCCAAACAAGTTCATGCCTTTGAACCAATTGAGCGAATTTACAATGTATTACAGGGGAACGTTAGTCTGAGTGATTTTCGAAATGTCAATTGTTGGAATTGTGCTATTGGCTCGGAAAGAGGTAATTTGGAAATTTATGACCCCGGGGGAGATGCTCCGACTAGCGCGAGTCTTTCCAGCCGTTTTGCGGCAGATCATTTAGATTCTGTTATAACTACCACTGTAGTTGTAGAATCACTTGATTCTTGGGTTACTGCTCATTGTGTTCAAAACGTAGAGCTCATAAAACTCGATGTTGAGGGCTATGAGGAGGCCGCACTTTTGGGTATGCGAGAATTAGTAAAGCGTGATCGACCATTTATACTTATTGAAGTCTTGGATGAATACAACATTTCAATTCGTCAACTTGTACAAGAATTATGGGGTGATAATTACGAATGGTGTCCAATATATGAGGGCAAAAATGACCCATCTAGGAATGTGTTGCTTACACCTCGTCTTTCAAGGGTATGACGGCAAATTCCAAGCTGAATTCATTTCTTTCAATAGCAATACATTTATCAGGGTTAGGGATCGGACTACTAACTAATGTCTTACTAGCAAGAGGACTAGGACCAAAGGGCTATGGAGATTATTCACTCGCCTATACTATCATTGCTTATATTGCACTACCTTTAGAGGTAGGTTTTGCTATGGTTATGGTGCGTGAAATTTCCTCTTCGATTTCATCTCAACACTGGGGCCATGTGCGTGGTGCAATAAGGGCATCTTTTACTGTGCCCATTTTCTACTTTCTTATCTGTTTGAGCCTATCGGTACTTGCTTTTCTTGTGAAACATACAGAGGAACATCAATATTTTACCACTGCATTATATGCATTAATATTGTTATTGCTTTTAGGACTTACGGTTGCAATAGGAAGTGTATTAAGAGGGATAGGGTACCCATTATGGGGCCAATCGATCTCGAGTTTCTTGCGTCCCGCGGTCTTTTTTACACTTTTGGTCGCTTTGCTTTTAAACCGGACACGTATTAATTTTATTTCAGGATTTACGCCGAATTCAATTCTTCTAATTCAAATAATATCTTTGGTGTTCGTTCTTGGTATCGCAATATTTTTATTGAATCGATTTAGACCACTTGAATTAAAGCACACTGCTGCGAAGTATAAATGGAAGGGTTGGCTAACAGATGTTGCTGGTTACAGTTTGATGTCAATTGTAATGTCCACTAATCAAGGCTTGTCAATAATGTTATTGTCATATTTCACAAATTCTGAAGACCTGGGTATATACCGAATAGCTGAGCTTGGTGCGTCACTTGTTGCATTACCAATCGGCGCCTTATCAATCCATTTTTCTGCACATATCTCGAGATTGTTAGCAACTAAAAACATTCTTGAGTTACAGCAATCTACAAAACATTTGTCTAAGGTGGCCTTATCAGTCGCTTTGCCATTAGCACTAATGTTAATTATGCTTTCTTCAGAATATCTTCCATATTTGTTTGGGAAGTCTTTCATAGGTGCCATGATTCCGATGAATGTTCTAATTATTGCGCAAGTTGTTAATACATTTACGGGCCCCACAGGAATTGTATTGAATATGGGAGGACATCATCGAGATATAATCACAGCGATTTCGATTGCATGTATTATACAGTTGGTATTATCAGCAATTTTGATCCCACGTTATTCCTTATTTGGTGCTGCTGCGTCCAGTTTAATATCTACTTTAATATGGACGCAAATTCTTCGTTACCGAGTAAAAAAAATATATAATATTTCAACGCTCCCCCTATAAGATAGTTCTCTGTTTGTAAAAAATAAATACTAAACATTCACATAATGTTTAACTAAAAATGAAAAAGCCAAGGTTAGCTTTTTTAATTACAAATATGAAAGGTGGTGGAGCTGAGAAGGTTACCTTAAATCTCGCCAATGGATTTTGTTTGCGAGGTTACCATGTAGATCTAATACTTTTTCAGACCGAAGGTGTTTTTTTAAATGGACTACTACCCTCAATTCGTATAATTAGTCTCAATGCGCAATCATTGAGGTATGGACTTTTGCCTCTGATTCGATACATTAGAAAGGCCAAACCAAAATTTCTATTTGCAAATATGTGGCCAATTTCAATTATCGCAATGATTGCTAAACTTTTTTCTGGAATGAATTTGCGAGTTTTGATTGTTGAGCATGCAATTATATCAACTTCTGAAATTTTTGAAAGTCGGACAACAGAATACCTTGCTCGAATAACAATTCGACTTATATATCCTTTAGCATCTAACATTATTGCTGTTTCTAATGGCGTGGCTAATGACTTAGCTTTCTTTGGTCATCTTGATTTGAATAAGATTCGTATTATCAATAACCCAATTGTAGATTCAAAACCATTTCCAGCATTCGAGTGTGTACTTCCCCCAACTTCATGGTGGAATGGTTCGCATTTACGTATCATTGCTGCCGGTAGTCTCAAATGGATTAAGGGCTTTGATGTATTAATAAAAGCCATGGCGGAACTCATACTGCGTTTGGATGTTAAATTACTAATTCTAGGGGAAGGTCCAGAACGGTCCAATTTAGAAATGCAAATTAATGCACTTGGATTACAAGAATATGTCTTTTTACCAGGTTTCGCAGATACACCAGACGTGTATTTTAAACATGCTAATCTGTTTGTATTATCATCACGCTACGAGGGGTTTGGTAATGTTCTGGTTGAGTCTTTGGCAGTTGGTACTCCAGTCGTAAGTACGGATTGCCCATCAGGGCCAAGGGAAATTTTGTTGAATGGATATTACGGCCAGTTAGTGCCTGTAGACGAACCCAATGCGCTTGTCTTTGCAATAGTAGAGGCATTAAATTCTTCTCATGACACTGAACAGTTGATTTTGAGAGCAAAAGACTTTTCCATAGATAATTCTTTAGATGAATATGAATCAATTTTTATTTAAGACACCATTACATAATCTAAAGAGAAGCCCCGGTATATTGTATATCTCATATGATGGTATGCTTGAGCCCTTGGGCCAATCGCAAGTATTAGCTTATTTGGAATTCTTAGCGCTTGAGCGCCCAATTCATTTGATAAGTTTCGAAAAGTCTACTGACTTGGAAAATATTCAAGAACGGAAGAGAATAGAAAAAAGGATCAACAAAATGGGTATCCGGTGGCACATCCTGTTATATCACAAAAGCCCTAGTGGGTTAGCGACTGCATGGGATATTTTTAGAGGTACGGTCCTGGGTTGGTGGCTTACACTTAGATATGGACTTTATCTTGTTCATGCCCGTTCTTACGTGCCTTCTGTGATGGCGATTTCAATCAAACGCCTGACAGGGGCCAAATTTCTCTTTGACATGAGAGGATTTTGGGCTGATGAGAGGGTAGATGGTGGCTTATGGAAAAAAAATAGTTTTATGTTTCAGATTTCAAAGTGGTTTGAAAGACAATTTTTTTTAAGGGCAGATCATGTTGTATCGTTAACATTTGCAGCAAAGAAAATAATTAGAAGTTTCAAATATCTAGAAAAAAAAATACCATCAATTTCGGTTATTCCAACTTGTGCGGACTTAATGCGCTTCAAAGTTAATTGTAATCTAAGTACGAATACTCCTTTTGTATTAGGGTACGTGGGTAGCGTAGGGACTTGGTATATGTTCGAAGAAGTTGCAAAATTTTTCGCTATTTTATTGGAAACTAAGCCAAATGCACAATTTTTAATTGTAAATCGCGGCGAGCATGATGTAATACAGAAAAATCTTATAGTTGAGGGTGTTCCGCAAGAATCATTCAAGATTATTTCGTGCGCACATACCGAAATACCACAAGTAATGGCAAAAATGACTGCTGGTATTTTTTTTATAAAACCTACTTTCTCCAAACAAGCCTCTGCACCAACTAAATTGGCAGAGTTTTTAGGTTGTGGGATACCCTGTGTTGTTAATGATGGAGTTGGAGACATGTCGGATTTATTACTTAAGTACAGAGCGGGAATTACCATCGGAGATTTTAGCAGCCGAAGTTTCACTAATGGACTAATACAGTTGCTTGAGCTTCTAAACGATTCAGAATTAAAAAAACGCTGTAATCTTTTGGCAAAAGAACATTTTTCACTTGAAAATGGTGTTAATGAATATTCTATTATATACAATAGATTATTACACTTGCATCAAAATAATAATTTGAAATGACGTTCGTTTTTCTATGTTATATTGATAAATAAAATTCGTTAATAAATAAATAAATAAAATTACATGTGCGGAATAACAGGTTTCTTTTCAATCACAAATAATGGTTTTAACACTGAAAGTCAACTCTCAGCAATCGTTGAATCTATGTCCAATTCTATATTTCATCGTGGCCCGGATGACAGCGGCACTTGGGTAGATGCGGAAAATGGTATTGCACTTGGACACCGCAGACTTAGTATATTAGATCTCTCACCATTGGGAAGTCAACCAATGAATTCACATAGTGGTAGATATGTCATCGCGTTTAATGGTGAAATTTACAATCACATGAGTTTAAGGAATGAATTAGACACCCAAAATAAAGTTAGAAATCAAGGATGTAACTTATTGAATTGGAAGGGTCATTCGGACACGGAAACATTGTTGGCGTCAATTGAAGAATGGGGAATAGAGACTACATTAAAAAAGGTGGTAGGTATGTTTGCTTTTGCGCTGTGGGACAAAAAGAAACATGTTTTAACACTAGGCAGAGATAGGATTGGTGAAAAGCCTCTTTATTATGGATGGGTTGGTGACGAAAATTCAAAAGTGTTTGCTTTTGGTTCGGAACTTAAAGCAATGAAATCCTTTCCGGGTTTTAACAACAAGGTTTGTAGGTCTTCATTAGCAATGTATCTAAGGTATAATTACGTACCTTGTCCTTTCAGTATCTTCGAAAACATATATAAATTGGAACCCGGTTGTGTAATGGATATAACATTGAAAGCTCCTGTTAATCCACCACAACAATTTATTGAGCCGGGTGGAATCTACGATAGCATATCAATCAAGCGTTGGTGGTCGTTAGGCGACGTTGTTATCAGCGGGTATATGAATCCCATTCGTAATGAATCAGAAGCTATTGAGATAATTGAAAATCAACTTGCTGAGACAATTAAATTACAAACAATTGCAGATGTACCCCTAGGTGCATTTTTGTCTGGAGGTATCGATTCCTCACTCGTCGTTGCTTTAATGCAGAAGCATTCCTCGAAGCCTATAAATACATTTACTATAGGTTTTGAAGAGTCGAATTTCGATGAATCAAAGTATGCAAAAACAGTTTCTAATATTCTTGGAACAAGCCATAATGAAATTGTTGTATCACCGGAGATGGCAATGGAGACAATAACTAATTTGGCTAGAATTTATGACGAGCCTTTTGCAGACTCCTCACAAATACCGACATTTTTAGTTTCTAAATTAGCCAGCCAACAAGTTACGGTTGTGTTATCTGGTGATGGAGGGGATGAGAATTTTGGAGGCTATAATAGATATCTCATGGGTCCCAAGTTCTGGAATAAAATGAATTACTTGCCCTATTTCGTGAGGAAGAGCATTGGGAAATCAATTTCAAAAATACCGTTCGAATTATTGGAACGAGCGATAATGCCGCTGGAATTTTTAAGCCGTACCGAAGGATTACCGCATCTAACCTCCAAGCTTTATAAGGTCGGACAGAGATTTATTGATATTCACAATTGTGAACAGTTGTATTTAAGTTTGGTTTCAGAATGGAATGATCCGACAATCGTAATTCAGTGCGAAAATGGTAATTCACTCAGTGAGCACAGAGATTTGCGCTATGCTGGGAGACCGTCGATCATCAATGAATCTTCGGCTCACATGATGATGTATAATGATTTTCTGTCTTACTTACCAGACGATATTTTGTGTAAAGTAGATCGCGCAGGTATGGCAAATAGTATAGAGACACGGATTCCATTTCTTGATCACCGGATGGTAGAATTAGCATGGCGGATCCCAGAAACAATGAAAATACGTGAAAATACGGGTAAATGGATTCTAAAAGAGGTGTTATATAAAAGTGTTCCTGCTCATTATTTTAATCGACCCAAAGCCGGTTTTGCTATACCCGTGGGCCAATGGTTAAGAACCAATTTAAAAGATTGGGCAGATAATTTATTATCAGAAAAAAAAATCAGGGAACAAGGTTATTTCAATGCAAGTATAATTAGGAAGCTGTGGGAAGAACACTTAAATGGAAAAAGGGATTGGACATATCGTTTATGGTCAATTTTAGTTTTCCAAATGTGGTTAGAAGAATAATAATCTCAAACAATTAGCTGAAAGTTTAGAATTTTAGTTCTGTGTTTTTAGTGGTGTGTTCAAAAATAGAATAAATAGAATATTTAAAAAGCTGCATATTTACAGGAATCATTGAAACTGTAATCGTTCCGAAATCAAAAGAAATAAAGACAAATACTTGATAAAAGAAATAAAGTTGAAAGTATATGTGTTAGTTGACTATTCTTATCGTGCAAATCTTGCGATAATAAAAGGATATAAAATAAATTATACTATATGAATAATATAAATTTCCGTTGGAATTTCAATCCTTCCATCTAACACGAAGTAGCAAAAACGATACTGTAAATTATGTGAGGTGTCCATCCAATGTATATATAAACAAGTCACATTAATCACAATTTTTAATTAATTAACTGACCAATAATTAATTAAACAGTAATTAATTCTGAATCAAAGAGTTACTAAATAATATTCCACAGATAAAGTAAATAAAAAAATTAAGCAAATTGATATACTTTGTTCTTTTCATTTTATTAACAATAAGCAGTTTCAATGAGGATAGAAAAATTTATTTTCTGATATTAATCCTTCTTTTCACCTTCTCGGCGTTTCGGAGTAATGTGGGTTGCGATTGGGAAGGATATTTAATCAACTTTGAGTCTGTTCAGGGTTATGATTATGAAGAGATGTTATTTATTTTAGGAAAAGAACCGCTTTACACTTTCCTATTATATATAATGGATAAGTTTAAACTGGAATATTATTATTTAAATATATTCACATCCTTTATCTTCTTTTGGGGAGTAAATAAGTTGCTTCAAGTTTGTGACAAAAAAATATTATTTCTTGCGCTTGCATTTCCTATTTTAATAATCAATATGCCAATGTCTGCCATTCGACAGTCCGCGGCGATGGGGTTTCTCTTGGTTTCCTTTTATTGTTTCATCAAAGGCAAAGACCTCCAATTTTGTTTTTGGATAATGATTGCTACGTTCTTCCACAGTTCAGTGTTGATATTTGTCATTTTAATATTTGCTAGATCAAGAAAATTATCTTTTGTGAACATCCTTTTTTATTCAATATCCATTGTCGTATTGTATAATACAATTGTTTATAGTGAAAGATTAAGTCAGGCTCATGACGCTTATTTTAACAGTGGATATGATGCGAGGGGAGCGCTTTACAGAATATTATTTGGACTAATAATGGTAATCTTTACTATGGCAATAAAAATTCCAATAAAATTAAATATTATGTATCCAAGATGGAAATATCTGGTATTATTTTCAATGCTTCCCGTTATGATTTGGCCCTTTTCGACAATTACTGCAGATAGATTGAATTATTATGTGATGCCAATTCAAATCCTATCAAACATCAGTTGTGTTAGCTCCATTAGAGGCAACATATCTCTTTTGTACCATGTCCTTTTGGTGGTTTTGTATTTATTCTTTTTTTTAGTTTGGATATTGAAATCGGAACTTTTTTGGCAATGTTACATACCATATGAAATGGTTTTTTAAAATACAATAAATAGCAATCTGAAGAATTGTATTCCATATATGTTTTTTTGCAAAGTGATTCTTCAAATTTTTTTCAATAAGTTAGAGGTAGCGAAACAGTGAAAAAAATAATTGTCTTTACACGTTATTGTGATTTGGGCGCGAGTTCAAGGGTCCGATTTTCATTGTATCGGACATTGTTAGAAAAAGATGGTTTTGTTTTGGAATACTATCCATTATTTAGCAATAAATATCTATTGTCAAAATATCAGAAAAAAGCATACCTTACCGAATTAATATTTTGTTATTTGCGGCGATTATGGGATTTGAGGGTTATTTTTCGAGGCGGTGTTGTATGGTTGGAAAAAGAGTTTTTCCCTTATTTGCCGTCTTGGGCGGAATATTTTTGTTTTATACTAAAAATAAGACTAATAGTAGACTTTGATGACGCGATATTCCATAACTATGACTTAAGTGGTAATGTAATAATTAGGTCGTTATTGAAAAAGAAAATTGATCATGTAATGAAATTTTCAAGTGTTGTAATCGCAGGAAACAACTACATTGCAAACAGAGCCATAAAAGCAGGATCACCAGTAGTTGTAAACATACCAACTGTTATTGATTACAAATTATACCAATATTTCGTGAACCCAAGTAATCAAAAGGTCGTCATCGGTTGGATAGGGTCTCCAAGTACTAGTAAGTATCTATTTTCATTGATTCCAATATTTAAACGTCTTAGCGAGATTCATGATTTACACTTTATTGCTATTGGTGGTGATTCTATGTTGTTTGAAGATACATTGGTTGATGTAGTTCCTTGGAGTAGCGATTCGGAATTATCTTCTTTGAGTGGGATTGATATTGGTGTAATGCCTTTGGAAAATACTCCTTGGGAATTAGGTAAATGTGGATATAAAATAATCCAGTATTTTGGTATGGGTAAAGCAGTAGTCGCTTCAAATATAGGTGCCAACGTCGACATAGTTGACCACGGTAAAAACGGTTTTTTATGTGATAATGAAGATGACTGGTTCAAATATTTGAGTTTATTAATTAAATCTGAATATTTGAGAGGGGAGTTCGGAAATACAGGGAAAGGAAAAGTAATTAAACAGTATTCCTTAGAGGCGGGTTTCGAAAAAATATCTAGAATTTTCTCTGAAGAATCTGTACTTTGATCATGATTGTGTGATTTCCGGCAGCCAGTAATCTTTCAAGATTCCGACGATCTTGGGGCTACATATTTTCGGGACAATCTCAGCAATGTATTAAATAACCCAAAACAGCAGCTGTTAATATCTTCTGTATTTACACTAGCTTTTCATCCGCGATAGTACAGATCATCAGCAAATATTTTTCAATGCTTACTTTGTCTGTGATAAATAAATGCTTAATAAAGTTATTTTAAAAGAAAATTCACTAAAAATGTCAAATATTCCAGTGATTGATAATCCTAGAAAAAATATCTTACTTTTTGTTACAAATGTAGATTGGTTCTTTGTGTCGCACCGTCTTGTAATAGCTGAGAAAGCAATGAATAATGGATTCGAAGTAATTGTGGCAGCTGAAGATACTGGTAGTTCTGCTGAGTTTACTTCGAAAGGAATTCACTTCGTGAAACTATCCTTTTCGCGTTCTGGTATAAATCCTCTAAAAGAATTAACAACAATAATTGAATTTTACAAATTGTATAATAGGATCAAGCCTGATATAATTCATCATATTACACTGAAGCCAGTCATTTATGGTTCTTTAATTGCGAAGATGTTAAAAATAAAAAACATTGTTAATGCAGTAAGTGGCTTGGGCTATAATTTCACTGCCAACAGAAGAAGTTTAGTTTCAACATTAATGATTCGCTTATTAAAGCTTGGATTTGATAAAAACTATAATTATATATTTCAGAACAAAGATGATTTCGAGGAGTTAGCTCAGTTGAAAGTAATAAAAGGCAGCAGTAACATTAATTTTGTCAAGGGTTCAGGTGTCAACCTTCGTGACTTCTATTTAACTGAACCATTGAATACAGGAAAAATAAGGTTTGTTCTGGCGAGCCGTATGATTGAAGACAAAGGTATTCGAGAGTTTCATGAGGCAGCGTGTTTACTAAAAAATAGATTTCATGACAAAATAGAGTTTGTTCTAGCGGGAATGATTGATACTGGTAACAAATCTGGAATTTCAGCGAGAGTACTCGAAGACTGGGGAGATGGTGATTATTTTAGATGGTTGGGCCATACTAGCAAGGTTTTTGATTTATATAGCCGTGCTCACGTTGTTGTCTTGCCCTCGTATAGAGAAGGAATACCTAAGGCTCTAATTGAGGCGTGTGCGATGGGAAGAGCAATAATTACTACAACTGCAATAGGTTGCCGTGAATGTGTTGATGAAGGTGTCAATGGATATAAAGTACCAATAAGAGATGCGCAAAGCTTGGCAACTGCGATGGAGACATTCGTGAAAAATCCAGAGAAAATAGTTGAAATGGGAATAGAATCGAGGAAAAAAGCTGAGAAGGAGTTTGATATTGAAATTGTAATTAAAGCACATTTAGACATTTATAATAAATTAATAATGCGGAGGTTAATTAACTAGTTCTCTATAATGTACAGAGTAAAAGTGTTGGAGTTATTCAAGATGTCGCCTCATATTTTTCTTCAAATTTTAGGCTCATTAGACCTCAGGAGTAATTATTTCCGCGTCTTGCTTAACACAGACATTGTGAATTATCAGAGGTGTCTTAGTTCCGTTTCGAGCTTTCCAGAATAGTGAATTACTATCACAAATATTTATTAAAAATAATCATCAACAATTTACAAATAAAATGCATATATCAAATAAACATAAAAATATAATAAATAAAAAATACTCAAATAATTATGATGCAGGGGAACGATTAGTGGCTGTTGTTATTATAATTGTATCGTTGCCATTATTATTAATTTTGTTAACTATTACAGCAATCGTCTTCAGGACTAATCCAATTTTTTCTCAAACTAGAACCGTGAATGGCGAAAAAGAATTTACTTTCTTTAAAATCAGGTCAATGAAAAAAGAAGCCCCTAATCTCCCAACAAGTGAATTTGTGGACACAAAAATTTATATTAATGAATGGGGTAATTTTTTAAGGAAATCAAGTCTAGATGAATTGTTGAATTTGATTTGTGTGATCAGAGGAGACATGAAATTTATCGGTCCAAGACCGATAATGGTGAATGAAATAGCATTTGCAAATCTTAGAAAAAAAAATGGAATTTCATGTAAACCAGGTATCACTGGTCTTGCTCAAATAAATGGGCGGGATCTGATTGTGATTTCCCGAAAGTTAGCTTGTGAAAGATACTATAAAATGTATAAAAAAAATATAAATATCAGGTTGTTCATCCTTCATAAAACGGTAATTTCTGTTATTAAGAAATCTGGCATTTCACATTAATACCGAAACCGTTAAATTATTGATTTTTTTTGGCTTTTCGTATCACTTAACCAGCGAAATTTCGTAAAAAGAATACATCCGTTTCCTTTGCAAATTAAACACACGTTCATTACAATTATTTTCTCGTGCTGTATTATTGTGTTCAAAAACAAATTCACTTATAAAGTTTAGAGGAAATCAATATCCAAACCAAAAAAATTGCGTGTTTATGTTATGGTAAAAAAAAGTATATTTGTCTAATTTTGGTGTAAATTCATTACAAAATGCTTAAACGTTTTTCACTAGTTTCAATCATTCTTTGGTCGATTCCGTACTACAGTTGTGCCCAAGGTTGGTTGGGTAAAGATTTGAGCAACATCAATGTGAAAGAACTTACCTCTGCCCAGCGCGAGGAGGTGCTGCGCAACGCCAAACGCCAAGGCTTCAATGAAGCCGACTTGGAAGCCATGGCACGGGCCAGGGGGTTGAATGTGGATGAGTTCAAACGCAGCCAGAATGAAACTTCGGAACCCACCAAATTCTCGGATACAGCCAAAACCAAGAAAAATGGGGTCACAGAAAATGTACTGCAAAGCTCGGTGGCCATTTACGGACAGGAGTTGTTTGAAAACAATGCTTTGGGATTTGCGCCCAGTTTGAACTTGGCACCCACGGCTGGCTATATTTTGGGTCCCAATGATCGACTGTCTATCCGCATTTATGGTTTGCAAGAACAAACCATGAACGTAACGGTGGCCAACAATGGCACGGTGGTGGTGCCTTATGGTGGCAAAATCACACTGAGCGGACTTACGTTGTTGGAAGCGGAACGCGCTTTGGTGAATCAATTGAAAAAATATGGGTTTGCCTCTTTGGGTAGTGGAGAGAGCCATTTGAAAATACAAATCATGGAGTTTCGCACGATCCAAGTGATGGTTTGGGGTGCCAAACAATCGGGGGCCTACTACCTGCCTTCTTTGGGTACCGCTTTTCATGCGCTGTTTGCTGCGGGCGGACCGGGTTTGAACCGCAGTTATCGAAATATCCATGTGATCCGCAATGGCAAAACCATTCGGGTGATTGATTTGTATGAGTTTTTGTCGCGCGGTTCGCGCGTTTCAGACATTACGCTGCAAGACAACGACATTGTCTTTATACCCTATTACGCCCGCCGTGTAAGGTTGCGTGGGGAGGTAAAAACCCCTGCAGTGTTTGAATTGTTGCCCACAGAGCAGTTGCAAGACGCCTTGGGTTACGCGGGTGGCTTTACAGAAATCGCCTACCGCGACGTGGTGGAGGTATTGCGCTATGGTGGGGTGGAAAAAGAGATGTTTTCGGTGCGGGCATCGGAATTGGGTTCGTTTGAACTGAAAGGTTCCGAAATTGTGACGGTATCCTCCATCGCAGACCGGTTTAAAAACCGCATCAAAGTCGCCGGGGCAGTTGAACGTCCGGGGTATTACTCCATGGCAGCGGGCATCGACCTCAAACAGGCCATTGAAAATGCGGGTGGATTGAAGCCCAATGCGGTTAGGTCTTACGTGCTTTTGTATAGAAACCCGAGAGACGGGCAGCGTGAATATTTCGGGTATGCGTTGGCATCGGTGATGAAAGGCGTTGTGAATGTGGCCTTGCAAGAAAACGACGTGATCTTGGTGGGGGATAGTTTGGAAATGAATGTGAAAGACCAAGTATTTGTGTTCGGGGATGTGAACCAACAGGGTGGTTTTGATTTTGGCGCGGGCTTGTCTGTGGCCAAGGTGTTGTTTTTGGCGGGCGGGTTTGAACAAGAGGCATTGACCAGTAAGGTGATTGTGTCGCGGAAGGTGGAAGACGAGAGCCAGTTGGCCACTGTGAGTGTGCTGAGTGCCCGTAGGGATTTCTGGAATGATGCTGATTTGAACAATTATTTGTTGCAACCCGGGGATGTGGTTACGGTGAGCCGGAATCCATATTACCGCGATCAGGTGTATGTGAGTTGCGAGGGCGAGTTCAAGGTGCCTGGGGTGTATCCCATGTCGTCTAGAAAACAAACCTTGTTCGACATATTTTCCCAAGCGGGGGGTAGCACGGTGTATGGCAGTGTGGAGGGCAGTTTGATCATCCGTCAGCGCAGGGCGCAATTATCGGCGAAGGTAACGGAACGTTTGAAGGCCAAGGTATTGAACGAATTGTATATGGAAGATACCACAACCCTGAAAAAATCGGGGGAAATTTTCCAAGACAGTTTTGCTTATGATACCATTGTGATTGGTGGGGGCAACCGGAAGTTTGAGGTTACGGCGAAGTCGTTTTACCTGCAGCCCGGTGATCGTTTCATCATTCCCACCATTGAATCCACGGTGAGGATATTGGGTGAGGTATACAATCCCAATGTGATCATGTACGACAAGCAATTGAGCATGAAAAATTACATCGACATGGCGGGCGGGGCTACGGAAGCGGCCAAGTTGCGCAATGTGTTTGTGGTGTATCAGAACGGCCGGAGTGCGAAAACCCGACATCCGTTGGGGTTGTTCAATTTGCAGCCTCACATCAAACCGGGCTGTCAGATCATTGTACCTTCAAAGAGTCGGGAGAATGACCGTCCTTACCCCATGACAACCACGGAAAGGGTAACGATGTATTCTGTGATGGCATCCACGTTGTCGTCGGTGGCATTTGTAATTAGTCAGATTTTGAAGTAATTGCGGTTGGTTTTGAAACAAACCAGCGCAGTTTCTAGGTCGTTTATTTGGTCTCTACTTGGGACTGGGCTGCCATTTTTATTGGGTTTTGTGACCATTCCACGGGTGGTTGCGGGCTTGGGGATGGAGCGGTTTGGGCTGTTGACGTTGGTGTGGACGGCGATTGGGTATTTTGGGTTGTTTGATTTTGGGTTGGGGAGGGCATTGACCCAGCAGGTGGCGGGAAGGTTGGCCAAAACGGACAGGTTGGTGAGAGCGGATGTGTGGCCGGGCTTAAAGCTGGT
>JAIPAL010000044.1 GCA_021740085.1 Crocinitomicaceae bacterium
AACTGCTATATTGAAACCAAAAATTAGAAATAAAAAAGTTAAAAACCTTTTCTATGCAGGTCAGCTGACTGTACCAGGCCCTGGAGTCCCCCCTTCAATTATATCTGGAAAAGTAGTTTCCGACTTATTAATGAAAAATTTAAACAACAAAAAAGCATGAAGGCTCTATTTGATGATGTATCTGCACAATGCAGTAAACTAACCACAAAAGCATATAGTACAAGTTTTTCGTTAGGAATCTATTTTTTGAACGAAAAATTACATAATCCAATCTATTCCATTTATGGTTTTGTGAGATTTTCCGACGAAATTGTTGATAGTTTCGATGGCTACGATAAAAAATACTTACTTGAGAAATTTAAAGCCGAAACGTACGAAGCGATTCAATCTAAAATATCCTTAAATCCAATCTTAAATTCATTTCAACGAGTTGTTCATGAATACAATATTTCCCTCGATTTAATTGAAACATTTCTTAAAAGTATGGAAATGGATTTGGAGAAAAGAACCTATTCAATAGATGAATACAATCAATATATTTTAGGATCTGCTGAAGTGGTAGGCTTAATGTGTCTTCATGTTTTTACTGACGGAAGTAAGGACTTTTTTGAGGAATTAAAGCCTTATGCAATGCGATTAGGTGCTGCGTTTCAGAAAATAAATTTTTTACGCGACATGAAAGCCGACTTTCAAGAATTAGGAAGAACTTATTTTCCAAATATCGATATGACGAATTTTTCTGATGAAGTCAAAAAAACCATTGAAGAAGAAATTGAAGAAGATTTTAAAATAGCGCTAATCGGAATTACAAAACTCCCCTCTTCGTCTAAAGGCGGGGTTTACCTGGCATTTGTGTATTATAAAAAACTATTTATAAAAATTAAAAAAATTCCCGCGGAAAGAATCCTACAAGAAAGAATTAGAATCAGTAATGTAAAGAAAATGACATTAATGGTAAACAGTATGTTACAATACAAAATGAACCTTCTATAAAGGTTTCAGGTGTTTCATTTCTCTTATTCCATTTTGTAGATAATACCCAAAATTAAAGAATGCTTGATGTGTGGTTATGGAAAGAGAAATCAGTCAACCATTCTGAATTTACTTAATAGCAATTGAAAAACAACAAAAACGATGAATGACTATTTAATATTGGTCGACGAAAATGACAAGCAATGGGGGAAATTAGAAAAACTCATGGTGCATGAATTGGGTTTGCTGCATCGGGCATTTTCAGTTTTTGTTTTTAATGCGAAAGGTGAATTACTGATCCAACAAAGAGCTGAATGTAAATACCACTCCGGTGGTTTATGGACCAATACATGTTGCAGTCATCCACGTTATGGGGAAGAATTGCCATGGGCCATTGAAAGACGTTTACAGGAGGAAATGGGAATGAATTGTGAAACAGAATTTGCGTTTAGCTTTATGTATAAAACAACATTCGAAAACGGCTTGACAGAGCATGAATTCGACCATGTATACTTTGGAATTTCAGATCAATTACCTATCCCTGAAACAGAAGAAGTTCAAGATTGGGCGTATATTACAATGGAAAATCTTGAAGCAGAAATCAAAAATAACCCAGAAAAATATACCGTTTGGTTAACTATTTGTTTTCCTAAAGTCAAAAAGTATTATCAAGAAACATTTAAAAATAACTTACTGCAATATTCAAGCATATAACTCAAATTATTTACGATTGGTAGATAATTTGAAATTAAATGCAAGTTCATCACAAAAGGCCAAAACACCAATTGCTAAAATACAATAAAATGAAAACAGTACTAATTACTGGTGGATCAGGTCTTGTAGGTAGTTACCTCAGCAAAAAATTAATTGAAAAAGGATATGTTGTTGCAACGCTTGGAAGAGAAAGCAAAAAGCAATCGGACATTCCAAATTACACCTGGAACATTGAAAAAAATGAACTTGAAGATGGAGCGCTAGAAAATGTCGATTTTATTATACACTTAGCAGGAGCAAATATAGGAGAAAGTCGATGGACAACGAAAAGGAAAAAAGAAATAGTGGACAGTCGAATTAAATCTAGTCAATTAATTTTTCGAAAAATAACAGAAAATAAACATCACCTTAAAGCTTTTATTTCAGCTTCTGCCATTGGCTATTATGGCGCTGTGAACACTGATAAAATATTTGTAGAGACCGATCAACCTTCACAGGACTTTCTTGGTGAAACCTGCAGACTTTGGGAAGAAGCAGCAAATAGCTTCGAGTCTTTGGGTATCCGAACGGTAACAATAAGAACTGGTGTCGTACTCACCTATCAAGGTGGCGCATTAGCGAAAATGATAACTCCTGTAAAAGTTGGATTAGGCGCTTCAATCGGAAGCGGTAAGCAATATATGCCATGGATCCACATTGATGATTTGTGCGAAATTTATCTTAAAGCAATAGAAGAAAATAATATGCACGGTGCTTTTAATGCTGTAGCGCCAGAACACAAAACCAATCGAGAATTTTCTGAAACATTAACTAAGGTCTTAAAGAAAAAAGTTTGGTTTCCCAGTATCCCTGCATTTCTCCTGAAAATTATCTTTGGTAAAATGTCAGAAATTATTTTAAATGGCAGCCGCATTTCGTCGAACAAAATCATTAAAGAGGGATTCCAATTTAAATTCCCTGATCTATCAAGTGCCTTAGCGGATTTAATTTATAGCAATAGGAAATGAAACCCTAGTCTTTTTTAATTGCCTAGTTAAGAATTTATCTTTTCCTATGTTTCAATTGCTTAATTTTGAAATCTAGTAAGTAAACATCATGAAAAATTTATTCCTATTTACCTTCCTTTTGTTAAATTTTGTAGCTTTTTCTCAAAAAACAGGCGTTTTTAATGGCGAACTACTTTACGAAATTGAAAGGGTAAGTCCAAAAGATTCTCTCCCTGGAAAAATGTTAATTTATGCAAAGGATAGCTTGCAGCGGGTGATTAATTTTTCTTCTTCGATTGGAAAACAAGAAGTAATAAAACACTTGAGATTAAATCGCTCCTACGTGCTTGTGACTACCACAAAGGGTGATTTTGCTATCAAAACAGATCAACATATCAATAAAGACACCACGGAATCTTATACCTTTAAAAAGAAATTCGGAAAGAAAAGAATCGCAGGGATAAAAGCGAAACGAGTAAGTGTAAGCTTGAGAGGAGTAGAAAATAAATTTACATTTTACTACCACCCGAAAATTGACGCTAAATACAGCAACGCATACCATAAACTTCCAGGATTAGCACTCGAATACTTTGTAGTTTCAGATAATAATTTATATAAATATACCCTAATTAGCATACAAAATTCAGAACCGCCCTTGAGCTTGTTTATGATCCCAGAAAATTATAAAAAAGTCAGCATTGAAGAATTTATGAATGAAGTTTCTGCACAGTAAAAATCTTGCTGATTGGCCCTAATAATAACTAACAAAAGATTGTTTATAGATAAGAGTCGCTAAACTGAAAGCAACTAATGCTTTACCTATCTTCGTAAAATAGTTGAAAAAATGGGAGATAACGAATACATTCCTAAGGAAAAAGATAAAGTAAAAACCGAGAATGACTTACCTAAAGGGAAGCCAGTAAATACGGATAAAAAACAAACACGAACTAAAGAAAAAAAGGAATCTCCGATAAACACAAAAAAAATTCGGACGATAGTTGGATCGACTTTAGTTTTGTTAGCTGTATTTTTATTTGTTTCCTACGTCTCCTACTTTTTTACCTGGAAAATCGATCAAGATGCAATTCTATCTACTTCTTTCTTCGATTATATATTTAATTCAGCCATACCTGCGCCTGAAAATTGGTTAGGTAAGTTTGGTGCTTGGATGTCACACATGCTGATATTTAATAGTTTTGGCGTCACTTCGATAGGAATATGTTTAATACTATTTCTTTTAGGAATAAAAATTCTTTTGAGTGTCGAACTACTGCCTTTCAAAAGAACAAGTTCAATTACTGCCTCTTTTATGGTTTGGGGATCACTATGTCTTGGTTATTTCTCTAATTATGTGAATTATCTAGGTGGTACATTTGGATTTTATGTCAATGAATGGTTAATTACAACAATAGGAAACATCGGCGCATTAGCATTGATTATCGTTGTATTATATGTTATCACAACCTTACTTTTCAACCCCAATTACGCACAACTATTTTCCTTTTTATCATCCAAAAAACAAGCTGTTCCTGCCAGTGATTATGAAACTAATGATGAACAAGAGGATAGCTACACGCCGGTATATGATGACATGCATGTTATTAATACGATAAAGGATGAAGAAATAGAAAAAGAAAATATTTCCGAAACAATCCACTTCGGAGAAAATGATGACGATGACGATGACGAATCCGAATTAATTGATACGCTTCACAATGACGATGATTTCGAAATAGAAATTCCTGAAAAAGAAGCAATGGTTAATATTCCGGAATCGGAAACATTTAAAAAAGAAGACGAGGAAGGCTCACTTGCCGATAAATTAGTAGCTGAATTTGGAAAGTATGATCCAACCAAAGATCTTGATGGCTTCCTGCTCCCTCCTATTGACTTATTAAAAGAATACGGTGGCAATGGTACATCAGTAAGCAAAGAGGAATTAGAAGGGAACAAGGATAAAATTGTGAAAACACTATCGCATTATAAAATTGATATTGCCAAAATTAAAGCAACTGTTGGTCCTACGGTAACTTTATATGAAATTGTGCCCGCTCCCGGGGTTCGCATATCAAAAATTAAAAATCTGGAGGATGATATTGCACTTAGTTTAAGCGCTCTTGGGATACGAATCATTGCACCAATACCCGGAAAAGGAACAATAGGAATAGAAGTGCCTAACTTGAATCCTGAAATGGTGAGCATGAGGTCCTTGATTGCTTCTGAAAAATTTCAAAATTTTGATGCCGAATTGCCCATCGTATTAGGAAAAACCATCACCAATGAAACCTTCGTTTTTGATTTGACAAAAATGCCTCACTTATTGGTTGCTGGATCAACAGGTCAAGGGAAATCAGTAGGTTTAAATGCCATCTTAGTCTCCTTGTTATATAGAAAACATCCCGCTCAAGTTAAATTCGTTTTAGTCGATCCTAAAAAAGTTGAGTTAACACTTTACAATAAAATAGAACGACATTATTTAGCCAAACTTCCTGGAAATGAAGATGCCATCATTACAGACACCTCAAAAGTTGTTCATACGCTAAACTCTCTTTGTATTGAAATGGATGATCGATACGAGCTTCTTAAAATAGCAGAGGTACGAACAATTAAAGAATACAATACCAAATTTATTGAGCGACGATTAAACCCAGAAAAAGGACATCGTTATCTTCCATATATTGTAGTAGTAATTGATGAATTTGCTGATTTAATCATGACAGCGGGCAAAGAAGTCGAACATCCGATTGCAAGAATTGCACAACTAGCAAGGGCTATTGGAATTCATTTAATTGTAGCCACACAAAGACCGTCTGTAAACGTAATTACCGGAATGATAAAAGCTAATTTCCCAGCTAGAATAGCATTTAGAGTACTTTCAAAAATAGATTCAAGAACCATATTAGATACCTCCGGAGCCGATCAACTCATAGGACGAGGTGATATGCTCATTATGAACGGATCAGACATGATTAGACTACAATGTGGATTTGTTGATACACCTGAAGTTGAAAGTATTTGTAATTTTATTGGAGGACAACGGGCCTACCCTGAAGCATTAATTTTACCTGAATATATTCCGGATGGCGCGGAAGGAAGCGCTGACTTAGATATGAATGAAATTGATGCCATGTTCGTGGAATCTGCTCGGATTGTGGTAATTAATCAACAGGGATCCGCCAGTTTACTTCAACGAAAACTAAAATTGGGCTATAATAGGGCTGGAAGGATTGTTGATCAATTGGAAGGAATGGGTATCATCGGACCATTTCAAGGTAGTAAAGCACGCGAAGTACTTTATAGCGACATTGAATCACTCGATGATTTACTAAGAACCAAAGGGCTGATTTAATTAATTTCGCGCTTCACAGCACTTTTATCCTAAATCAAATTTTAGTAGCTTTGGAGATTAATTACTCTTATGAAATTACTATTCGGCTTTCTCTTTACATTGCTTCTTTTAGAGGCGAATTCACAAACATCCTTCTCACCAGAAAATATATTAGGATATAAAATTGGTACGCAATTCACACGACATGAAAGAGTAGTCAACTACTTTGAAAAACTCGAAAGTGCTTTTCCTAAGCAGGTAAGAATTGATCCCTACGGTCAAACCAATGAAAAAAGAAATTTATTCCTCACTATTATAGCATCAGAGGAGAATTTTAAGCGAATCGAAGAAATTCGAATGAATCACCTAAAGAATGACCCTTCAGAAAATGTTGCCATTGTTTGGCTTAGCTATAATGTACATGGCAATGAAAGCTCCGGAACGGAAGCTGCTATGCAAACGGCTTATGAATTACTAACGCAACAAAAAGAGCTGCTAAAAAATACCATCGTTATCATGGATCCGTGCTTAAATCCTGATGGGAGAGAACGTTACGTGAATTTTTTCTACCAATATGGCGCAAATCCAGTAAACGTGAGTCGCATAAGTGCTGACCATAATGAACCTTGGCCAGGCGGAAGAGCAAATCATTATTTATTTGATTTAAATAGGGATTGGGCGTGGCTAACACAAATAGAATCTAAACAGCGTATAAAGATCTATAATCAATGGTTGCCGCACGTTCACGTAGATTTTCATGAACAAGCAATTAACGAACCGTATTATTTTCCACCAGCAGCAGAACCCTATCACGAAGTGATAACAAAATGGCAACGAGATTTTCAAAAAGAAATAGGAAAAAATCACGCAAAGTATTTTGATAAAGCTGGCTGGTTGTATTTTTCGAAAGAAATATTTGACCTACTCTACCCTAGTTATGGCGATACCTACCCCACCTATAATGGAGCCATCGGGATGACCTATGAACAAGGTGGTAGCGGTAGAGCAGGACTTGCAGTTTTGACAAACACAGGAGATACATTAACACTTAGTGATCGTGTTGCGCACCACGTAATTACTGGAATATCTACCGTTGAAGTGAGTTCAGAAAAATGCAAAAAACTTATTGATGAATACCAACAGTTTGCTACCAAGAAAAAATTCACCTACCAAAGCTACCTTCTTGATGGAAATGCACCCAATTTAGGAGATTTATTGAAATTAATGGATCAACACGAAATTAGCTACTCGAATGCGCTACCAAATAATACGGTTAAAGGATTTGATTATTTCACATCGAAAGAAAGTACGTATAAAACAAAAGAAGGTGATGTAATCATTTGCACCAATCAACTTAAAGGAACCTTTATTAATGTATTATTTGAACCCAAAACGGAATTGTCCGATTCCTTAACCTACGATTTAACAGCTTGGTCGTTGCCCTATGCGTACGGCATCTCAACCATTGCCTTAGGCCCGCTACTTGAAGGGAAAAAATACGCGAATAAAACGATAGAAAACCAACTAAACGAATCCAATTATGCCTATTTATGTAAATGGAACAATCTGAATTCTGCTAAGTTTTTAACAAGATTATTGTCAAATAACATAGCTGTTTCTTTTAGCGAAACAAGCTTTGAAATAAATAAATCGACCTACGAAAAAGGAACCTTAATTATTATGAGGGGACAAAACAAACAAGCCGACTTTGATAAAAGCATTACTAAAATTGCCAACGAGATAGGCGTAGAATTACAATCTATTTCTTCAGGCATGGTCGATAAGGGGAAAGATCTTGGTTCTTCTTTAGTAAAAAATATTCCAAGGCAGAGAATTGGCGTTTTAATAGGAGCAGCAACATCTTCACTTTCTGCAGGTGAAATTTGGCACTTCTTCGAACAAGAAATTAAGCTAGGAGTATCCTTAATTATGGAGGAAGATCTTTCAAGTGCACTAGACGAGATCGATGTATTATTTATACCAGAAGGAGATTACACACCTGATTTTTCAGTTAATAATTGGGTAGATGAAGGAGGGAAATTAATTGTAATGGGAAATGCTGCCGCTTCATTTGTTAATGATGAAATTTATGGTCTCGATCTAAAGAAAGAGGAACTAGATACATTAAATAAAACTATTTCATACGAAAATTCAGAGCGAAACGAAATTAGTAAAACCATTGCAGGTGCAATTTATGGGTGTGAATTTGATAATTCTAATCCCCTTTGCTTTGGTTATAATCAAACATATTTTACCTTGCGATTAACTCCTGAATTGTATACCTTAAAAGAAGGACTTACTCCATTTAAGATTAAAGCTACTGATGCATTGATTGCCGGCTTTTCTGGTGCTTTTGTTAAGAATAAACAGGCTTCGGCTATGATTACTGGCATTGAATCGAAAGGCAAAGGTTGCGTGATTTACTTACTCGATAATCCACTTTTTAGAGGATTTTGGCAAAATGGGAAATTGCAAATAATGAATGCTGTTTATTTTGTTAATCAGCAGTAAATATTGCTCAAACTAGATTTCGAATTAGACACTGTTTTTGACTAAAAATTGTACCTTTGTTTTCGATTTTTAAGATAAACTTAACCATTGAATTTTCCTATGCAAAAAATAACCCCTTTCTTACTTGCTTTTACCTTACTAGTTCTTACTGTGGGCTGTCAAGGAAACAAAGAAAATGATACAAAACCGAAACTTTCAAATTCAAAAGATAGCTTGTCTTATATTCTTGGAGCTATAAATGCGAAAACAATAGTTGGAAGCGGAGCAAAAGCATTTGAAAATTTAGATAAAAAACAAATAATAATTGGCTTTAATTCCAATTTAAGCAACTACTCTGCCGATGAATGTTTAGCGACCTTAAAAAAGCTCTTTGGGGAGAATTTTCAGGACTTCAATAAAAAGTATGTCAAAGAAGGATCGCTTTGTATGGGAAAAATGACGGGTTATGCTTTTTATTATGATGTCCATAAACTAGGAGGTATCAACTTAATCAATCTGAATAAAGTGAAGGAAGGATTTGCAGATGGCTTATACAAAAAAGATGCCTTTCTAAGCGAACAATTGAAAGGACGAATTATGCAGGATTTCATGGTAGGTTTAAATGAAAAAAATGGCACTAAAATGATGGCCAAAGCCAAACTAATTAAAGGAGCTCAAATATTTGATAACGGGGTCATTATTGAAACAATCAAAGAAGGAAATGGCCCAACGCCAGGACTAACAGATGATGTGAAAGTTCATTATATTCTCACTTCCGCACTAGGCGATACGATTCAGAATTCTTATAAAATGCCGAACAAGGAAAATAAAATAGAAGCAGTGGCATTAAAATTAAATGGGGGCGTAATTCCCGGATGGTCGTATGCCATACCAAAAATGAAAGTTGGAGGGACATATCGATTATATTTGCCTTGGGAACTAGCATATGGCGAACAACAAGGAAGGGAATCACTTTGTTTTGTGGTAGAACTAATCGCTAGAGGAAAATCAGGTAGCTTTACAGACCTCAAAGAAAATAATCCAAAAGAAAAAAAATAAGCTGATAAATGAAGAAAATAATAGGAAGTTTAATACTCTTAACAGTTTTGATAAGTAGTTGTAATGAAAAAATCAACCTTGTCGGTGACTTTCAGGAAACAGCAGTTATCTATGGCTTACTAGATCAAGCTGATACCCTGCATTACATTAAAATTACACGTGCATTTATTGGTCCTGGTGATGCTATGCAAATTGCACAGATAGCAGATTCAAGCTATTTTGATCAAGTGGATGCTACAATAACGGAGGAATTGAATGGTAGTGTAACAAGAACCTGGCAGTTAAAAGACACCTTGATTCAAGATAAAAATACCAACGGTGTTTTCTATGGCCCAATTCAAAAAGTATACTACTTTAAAACCTTAGCAACAGGACAAAATGAAGTGCAAGTAATTTCTCCTAATCCTAATGAAACCTCCCTACATAAAGATGCCATCTATAAATTAAAGGTTATTCTAAACAACGGAGAATTTGAAGTAAACGGAGAAACTGAATTAGCAAGTGGATTAACAACCACAGCATCCTCTCAGAATTTTACATTCAAATTTTCAGATAATCCTGGTGAATATGTTTCTACATCTGTCGCTGCTTCAAGTACAGGAAATTGCTTCGTTGTGAATACAAAATTAGAAATCGAATACAATGAATATATTGGCAACAATAAAACCTTAAAATCATTTGATTGGAACCTCGGTGAAGTAGATGTTGCACCCAATTCAAGCAGAACCTATGTGGCGCTTGGAGAAACGTTTTATGACCTGGTGAAATCAAAGGTGGTGACTGATCCACAAATTACACGAAGAACCTTCAACGGAATCCGCATTACCTTAGTTGGTGGAGCGGAAGAGCTGTATAACTATATGGTTGTAAATAAACCAAGCAGTACCCTAGCGCAAACAAAACCTTCCTATACAAATCTATCTGTATCGAACGGAAAAAGAGTGATTGGTATTTTCTCTTCAAGACAAACAATAACTAGCTTTAAACCCTTCTTTGTAGGTGCTGGGCAAGCTTATTTGCGTGCTATAGATAAAAAAAGTACCAAAGAACTATGTACAGGACCAATTACAGGTTTACTATTATTTTGCTCCGATCACCCGGGCGATAATGTCTTAAATCTAGAAGAGCCATACGCTTGTCCATAAAGCTTTGAAGCTTGAATTCGAATTATAGGTATATTTATCATCATGACACAACGTACCACTTATTTTGTCGACGTAGTGCTTCCCGTGCCAATAGCACAGGCATTTACTTATCGAGTTCCTATTGAATTAAATGACCAAATCTGTTTTGGAATTCGAGTTATTGTACCCTTCGGAAAAAATAAAAGATTAACAGGTATCATTACTAAAATTCATGAAATTGCGCCTACAAATTATCAAGCAAAATACGTGGAAATCCTACTTGATGAAACACCTATTATCACCGAAAAGCAATTTACATTATGGACTTGGATTTCACAATACTATCTTTCTCCAATAGGAGATGTAATGAATGCTGCACTTCCAGCAAATTTCAAACTAGCAAGTGAAACCAAAGTAGTTATTCACCCAGATTATGACCCCAACATTGATGGCTTATCGGAAAAAGAATTATTGTTAGTTAATATTGTTGAGGATAGAGAATCTATAGATTTAAAAGAATTAGCTGACATCGTTCAGATAAAATATATTCAACCTATCATTAAACGCCTCATTGAAAGAAGAATAATTGCAACACAAGAAGAAATTAACCAACGCTACACACCCAAAACAATTTCATGTATACAATTGGAGGACCGTTTCTCAAACGATGTTGAATTGGATACCTTGTTTAAAAATATGGAGAATAAGGCGGGTGGACAAAAGCAATTGAATGCGCTCTTAGAATTAATAAAATGCGCAATGGAACTTGGTGGGATATGCCAAGCAGTCCCAAAAAGCAACTTGCTTAAAAAAGAAGTAAGTGCCTCTGCTTTGAGTACATTAGAAAAAAATGGCATATTGATTAGTAGTAAAATTCAAATAGATCGACTTGTTTCCAATGAAAAAGATCAATTCGGATTTAAAGCATTATCCAAAACACAATCTGTTGCTTTAAAGGAAATTGAAGATGCTTTCGAGCAAAAAGATGTTACACTTTTACATGGTATAACGGGGTCAGGAAAAACGGAAATCTACGTTCAGCTTATCCAATCCTACCTCGACATGGGTAAACAGGTACTCTATTTATTACCTGAAATTGCTCTAACGACCCAATTAATTCAACGCTTATCCATCTATTTTGGTAAACAAATTGGTGTCTATCACTCCAAATTCAATCAAAATGAAAGGGTGGAAATATGGAATAAAGTATTGTCGAATGATAACGAAGAATATCGACTCATAATTGGAGCAAGATCTGCCGTTTTTTTGCCGTATCAAAATTTAGGATTAATTATCGTAGATGAAGAACATGAAACATCCTATAAACAGCATGATCCATCACCACGCTATAATGCAAGAGATACCTCATTAATTCTTGCACATAGTCACAAAGCGAAAACATTACTAGGATCTGCTACACCCAGTTTTGAATCGTATTTCAACGCCAAAAAAGGAAAATATGCCTTAGTTGAACTGATGGAACGTTACAAAGGAGTAGAACTTCCCGAAGTATTTTGTGCCGATTTGAAAAGCGAACGGAAATTAAAAACGATGCACTCGAATTTTTCCTCTATGCTACTAGAAGAAATAGAAATTACACTTAAAAAAAATGAACAAGTTATCCTTTTTCAAAATCGGAGAGGCTACACCCCTCGTTGGTCCTGCGAAGTTTGTATTTGGTCACCCAAATGTACCAATTGCGATGTTACCTTAACCTATCACAAATTTGGCAACAACTTAAAATGCCATTATTGTAGTTATGTTACTGCACCAATGGGATCTTGTCATGCCTGTGGGAGCAATCGCTTGAAAATGGTGGGATTTGGAACCGAAAAAATTGAAGATGACTTAGCCATTCACTTTCCAACTGCACGGATAAAAAGGATGGATTTAGATACGACACGATCCAAAAACGCCTATTCCGAAATTATTAACGATTTTGAAAATAGAAAAATTGATGTGCTAATCGGTACGCAAATGCTATCAAAAGGATTAGATTTTGACAATGTAACCTTAGTAGGGATAATGGATGCCGATATGCTGTTGAATCGTCCAGATTTCAGAGCTTTTGAAAGATCTTTTCAATTAATGACTCAAGTAGCAGGAAGAGCGGGAAGGAAAGAAAAAAAAGGAAAAGTTATTATTCAAACAGGGCAAATAGACCATTGGGTAATAAAAAAGGTAATCAAGCATGATTTTATCGAATTCTATAACAATGAAATTATTGAACGAGAAAATTTTTATTACCCTCCCTTTTATAAAATGATTGTTCTGACCGTAAAACATAAAGAAGAACATATTTTAATTGAGGCAGCAAATGATCTTGCGAATTCGTTGAAAAATGTATTCAAAGAAAGAGTTTTAGGTCCTGAATTTCCGATAATAAAGAAAATTCAAAATTTATTTTTAAAAGAAATAAAAATAAAATATGAAAAGAGTTTATCCGATATAAAAGTAAAAGAGCGCATAAATGCGCTCTTAAATGAATTTTATGCTAAACCACAAAACAAAAGCGTTCGTGTGGTTATCGATGTAGATCCGAATTAACCTAAATACTCCTGAAGAACCCTGTTCTTTGAAGTATGCTTCAATCGACGAATTGCTTTTTCTTTAATTTGACGTACCCGTTCTCTCGTTAATTCAAATCGATCACCAATTTCTTCCAGCGATAAAGGTGCTTTACCTTCAAGACCAAAGAACATGGAGATAACTTCGCTTTCACGAGCAGTCAATGTGGTTAATGAACGTCTTATATCGCTTCTTAATGACTCTAAGACTAAATTACTTTCTGGACTCGGTAAAGAATCTCCCATCAACACATCATACATTGTTGAAGATGACTCATCACTTTCAACCAATGGAGCATCCATAGAAATATGTCTACCGTTTTGAGCTAATGATTGTTTTATTTCTTCTGTACTGCAACTCAAGAATTCTGCTAATTCTTCCGCTGAAGGCGGCCTTTCAAATTTTTGTTCTAATTCAGAAAATGCACGATTTATTTTATTGATGTTACCGATTTTATTCAAAGGCAAACGTACAATCCTTGCTTGTTCTGCTAGAGCTTGTAAAATGGATTGTCTAATCCACCATACAGCGTAAGAAATAAATTTAAATCCACGTGTTTCGTCAAATCGTTCTGCCGCTTTAATTAATCCTAAATTACCTTCATTAATTAAATCAGGTAAGGCTAATCCTTGATTTTGATATTGTTTTGATACGGAGACTACAAACCTTAAATTAGCTTTTGTTAATCTCTCTAATGCTAATCGATCTCCAGCTCTAATTTTTCGAGCTAATTCAACTTCTTCATCCGCTGTAATTAAATCGACTCGGCCGATCTCTTGTAAATATTTGTCTAAAGAAGCTGTTTCTCTATTCGTAACCTGTTTCGCGATTTTTAGTTGCCTCATAATTTGATATATTATTTTAAAGTGAATACCTTAACGAAAGAAATTCAATAAGGTTAGAATTATAATGAAAAAACCTAAAAAAGATTACACTAAAATGAAAATTAACACTAATAATAAGATAATTAGGTGCTGTCTAATGAATATCAATTAATATCCGAGCTTCGAACGAACTCGCGATAATACTTCGGTGGCGGTTAAACGTGCTCTTTCTGCTCCTCTAGACAAAATAAGATTTAGTTCATCTTCGTGTGTCATATAATACGTGTACTTTTCACGCTCTGTTTGAAACTTTGTCAATATCGTTTCAAATAATGCTTGTTTGGCATGTCCATAACCATAACCACCAGCCAAATAATTTGAACGCATTGTTTCTACTTCCTGCGCGGAAGCTAACAAGGTATATAGCGCAAAAATAGTACAGGTACTCGGGTCTTTTGGTGACTCAAGCGCAGTACTATCTGAAGAAATGGACATAATCTGTTTGCGCAATTCTTTTTCAGAAGCGAATATATCAATATAATTATTTCGAGACTTACTCATTTTTTGTCCATCCGTTCCAGGAATAAGCATCGTATCCTCGCTCACTCTTTCAGAAGGAATAATAAAAGTATCTCCCATCTTTAAATTAAATCGCATAGCAACATCTCTGGTCATTTCTAAATGTTGAAGCTGGTCTTTTCCTACAGGGACAATGTTTGCATCATACAATAAAATATCTGCTGCCATCAACATAGGATACGTAAACAAGCCACCATTTACATCGTCTAAACGATCTGATTTGTCTTTAAAACTGTGGGCTAATGTTAGCCGTTGATATGGATAGAAAGCCAATAAATACCACATTAATTCAGCCACTTCAGGAACATCACTTTGCCTATAAAAAGTAGCTTTAGTAGGATCTAAGCCACAAGCTAACCAAGTGGCTGCTGTAGACATTGTATTAGTTTTTAATTCTTCCGCATTTTTTATTTGAGTAAGGGAATGGAGGTTAGCGATGAAGAAAAAGGCATCGTTGTCTGCTTCATTAGATAAAGCAATTGCAGGCAAAATAGCGCCGAGGATATTCCCTAAATGGGGAGTTCCTGTACTTTGTATTCCAGTTAATATTCTCGACATCTTTAGCTATTTTCAACAAAAATAATTAAAAGCAATTAAAGGAAGCAGGTTAATTTATCTTGTTATTTGACTAAATTTGAAAATGAAATATATAAAAGGATCTTTATCTATCTTATGGAAAGTATATATTGCTATTATTTTCAGCATTTTCGCGGTTCTTTTTTATCCTTTTTTGTACACATTGCTACTTAATAAGAAATGGAAAAAAACTAGTTTTAAGTTTTTTATTTTATGGAGTTGGTGCATAAGAATATGTTGTTTCTATCCTGTAAAAAAGATTCTTCATTCCCCTATTCCATCTGGGCCCTATGTTATCGTATCTAACCATGTTTCCTATTTGGATATATTTTTAATGTATTCGATACTTCCCAAATCACCATTTGTGTTTTTGGGAAAAAGTGAAATTCTTTCGTATCCGATTTTAAGGACCTACTTTAAAAATTTAAATATACCCGTATACAGAAACGATAAGAAGAAAGCAGGAAGGGCCTACTCGGAAGCATTGAAGTCCGTTAATAATGGCTGGTCCTTAGTAATTTTCCCAGAAGGAACAATTCCGGATGATAATGCACCCAAGATGTTGCCGTTTAAACAAGGCGCTTTTAAATTAGCAAAAGCCTTAAATGTTTCCATTTTACCCGTGACTTTTGAAAATAATCATAAATTATTTTCAGATCCAACCAATACATGGGGCCCAGCACGACCAGGTATTTCTATCGTACATATTCATGAAGTTATCACCTTGGAGGCTATTGAAAAAATGGATTTGAACGAACTAAGTGACCACTGTTTTGAAATTATTTCAAAACCCATCATGGAAAAATATCCAGAACTTTATTAATTTTGAACTATGAATATCAACGACGAATTAATTGACCATCTTTCCTTTCTTGCGAAACTAAAATTTGAAGGAGATGAAAAAGAAGCTATCAAAGCTGATATGACTAAAATCACAGGGTTCATGCAAAAATTAAGTGAAGTTGATACAGACAATGTGGAACCATTAATTTTTATGACGGAAGAATTTGGAAGTTTGCGTGATGACATTGCAAAAAACACCATTACACAAGCTCAAGCATTAAAAAATGCGCCAAAAAAAGACAGTGATTATTTCAGAATTCCAAAAGTATTAGACAAGTAACTCATCGAACATAATCTTGTTTTTGAACAAGCATGTACTGATCATTGTCCAATTTTATATAGCCATATTCGTAGCAAAAATAATAATTATAGCCTTTTTGTGTTTTATACAAATTAGTGAAGTAATGAAAATTAAACCCTTCTTCCGCTAAACTGATCCCATCCAACGTTTTTTTTCCATTTGGATTTAACTTGTATAATATTCTACGATTTTTGCGCAGAATTCTATTTACGCGTCTTACAATCGAGTTGGCATCTTCATTTAAACGATTATTATATGAGTTTCGGCAATAATCGCCGCAAAACTTTTGATCTTTTCGACCAGAAAGTTTAGTAGTACATTCTAAACAATTTCGAACTTCCATAGATGTCTTATTAAGAGTTTAATTGAATCAAATAAAGCGCCAACAAAACGATAAATATCACTTGAAATTCTAAAATCAATTAAAAATTGTTAACGCTATGATAAAAAATAGTCGTGAAATTCTTAGTTAAAAGTAACTTTCATCCCATCTTCAACTATTATGGTAGTAGGAAATACCTGCGATGCTTCTAACAAATGATCATCACAAGTAGGATATCGTGATGAAAAATGACCCAAGTATAATTTTTCAACCCCAAGTTTCAATGCCACGTTTGCTGCTTGTTCGGCGGTAGAATGATATGTTTTTTTGGCCCTAGCTTTGTCTTTATTCGTAAAAGTTGCCTCATGATACAAGATGGAAGTACCCTCCAAGAAGGAATAAATATCATCAAAAGGCGCTGTATCAGAACAATAGGCATATTTAATCGATGGAGGCACAGGAGTGGTAAAATCTTTATACTTTAATAATGAACCATCTAATAATTCGACATTATTTCCTTGTTTCAACAACCGAAAATACTCCTTTTTAATTCCCGCTTCCTTTAAAGCTAGTACGTTCAGTTTTAATTCCCAATTTGTTTCCTCAATCAAAAAACCAAAAGTTTGAATTCGGTGCTTCAGTGGAAAAGTGGATACTCTCAATAACTTATCCTCAAAAATTATTTCTTTTTGATCTGAAATCAATGGGACAAATTTCAAATTGAAACACAACGGAGAATTCCCTGCAGCGAATTGTAAATTCAAAATTTCCTCTAAAGGTTCCGGGCCATAGATAGTAAGTCCAGTATTTCTGCCCAGTAAATTCATGGTACTAAGCAAACCAATTAAGCCGAAATAATGATCGCCATGTAAATGCGAAATGAAAATATGCGAAATTTTCTGAAAATGAACCCCGTATTTTCTCATTTGAGATTGAGTTCCCTCTCCGCAATCAATTAATAAATGACGATTATTACAAACAATGTATTGCGCACTAAGTGCCCTTTTTGAAGTTGGCAATGTGGCACCACTTCCTAAAAATACAACTTGAAATGGATTACTCAAGATGGGATAATGCTTCTTCTTTAGTTGAACAAATACTTAAAACTTTAACTAAATGCGCAATTTCAATCATTTTTAATACCGAAGCTTCGAATCCACATAAAACAATGGCGCCATTTGTAAT
>JAIPAL010000045.1 GCA_021740085.1 Crocinitomicaceae bacterium
GTTCGGTACGCGTTCTCAAATTGATTCAAAGGAAGATAACTCGAAGGCGGTCATTCAAAATGCGTTACGCAAAGCGTTTTCTCCTGAATTCTTAAACCGTGTTGATGATATGATTATGTTTAAGCCGCTTGGCAGACCTGAAATTCATAAAATCATTGATTTGGAATTAGATCTTTTATACAATCGGATAAAAAGTTTAGGTTACTTCATCGAAATGACCGAAAAAGCGAAAGATTTTATTGTTGATAATGGCTACGATGAGAAATTTGGGGCGCGACCTTTAAAACGGGCCATTCAAAAATTCATTGAAGATCCTTTAGCGGAGGAGATAATTAATACAAATCTTGCTGAAGGCGATACCATTCTCTTAGATATTGAGGCCGGAAAGGAAGAATTAACCTTGACAATTAAAAAACCTAAATCAGTAAAAAAGGCTGCTAAGAAATAACTTATCAATCTAGGCGATAATAAAAAAACCAACATGGAAATGTTGGTTTTTTTATGGGTAAAAATTTAGCTTTTAATTAGTTAGCTATACTAATCGTATTACTATTTAAGTGGCAGCAATTTCATCAGACATGTATTCTCCAGCCTTCAATTTTCCAACGATATTAGAAAAACTTTCAATGGTATATTTTACATCTTCTAAGGTATGTACTGCAGTTGGTATTAATCGTAAGATGATCATTCCTTTTGGTACTACAGGATATACAACCATGGAACAAAAGATATTATAATTCTCGCGTAAATCGTAAATTAAATTGGTGGACTCCGGAATAGATCCATTTAAATAAACAGGGGTAACACACGTATTTGTTTCACCTATTTCAAATCCAGCTGCCACTAAGCCTGATTGAAGTGCATGGGTGATTTCCCAAAGTTTATCTTTAAGTTCAGGCATGGTACGCATTAATTCTAAGCGTTTTAGCAAACCAACAACTAAAGGGATTGGTAAGGCTTTTGCGAAAATTTGTGAGCGCATGTTGTAGCGTAAATATTCTACTACTTGTGCATCGCTGGAAATAAATCCGCCAATTAACGCAAATGATTTTGCGAAAGTCCCAAAATAAATATCAATTCCGTCTTGGCAATTTTGTTCTTCTCCAGTTCCAGCTCCAGTTGCGCCCAATGTTCCAATTCCATGAGCATCATCCACAAATAACCTAAAATTGAATTTCTTTTTTAATTCAACAATTTCTTTCAATTTTCCTTGGTCTCCACGCATTCCGAAAACTCCCTCTGTAATCACAAGGATGGCACCGCCAGTTTCATTCGCTAGTTTAGTTGCTCTATGCAATTGCTTCTCGCAATCTTCAACATCGTTATGTTTAAAGACATATCTCTTGCCCATGTGTAAACGTACGCCATCTAAAATACAAGCATGAGATTCAGAATCGTATACTATAACGTCATGGCGATCTACCAAACAATCAATGGCAGAAAGGATTGCTTGGTAACCAAAATTACAAAGGATAGTATCTTCCTTATCTACATAGGCAGAAAGTTCATTCTCTAATTGTTCGTGGGCATTGGTATTACCACTCATCATTCTGGCTCCCATTGGCATGGCGAAACCAAAATTGGCAGCAGCTTCAGCATCCGCTTTTCTAACTGCTGGATGATTTGCTAGTCCCAAGTAATTATTAAGTGACCAATTTAATTTTTCTTTACCTCTAAAAATCATGTGCGGCCCAATATTTCCTTCTAATTTTGGAAAAGTAAAATAGCCATGAGAAGCTTTAGCATGTTGGCCAATTGGACCTCTGTTAGCTTGGATTTTTTCGAAAATGTCAGCCATAGTTTAATTTTTATTTTATGTTAATTTTAATTAAACAAAATTACTTAAAATAAGTTTTTGAGCGCATTGACAGTCTTAGATTTATCAACAGCGAAAGGAGTACAACTCAAATTTCGATTTAACACCGAAATAAATTAATAATAAATTGCTCTTCTTACTTTAGAAATATATTTTGCCAAGCGGATTACTTGTTTTGTATAACCAAATTCATTGTCGTACCAAGTATATAGAACGATGTTTTTTCCATTTTTCGAAATTATGGTCGCACTTGAGTCATAAACAGAACAGCAGGTATTTCCAATAATGTCTGAGGAAACTAATTCTGGATCGATGGAATAGTAAATTTGATTTACTAGATCGCCATTTAATGCCGCATTTTTTATCGTGTTATTAATCTCATCGACTGAAGTTTCTTTCGATAATTCCAAACTTAATATGGCTAAGGAACCATTAGGTGTAGGAACTCGAACGGCATTGGCGGTTAATTTATCTTGTAATTCGGGTATTACTTTGGTTACGGCATTTCCAGCACCTGTTGAAGTGATGACCATATTTACAGCTGCTGCGCGGCCTCGACGTGGTTTTTTATGCATGTTATCCAACAAGTTCTGGTCATTCGTATAGGCATGAACCGTTTCTATATGGCCGCGAACCACTCCGAATACATCGTTAACGACTTTTAATATGGGTGAAATGGCATTCGTCGTACATGAAGCTGCAGAGAATAATTTTTCGACTTCTAAGTTCAATGTGTTTTGATTGATTCCAAAAACAATGTTAGGCATCTCTTTACCTGGCGCCGTAAGAAGCACCTTAGAAACTCCTTTTGATTGTAAGTGTCTTGATAAAGTTTCACGGGTGGTAAAAACACCAGTATTATCTATTACCAACGCGTTATTTATGCCATATTCGGTATAGTCGATGTCTTCGGGATTCGCTGCATTGATCATCCGAACGATTTGCCCGTTAATGATTAAGGCTTTATTTTCTAAATCTTCTAAAACTGTTCCTTTAAATGCACCATGAACGGAATCATTTCGTAACAAAGAGGCTCTTTTTATGATGTCCGCATCCGACGACCCACGTGTTACAATAGCTCTGAGACGTAATTGTTGACCTTTGCCAGCTTGGCGAATTAGTTCACGAGCAGCCAATCTTCCGATACGTCCAAATCCATATAAAACAACATCTCGAGGTTGAATTTCATTGTTTGCTGAAGGTTCAAATCCTGCTAGTTTTTTCTCAATAAAATCTGTTTTTGAATCATATTGAGTAGCATCAGAAAGCCATTCGCTGGCTAATTTTCCGATATCTAATTTTGAAGGTTTAATGTTAAGCGATAAAATAATTTCTGCTAACTCCGAAGTGGTAAAAACGTCGATAGGTTTATTAACTACTTTTTCAGCATAGCTATGAAGATTTAATATTTCGGAAATGGTCACATCAGTAAGGTGATGTCTAAAGATTACTAATTCGATTCCTTTATCGTAAAGTAGTTCACCCACAAATCGTTGTAATTTTACAGCAGCTCTTTCATCTTCGATGTGCTTCTTTAGTTCTTTTTCGTAACTTAAATCTTGATTCATTTTTTATGATGGTTTTTTTAATAAAATAGACAAAAAAAAAAGGCTAGCGACATAGTTGCTAGCCTTTTGAAAATCTGTTTAACCTAAGTAGGATTTCAATAACTTGTTTCGAGAAGCATGACGCAAACGTCGAATCGCTTTTTCTTTAATTTGACGAACTCGCTCACGTGTTAAATTAAATTTAGAACCAATCTCTTCTAAGGTTAATCCGTGATTCATTCCAATTCCAAAGAACAATCTAATAATTTCTCTTTCTTTATCTGTTAAAGTACTCAAAGATCTTTCGATTTCTTTTTGAAGTGACTCCGCCATTAATACGTGATCTGTTTTTGGTGCATCGGCATTTGCCATTACGTCCATTAAGGTACCGCCATCTTCATTGGTTGAAAGAGGAGCATCCATAGATACGTGTCTACCAGAAACATTAAGACTTTCTTTAATTTTATCTTCATGAACATCTAATGCTTCCGCCAACTCTTCTGCTGAAGGTGGTCGTTCAAACTCTTGTTCTAACCTCGAAAATGCTTTGTTGATTTTATTTAACGAACCAACTTGATTCAAAGGAAGACGAACGATTCTAGCTTGTTCTGCTAAAGCTTGTAAAATAGATTGGCGAATCCACCAAACCGCATAAGAGATAAATTTGAATCCACGAGTCTCATCAAATTTCTGTGCCGCTTTAATTAAACCTAAATTACCTTCATTGATTAAATCTGGCAAGGTTAATCCTTGATTTTGATATTGTTTAGCAACGGAAACAACAAACCTAAGGTTTGCTCTCGTTAATTTTTCTAATGCTTTTTGGTCACCAGCTCTAATTTTCCTGGCTAATTCTACTTCTTGTTCTGCTGTTATTAATTCTTCACGGCCAATATCTTGTAGATACTTATCTAAGGATTGACTTTCGCGATTTGTTATTGATTTGGTTATTTTTAGTTGTCTCATGTATGAAAGAGCTCTTTAAAGGATTTATAATTAATCGTTTTGGCAAAGTAACACCAAAAAAAGGGAACGAAAAAATATAGATTTCAACATTTTGCACTAGTTTTCAACCATCAATTGTAGATAAAACCGATTTACAATCCGAATCCTCGATAGTCCTTAATTCCACTTTCTGACATGATTTCCAGAAGGATACCACTGTTGGAACCATTAAGTTTTGTTGTGAGCTCCTCTACAGTGTCTATTGGCTCGTTATTAATTTTTGTTATTATGGAACCAACTGCTAATCCAATTGATTTCAACTTGCCAGTCGTAATGGTTTTTATCTTTACACCGTAAGTAATATTAAGTGATTTTTTCTCTTGTGCGCTCAATTCAACAAACGAGGCTCCCAAGGCTGCATTTTTATTAATTTCTTCCTTAGATGTAATTCCAGTCTCCCCGTCTTGATTTCTTAGTATTAATTCTTTCGTTATTTCGCTTCCATCCTTTTTTCGTAAAGTCAACATTACTTTGTCTCCTGGCATGCGCTTCCCAATTTCCTCTTGTAATTCGGCACTTGAATTAACCTCTTTAGTGCCAATTTTTAAAATGATGTCACCGTCCTTTAATCCAGCTTTGTCTGCACTACCATTTTCTGTCACCTTTGAAATGTAAACACCTTTTAGGTTGGGGAGATTATCCTTTTCTTTTAATTCCTGCGTGATATCGCTTATTTGTACTCCTAAAAAACCGCGTTGTACAATACCGTAATCAATAATGTCCCGCATGACTTTTTGAACTAAATTAATAGGAATCGCAAATGAATATCCGGTGTAACTACCTGTTTCAGATGCAATAGCTGTATTTATCCCTATTAATTCGCCTTTTGTATTTACTAAAGCACCACCACTATTTCCTGGATTTACGGCAGCATCTGTTTGAATGAATGATTCGATAGGTACAATGTTCTTGTCGCCACGATTTCCCAAAAGATTGATGTTTCGTGCTTTTGCTGAAACAATTCCCGCTGTAACGGTAGATGTTAAGTTAAATGGATTTCCTACTGCTAATACCCATTCGCCAATTTTTACATCATCGCTGTTGCCTAAAGAAATCGGTTGAAATGGTTTACTGCCTTCTATTTTTAGCACGGCAATATCCGTGGATGGATCTGAGCCAACTAGTTTTGCAGTGTATTTGGAATGATCGTTTAAGGTAACTTCAATCTCACTTGCTTCCGCAATAACATGATTATTGGTAACAATATATCCTTCTGAAGAAATGATTACACCTGAGCCAGCTGCTGCTCCATATTGTTTGAATTCGCGACCTCCTGCACCAGGACCATAAAAGAATTCCTGAAACGGATCGCGCTGAAACGTGGTGTGAACGACTTTGGTAGTAACATGGACCACTGAATTAATCGTGCTTTCTGCTGCAGATACAAAATCCACAGGACCAGTTGGACTTAATCCAGCATAGTTGGAAGGGTTTAAGCGATTGCCATCAATAACTTGTTCCGAAAGGGATAGATTTGACGATGCAACGGTAAAATAAACAGCTAATGGTATGGTTCCTCCAATAATACCAATTCCAAAAACTTTTAGTAATGTGATCGATTTCATGGTTTAAAAATTAAAATTTAGAATACAAAATTATATAATTTTCTAATTTAAGAAAAAATATTTTGTTAACATTATCACGATTTTTTTTAGCTCTTTCCTTCCGCTAAGTAGATAGAAACAAGGTTATTAAACTTAGTTAACGAACCTAAGCTCTTTGATTTTTTTTAAAATTATTAGAACAACTTTTTCGTCAGCGAGAAATCGCTAATTTATACACACAACCAATCATTTTTCTATATTTGTAATACAATGACACGCATCCATTTTTCTAAATACGAAGGAACAGGCAACGATTTTATTTTGATAGATAATTTAAACGGGACCTATAATTTCTTGTCAGAAGTTCACGTAATGAAATTATGTGATCGCAAATTGGGTATTGGTGCGGATGGCTTAATCTTGATTAATTCGGATGTTTCCAGCGATTTTTACATGGATTTTTTTAATTCAGATGGTTCAAAAAGTTTTTGTGGTAATGGTTCTAGGTGTGCAGTGCAATACACATTGTCATTAGGTATTCATAAAGGGAAAACTAAGTTCAGAGCTATTGATGGTTTCCATAAAGGAACAGTAACGGTTGATAATATTTCCATTGAAATGAACGATGTAAGCACTATTACAGCGCATTTGAACGATTATGTCCTGGATACCGGTTCCCCGCATTATGTTCAATATAGTGATGATTTATCTAGTGAAAATACTATTCGAAAGGGCAAAGAAATTCGCTATAGCCCCTCATTCCTGCAGAATGGTATAAATGTTAACTTGTTGCAAGTGCTTGCGCCTGATCAGATTAAAATTGCGACATATGAACGTGGGGTAGAGGATGAAACACTTTCATGTGGGACAGGGGCAACCGCATGTGCCCTCGTTCATGATTTTGTGACTAATTCTTCTTTTGGTAAAATTCAAGTTCAAGTTAAAGGTGGTGATTTAACAGTAAGTTATAAACGCGGATCAAAAGGGAATTATTCTCAAATTGTACTTTCTGGGCCAGCAAAATTCGTTTTTAGTGGAACAATCGACTGTTGATTATTATACTTTGCCATTTCCCATTTGTCAACTCGATGAAATTTCGCTTGGCAAATCACTGCTTTGGGTAATTCATGCAGATAAAACTCCCGTTCATTTGGGGATTTCCAGCAATGGTTCCTATTTTAGTTTGAAAAAAAATGGGAAAGATGAACATCTATCAATAGATATATTGATTGAACTATTGACCCGGAAACAAATTCCTACCCTTGTTTTTTTAATATCTAAAACGATTGAATTAGCAAGCCTAAGCGAATCTTTTTCACATTATCACAAAACAAAAGTTGGCGAAGTATCCTGTATTCAACCTGTATTAGATTGCTTAGGAGCGCCAAGTTCAATTCCAAAAGTACATGAATTGATTGATTATTTATTTCAATCCAACGCGATTAAAACTATATTTGGCATGCATTTAACATCGGATTTTAAAGGTATTCCTAACTATTCGGTTGATGCAATAGATGATTTTTTAACTCTTTAAGCAATATGTTAAAATCAAAGGAGCTGTTTTTGAGAGCGGTTGAAAGCTCAGATGCTACCACACTTTTTCTATGGGAAAATGATGTGAATCATTGGCGAATTGCCAATACGGAAACGCCTTTTTCTATGCATGCGATTCATAATTTAATTGAGCAATATGCTTCGATACGTACTTCTGGACAATTGCGCATGATCATTTGTCTTCAAGAAACGAACCAAGCGATTGGTGCCATTGATTTATACGATGTTAATTTCAAACATGGATTTGCAACAGTAGGAATTTTAATCGCCAATAAAGAACACAGGATGCTAGGATATGCAAAGGAAGCCATGCGACTTTTAATTGAATATTCGGAAAATATATTGGATTTGGTAAATTTACAGTGCTTTATTCATGCTGATAATTTAGCAAGTATTGCTTTGTTTGAAGGATTAGGCTTTGAGAAAGTAGGGGTAAGAAAAAAATGGTATCGAATTAGAGATTGTAGAATGGATGAAATATGTTATCAATTATGCTTAAAAAAAGACGAATAGTTATTGGGATTATCTGTGCGGTAGTCCTTGGTTTAGTGATTTTACTACCGAAAGGTTTAGTATTTTTAGCTAGTATGAAATCTTCTATAAATACGGAGAGTGAATTTTTCTATATTAAAGAGCCAATGTCTCTCATTGAACTTGCCAATCGATTGGAAAAAGACGGTTTTATAAGTAATAAAACAGCTTTTATATCAGTAGGTGAATATAAAGGAATCGCAGCCAATGAAATTGCCTTAGGGAAATACGAAATTCAGCCTTTTACGTCATTTCGAACGCTATTAAATGGCTTTACGCTAAATTCAAATGGTAATGGAAATGGCGAAATAGAGGTTGAAGTAACATTTAATAATTGTATAACTAGTAATGATTTAGCTAAAAAAGTATCTAAATGTTTATTTATTGATAGTGCCAAATTAATTACCTTACTGAACGACTCCGCCACCTTATCAAAATATGGCTTCACAGCGCAGCAATTTCCTGCTATGTTTATTCCCAATACTTATAAATTTTATTACGATACAGACGAAAAGCAGTTTGTGGAGCGTATGGCGAAGGAGTTTAAATTATTTTGGACAAATGAACGTAAAGCCAAAATGAAAAATATCGGCTTAAGCTCACCAAGTCAAGTGGTTACTTTGGCAAGTATTGTATACTCGGAACAATCCATTGTTTCTCAAGAATGGCCCATTATTGCAGGTTTGTATTTAAATCGTCTCGATAAGGGCATTCGCATGCAGTCGGATCCAACCTTCAAGTTTTGTTGGGGAGATAAATTAAAAGGCGTGCAGCGCTTGTTAAATGTGCATCGCGATATAGACTGTGAATACAATACTTATAAAATAAAAGGATTACCTCCAGGTCCTATTTGTTTTCCTTCATCCAAGGTAGTGGATGCTGTGTTAAATAGATCTAAAGTCGATTATATCTACATGTGCGCGAAACCTGATTATTCCCATCGTCATAATTTTGCTGTTTCTGGAGCTGATCACATGAAAAATGCCAAAGCCTTTCAAAATTGGTTGGCAGGAGAAATCAAGAAAAAAGAAAGTAAATGAAAAGAAGGTCGTTTTTTAAAGCAGGATTAAGTTTGGGAGCAATCTCCTTGATTGAACCTATCAAAGGTGCCGATCTATTTGCAAATTCTTTTGAAGGAACAACTACTGGACCCATTGTTTTATCAACTTGGGTTCATGGATTAGAGGCAAATCGCGCTGCATGGGAGGTTCTGAGTAAAGGAGGAAGTGCAGTCGATGCTGTTGAAAAAGGGGTGCGTGTTACGGAAGCAGATTTGACGAATCGAAGTGTCGGAGTTGGTGGAAGACCGGACCGTGATGGGCACGTTACGCTAGACGCTTGTATCATGGATGAAAAATCGAGGTGTGGAGCCGTTGCTTTTATGGAAGGAATTGCACACCCAATTTCAGTGGCTAGAGCGGTAATGGAATCTACGCAACATGTTATGTTGGTTGGAGAAGGGGCGGAGAAGTTTGCGATTGAAAATGGTTTTGAACAAGCAAAAATGCCGATCCCTGAAGTGAAGAAAGATTGGCAAGAATGGAAAAAGGAAAATAAGGATCTGTTTAAGAAACCTATTATTAATCATGAGAATCATGATACCATTGGAATGATTGCTATGGATAGCAAAGGTAATTTGAGTGGTGCTTGTACTACAAGTGGATGGGCTTATAAAATGCACGGACGAGTAGGGGATTCTCCCATTATCGGAGCTGGGCTTTTTGTCGATAATGAAGTGGGAGCAGCAACGTCTACCGGATTAGGCGAGGCTATTATTCGCGTTTCTGGAAGTAGTATGGTTGTGGAATTAATGCGACATGGCTATACGCCATTAGACGCTTGCAAAGAAGTTGTTAATCGAATAATAAAAAAGCATAGTGATCTTAGCAATCTTCAATGTGGATTTATTGCTATCGATAAGAAAGGAAATATCGGCGCATATTCTGTTTACGCAGGATTCAATTATGCCCTAAAAACCTCCACCGAGGATAAAATGGTCGACGCTGGCTTTGATCGAAATTGGTAAGATGGGTAGGTTTTAACTTAAGGTATCTGTTTTCTTGAATGTTTATTATGAAAAAGATAATTGGCTTATTTTTTCTCTTAGTTTCTGTTTGCTCATACGCGCAACAAGAATTGTCATGGGAATATTTTCATCCGATTAAGAAGGAATGGTTAGCATTTGGAAAAGCGGGCAGTATTCAAGAAAAATTAATGGAGACGGGGGAACTTCCAAATCCATTTTTTGGGGAAAATGAAAAGGAATTTCAGTGGGTAGAGGAACATATTTGGAAGTTTAGAAGCACATTTTATCTTTCAGATAAGGAAATGAGTGCAGAAAGTTTGATGTTAAATTTTCCCAATATTGATACCTATGGAGAAGTTACGATCAATGAGACTATTCTTGGAAGCACTTCTAATTTTTTCACCCCTTATAATTTTGAGATCAAAAATCTAGCAAAACCGGGCAATAATACTGTTTATTTGACAATTACGCCACCGGTATTGTACCATAAGTCTCGCTTCGAAACAGAAAATTTCCATTTTCCAGCGCCTAACGATCTTGCCAAAATTAAGGCAGCGCCCTTAACACGAAAACCTCAATTTCAGTTTGGCTGGGATTGGGCTTTGAGAATGAATACCATCGGGTTTTCAAAGCCAGTAAAAGTTATTTCTGCAGGCGCCAATTCTATTCAGCAATGTGTGGTGAATACTTTGTATCAGTCGAGTAATGCGGCCACGTTATTATATGTGATGGATACTAAAGTTCCTATGAACGGAGGAGCGATTTCTTCGGCATTGTTTGGATTGCATCCATTGATTATAGATTCGTTTCCATCGAAGCATTTTCAGTTTGATTTTCAATTAGAAAACCCAAAATTATGGTGGCCTGTAGGTTTTGGAGAACCAACTTTATACACGGATACGCTGCGTTTGTTAAATTCAAAGGGCGAGGTACTCGATCAACTAATTATTGACTTTGGGGTGCGTACAGCTCAATTAGTGCAGACTCCAGACGAGTGGGGTACATCCTATGAATTTAAGGTAAATGATGTTCCTATTTTTTGCAAAGGCGCCAATTACATTCCTCAATCTGTTTTCCCGGCTGCCGTAAAGGATCTTGAAATAGAAAATATGATTGATCAAATGCTTGTTGCCAATTTCAACATGGTGCGAGTTTGGGGTGGTGGAGATTATCCTGGTGATGCTTTTTATAAAACCTGCGATAAAAAAGGCTTGTTGGTTTGGCAGGATTTAATGTTTGCTTGTGCCATGTATCCTGGAGACAGTGAATTTTTAAGTAATGTAGAAAGTGAATTGAATTATCAAATCCCACGAATTACCGCGCACCCTAGTGTCATTCTTATAAATGGCAACAACGAAGTGGATGTGGCTTGGAAGAATTGGGGCTTTCAACTTCAATATGCCTTAAGTGATAAGTCGCAAAAAGTGATTGAAAAAGCGTACAAAGATTTGTTTCATACACTTGCAAATAAGGTGGTTTCAACCTGGACAACTACCTCCTACATACATACATCGCCACTCAGTAATTGGGGAAAAGATGAATTGTATAATCATGGCTCACAGCATTATTGGGGAGTATGGCACGGAAAGGATCCACTGTCGAATTTTGCGACAAAAATTGGGCGCTTTAATGCGGAATATGGGTTTCAAAGTTTTCCTGAATATTCAACCTTGGCAAAATTCTCAGAAAAAAAAGATTGGACTCTTTCCTCGTCGGTGATGAAACGCCACCAAAAAAGTTATGTGGGGAATGGTATGATTGAAAAGCAATCTAATTTGCTCTATGGTCCAACGGATGATTTCGAGGAGTTTGTGTATCGATCGCAACTTACGCAAGCTTATGCTGTTTCTACAGCCATCAATGGGCATCGATTAAACGCACCACGATGCATGGGAACGCTTTACTGGCAATTAAATGATTGTTGGCCGGCACCAACTTGGTCGAGTATTGATTATTATGGTAACTGGAAAGCGCTTCATTACACCGTCCGTGATGATTACAGGCAAGTTGCTGTATTGAAAAAGACGGACTCAAAAGGGAATGTTGAATTGTTTTTAAAGTCTGATGATCCAAAAAGCGATTTACAATTGTTATTAAAGTCTGATGATCCAAAAAGCAATGAAAGTGCTGTGCAGGTAGTGCTAGAAGTTTATAATTTGGAAGGGCTTTTGTTATCTACTTCAACTCAAAAATTAGCCATTCGCTACATGGAACAAATTCCATTGGGAACATTTAAGAAGCAAAACCAACTTGTAAAAGTATTAGTTGCGAATCAATACGAACGGACCTTCCTTCTTAGCCAACAAAAATCCTTTCAGGGAAATGTGAAAGCGCTTGTAACTTTAAAGCTAAATGATATAGATACCATTAATAAAACAGCCGTCATTGAAATTGATAATGATAAATTTTTAGCGGATTTTTGGCTCTATTCGAATCAGGAGGGGGTGCGGTTTGATAAGAATTTCATACAACTATTACCTGGAAAACACCTTTTTACTATAACGTTTGAAAGTTTACCGCTGTTGGAAGATTTTAATTATAAGTTCCGATAATTTATAAATAGCCAAACTGAATAGATAATTATTATAAAATCTGTTATATCTCTTGAGCTTGCTTTTAAGCAAGCGAATAAAAAGAGAATAGCAGATTTGGCTTTAGCCACATAAAAGAGTGTTGTTGAAATCCAGATATCTATCTCTTGAGCTTGCTTTATGATCGTAAATGGACGCAATAAATAGAGGTGAAGAGCACAAATAAACATCTTGATAAATTAATGTATATTTGATATTGAAAATTTTGAAAATAATTTTAGAATAATTTCAACTTTAAAATCAGATGCCATGAAATATATTTTTTCCTTAACGCTACTATTCTTAGTTATAAATCAAAGTTTCTCTCAAGAATCCAAACAAGCAACTTGGGGAATTGAAAATTCAAAAAACAAAAGTTTCGTTGAGAATTTAGGCCAATTCGATCATGAGGAGACTTTTTCTACTGGTAAAATTAAATTTGCCATTGATTTTGGATCTACAAAAATATTTTTTGGTGAGAAGGGGGTTTCCTATAATTTCTTAGAAATACAAAAAAAATCAAAAGAGGAAAGGGCTGAATTAATGAATCAACCCGTTAAAACATTTGTGGAGCATAAGCAAAAGGAAGTGCTTACGGGAAAATTCTTAGTGAAATCGGATCAGGTATCTATGTTTTGGGAGAATTCCTCTTCGGATGTCGAAATAAATGGTATGAATGTTACCTCTGATTACCATAGTTATACATTCGATGATAAAAACAAGGTGTCTCAAAACATCAACTTTGTGAAAGGATTCGAATACATCATTTATAAAAATATTTATCCAAATATTGATGTTAAGTATGAAGTTCATCCGGTGATTGGAATTAAATATGCGTTCATTCTACATGCTGGAGCTGATCCAACTCATATTAAAATGATCTATGACCGTCAACTTTCATTAAAAGACAATGCCATCCACATCCCCACTTTATTTGGTGACGTGATCGATCATGCACCAATTACATTTTATGAGGAGGATAGGGGAAATGTGATTACTTCTCATTACAAGCTAATTAATAATCAAATTTCTTTTGAACTTGGCGCATATGATTTAGCAAAAAGCCTTGTGATCGATCCTTGGGTTCAAACGCCTGTATTTCCTTTTAATTGGGATTGTGTTTGGGAACTTGATACCGATGCTTCAGGAAATGTATACATCATTGGTGGCGTGGATCCAATGCAATTAAAAAAATACAATAATGCAGGTGTTTTACAATGGTCCTATAATACACCATACGACACCACTCAATGGTTGGGTACATTAGCCACGGATGATATCGGAAATTCTTATGTTACGAATGGAACAGGGTATGAAATACTTAAAGTTAACAACGCAGGAGGTTTGGTTTGGAGTAATCCAGCGCCAAGTGGCGGACAATTAAGTACTGAATTTTGGAACATTGCCTTTAATTGCGATCAAACAAAATTAATTATTGGAGGCACGGGAGGTAATTTAAATCTTCACGGTAGAATTTATGAAGTAGATATGGCAAATGGAAACATTACAACCTCAACTCAAGTTACTGCTACTGCTAGTCTTTTCGGTATTCCACCGCAAATTCAAGAGGTTAGAGGTTTATCGGCTGCTCCAAACGGTAAATATTATTTTGTTTCACTTGACACCATTGGTTATTTGAATGATAATTTAACGCTTTGCGGGGCAGGTTCAACGTCGCTTTATGAGAAAAACCATGGGGTGAATTGGAGTTATAAAAGTGAAAATTGGCGCTATAATAATACGGGAATAAAAGTTATTCGCGCGGATGCGAACTTCGTTTACTTGAACAAGGGAAATGAACTACAAAAAAGATCCTTAGTTAATTTAAGTTTAATTGCTAGTGTGGCAATACCTGGAGGTGTCTTGTCGACTCCTTTTCTAAGTGATAATGTCACTGAAAATGCTGGAATTGACATTGATAATTGTGGGAATATTTATGTGGGTTCCAAAACAGGTGTCTATAAATTTAATTCAAGTTTAGTGCAACAGGCTTTTTACCCCACCGCTTTTTATGTATACGATGTACGTGTAAGCACGGGAGGTGATGTTGTAGCTTGCGGTGGAAGTGGAAATAGTAGTTCAGCTACAAGAACTGGAGGTGTCCAATCTTTTGCAGCAAGTGCATGCGCAATTATCCCTATAACGTGCTGTGATGCTACCATATGTATTCCTCAGAGTTTATGTGATAACGACGCACCTGTTACCTTGACGCCTGCATTGCCTGGAGGAACGTGGAGCGGAACGGGAGTTAGCGCAGGAGGTGTTTTTAGCCCTGCCATTGTTGGGCCAGGAAATTATACTATAACTTATACTTTAGCATGTGGTTCGGAATCAATAATTATTTCGGTAAGTTCTTGTAACTCAATTTTAGCTGCTTGTGTCGAATCTAATGGGACTTTATCCGCTATTAATGGCGTTGCTTCTTATTCATGGCAAAATTCAACAACGACAATTCCTTGTATTGCTGGTTTAGGTACCTACTGTGGGCTTTTTACAATAGCTGGGACACCCGTTACTTCATGGAGTACTTTCGCTACTGGTGCAAATATTCCAGCCCCAAGTTCTTGGCCTATTCAATTAGTTGATAATCTCGGAATGATAGTTCAATATGCGAATTTAGCAGCAATTCCTTCTTGCGTGGTGAATCCTTGTTTACCTTTCAATTTTACCATTCCTGCTCAAACAAATGTAGTGTGTTTTGGAGGGGCAACTGGATCTGCAACCGTTTCTGCAAGTGGCGGAACTGCCCCATATTCCTACACATGGACACAAGGAAGTTTGGTTGGTCCTACGCAAAGTAATTTAGCTGCAGGAACCTATACAATAAATGTTTTAGATGCATTGCTATGTCCTGGCACAACAACGGTAGTTATAACACAGCCTGCAACAGCTCTAACGATAGGAATGTCTAACACGCCAACAAGTTGCGGAGGAAGTTCAGGAACTGCAACTGCTGCGCCTTCTGGTGGAACCGCTCCTTATTCGTATTTATGGACGCCGAGTGGAGGTAATTCTTCTTTGGCATCCAATCTTACGGCAGGTGCTTATGCTGTTACAGTTACAGATAATAATGGCTGTCAAGCATCAGGAAATACGACAGTCACTACAAACGGTGGTCCTACTATCTCCCTAGTTTCAAGTCAAAATGTTTCTTGTTTCAATGGGAATAATGGTTCAGCAACTGTTTCAGCAACTGGAGGCGCTGGCACCTTAACTTATTCTTGGATGCCGGGTGGATTGAGTGGAGCTACTCAAAATGCCTTATTGGCAAATACCTACAATGTTACAGTTACAGATGCAAATGGCTGTACATCATTAACGACAATAATCATTTCTGAACCTCCCTTACTAACTTTGGTATCATCTAATATTATCCCCGCGAATTGTGGCGTTAATGATGGATCAGCAACTGTAATTCCCTCAGGTGGAACTGGCGCTTATAGCTATGCTTGGTCTCCTTCTGGAGGATCTTTAGCTACTGCCTCAAATATAAATGGTGGAATTTATAATGTGGTAGTCACAGATGCGAATGGTTGTGTTAGTAATATGGATATTATCGTTTCAAATATTGGCGGTCCAACAGTAAGCATACAATCCACTACGGATGTTTCTTGTTATGGATTAAGTGATGGTTCTGCATCGGTCACAGCAAGTGGAGCAACTGCTCCATATACTTATTTATGGTCACCATCAGGCGGAACAGGAGCGAGTGCTTCCAATCTAACGGCAGGAATTTATAATGTTGCTGTATCAGATGCTGTGGGATGTATTGGCACCGTATCCATAACTATTACTAGTCCGACACAAATACTAATTACTGAAACAATAACTGCGGTAAATTGCCCTAATGTGGACGGGCAGATTAGCACATCCGTAGCTGGAGGTACTGGAGCTTATACCTACTTGTGGACACCAAATGGGGAAACTAGCTCTTCATTAATGAATTTAGCAAGCGGAGATTATTCCTTACAAGTAAGTGATATAAATGGTTGTTCAATTAGTGAGTCGTATACGGTTAATAGTTTAGGTTCAATAGTAATTACAGCGACTCCAATTTCAACTACTATAACTGAAGGAGAATCTGTCCAGATGAATGCATACGGCGCCCTTACCTATAGTTGGTCACCAACCGTTGGATTAAATTGCATAACTTGTTCAAATCCAATTGCTACGCCTACTTCCACAACTATTTATACAGTTACTGGCACAGATGCGGCTGGATGTAGTGGCACGGCAGATGTCACAATATTTGTAGAAATAGATTGTAATGATTATTTCATTCCAACTGTCTTTTCACCAAATGATGGAGGACCAACAGAAAACAATAGGCTTTGTGTCTTTGGAAATTGTATAGCTGAATTTAATTATGTAGTGTATGATCGATGGGGAGAGAAGGTATTCGAAACAAGTGATTTGTCCAATTGTTGGGATGGATCGTTTAGAAACAAACCTTTAAATGCGGGTGTATTTGCTTATAAATTCGTGGGGACCCTGTTTGATGGAACACGTGTTATGGAGTCTGGAAATGTAACATTAGTAAGATAAAAATATGAAAATCCTAAGTAGCCAAATCTTAAAATGCATCTCGATATTAACTTGTATTAGTAGCATGACGTATGCGCAAGACGTACATTTTTCACAAATAGAGTATTCTCCGCTCCTCTTAAATCCTGCGTTGAGCGGAGCAAATTCTACGCTAAATGGGGTCCTTAATTACAGAAGCCAATGGAATAGTGTGGCTATTCCATATAAAACAATTGCTGCTTCCGTGGATGGTAGATTTAATGATAATAAGCGAAAAAAAAATGGAATCATTGCCGGTGGTATAAGTTTCTTTAATGATCAAGCGGGTGACTTGAAAATCACATCCAACTCCGTGAATGTAAATCTTGCCTATCATTTAATTTTGGATGAATCCAATAAGATAGGCTTAGGAATTTCAACTGGATTTGGACAAAGATGTATTGATCCATATGGAGGTAGATGGACCAGACAATATAATGGAACAGTATACAATAGTTC
>JAIPAL010000046.1 GCA_021740085.1 Crocinitomicaceae bacterium
ACCCCAGCTTGCGCGTTCGGTAAATTAGAAATTTGAGGATTAGGTCCTATAATACCGGCGTTAATACACGAGCCAAATAAAAAGCAAGGCGCCGCATCCCCATGATCCGTTCCAAAACTTGCATTGGCTGCGATTTGTCTTCCAAACTCAGAAAAAGTTAAACCGGCTACTCTTTCTTGTATGCCCAACAATTGTAAATCATCCTGAAAAGCAGCGATGGCATCAGAAAGTTTTTTCAAAAGTAAACTATGCGCACCGGTAGCATGATTTAAATCATCCACTTGACCATCATGCGTATCGAAACCACTTAAATTTAAAATATAAACTTTTGTTTGAAGTCCACCGGAAATCATTTGCGCAATATATTTCAATTGAACTGCTAAAGAGTTCAAAGGATCATATTGAGTAGAAAGCGTATTACCTGCGGTTGCTGCTTGATTAATTCGTGCACCGTATTCGTTCGATTGATTAATTAAGGTGGCAACATATTCGACATTATTGCCAAAATAACTACCATCATTAATAAACCCACCTTCATATAAATTAAAACTATTAAACGGATTAGATACCGTATGTGAAAAGTTCCCCATCAATCCTTGGCAAGTAGCCGAAACTTCGGAACCCATGCTAATTGCAAAAGGATCTAAATTGGTTGGATTCGGATATTGTTCAGGGAAATTTGGATAAATGGCATCAAAATGCCTGCCTAACCATCCATTAGTTTGATTCACATCAAGTGAACCAGTGGACCAAATATCAGCCGATCTAAAATGGGACCTATTTTGTTCTGGATACCCAACATTCTGTAATATCGAAAGATTTCCCGCATTGAACATATTTTTCATTCCTGTCATTACCGGATGTAATCCCACATCTTGTGTCAACGTTAAAACTTGATTCTGAGGTATAATAATATCTGACCGTTGAACCATTAAATTAGCATATTGATCAATTGGAATTACTGTATTAAGTCCATCATTTCCTCCATTCAATTGAATAAGAATGAGCACTCTATCTTCCGAGCCTGTAGAAAAATTGAATAATTTTTGATTGACTGCTTTCATTCCAAATCCATCCGAAATAAATGGTATGGAAAGGGTAGCAAGTGAAATATTACGTACGAACTGTCTTCTTTTCATAAATTACACATTAAATCATTTGAAACTGAGGCATTTTAAAAACCCTATTTAATACCAATTCGAGGCGTTGTCGAACAGGGTCAAGAACAATAGGATTAGTTGGATCCGCCAAATAATCATTGTATTGAATAGTCCATTCAAAATCGGGTAGATTATTTGTCAATATATTTTTTAAAATTGTTTTCTCTACTAAACTTACCATTTCAGGAAAAAATACATCGCAAATATCATCAATAACATCAGGGGCACTTGAAGGAATGGAAAGTCCATTTAAAAAGCCCATGGTATTAAGTTTAAAATTATTACCTGCAATATTTAATCCAGCGAACAATATACCCGATACTACATCGAAACGATATTTGATGGTGGTAGAATTTATCCAAAGCTTTGAAAAAGCGGGTACTTGATAATAAGCCGACCATCCCGCTACACTTGGCGGTTGAGCATAGGATAAGCCCATATTTTCAGCCGCATAATAAATGGTTAGATAGACATTACTATTTCCAACTAAATCAAAAGTAGGCGTGGTTGATGTTGAATTTAGTACAGTAAATAGCATGTCTAAAGGATTGCGAATAATCGTTCCACGCAAAGTCCCATAATAAAAATGCTCGCTCATCAATAAATCTTGCATTACAGCTTGAATGTTGTAATTATTCGCAATCAATGTTTGAGCCATCCCCGGAATCACCGTGGTTAACACGTCTTGCGTTAAATCGTAATTGACAAAATATCGATATAACTTAGTACAGATATATTCAGCTACCTCGGCTTGTTGGAAGATCACATCTATATAATCTGAATATTCACTTCCACCATTATTTGAAACAAGCAAATCATTAAAATGATAAGAAAGTTGCTTACTAGTTGTATCGTGTAAGATGGGCGTAAAGGTTGAAATGGTAGCCGTCATTGTTGAACTTCGAATACCTGAAACTTGAAATCCAGTTAATATTTTTGCCCCAGCTGCCACGTCCATTTCTGTATAATTGGAGTAATCACCTGCTCCAATTTGATCTCCTTTCCCAATGGTGAATAACTCTAGTAACTCCCTTGCAAAATTTTCATTTGGACTATATACCGTATTGGAGGCACCGTTGAGGAATATTAACATGGATGGGTCAATGGTAACATCTTTCACCAATTGCTTAAAATTACCTAAGCAATTTTGGCGCAATAATTCTAAAAAGTGGTACATCGCCCTTGCTTCAGTTACAGCTGAAACACCAAAATGATTCTGCCAAAAGAATAGCATTTTTTCAGTAATTGACAAGGACTCTTGATTAATGTTTTTCATCATCCAAGCAGCAAGTGATTTGTAACGAGCCGATTCAGCATTATTACTTGCTACTACTTGCGCCGGATAAACTGAATTCACCCAGGTTGTACCCTGAGCAACAATTGTTTCTCCCGGATCAAAAGCAAGTGGTGGAGGTATAGAAACAACTTGCAACAAAGAAGCGACGGTTGCAGGCAAACCATTATTTACCGCATCAAGAATTTGCTGATTAGTTGCCCCGAACATAGTACGTCTCAGCAAATGTCCTGCTTCCTTTTTGGTCCAAGGACCTACATATGGATTTAAACTCATTTCACTTGAAATTATAATTGCTAATAGTGTAAAAATATAAAAAGCAACCGAATAAACATTTAAACGTAAAGTAAATTAATTAAAGGATAATTTAGAATTATAGGTTTTAAATAATCGATGAAAGTCAATTATTAAAAAAAAGTACCTAGACTCTATTAATTTATCCCCTTTAATTGATAATAAATAACTAGTTTAGTAAACGATTTTAAATTTTCTTAATGAATAAAATATACTCCAAAACAAAAATTTTATTTTTTAGTTTTATTTTTCTTTTAGAAACTCAGTCACTTTTTTTATCGCAAACTGCTACTTTCAACTATACGGGAACCGTTCAAACTTGGACCGTTCCTCCATGTGTATTTTGTCTTAATATTGACATGCGCGGTGCACAAGGCGGCGGTATTTTGGGTAATCCATACGGGGGATCTGGGCAAGGTGGCCGAGGCGCAAGAGTCATTCATCCATGTATTCCGGTGCAGCCTGGTCAAGTTTTAGAAATTCGTGTTGGTGGTTGTCCCTTGGCTAATACAGGTGGTTACAATGGTGGTGGCAACGGTCACACTGCTGGAACTGTTCAGATGGCTTCAAAAGGTGGTGGCGGTGCAACCGACATACGCGTAGCTCCTTATGCTTTGGCTAATCGCATTGCGGTAGCAGGAGGAGGAGGTGGCCGTTCAGGTGGTTCCCAACAACAAGGTTATCAAGCAACCGGAGGTGGCGGCGGATGCGCTTCAGGACAACAAGGTTTTGGTTCCCCTTTCACTGGTGTTGGTGGCGGAGGTGGAACACAAGCAGCAGGTGGTAATGGCGGACCACCATGGGGTGGTGGACAACCAGGAACTGCTGGTAGCCTAGGTCAAGGAGGAAATGGTGGATTTTATTCATCTGCTTCAGGCGGTGGTGGCGGTGGTGGATATTACGGTGGCGGCGGAGGCGGAGCAGATAATTGCTGTCAAGGAGCAAACGGAGGAGGCGCTGGTGGTGGTGGATCATCTTTTTACCCTGCAGGAGCAACTTGCACACAAGGATTCCAAACTAGTGACGGGCAATTAGTTATTACCTACGCAGCAGGTGGAGCTTTAATTACAGCATCTAATACCGGTCCATATTGTGTTGGCCAAACGATAAGTTTAAGTGCTACGAATGGCGCATCATCTTACGCTTGGACAGGTCCTAATGGATTTACTTCGAATGTTCAAAATCCAACCATTCCAAATTCTACAGCACTTGATGCAGGTGTCTATACCTTAAATTATGTTACTCCGGCGTGTAACGGATCAACGACTACTACAGTGATTGTGAATATTCCGGATAATCCCTTATTCACCCAAATTACACCTATTTGCGAAGGTGGACAAGTACCATTACTACCAGGATCTTCAAACAATAATCCTGTTATAACAGGCACTTGGTCTCCAGCAGTTATTTCATCTGCAGTAGCTGGTACACAAGTTTACACATTTACCCCAGCACCAAATTTTTGTGCCAACGTAGCTACCATGAACATTGTTATATTACCCAATGAAATTCCAACTTTCACGCAAATTAACCCTCTTTGTATAAATGATCCTGCACCGATTTTACCCAACCCTTCAACGAATCTCACTCCTTACACGGGAACTTGGTCACCTGCAACTGTGATTACCAATACAGCAGGTATTTACACCTATGGTTTCACACCTACAGCAGGTCAGTGCGCAGTAGCGACAACCATGGATATTACTATTTTAAACTACACGGTCCCGACATTTACTCAAATTGGTCCAATTTGTCAATTCACACAAGGCGTAGTTTTACCAGGAAGCTCGACGAATCTAGTTCCAATCACAGGAACATGGAATCCAGCAATAATAAATACCCAAATTCCAAACACTACGGTTTACAACTTTACCCCGGATCCTTTTCAGTGTTCGGCTACTGGACAAATGACCATAGTGATTGATCCTTTAAATATTCCGCAATTTGCTCAAATTGCACCAGTTTGTCAAGGCGATGTACCGCCATTAATTCCAACTGTATCGACCAATGTTCCTGGTATAGTTGGTAGCTGGACGCCCCCTACAATTGATAGTTCAATCGACGGAATATTTACACATACCTTTGCTCCCAATCCGAATCAATGTGCGGATACAGTTACCATGGACATTGTCGTTATAGCTGCGATGCCGCCAACATTTGTTGCGGATACCTTAACAGGTTGTAATCCGCTAATGGTTAATCTATCAACCCAACAAGTTCAAAACGCTAACTATACGTGGGTTTGGAATGGCAATACAATAGGTACCGGCAATAGTTTAGATTACTTATTCACAAGCGCTGGATGTCACGATATTACGCTCATTTACAATTTACAAGGCTGTCTAGAAACGACGACTTATAATTCATACATCTGTATGGAAAATTATCCAGTCGCTTCTTTTACGAGTAACCCTAATGTACTCTCTTCTCAGAGTGAAGTGATTCAATTCAACAATAACACCTTGGGAGCAGTAAGTTATTTCTGGGAATTTGGTGACGGAGAAGTTTCCTCTGAATTTGATCCTAACCATCCGTATGTTGGTGTTTCTGAAAACATGCTGGTTACATTAACCGCATCCACACCACTAGGCTGCACAGATATCCATGAATTAACATTGGTTGTAATCAGCGATCCAATATTCTATGTTCCTAATTCATTCACGCCCGATCAAGATGAAAACAATCAAACATGGCATCCAGTATTTACCACAGGTTTCGATCCTTACAAATTCTCTTTGTTGATCTACAATAGATGGGGAGAAATCATATGGGAGAGTCTGAATGCTGAGGGAGAATGGGATGGCACTTATGGCGTTAATGGCCTTGATGTTCCTCTTGGGGTGTATACTTGGGTAATTAATTATGCGAATAAGGAAACAGACGATAAGAAAGTGATTACAGGAACGATTAACCTTATTCGATAAGAATAAGTATGCTTTAATTATTTCTTACGGAAGAAGATCTTAATCGGAACTCCTTTAAAGTCAAAAACTTCACGCATTCGATTTTCTAAAAATCGACGATAAGCTTCTGTTAAGTACTGCGGTAAATTACAAAAGAATGCAAAGGCTGGTGCATGTGTTGGTAACTGTTGAACAAACTTAATTTTGATGTATTTCCCTTTATTTGCAGGAGGAGGTGTTTGTTGAATAATTTCCAACATCACATCATTTAATTTTGAAGTAGGTATTTTCTTCGTGCGATTAGCAAAAACCTCCATTGCCGTTTCTAGCGCTTTGTGGATACGTTGTTTTGTAATAGTTGAAGTAAAAATAATAGGCACATCATTGTAAGGCGCTAATTGATTTCGTAGATTTTCCTCGTATTCCACCATCGTTCTGTGGTCTTTTTCTACTAAATCCCATTTATTAACAAGTACCACTACCCCTTTAGAATTCTTTTCGATCATGTAATAAATGCTCAGGTCTTGTTTTTGAATTCCTTCAGAAGCATCAATTAAGAAAAGGCAAACATCTGCATTTTCAATGGTTCGAATAGAACGAAGCACAGAATAAAACTCAATATCTTCCGTAACTTTTGCTTTCTTGCGAATACCCGCCGTATCTATCAATAAAAAATCGAATCCAAATGATTTATATCGTGTATGGATAGAGTCGCGTGTTGTTCCTGAAATGTCAGTAACAATATTTCTTTCTTGTCCCGTAAAAGCGTTAATTAGAGAAGACTTCCCAACATTTGGTCGACCAACGATGGCGAACCTTGGTAAATCATCTTCCTCACGAATTGATTCATTTTCTTTGTCAAAATAAGGAACCAATGCATCTAAAATTTCACCCGTTCCACTACCATTCGTGGCTGAAAGGTCAAAGACCTCACCAAGTCCTAGCGAGTAAAACTCAGCAGACATTCCTACACGATCATTGCTATCCACTTTATTGGCAACAACGATTATCTTCTTTTTACTTTTTCGTAGCAATTGCGCCACCACATTATCCATTTCGACAATACCAGTTGTAACATCCAACATGAACAAAATAACATTGGCTTCTTCAACCGCTAATTCAACCTGCTTTCGAATTTCACCTTCAAAAATATCTTCTTTGGTCGTAGCGTACCCACCCGTATCAATAACAGAGAACTGATACCCGTTCCATTCGCCTTTGCCATAAAGACGATCGCGCGTAACACCACTAATTTCTTTTACGATGGCATCCCGAGACTCTGTTAAACGATTAAAAAGTGTAGATTTTCCAACATTTGGTCTTCCAACAATGGCGACAATATTGCTCATTTTTTATTCTCCTATTGACTATTAATATCCGTATTTTTTTAGCTTCGCTTCCGTTGATCGCCAATCTTTATCGACTTTAACAAAAGTATCCAAGTAGACTTTCTTATCAAGAAATTTTTGAATTTCAAAGCGCGCACTACTTCCGATTTTCTTAAGCATCTCCCCTCCTTTACCGATTACGATGCCTTTCTGGGATTCTCTTTCCACGATAATGATGGCTCTAATTCGGGTAATGTTTTCCTCTTCAATAAATTCCTCGATTTCAATTTGACAACTGTAAGGAACTTCTTTTTGACACAGGTAAAAAATCTTACCGCGAATAATTTCTGATACAAAGAATCGCATGGGACGATCGGAGATCTCTTCCTTATCGTAGTAAGGAGGATTTTCAGGAATTAGCGATAAAATTTTTAACCAAACCGCATCAATGCTAAAATTATGCAAGGCAGAAATTGGAAAAACCAACGCATCCGGCAATTCATTTTGCCAGTACAAAGCCTTTTCCATTACTTCTTCTTGATTTGATAAATCAATTTTATTGATTAAACACAAAACAGGCACCTTTAATTTTTTGATCTTCTCGAGTGTTGCCTTGTGATTCATTTCATTTTCCTGCGTATCCGTAATAAACAACACTAAGTCTGCATCTTGTAAAGAAGCATTTACATACTCCATCATGTTTTCATGAAGTTTATAAGCCGCATTTATTACCCCAGGTGTATCTGAAAAAACAATCTGATAATCCTCTTCATTTACAATTCCAAGGATCCGATGTCGCGTTGTTTGAGCCTTAGCTGTTACAATCGATAACTTTTCACCCACCAAATGATTCATTAAAGTAGACTTACCTACATTTGGACTTCCAACAATACTTACAAAACCAGATTTATGTGCCATTCATTTAAACTAGCTGCAAAGGTACGGAATTAAACACAGCCTTAAAATTAGAATTCCGGAAATAAGCCATGTATTCCCTAAATAATTAACTTTACTACATAAATGGAACATGAAATTTTTATGCAACGTTGCGTTGACCTCGCTTATTTAGGGCAGGGAAATGTCAGTCCAAACCCAATGGTAGGTTGTGTTATCGTAAAAAATGGTCTTGTTATCGGAGAAGGATATCATTCAGAATACGGTGGAAAACATGCCGAAATAAAAGCAATAGAAAGTGTATTAGATCAGAAAGAAATAGAAAATTCAACTGTATATATTTCTTTAGAACCATGCGTTCATCATGGAAAGACGCCTCCTTGTGTGCATGAACTCATAAATCGAAAGATAAAAACAGCAGTAATTGGAAGCAGAGACAGCAATCCAATCGTTGGAGGAAAAGGCATAGAGCTTTTAAAAAGATCGGGGATCGAAGTAATTGAGAATGTTCTTGAAGAAGAATGTAGAAAATTAAATAAGCGATTTTTCACCTTTCATGAAAAAAGACGACCTTATGTCATATTAAAATGGGCGCAAACTTCCGATGGTTATTTAGATAAAAATCGAGAAACGGACGAAAAAGGAATCAATTGGATTTCTTCCCCTGAATCGAAAGTCCTTGTTCATAAATGGAGAAGCGAAGAGCAAAGTATTTTGGTGGGTAGAAATACCATATTGAATGATAATCCATCACTCACAGTGCGAGAGATTAGCGGGAAAAATCCAACTAGAATTGTAATTGATAGTCAAATGCAATTGAGTAAAGATGTCAATATTTTTTCCAATGATGCCCCTACCCTCGTCTTCAATAGAATTCAAAATAAAAAGTTAGATGGCGTGGAATGGATAAAAATTCAGGAAACATCCACTAAATACATTTTAGAAGAATTGTATAAGCGCAATATCCAATCGGTTTTAGTGGAAGGCGGCAGTCGAACACTCCAATATTTTATTATTGATAATGTGTGGGATGAAGCACGCGTGATTGTTGGCGACATTAAGTTTGGAGATGGTGTGAAAGCGCCCATAATTAACAAAGTTCCAGTGCGGGCTCATCAATTTAGCGATCACGACACCATATTTTACTTTACTAGAAGATGATAGAACTAATAAGTTGCATCCTGTGTTCAAGTCTAATTTTTGTGGTCTTTAAACTTTTCCCAAGATATAAAATTGATACCTTTCAAGCTATTGTCTTCAACTATTTTACAGCTGCATCTTGTGGTATCTTGTTTTTTCATTCGGAATTTAAGGGAGTAACGGCGAGTGATTTTGAAATCCTAAAGTATGCGTTTTATTGCGCTGTATTATTTATCTCCTTGTTTTTAATAATGGGCATAAGTTCTCAGCGAAATGGTGTTGCTTCCACCTCTGTCGCGGTTAAAATGTCCATGTCGATTTCGATGTTAGCTATGATTTATTATAACAATGAATCGCTCTCTATTCTTAAAATTAGTGGCTTGATCGCTGCCATTTTAGGTGTTATTCTTGTTTCCTTACCCAATAAAAGTGCTGCGAATGGTAAACAAGCAATTTGGATGCTATTCGTTTTATTTTTTGGAAGTGGTTTATTAGATTTTTTACTAAATGTCATTCAAAAAAGCAAACTCAGCGGATGGCATCCTGGATTATTTTCAGCGCTGGGCTTCTTAATGGCAGGAATCATGGGCATAGTTATAATTGGTATCCAATTGCTTCGAAGAAAAATGAAAATAGAACTCAAAAATATATTCGCAGGAATCGTTTTGGGTGTGCCCAATTATTTCTCAATCTATCTTTTACTTGCAGCTTATCAAACGACAGGTTGGTCGGATTCTACCGTTTTGGCCATCATAAATGTAAGTGTTGTCCTTACAGCTTCTATTATTGGTTTATCCCTATTTTCAGAAAAATTAAATCTTAAAAAAACGATTGGACTTTGTTTTTCAATTCTAGCCATTATCATTCTGTATATTTCCAATGCTAGCTAGAAAAGAGTATTTACACCTCATTGATTAATGAATTAAGCTATATATTTCTTAATTTAGCTGAAACAAAAATTACATGCGGAAATATTTACTTCTAGTTTTCTTATTACCGGTTAGCTTTTTATTTTCACAATTTAACATCAATGAAGCGAGTAATGCGAATGGTAACACCATTGTTTTACCGAGCGGAAGCACCCCAGATTGGATTGAAATTTATAATAGCTCAGTAATCCCTGCTAATATTGGAGGATATGGGCTAAGCGACGATCGGAACTTGCCCATGAAATGGACTTTTCCTACCACTATGATTAGCCCATCAGGATTTTTAGTGGTACATGCAGTAAATAAAAATACCGTAAGTTTTATTGATCACTATGAAACAGCTGTATTTGCCGATTCGATTTGGCAGTATGAAACACCCACTGCCGAAATACCGTTATGGAATAGCAGCACCTTTAACAGCAGCGCATGGTCGAGTGGACCAGCAAGTATTGGTTTTGGTGACGGCGATGATGCAACAGATATCATTGGGCCTTTTACGACTATTTATTCGAGAATCAACTTTCAATGCACGAATATAAATGCCATAAAAAAAACAATCCTAGACATCGATTATGACGATGGATTTGTAGCTTACTTGAATGGTATTGAAATCGCCCGTGCAGGTCTGACAGGTACGCCACCAACATGGGATGAATTAGCGAGTAGCCATGATGCAACACTCCCACAAGGCGGTGCAATATCTACATTTGAAATTGATACGGTAATTATTCAAGCGGCCCTCATCCTTGGGAATAATGTACTCGCCATTGAAATTCACAATACAGATCCAAATTCATCAGATTTAACCGGAAAGCCCTATTTAACATTTGGCTATGACTCCCCAGGTACATTTGCAAGCGGAACAACGCATCCCTATTTCACAGCAACGGTTGGCGGAACATTGGAAACTAATTTTGGCATATCTACCAGCGGTGAAATGCTTTTTCTTTCTAATCCAGCGGGAGTTTTTGTTGATTCATTGCTCATAAGTGACCTTGAGCCCAACATGTCAAATGGTAAAGTTGTAGATGGCGGAAGTCAAAGCGCCACTTTTAATGTTCCAACACCCAATGCTTCAAACAATAGCTCCATTGGGTATGATGGTTATGAAAATCAAGCAACCATCACCAATACTGGCGGCGTATTTCAAGGACCTATTCTTGCTAATATCGTTAATAATTCTGTTGCCAATGGAGAACTTAGGTACACCCTAACAGGGGTTAATCCAAGCATAAATTCCCCTTTGGTAGCAGGTCCCATCTTGCTTTCGACGAATTGTGTGTTGAAAGTAAGATGTTTCCCAGTTGGAACGAATTTACTTCCAAGTTTAGTTAGTACGGAAACATTTTTGTTTCAAGAAGATTTTACCTTACCCATTATTTCCTTGACAATCGATTCAGTAGACCTTTATGGAGGTAATGGAATTTTTGATAATTGGTGGACAGACTGGAAAAAACCATGTGTGGTAGAATACTTTGATGCAAATGGAATAAAAAAGTTTGAAACAAGGGCCTCAGTAAAACCAGATGGAGGAGCAGGTGGAAGCCGATCTAATCCACAACATAGTGTAACAATTGAACCCGCTCATTCCTTGTATGGAGAAGGGGTACCTGTCCACTATCCAATTATTCCTCAAAAACCGTATATTGAAGATTATTACGCCCTTTATATTCGAAATGGTAGTAATTTTTGGAATCAATACCCGCAAAGAGACGCTACCCTTTGCAGAATAATGGCAAAGACCAATGTTAATTCGCAGGGTTATACCCCAGCAAACGTTTTCTTAAATGGTCAATATTTTGGTATTTACGAGGTGCGGGAAAAAGCCAATGAAGGTTATTTCAAAAATAATTACAATAACGACATGGACAGCTTGGATTTACTTTCAGTAAGCTATTTTTATGGCGCTGGGGTAATTAGAATCGTAAAAGGATCGGATACATCATTTTACTCCATGCGCGATTACATCACGACAGCAGATGCTACAAGTCCTACTTATTTTAATGACTGTAATAGCAAATTAGATTTGTATAATTACACAGACTACATTGCAGGAGAAAATTGGTATGCAAATGCCGATTGGATCTACAATAACATGAAAATGGCAAGGATGCGCACCACCGATAACAAATGGCGTTTCTATTTACAAGATTTAGAATGGGGCCTTGGTGGTTGGACCGATTATAATGCCAATATGTTTGATTGGTTTAGGTATAACCAACAACCAAATCCATTTTGGCAAATTTATGATGCCTTGGTTCAAAATATAGAATTTAAAAATTATTTTGTGAATCGCTATGCAGACCTTATGAATTTCACTTTTCAAAGTAATAAATACACCCCTATTATAGACAGTTTGTACAACGAATTACTTCCAGATATGCCTAGGCATTTTCAATTATGGACAGGAGACGTAGCTGGAGGAATGGCAAACTTTGCCTATTGGCACGATGTTCATATTGCGCAATTTAATAATCGAAATGCTGTCGTACGAGATCAAATGGTTACTGAATTTAATTTAGTAAAAAAAGTAAATGTGAGTCTTGATGTATTTCCTGCAGGCGCAGGATATATAAAAATTTCTACAATTGTACCGGAAACACTTCCATGGACAGGCGTTTATTTTGATGGAGTCCCTGTTAAAATTACTGCCATCGCAAATCCTGGCTATACCTTCCAAAATTGGGTTCAAAATATAACACTTCCAGCAGGCAGCTTGTTACAGTCCAGTATAACCCAAAACATTGATCAAAATGATTTATTTAAAGCTGTATTTATTGGATCACCGGAAGAACCATCTTTAACCATTTCAGAGATTAATTACAACCCTGACCCAACAGTAGATGGTGGAAATTGGATTGAATTACACAATTTTGGATCTACGGCAATGGATTTAACAGCTTGGCATATTCAGACAAAGAACCATTACGATAAATTTAGTTTTGAGGATCATACTATTATTCCACCTAATGGATATTTGGTGGTTTGTGAAAACATGGCACTTTTTAATAGCATGTATCCCCAAGTTCAAAATGTGGTGGGAGGAACTGGTTTTGTTTGGAGCAATAAATACGACTCTATTCGAATTTTCAATCCTTTTGATAGCATGGCCTTAGTAGCGGTTTATTCGGATGAAGCCCCCTACCCTAAGTGTGCAGATGGTTGGGGAAGAACCTTAGAAAATAAACACACCTCTATTTCTTTGCTTGATGAAAATTCATGGTTCTGTGGTTGCATCGGAGGATCACCTGGAGAAGCGTATGAAGAATGTGAAGAGCCAATTTATGTTAGTGAATTTAGCTACAATAACACGAATCAAATTTATAATGCTGGCGATTGGATTGAGCTCTACAATAATACTTCAAGCGACATTAATCTACTTGGATACGTTTTCAAAGATTCCAAAAACGACCATGAATATATCTTTCCAGCTATAAACCTAGCTCCTGATGCATTTCTTGTTGTAGGGAATGACCTTACCGCTTTTAATTTAAGAAATCCTTTAGTTCAAAATGTAATTGGACAATTTGACTTTGGCCTGTCACCAAAAGATGGGATTCGCTTGTACGATAACAATGGAATCTTAATCAGTAGTTTTAATTACGATACGATAGCTCCTTGGTCAACTATTCCAAGTTTCCAAGACTTTACCAATGAATATAATTTCTATGATGGCTACCTGAATCCCAACAATGGTTTATCCTGGTTTATTGGGTGTGAAGGTGGATCACCAGGCACAAAATATGTAAGCTGTCCTGTTTTACCAGATGGTGAATTTGCTTATTTATATCCAAATCCTAGTTCTTCCAATATCACTATTACGATTAATAACACAGCGTCTGGTGTAGGATTAACTGAGTTGGAAATTTACAATTTAAATGGACAACTATTACATAAGGAACCCTTGGATAAAGTTCAAGAATCAGTAATGAGCGTAGAAATAGACGTGGCACATTTCCTCCAAGGAGTATATTATGTGAAAATAATACAAGCAGATCAAAGCAAGACGCTACCGTTTGTGAAATTATAAAGCCTTTACGCTTTTATTGCTTTGTTAATTAGAGAAATCATCCCAATGGTAACTATAAATAATTGGCTAGCCGTTTCTTCACTCAAAGAGGTGCCATCTTCATCATCTGTAGAAACTTCTACCGCCATGAATTGAGCTAAATCCGGTTGGTCACAAAAAGATTCAATTTCCTCCTCGTCTTCCGTTTCGAAATAACTATCTAACATTTCAAAATAAGACTCTTGCATCGCATCGATATCGTCATCAGAAACAACATTTAAGGCGATATCTTGTACTTCAAATGAATACATTATTAAGCAGAAATAATAAATTAATAATCCTTCCAACTCATCATTTTCGTATTCTGTAGGTGCAGACATCACATAATCCAACAAATCTGGTTGCGCTAAGGCATAGCGTTCAGACAATGCTTCTAAGGCATCATCATCAAGGTTATCAACATGCTCAATTGCTTTTTCGATACTTTTATTACTTACCTGTGTCATAGCGTTGTTGTTTTTTTTTACAAAGTTAAAAATAAGCACTTAATTATAACAAATAAATCAAATCACTATTATAAACCTTATTAAGAATACTGCTTATTTACAAAGAATATAAATTGGTCATTACAGGTTGAATTTTAGGTGTTTGCTATTGAATATCACTACATTTGTCGTTCTTAATTTAAACTATACATAGTATGCAACTGTGGAATACCTTAAATAAAGAGGAATTAGAAACAAAAATGCGTGAGCTTGGACAACAATTTGTTACCATCTCATTTTATCAATACGCAACCATTGTTGTTCCTCAATTATTTCGTGATCACCTTTTTCAAATGTGGTCTAAATACCATATCGTTGGAAGAGTGTATGTTGCCCATGAGGGAATTAATGCTCAAATTTCAGTGCCATCCAACTATATTGGTGTCTTTCGAGAGGAATTATATCAAATAGATTTTCTAGATGGGATTCGCTTAAATTTCTCCGTGGAGGATTCCGCTGCCGAATTCTCTTTTTTAAAATTAAAAATAAAGGTGAGAGATAAAATTTTAGCCGATGGGTTAAACGATACTACCTTTGATGTAAGAAAAATAGGGAAACACCTAAAAGCAGAAGAATTTAATGCGCTAACCGACGATCCGGAAACCATCTTGATAGATTTTAGAAACCACTACGAACATGAAGTTGGTTATTTCAAAGGCGCAATATTACCAGATGTTGACACATTCAGAGAAAGCTTACCCATTATAGAAGAAAAGTATTTAAAAGGAAATGAGGACAAGAATATAGTCATGTATTGCACCGGTGGGATACGCTGTGAAAAAGCATCTGCATGGTTTAAGCATCGGGGATTTGAAAATGTACATCAATTAGAAGGAGGTATAATTAAGTATGCCAATGATGCCAAGGAAAGTGGGATTGAAAATAAATTTATCGGGAAGAATTTTGTTTTTGATGAACGAAGAGGCGAACGAATTACGGAAGATATAGTTTCTATTTGCCATCAATGTGGTAAGCCTGCCGATGTTCACACGAATTGCGTGAACGATGCCTGTCATTTGCTATTCATACAATGCGATGAGTGCAAGGGAAAAATGGAAAATTGCTGTTCATCAGATTGCCAGGATATGATTCATTTAAGTGAGGAGGAACAGAAATTGCTTCGACAAGGGAAAAATAACAGCAATAAAATTTTCAAAAAAGGGCGATCAAATAAGTTGATTTTCAAATTGAATGCAGAAAAACCATTAACTTTGAATCCAACTCAAACAAATAAATAAGTGATTTTAGCAATTAATTGGACGGTCAGTTCTGAAATAATAGACGGTTGGCGAACGCCCAATTGGTACGGTTTGTTGTTTGTAACTGGTTTGATCATTGGATACTTTGTGGTCAAGAGAATGTTTAAAAAAGAAAACATTTCAAATGAATCACTGGATAAATTGGTCATGTATATGGTGATAGCAACCATTGTCGGGGCTCGTTTAGGACATGTTTTTTTCTATGACTGGGAACATTACAGCAAGCATCCGATAGAAATTTTTATGGTTTGGAAAGGAGGGCTCGCAAGCCATGGCGCTGCCATAACCATTTTTGTTTCACTCTATCTGTACTCAAAATTTGTAGTCAAAAAACCCATTTTATGGATTTTAGATCGAATGGCTGCACCCATAGCAATTGGCGCAACTTTTATTCGCTTTGGAAATTTAATGAATCATGAAATTGTTGGACATGTTACCAATGTTCCTTGGGCATTTAAGTTTACACTTTATTTTAACGAATCCATAGGAAATTACGATCCGTCTCCACGACACCCCACCCAATTATACGAAGCGCTCGCCTATTTACTTCTATTTGGATTATTGCTTTTCCTTTTTTGGAAACGCGAATTATGGAAGAAACCCGGATTTATTTTTGGAATCTTTTTGACCCTACTTTTTACAGCCCGATTTATTATTGAATATTTTAAAGAGGGACAAACAGATAGAGACTTTGAACTTGCTTTAAATACAGGGCAAATACTTAGTATTCCATTTATAATAGCTGGATTACTATTAGTGGTTCGTTCGGTGATGAAGAAACCCATACAGGTATAATTCTTGAAATATTCCTTATTTTCTCTCCAACAAAAATTGTATTGGTTGCTTGAAGAATTACTAAGGTACAGCTCCAAATCATTTTTTGACAAGTAAGAATCGACTTTTCCTATTAACAGATATCGTTTAAAGTATAATTTTCCTTCTTATATTTGTGAAATAAATTAAACTAATCATAAAATGGCTGAGAAATCCGCAACTTCTAAACTTAGCTCTACTACTAAAAAAAGCAACGCGCCAAAACCAAAATTTTCAAAGGAAACTTATGTGAAATGGTATACTGATATGTTGCTTATTCGTCGATTCGAAGAGAAAACAGGTCAATTATATATTCAACAAAAATTTGGTGGATTTTGTCACTTATACATTGGACAAGAAGCTATAGTTGTTGGTACAGCAAGTGCTTGTCGTGCAAGTGACAAACACATGACCTCTTACGGTGACCATGCTCATCCAATTGCATTGGGCACAAATCCAAGAGTTTTGATGGCGGAACTTTACGGAAGCACCACCGGTTGTTCTAAAG
>JAIPAL010000047.1 GCA_021740085.1 Crocinitomicaceae bacterium
TCTTTATCACCCATTCTAGTTTTGATACCGTTTTTTTGGTATTTGTCCCCTAAATCGTAGTGGTCAAAGGGAGCGTAACCCACACTGTTTGTTCCTGTATTTTTGATTGAAGGTGGTATCCAAATAGCATCTATACCTAGTTCTTTAAGTCGTGGAGCTAATTCAGCAAGATAATTTGACCAACCGTTAGGAAAATTTGAATTCCAATAGTCCCACCAAAAGCCCTGAAGAACGACTTGCCTATTTGTTGGATTTACTTGCGCCTCATACGCTGGAGAAAAAAAGAAAAAAAGTAAGGTAAAAACAAGGATTTTTCTTGGCATAATAGTGTTATCGTATTAATAACTAATTTTAATTTCTTGACTTGATTCTAATTCATAAATGATTTCATGTAGTTTAAACGTAATAAATTTTTGACTTTTATTTTTAACAATACAAGAATTTTTTGAAACAGTAATGTGAATTGGAAGATTCAAATATAATAGTTGAAAGGAATAGGAAGCCCAGGTCATCGGAATAGATGGATTAATTTGCAATCCTTTTTCTGTAATTCTTACACCGCCAAACCCCTCTACTAAACTCATCCAGGTTCCCGCCATACTTGTAATATGAAGACCTTCCTCAGCCTCATGATTATAATCATCAAGATCGAGACGAGAAGTCCTCAAATACAACTCATAAGCTTTTTCCAAATTACCTATTTTAGCCGCTAAAATAACATGTATACAGGGTGATAGCGACGATTCATGGACTGTTTTTGGTTCATAGAAATCAAAATTTTCTTTAATAGTTTGAACATCAAAGAATTCCTCAAATAAATATAATCCTTGCAGAACATCAGCTTGTTTTATGAATACCGAACGTAGAATTCGATCCCACGACCAGTACTGATTAATCGGACGTTCATTCCGAGGAATATCAGAAGCTGAAAGCTGCTCCTTGTCCATAAATCCCTCTTGTTGTAAAAAAATTGATGTTCCCGTTAATTGTGGAAAATAAATATTTTCAATAATATGTCGAAAAGTGCTCACTTCCTTTTCCGACATTTTTGGATTACTTTCATTACCTAATTCCTCCTGAATTTTTAAACAATAATCTATGCACCATCTGGCAATATAGTTGGTGTACCAATTGTTATTGACATTATTTTCATACTCATTTGGACCTGTTACCCCCAACATGACAAAAGCATTCTTACTTCCGGACCAATTAAAACGTTGAGCCCAAAAGCGTGCTATTCCCAGGAGGACAGGAAAACCGTATTCCTTTAAGTAGTCTTTATCATTCGTATGCCGAATATAATTATAGATACCAAAAGCAATTGCTCCATTACGGTGAATTTCTTCGAAGGTAATTTCCCATTCGTTGTGGCATTCCTCCCCGTTCATCGTTACCATAGGATAGAGCGCTGCGCCATTTTTGAATCCTAATTTCTCGGCATTTTCAATGGCTTTTTGAAGATGGTTAAACCGGTAAATAAGTAATTGCCGCGCTATTCTATAATCAGCTGTTTTGAGATAAAATGGCAAACAATAAGCCTCAGTGTCCCAATAAGTTGCTCCACCGTATTTTTCACCTGTAAAACCCTTTGGGCCGATATTTAATTTGGCATTTTTTCCGGTGTAAGTTTGATATAAATGAAAGATATTGAAACGAATCCCTTGCTGAGCTGCACTATCGCCAGAAATGACTATGTCTGCTTTTTGCCAAATGGACTCCCAAGCTTTTACATGACGATGCAGTAGGCCATCAAAACCAAGATTAAATCCATTTTCCAAACAACTAATTGCCATTCTTTTTACCTCATTTTCAGGATATTTAATGCTTGCTGCGATACTAACATACTTGTGTAAGAAGTATTTTTTTCCTTGCATCAATTCATAATCAAAACTACTTTCTACGTATAATTCACAATCGTTGAGATGAGGAATAATTTCCAACTGTTTATTATCCTCTGAAAAAGTGTAGCGCATCGCAGTAGCGACAACGAATTCTGTTTTTTTAGTTTTAGCGCAGACAAGACCAAAATGAGGTGTTATCTCTCGGCTATGCTCTTCCCAAAAGAATTCATTATAATTTGAATCGTGATTACTTACCCTGCCATTTAGATAAGGGGTAAAACGTACTATACCACTAAAATTTAATGGAGTAACTGCATATGAAATAGCTGCGATATCTTCGTCATCCATAGAGCAAAAACGCAAAGCGTCAATTTCCATCTCTTTTCCGTCTTCTAAACGCATGACAACGTTGCGCTTTAGCGTTCCCAACTTCATATCTAATTCACGATAAAAGGAGAGCACTTCAGCGGACGAAAGATCAATTTGAAGTCCATTTACTTCCATATTAATTCCAATCCAATTACATGAATTAAGAACTTTGGCAAAATACTCCGGATAACCATTCTTCCACCATCCCACACGCGTTTTATCAGGATAATACACACCGCCTACATAGCTTCCCAAAAGTGAATCGCCTGAATATTTCTCCTCAAAATTAGCTCGTTGACCAAAAGACCCATTTCCAATACTAAAGATACTTTCCGCTTGTTTTTGTTTGAGGGGATCAAAAGAACGTTCAATGACTTTCCATTCATCAATTTCGAATAAACTACGCATATTCATCAAGATTAAAATCAAGTAAAGATGAAACGAAAACATCAACACTTTTCTTTATATGAATATTTCCAACACCAACTACAAAAAAACCACCATCTTTTCCAGCTTTCACGCCACTTTCCGCATCTTCAAAAACTATAATTTCATTGGGAGTAAGTCCTAATTCCATTGCGCCATTTAAAAACACTTCAGAATTTGGCTTGGGAAACTCAACCCCGTTTCCATCGATAATAGAATCAAAATACGTTTCAATTTCAACTAAATTTAGAATAGTCTTTGCATTTTTACTAGACGAACCCAATCCACATGGAATATTTTTAGATTTCGCTTTGTTAAGCAGCGCTAAAACACCGGGCAATAAATCTTTTTGATTCAATTTTTGAATAGAATCTAAATATATTTGATTTTTTAAATGCAGTAAATCATTGAATTCATCCTCTGAAATCAAAATATCACCTAGTTCAAGAATTATTTTTAACGAGTCTCCCCTACTCATCCCTTTTAAACGCTCATTATCCAACTCATCGAAAGAAATTTGGTATTTATCTGCTATACTTTTCCATGCGTGGAAATGATTCTGTTCGGTAGAAACTAAAACGCCATCAAGATCAAATAACAAGCCCTTAATTCTAGTTTTACTCATGGTCGGTTATTGCATGTTTATCGGTAATTAATAAAGTAGAAAAAGAACCCAATACCATTGATAATCCTGCAAGCGTCATGGCAAATATCGTTTCTTGACCAAATAATTTGTATAATATGGTGATACCACCAAGCGCGGCAATTATTTGTGGAATAACAATAAACATATTAAACAGCCCCATCATCATACCCATTTTTGCTGGATTTACCGAACCAGACAACATAGCATAAGGCATTGATAGAATACTCCCCCAGGAGATCCCAATGAGAAGGAAGCAATATTTTAAAGTTGTTGGTGTTGCATAAAACATCATTAAAAACCCGATTCCTCCCAAAAGCAAAGAAACTAGATGAATATTTCTGCGGTTAATTTTAAATCGGGAAGTATAGAAAGTCAGAAGAAGAGCAAAAGCCATTGATGATAATCCGTAAACCCCCATTGATGATCCTACTTTATCAGCGGCAACATTATATTTTACATTAATGGTATTAAATACTTCTATCTGTTTCGAATCTTTTAAATTATAATTTTTTGAAAGCGCTGCAGGTGAATGATAAACATGATCTGTTAATGCGGGCGTAGCCATACTCCACATCGTAAAAAAAGCGAACCAACTAAAAAATTGAACAATACCTAATTTGAACATTGTCGATGGCATTTCAATACAACTAGTGTAAAAATCCTTAAAGAAGTTGCTTTGTTTTTTATTATTTCTAAATACTTCGTAATCGTCTGGGGGATATTCCTTAGTGGTAAAAATAGTATAGAGAATGCTCAAGAGAAAAACCATGGCGCCAATTGCAAAGGCTATTTTAACATACATTGGAACGATTCCAGGCGTATGATCATCTGAGAATCCCAATTTATTGACCATCCATGGTAAATTAGAAGCTACCCAAGTTCCAATTCCAATGATCAAGGTTTGCATAACAAAACCGTAAGAACGCTGCTTATTAGGTAATTTATCCGCTACTAAAGCCCTAAATGGCTCCATGCTAATATTAATGGAAGCGTCTAAAACCCACAATAAGCCGGCCGCAACCCAAAGAGAAGGTGAATTTGGGACAATAAATAGGGCCAAAGATGATAGAATAGCACCGATCAGAAAATATGGCTTACGCCTACCAAATTTTGGGTGCCAAGTATTATCAGACAGATAGCCAATAATGGGCTGAACAATTAACCCAGTAAGAGGTGCTGCAATCCATAATAAAGGAATATCATCTGGCTGAGCACCTAGAGTTTGGAAAATTCGTGACATAAAGCCACCTTGTAAGGCAAAACCGAATTGAATACCCAGAAATCCAAAACTCATGTTCCAGATTTGCCAAAAAGATAAATTAGGTTTCGACTGACTATTCATGAATAAAAAGGATTACAAGTGAAAAACACGATATTCCCATGGACCTAGCTTTATTTTGGTGCCATCTTTTATCTTTTTTCTTTTTGAAGAAAATAAATCTGAATACCTTCCGGCTATTTGACCTCCATTTAATGTAATTATTGATTTGCTATTTGCTAAATTAAAAACACATAAGACTTTACGATCATTTTTTATTCTAATAAAAGCTAAAACATTAGGGTCATTGTCATTGGAAATAAATTGAACATCTCCACCAAAGGGACCATTCCAAAGCGCTTCATTAGACTGATGAAGTTTCATTAGTTTAGAATAAAAAGAAACCAAATTCATTTTAGACCAATCAATCGTATCTTTTTCAAAAAAACGAAGTCTTTTGTCAAGTGATGTCTCTTGCCCATTATAAATAAGAGGCATTCCTTGTAAAGTAGCACTTAGCACTGCAAGTGCAAAACGAGCTTCCCCCATCCTCTCTTTTTCCGTTCCGTTCCATGAATTTTCGTCATGATTGGAGGTAAACTGCATTCGAAGAGATCCTAGCGGATATTTTTTTTCATCTTCTATATATTTACGAACGGCCAAACTCGATTTCTTCCCTTGAGCGATATCATTATAGATATGATGACATTCCCAAGCATAGGTCATATCAAATGCGTTATGCAATTCAACACCCTCTGCCTCTGCCAACATAAAAACAGGCTTTACTTTATATAATTCATTTCTGCACTGTTTCCAAAAATCCATTGGGACTGATCCTGCCACATCACATCTAAAACCATCAATATCAACCTCTTGCACCCAGTATTTCATCGCATCAATCATCGCCAAGCGCATATTTTTACTATCATAATTTAAATCTGCCACATCCCACCAATCAGTACCAATAGTTGGCTGAAGATTACCGAGGGAATCAAGTGTGTACCAATCTTTATGACCTTGGTCCACCCATGTATTATCGGGTGACGAGTGATTAGCAACCCAATCAATAATTATTTTAAATCCTTGTCTATGCGCCTCTTTAACCAAAACTCTAAAATCATATATAGATCCAAATTCTGGATTTATCCCTTTGTAGTCTCGAACAGCATAATAACTACCTAGACGCCCTTTTCTGTTTAATTCGCCAATCGGGTGAATAGGCATTAGCCAAAGAATGTCAATTCCCATTTCTTTTAACCGAGGTAAATGAGTTTGAAAAGCAGCGAATGTGCCTTCAGGAGTAAATTGCCGGATATTTACCTCATAGATAGTTGCATTCTTTGTCCATTCAGGAACTTTAACTTGTGACAAATAACTATTTGATAATCCAAGTACAAGCGTAAAAAGTAAATAAAAAAACAACTTCATATCTTCCGGAATAATTTATTACTCTTTTCCTAAAACATAATCCAAATGATACGACACAAGACCTTCAACGGGTTTTTGAACAACCCTTCCTATTCTTGCACCCAAGGAATTAGCAGCACGATCCAAGGCATTTCTAAATACACTTGCGATACTTCCTACAAAATTAATTTCGACATCCTTATAATTTGGGTAACAACAAACATGCACCTCTATGAAATGTCTTAGGCCATCTTCAATCATTTTTTGAAAAAACACTTCCTCTTTATGCTTTGCAATAAAAGGCATAAAAGAGGCAATGTAAACATTGGCATTATCGTTTCTGTAGACTTTGTTAACAATTTCATTTTTATCGATAGCATATTCTTTAACGAAATCTTCTTCAACATGCTTTGGCAATTGATGATATAAAAAAGCTGAGAGCAATTTTTTACCAAAATAAGTTCCGCTTCCTTCATCCCCAAGAATGTAACCAAGCGCAGGCACTACCTCAGAGACAGTTTTTCCATCAAAATAACAAGAATTTGAACCGGTTCCAATAATGCAACAAATGGAGGGATTACCGCTGTATGTGGCATAAGCACAAGCAATCAAATCATGATCAATGTGAATATGCGCATTTGTAAATACATTCGTAAGCCCAAGCTTAACGATATCATTCATTTCAGAACTAGAACACCCTGCACCATAAAAATAAATCTGCTGGATTTTTTCAGCATGGGTCATTAATTCTGCATGCCTTCTTAATTCATTTTCAATTACTGAAGATGAATGAAAATAGGGATTAAATCCCATTGATGAATATATAACTTGTTTATTTTCCGAACTTAATAAAACCCAATCACTCTTTGTCGAGCCACTTTCAACAATTAAAACCATATACTAATACTAAATTTTTCTTTACTTTGTGTCCTAATTACACTATCAAATATACTAACAATCTCAATAAGTTTTTAAAAAAGTTTTTACTAATAATGAAATGAACGAGTTAAATCCCCATATATCAGTTGATTGCGTAGTATTCGGCTTTGACTTTGAAAAGTTAAATGTATTGGTAATCGATCGAGGTTCAAATGATACTTCGAGAATGGCTTTGCCGGGTAATTTAATTTATAATTATGAACATCTCGACGAGGCAGCAACGAGGGTTTTGGAGGAACTAACAGGTATTAAAAATATATATCTAGAACAAATCGGTGCATTTGGAGATCCATTGCGCGCCAAAAAACAATCAGATCAAGAATGGCTTAAATCAATTCGTTCGGAACCTGGAGCTAGAGTTATTACAGTGGCCTATTTTTCATTGGTAAAAATGGCTGATTATATCCCTCATGCGTCTTCATTTGCAAAAGTTGCAAGTTGGGTAAGCGTTAAAGAAATTAGTTTGCTCGCATTCGACCACCTTGAAATTTTATCTGCCGCAAAAGACACCCTAAAACAAAAAATAAAAATTCAGCCAATCGGTTTTAATTTGCTTCCTGAAAAATTTACTTTAAGTCAGCTACACCGTTTGTATGAAGCCATTTTAGAAAAGCCACTTGACAAAAGAAATTTCCGAAGAAAGATTCAGAAATTAGATATTATAAGCCCTCTTAGAGAAAAGCAAAGTGGAGTTCCACACAAACCATCGCAACTTTATAAATTCAATAAAGAAAAATACGAACTTTTGACAAAAATTGGCTTTGATAACTTTGGATTTTAGTGCTTCATAACTACAAATACTAATTGTGAATGGCTATTTATTCAATCAATTATATAAAATAGTCTCTTTTACTTTGTATTAATATTAATTCTATTATTTTTGCTTTGCTTGGAATTATTTGTCAAGCTGTAACTTTTCGTGAGAGAAGATTGTTTTAACTGTAATTGTCACCATTTTGAAAAGACAAGAATTCAATGAAGTTGTAGAAATGCACAGCAAGAATCTATTCCGATTCGCTGTGAATTTCTTGCGCTCATCGAATGATGCAGAGGATATTGTGCAGGATGTTTTTGAAAAATTGTGGATAAACAGAGAAAAAGTGGAATTGGAAAAGGCAAAAAGTTGGTTATTTACTTGTACGCACAACGCGATGTTAAACTTTATTAAAAAAAGTTCGCGCTTGGAGTACATGGAAACCAGCTTGATACCGGAAAACACTGCTACGGCTACCTCAAGTTTCGAATCGAAACAAGTGGTTGATCGGATCGTTAGTATTTTACCTCCCATCCAAAAGAGTATTATCTTGATGCGGGACCTTGAAGGTTATTCGTATGATGAAATCGGCGACATGCTGGAATTATCTCCGTCTCAAGTAAAAGTCTATCTGTTTAGGGCAAGAATGAAAATTAAAAAGCAGTTAAAAGAATCAACTCAATTCGCGTGAATAGTCCCAATAGAGAAAATATAGATCGCTGGTTATTTGATTGGACAGAGGGCAACCTTAATCCAACCCAGGAATTTATGCTTCAAGAATTCTTACTGCTTAATCCTGATTTAGAATTAGATGCCGATGCTTGGGATACTGCAACCGTTTCATCAATCCCTTTTACTTACAACAATCAGGAATCGTTAAAAAGAAGAAAAAAACGTGTTTTTGCCTATTGGCAATTTTACGCTGCAGCGCTTCTACTAATTATTTTTGGCACCAGCCTGTTTTTTAATTCTATGCCAAGCGAAAAAAGTACCAATGCTAAAAATTTAGTTAAGCAAGCTAAGTTAAAAAACAAGCAAACGAAGTCATTAAAAAATACTTCTATAGCAACTAATTCAACAATAAGTAATCCACTAAAAGTAGAACAGAACTTTTTAACAACGGAATCGTATGATGCAAACTTGAAAAATAAGAACTTGCTACAAGAAAATAATAAGGAACTTTCAATTGAAAATGAGCTGAATACTACTCCTTTTTTAGAAGAATTAGCAATCAGAGAAGTTATCAATCTACCTACCAATTCTTTGTTAGATTATCAACTAGATCCTAGTATTTCATCAACAGGAGATTCAGACAATTTAGTTCTTTCAGGTGTTGCCGATTTGGAAGATGAGATCGTTGAAGAGAAGAAGAATAGAACATTCTCGCCTTCACTAAAATTAAATTCTTCCTCTGCATTAAGCAAGTGGGTTAAAAAAGATGTTACCAACACCAACCAAAAGGATCGCATTTATTCACTTCCAGAAAAATCAAATTTAGATTTGAATAGTTCCTTTGTGGGAAGTGTCTCTCAATTGAAATTTCAGTCTATGTCAACGGCACGCTGGATAAAGAGCTCAGACCAACAAAAAATAGCACAACAGATTTCACTAGATGGCTATCTCAGAAAAGCAAAATCGGGACTAGGAATTGTTTCAAATTACACTACTTTTTCTAATGGATTAATACAAGATTGGAATATTAATTTAATCTACGCACCAAAAATTGCATTAAATCGTTACATCACTATCGAGCCCTCTATGAAATATACTTTTGGTAAAAAAGTTCTAGACAAAACTAAAATAATCAATAATTCGGTAGTAGAATTTGAAACCAACCAACTAGAAACATTTTCAATAGATCCTTCTCTTTCCATAGGCAAGAATTTATGGTACAGAGATTTAGGCGCTGGTTTAGTTATTAATGCTGGTCCTATTTATATCGGTGGACAAATCAATAATATTTTAAAGCACCAGGACAATCTTTATTCGAATGATTATTCTTCGATTCGAAGAGCAAATCAAGAATTAACATTAATTGGCGGAACAGATTTTATTTCCAAAAATGGCAATTTTAGATTCTCACCTTATTTATGTCACACCATTAGTGGATCTTTAAATGCTAGTTACCTGGGGGCAAGCGTTCAAGTAAAATCGCTATTTCTAGGCGGGTCTTATCAGACAAATGGATCAAGTAGCTACATGATTGGACTAAACAGCGAACGTTTTGCATTATTCTGCCAATCCTCTTATGTAAACAGTAGTTACAGTCAAAAGAAATCATTCATTCATCAGTTAACCTTTAGAATTAATTCTAATATTAGTAAAAAAACCAGACGTTATTTATATTTGTAGTTATGAAAATTAAAAATGCAGTATTATCATTGTGTATATTAGTAGGAAGTCAAGCAATGGCTCAAGACCCGACATTCACACAATTCTATTCAAATCCTATTTATTTAAATCCAGCGCTAGCGGGTTCAATTGGATGTCCTAGGATAACAATGAATTACAGAAATGAGTGGCCTCAACTTACTGGTAACTACGTTACTTACAGTATGGCATACGATTCATATGTGAAGAGTATTTCAGGTGGATTGGGCATCATTGCAACACATGACCAACAGGCTCGCGGAACGATTTCAACGACGATGTTAGGCGCGATTTATTCCTACAATTTAAAGGTAAATAGAAAACTTTCTATTATGTTTGGTGCTAGAGCTGCCTATTATCAAAAATATTTAGATTGGAGTAAGTTGACTTTTGGAGACATGATTGATCCAAGAAGAGGATTTATTTACCAAACTGGCGATGTTCCAAGAGGTAATGGAAAACGTGGATTTTTTGATGTATCGGCAGGCATGGTAGCTTACACACAGAATTTTTATGCTGGTTTAGCTATTCATCACCTTAACCGTCCTGATGAATCAATGATATTAGGTCAGTCTAAATTACCCATGCGTTTTACGGGTCATGCAGGAGCCAATATTCGTATAGGAAACAAAGGAAGGTATTCAAATTCAACGGCCATTATGCCAAATGTAATTTATCAGTACCAAAATGGTTTCCAAGAATTAAGCATTGGTACCTATTTGAAATATGAAAATTTTACTGTTGGAGCATGGTATAGAAATAAGGATGCATTCATTCTTAGTTTTGGAATTAACACTCAAAACTTTAAAGTTGGCTACAGCTACGATGTTACTGTTTCAAAATTAGGCAATGGTATATCGGGTGGTTCGCATGAGGTATCCTTAGGATTCAATCTTAAATGCAAGAAAAAACCAAAAAACTTTAGAAAAATTAATTGTCCTTCTTTCTAAAATAAAGACAATTATAATTCATCATCACTGTAAACCAGATTTCCTAAAATATAGGTTTTGTGTGCGAAGTTGGGGGTGAAAGTCGTTTCATTTCTTATAGGTCGCTGAACGATAAAAAAGGTAGCCTCTTTACCTTTCGTAATCGTACCCCGTTTATTTTCTTCGAAAGCAGCAAATGCGGCCCAGATGGTCATGCCTTTTACTACTTGCTCCAAGGAAAGTTGTTCATCGATTAGAAAACCATTTTTCGGGAGGTTATTTTTGTCTTTTCGTTGCGTTGCAGCAAAAATTGTTAGAAATGGATTCGTTGCTTCAACAGGAAAATCTGTTCCAATCGCTATCATACCAAATGCCTCTAATAATGAACGATAAGCATAAGCCCCCTTCATTCTTTCCTTGCCTAAGCGCATTTCCGCCCATCGTTGATCCGTGACTGCGTGTGTTGGTTGAACAGAAGGGAAAATGGCGTAATCGGAAAAGAAATGCAACTCTTTTAAATCTACAACTTGCGCATGTTCAATTCTCCATCGATGATCTTTATTGATTAAATACTCCTTTTTGTAAAGGTTCATGATTATTGTATTCGCAGAATCTCCAATTGCATGTGTATTTAATTGATAGCCAATTTTAGAGCAAAAATCAGACATTTCTTTCATCTTCAATAGAGGCATGGTTAACAATCCATGATTTTGATGATCATCGCTATACGCATCTTTTAACAAGGCACCCCTTGAACCCAAAGCGCCATCCGCAAATAATTTAAAACTTCGTATGCTTAAGTTTTGAAATTGATAGACACCATTTTTTGCAGCAAAATTTTTATTTTTTTCTGACGGCATCAACATGGCATAAATATTCAATTTTAATTCCTTCGACTTAATGAGGGATTTAAATACATCAATATCTTCAAACTCTATCCCAGCCTCATGCACACCGGTGATGCCGTATTGAAATAATTCATCCTGAATTTCAAGAATTGCTTGCTTAATTTCTGTTTTTGTGTAGGGAGGAATATAGCCTTTTAATAAATTCATGGCGTTATCAATCAATAAACCGGAGCAATTACCATTTTTCAAAACAATTTCACCGCCATCTATAGTTCCCGGAGTGATTCCTGCCATTTTTAATAAACAATCATTTACCAATGCAGCATGCCCATCAATTCTATATAAACATACTGGAATGGTTGGAAAGGCTTTGTTCAGCATCGCATTATCAGGTAATGAATCCATCTTCCATAAAGATTGGTCCCAGCCCCGCCCTACTACAAATTTTTTCTGTGTCTTCTGTTGATATTTTTCCGTTCGAGTTATTACTTCTGCTAAGGAAGTACATCCGACTAAATCCACAGAAATTTTTTGATTAGCATAAGATAAAATATGCCCATGTGCATCAACAAATCCCGGGTAAACTTCCCGATTCTCCGCATCGACGTATTCATCCGCCGTATATTTATTTAATATTTGTCTTTCAGGACCCACCTCAATAATACGTCCATTACGAATGGCCATCGCTTCACTAATAGTATTAAGATCATCCAAACAATGAATTTCTGCATTATGGATTATCAAATCAACATTTTCCCCCTTCATGCACGAAGAAAAAAGGAATAGTGAAAAACTAAACAAAAATAAATAGGAAATTTTCATACAACTAGATTAAAAGGGATAGCCAATTCCAAATTGTAAACAAGGAGCAAATGCTTTTGGTAATTTACTAAGTGCTCTTACACGATTCATTTCTGGTGATAAGTTAGGAAGGCCGTAGTATTCAATTCCTTCTTGTACGTATGGTTCTCGACTCTGAAAAATCCAGCGCGCGTTATCAGGTAAGGCAGGATTATATACTGGAATTCCTAGATCTAAACGAATAATAAAAAAGTCTAAATCCAACCTAAATCCAATACCCATGGCAACTGCAAACTGTTTATACCAATCATTGGTTAATTTTGCGCCTACCCTTGCTAAATCTTCCTTGTAGGTCCAAATATTACCAAAATCAGTAAAAAACGCTCCCTTTAACGTACTGCCAAGCGAGTAACGGTATTCTATAGTTCCTCCTAGTCTGATATCACCAATTTGTGCAGAGGTACTAGTTGAATCAAGGTAATATTTAAAGGCTCCTGGACCTAAAGCACGTGCTTTCCAACCTCTATTATCATTTGCACCACCAGCGAAGAAGCTATAATCATACGGCATGGAAGTTTTCGAATTCCCATAAGGCACACCAAAACCTGCTTGAAGTTTCAGATTTATTGATGATTTAGGATTAAAATCTCTATTAAAAATATAAATGTTATCATTTCTAATAAATTGAGCATATCCTACACCAAAAAATGAGTGTTGCCCATTTGAAAGGGTATCTTGCCATGTTTTAAATCTAGAAAGTAAGATTCCTGCTGATGAAAATGAGGAGGAAAAATTAATGTGTGCATTAAGAAAACGATGTTTAAATAATCTTTTTTTAGATTGGAAAAAATCTTTCTTAGCATTATCAAAAATAAACGTTAGTTTAAAGTCTTCCCAAATAAATTGATCGCTGTAAGAATTTTTTAAAAACAAGTCATTTTGTGTATTTATTTGAGCTTCAAATTCAGGACTTTTATTAATTGCAACGAATTTAATTACGGAAGCTAATGGTAATCCAAATTCGAAAATTTGGGTTTTATCAACAAGCATTTTCCACGTGTAATTCATCTGAAAGACACTTCGATCAAACACATTTCTTTTTTCATAATTATACGCTAATGAAATAATAGTTTTAGGTTTTTGTCTTTTTGATAACAACGTAACTTTCGTTGGAAACAAACCAGGGATTTCCAGTTTTAGACTAGGACCAAATTCGAAGGTATTAAAGGTGGTACCAGCTCTTGCTCCATCATCGAATATAATTGGTTGAGATTCAAATCCACCTCCAAACGAAAAAGTTAATTTCTCTGCGCCACCAAATATATTTCTATCTGAATAATTAAATGACGCATTTACACCTAATAAACCAAAAGAAGAGGTGAATTTTGGTTCAAAAGCAAATGTTTTTCGTTTGGAAGGGACTAAAAAATAATGGATATCTAATTTATTATTTGGCAATTCAACTATCAATGGTTTGATGGTTGAAAAAACGCCTAGTTGATTCAAGCATTGGTAACTTCTTTCAACATAGTATTCTTTGTAAATATTCGTCATTTCCAAGTAATTCTGAAGCTCGAGCAAATTTGGATTTATACTTGGCTTCTCACCATTAAAATGAATAATTGCCATTCGCATAGGACTTAAAGAATCTTTATTAGTAATTTTTGACTCTTCTCGTTGTTTCTTAGTAAAGGGTTCCTCAGCATACAAAACCGTATTTTTTGTTGCCAAAAATTGATTGTCAATAGGATTAATGATAGGAATCTTGAATTCACTATCTAGATATTTTGCAAATCTTTTTTTCTCTAACATGGAGGTATCAGACAAATGAAAATGCACCTCATTGATCCGCGTCGATACATAATATTTCTGAATTAAGCTATCCTTTATTATGGGATGCTCAACGAGCCTGTTTTTAAACTCGATGCCTAAAATCACTTTCATAGTGGTCTTATTGGTGTCAGCAATTAATGAAATACTCGAAGCGGTAAATCCATAAAAGGTTTCATCTCTCATAAACTTGGCAATATTCTCACGATAGGTTTCTAAATAATCTAAATCGAAAGGTTTATTTAGTAAAGGGTCAACTTGCGTATTTTCCACTATTTTTTTCAAAAACTTATTCGTGTAACTACTTTTAACAGACCCATTTTTACTTATAACATATACAGAATCAATAATATAACAAGGGCCTGAATTGATCGAATAATTCACTTTTATTTTGTGTTTTTTGTCTATTATGCTACTTCCACTTACATTACCATAATAATATCCTTTGCGCTTTAGAAATAATCTAATTTGATCAATTGATTTATTGTATAAAATGGTATCATAAACAACCGGTTTTTCAGCGATTTTATACTTCAACCATTCACGAAAAAACAACCTAGAACCCTCAATGTCAATTAGGGGAATTATTTTTTCAGTATACAACTTTTTACCTTTTTTCCTTGCCTTTTCAATTCTAGCATCATTAATGCGTTTTGTTTTTACTGTTATTTTCTTGTTTTTTTCTGTTAATTTGATATTTAATCGCATTCTTTTTTCCGCAACCTTTGAGGAATCAATGCTATTAAATAGCATTAGTTTAAATGGTATTCCTAGGATACGTTGATTAGGCTGTTGCCGGATTATACTATTAATTTCACTACTGATTTCATTGGATAACTTACTATCAATTGTGATTTTATTTTTTTTTAACAAATAATATCCACTAGGGACATTTTTTGTCACATGACAAGCCCCTAAAAAAAATAATAGAAATGGCAGAAATATGCTGTAATTTAGGACCCTCATAATTTATAATACAAAAATAGCAATATTGTACGAGTGGAAAAGCTTTCAATAAATAAGTTAAAATGGATTCGGAATTTACATTCGAAGAAATTTAGGGATAGTGAAGGTTATTTTATTGCAGAAGGTGAAAAAATACTCGCAGAAATCCTTGAATTTGCACCCGCTTCTATTTATTTAATTGTTTGTACTCAAGAGTCGCTTGAAAAAATTAAGCAGCATGCAGCTTTTGATATTTTCATCGCTAGCCCAAGTGAATTTGAACGAATTTCTTTATTAAAATCGCCTCAAGAGATATTGATAGTATTGAAAAATACACTTTCAGAAGCGAATAAATTAGATCCCACTAAAAGCATATTAGTCCTCGATAATATTCAAGACCCCGGGAATTTGGGAACGATTTTACGCACTGCTGATTGGTTCGGGATTAATCAAATTTATTGTAGCCAAAATACTGTTGATTGCTTAAATCCTAGAGTTGTTCAAGCATCAATGGGAAGTTTGTTTAGGTTGACAATCAACTACGGGGATTTAACCGAGTTTCTTTCCAAGCAAACATTGCCAATTTATGGCGCCCTATTGGAAGGAGAGTCTTGCTTTAAAGTAAAAATAAAGGAAAGTGCTATTTTAATAATTGGCAATGAGGGAAACGGAATTTCTGAGGAAATAATCACTAAGATTCAACACCCCATAACCATTCCAAGAACTGGAAATGGAGAATCTTTAAATGTTGCTGTTGCTTGCGGTGTCCTTTTATCTCAATGGACGAAAAGTTAATTGACTTTCAAGATTAATTATAAAGGAAAAGAACGTACTTTTGCGTTTTATTTTTTGCCGCAACAACTATGATAGATACTGATCTTTACGAAGCCAAAAAGCTTTATCCTTTTCAAGAAAAGACAGTAGAAACTGTTTTAGAAGAGTTTAGAAGTAATGGCAAAAAGTTTAATTTACTCTATCAGTTACCAACTGGCGGTGGAAAAACTGTAATTTTTTCAGCCATAGCAAAAAAATACATTGAAGAATGGGGATTAAAAGTGCTGATTTTAACACATCGGATAGAATTATCGGTTCAAACATCACGGCAATTACAAGCAATTGGTGTTAAAAATAAAATCATTAACTCGGAGGTGAAAAAATTAGAGGATCAAGATGAATTCTCTTGCTTTATTGCCATGGTCGAAACCCTGAACAACCGATTGCTCGACGATGTTAATTTCATCAAAGATGTAGGATTAGTAATTGTTGATGAGGCGCATTACAATAGTTTTCGGAAAATCTTTCAATACTATGAAGATGGCAATATTTTAGGAGTAACAGCCACGCCATTAAGCAGTAATAGAGCATTACCATTAAAAGACAATTACAACAAATTAATTACAGGCGAAAGTATTTCTGGCCTCATTCAAAGTGGCTATTTATCAGATGCTGAGACGTATAATTACGATGTGAATCTTCATGGATTAAAAATTGGTACGAATGGGGATTTCACCATTAGTAGTTCAGATGTATTGTATAGTAATTTTTTCATGCAAGAGAAATTAATATTTGCTTACGAAGAAATAGCGATG
>JAIPAL010000048.1 GCA_021740085.1 Crocinitomicaceae bacterium
CTACTTCCGGTATCGTACAAATCGAATTGGCGTATCACCTGAATCCATTCATTTTCCATTTTACCCCTGGGATTCGTAGCTCCATTGGTTCCCCTGTAAAATCCGCGGTTACAAAAAATAGCTACCAAGCGATTGGATGCCAAATCGGGTTTATTTATCTTTTGGAGCATAAAAGAAAGTGAATCCACCCTTTTAATCGATGAGTTGCGTTTAGTAGAATGTTAACCACAATAGACGAACGATATGAAAAGAATAATTTTATTAATAATCAGCCTCTACTGCCTAGAAACTTCGGCACAGGAGATTCAAAAAAATTCAATCAGTACTTCTCTAATTCGGTTGGAGAAAAATTCACAAACCATTTATGGTGATTACAAACTAAAATTCATGACTGGGATTGAGTATCAAAGATTTGTAAATAAATTGAGTTTTGGAATCAAATATGAGCATGGTTTCAATAAAATCGAAGAGTATCCAACAACTTGTGCTTGTTGCTTTTATGGAACGGGATATATGAGAGAAGATAATATTTATTTGACAACCAATTATTCAATCCTCAATTTGTTTAATTCAAGACTAAAACTGAATACAGGTGTAAGCTTGTATTATTCAAAACTTAACTTTTCGGGAGACTATCAAGGTGGCTTAACAGGAGGAGGCACAAGAGAGAACTCGACTTATAATACTTTTGGGGTAGCTCCAAGTCTTTCAATTCTTTATTATCCAATAGAGCGATTATTTATATCGTTAAACTCTAACTTGAGATATGGTTGGAGTACAGAGTTTGACGCAAAATCTAATCAAGACCGAAAAGTAAATGAATTTGTTATAACTGCTCCGGAATTAAAGATCGGGGTGGATTTTTAAAAATGCGGTTAACACGCAGTAAGTAAAATGGCGCTACAATTACATTCGAGAGAAAGCGCCACATTTGCCTACTGCGAAACCGTTATAAACAATAGAAGGCCACTGTAAGTATTGCAACCATAGGGAAATAGACATGTATAAAATCGAAACAAATTATCCATTAAAATAAAGTTGACTTAGAATAAAAATCGTTAATTGCTATAAAAAGACATGAAAATCGGACTCATCATATTACTTTCTCTTCTGACATATACCAGAGCTTTCTCTCAGTATCCTGGTATTATTAATGCTCAGTTATTCCCTACAAACCCAGCTGATACCGATAGTGTCTTCTTAATTTCAAAAGTTGCGTTGAACACCCAGGGATATCTATTAGAATCTTTAGTTGAAATAGACGGTGACACAATAAATATTCAAAATTGTTATAGAGAAAGTCCGTTGTTTGCACCAATTTATTTCTTCGACACCACCTATATCGGAATTCATAATGATGGTAATTACGTTGTGATTTTCACAGCATATTCCTCAAGTGCATTAAATCCAAATTGTGATTATACAGACACGAACCAAGTTGTTCTAGGTTTGACTGTTGAAATTGATGAAATCATCTTAAATAAAGATCGAGAATTGGTTAAACAAATAGATCAATCAGGTAGAGAAAGTAAAGATGTGCCTAACACTATTTTGATTCGATTTTATAATGATGGTACTACCGAAAAAGTATTCATTGTTGAATAAATATTTTCTTATAACAGCTGTCTAGCGCCAGCCCTAAAATTTTGCTTCGTAACAACGATACAGAAACCATTAAAAAAAGAAATATGAAGACATCAATATTTATCCTGACAATTTTCGTGTTGACAATTTTTACGAGTTGCAACAGAAAATCTAACGAAATTGAACAAACAGTTAATGCTGTAATTGGCGACATTAGTTTCATGGAAACATTTGGTCAACAACCTACCAATGAAACAGATGAAAACAAAAGACTTCAGACGCATTTAAAGTATGTAGAGAAACTATTGAGAAGAAAGGACATCTCATCACTGACAAAAGAGCAAAAAGAAAATAGACTTAAAATGCTTGACTTACTCCACGAGTATTGGACGGCAGGTGTGTTTCCAAAAAATTATGATTACCCAGACCAACGAATGCCCTGCTTTATTGACAAGGACGGAAATATTTGTGCAGTTGGTTATTTAATTGAACAAACTGCTGGTCGACAAACTGCAGAAGAAATTAACTCAAAGTTTAAATACGAGTATTTACTTGCTATGAACGACCAAACCGTTGACCGTTGGATTCAATCAAGCGGACTAACAAAAGAAGAGTGTGCCATGGTTCAACCAACTTACGGATCTACTCCGACAGACATAATTTCACCAACTTATAGCATTTCATCATCTTTAATTTGCGGACTAAATTTGTCGCTAAATACAATCAATGGAATTCAAATTTCTAAAGGAGCGAACAGCAAGATAATTCCAATTTTAGGCCTAATTACAGGTGCAGGTCAAATTACGCTTGGTACATTAAACTATCCAAAAGAGCAAATAACTTGGGGCGGAACCTATGTAAATCCTGGACAAAGGAATCTTACATTAATTAACATTGGACTTGGAACAGCCACCATGATATTAAGCAGTTGGAATTTAATAACCAACATAAAACCAAAAGAGAAATCATTGTCCTGGAACATATATAGTTTTCCAACACAGAACAGTAACATGGGACTTGGCTTAAGCTTGACAAAGCGACTATGACAAGAAAAACGAGCCATAATAGCAGAACTCAAAAACAGTTTAATCGCTGCTTTAGTTAGGTCAAGCGGTGTTTTAAAACCACTATTTATGTTAGAAAATAATACAACTCCTTAACGATAATTTATTTAAAATGTCGGGAGGGCACCAAGCGCCAAGCCCGAAACTTACCTTCACTAAACCATACCTCATGAAGAAATTTCTATTCGCTTTTATCACCATCCAGGCTTTCATGTCCACGGCGCAACAACCTACCTACATGCCCTTAGATCACAATAATGTATCGTGTTTACTCGACGACGAAGGGGGATTTTTTAACAACTTGCAATCCGGTTTGGCCGGTTATGAAATCCCAAAAAACAGTGGACTCTCCACCATTTTTTCGGGGTCCTATTGGATTGGCGCTCAAGATGTGAATGGCAACTTGTACATGTCAGCCGCGAAATATAGTGCGGGAGGTAGCTGGAGTGCGTTTCATGGCGGACCGATAGCCGATGCCTCTGCTTATGGAACCATGGCCTATGCGAATGCTTACGGCGATGCCATTTGGAAAGTCAGTAAACAAGAAATTTTAACGCACCAAGCCAATTTTCAGTCGCCGGGTTATCTTGTTCCAACGGCTATAGCATCTTGGCCTGGAAATGGACAAGCGAACCTGGGAATAGCGCCCATTCTTGCGCCGTTTATTGATTTAAATCACAACGGCTTATATGAGCCCGCACTCGGAGATTATCCGGATATTCGGGGAGACGAGGCGGTGTATATTATAATGAATGATAATTCATACCAACCCGATGGCAATCAACTCGGAATTGAATTGCACGCCATGTTTTATCAATACAGCACAGGAAACTACCTTAATAATACCACCTTTTTGACCCTGCGGGTGTATAACCGAAGCAACCGCACTTATTACAATTTTCATGAAGGCCTTTACCTCGATTTCGACTTAGGCAATTATTCCGATGACTACATCGGATGTGATCCTTCCAACAGGCTCTTGTATGCGTACAATGGCGATGACTTTGACGAATCGGACGGAGGACAAATTGGATACGGTGCAAATCCGCCCTGCCAAGGTGTATTGTGCCTTTCGCATCCCTTGGAAAGCGCAGGAAGATTAACCGGATCTATGGATGCCGGCATGAACACCAGCTTTGATACGACGGCCTGGTTGCTTATGAACGGACAAAACAGCGACAGCAGTTATTGGATGAACCCATTAACGAATACAGCCACCCAATTTCTTTACGATGGCAATCCCAACCTGCCCAACACGTGGAGTGAAGTATCTAGTAATAACTCTCCAGGAGACCGTCGGGGAATGCTCTGTATTTCAGAAGCTTTGTTTCCACAAAACTCCACCGTGTGTTCCGATTATGCCTTTGTATATGACCGATCAGGTGACCGTTTAAACAATGTGCAACAGGTTATAAATATTAGTGGTGCCTTATTAAATTCCTACCAAAGCGGCGGAAATTATCCCTGTCTTTCTAACGCCTTTAATGAACTTTCTGATGAAACACTATCACCGAGCGAAATAGTTGTTTATCCCAATCCAAGCAATGGGAAAATTCAAATAACTTGGAATAACATCCAGGCTAAACGACTTGAAATTCGAAGCATGCAAGGAGCGCTTGTTTATGTTGAATCCATCGAAAACATAAGTTCAAAAACGCTTGATTTAACCGTACTTGCAAAGGGGATTTACTTTGTTCATATCGGAACTCAAATGCAGCGCATTATCCTTGAATAGCGCAATCGTTTTATACCAAACCATCAAATATGAAAAAAATCATTATTCAGACAATTGTTTTCCTAAGCCCAATAATATCATTCGGACAAGAAAACGTAAAAGCGACAGAATTAAAAAGAAATTCAATTTATTTAGAGGCTTTCGGCCAAGGTCTTTATAATTCTTTTTCGTTTGACCGACTTTATAATGTTGACAAAAAAATCAAGACATCTTTTAGTGCTGGCTTGACAATTATTCCAGTCCCGGAGCTTTTCGTTCTAGGCGTTCCAGTTTCTTACAACTATTTATTTGGGGGAAAAAATCATCATTTAGAGTTAGGATTTGGTTTTACTGCCATGTATTTGCGACAAGGTCGAATTATTGCGGCTGAAGGGTATATTGATAACAATGGTTTATCACAGACAAATAATTTCGTTGGACATAGTAATGAATTCTATTCTTTCTTTACTCCAAAAATTGGTTACCGTTTTCAAAAACCAAGTGGCGGTTTATTTCTGCGTTTAACTTTAACCCCACCAATTGCTGGAATAAATAAAATCGGTGATGTAAAAGGAGGTAAATACAACTCAGGATGGACATACACAGAATATTTTACTAGTGCCGCTTTTTTTGGTTACCGTGTATTTCCATGGGCTGGTTTTAGCATTGGTTGGACGCTTAAAAAATAAACTACACCTAACACACGTCTAGCAGAAATATAAGCGTATAAGAATCATGCGAAATTAATTGCTACATTTAAGCCTATGCAAAAAACAGTTGCCGGAACGGGGTCTAGTGGGTAAGGAGATGTTCTTTGTAGAAAACTGATTGAATTAGGCTATTCGGTAAAGGTCTAGGAACATGGAATAATAAAAAATTAGTTTTTTATTGCGATTTGTATGTATATTTCATACTTTTAGCAAATTAAAACTAATAAAATGATGCTTGCAGAATATATTAGATCGCTTCAAAGCTATGAAATATATGCTTTTACTAATGAAGATGTGGTAAAACATTGCATTGCACCTAAGTCAACATTAAAAACTGAATTTGTCCGTTTAAGTAAAAAAAAACAAATTCTGAATTTAAGGAAAGGTTTTTATGTGATCATCCCTGCAAAATATCTAAATGTGTCAAAAATACCTGTCCAATTATACATAGAGAAACTATTTAATTATATTCAAAAAGATTATTACGTAGGATTATACTCCGCAGCAGCTATACATGGCGCTTCACACCAACAAATTCAGCAAGACTATATTATTTGTACTCCTCCAGCAATGAGAGACATTAAAAAAGGAAGTTTTACAATGAAATTTTTTCAAAAATCACATTGGTCACACCATAATATCATTCAAAAAAAATCAGACGCAGGATTATTTAATGTTTCTTCTCCAGCTTTAACATTAGCCGATTTACTTCACTTTCAAAATAAATTGGGCGGTATAAACAGAATGTTAGCAATTATAGAAGAATTAGCAGAAACAATCCAATTGGAGGATCTGAATGAATTAATAAGGTGGTATCCGCATGTAAATACCTTTCAACGAATGGGTTATCTTTTGGAACAATTCGCTGTAAATGAAGAAATATTGGAAACAATACAGAGACATTTGGATTTACAAAAAGTTTATCCGATGCTACTTAGTCCGATAAAAAATGAAAAGCCCGGTTCAGCCAATAACCGCTGGAAAATAGATGTAAACATAACTCTTGAAAACGATTTATGATCCCAAAACCATACATAGCACAATGGAAAGACCATGTTCCTTGGAACTCTTTTGAACAAGTCGAACAAGATTTGGTCATAAGTCGTGTATTAGTTGAAATATTTTCTGATGAATTTCTAAATGAAAACCTTGCCTTCAGAGGTGGAACAGCTTTACACAAATTGTATTTGAACCCAGCACCAAGATATTCAGAGGATATAGACTTGGTTCAAATCAAACCCGGTCCAATCAAACCGATTATGGAACGACTCAATGAAGTCATTGCATTTTTTGATGAGACAAGAAATACCATGGTTAAAGGGCATGGTGCAAAAGCCAATTACCGTTTTACATCAGAGCACGAAGGAATCCGTCTACGTTTAAAACTAGAGATTAATTGCAAAGAGCATTTTAATGTTTTACCTTGGGTTTATTTTCCTTTTGAAATTACTAACCCCTGGTTTACAGGAAAAACCAACATCCTTACCTATGATGTAAATGAATTGCTAGGCACCAAATTGAGGGCCTTGTATCAGCGTAAAAAAGGACGTGATTTATTTGATTTAGATTATTCACGTCTCAACATGAAATTAGATATGGATAAAATCATTGAAAGTTTCAATGCATACATGAAATTTTCAGTGAATTCAATTCCAACAAAAAGACAATTCATTTTAAATTTGGAGGAAAAAGAGCAAGATCAAAATTTCTTGATGGATATGGATGGTTTGATTCGTTCCGGAATAAGCTATAATCAAAAAGAAGCTTTTGAGTGGATAAAAGAGGAAGTATTAATAAAATTACGCTAAAATTGAGTAAAAGCGAGCCTACTGATTTATATTATCAAGCAGAAATATAAGCGTATAAGAATCATGCGAAATTAATTACTACATTTAAAGCCTATGCAGAAAATTGTTGCTGTAACGGGAGCCAGTGGTCATATTGGGAATGTAGTTTGCAGAAAACTGATTGAATTAGGCTATTCGGTAAAGGCCTTTTATCATTCTGATGCTGCCAGTCTACAAGATTTGCCACTCACATTGGTTAAAGGTGATATTCTCGATCCAACAGCGGTCAGCAACTTATTATCTGGATGTGATTATGTGATCAATTGCGCTGCCCTAATAAGTATCAATGGCGATCCAAGTGGAATAGTCTACAAGACCAATACCCAAGGTCCTGAAAATATTCTTTCCATAGCCAAGGAACTTGGAATAAAAAAAATAATTCATGTCAGCAGTGTACATGCCGTGCATGATTTGCCGCACAATACACCATATGATGAAACGCGACCTTACAAAACGAAAAGTGATTTTGCCTACGATTACTCTAAGGCCCAAGGTGAACACATCATGCTTTCGGGGGCTGAAACGGATGGCGTAGAAGTGGTGGTGGTTAGACCCAGTTGCGTCATAGGACCTCATGATTTTAAACCTTCCAAAATGGGAGCTGCACTTCATGGCTTCTACAAAAAGAAATTCTTATTCCTTCCCAAGGGAGGCTATGATTTAGTGGATGTTCGCGATCTTTCAGCGTCCATTTGTGCGGCTCTTGAACTTGGAAAAAATAAAGAAATTTACTTGTTGTCTGGAAAATATTACAGCTTTAAAGAGTTGGGAAAAGAAATTGGAATTGTACGCGCGCAAAAGAAAACCATCCTGATTCTACCCAATTGGATTTTAACACTTAGCCTTCCTTTTGTTTGGCTGGCTGGTAAAATAACCAAAACAGCACCCTCACTCACAAAAGAAGCGATCGTTGCCATTACGGAAGGTCACCCTGAAATGAATAATGAGAAAGCAAGATTGATACTGCATCACAAAACACGGCCACTGCAAGAAACGCTTAGGGATGTTTTTCATCATTAGTGTCCGATAAATAGTATGTTTTTAATAATTCAACTGACTGATCGCTTTCTTACCACAAAATCTTTTTGATATGATTTTAACTAAAAATACATACCAAAAAGGAAACTATTTCATATTTTTTCGCTGGATTACATCCAGCGTTAAAAATAGTCAACCCCTTTGGGGTTATATAATAATCTTGTGGTATAATTAAGACCAGTCAAATAATTCAAAATCGTTTAGGATACTATCCATATATTTTTTTTTTCTTTACTACTTACCCTACTTTTTTTTGAGGTGACTGAGGCTCTCGAAGGCCCGCATAAAAAGTAGCAAAAAAACTCGAAAGTGGCATGCGTTCATCGGTGATTTCTATATAAGTGTCTTTCGACTCCGCTCAATCCACTTATAGGGCATCGAGCGCATCTCGACTACGCTCGATGAGCTCTAGAGGCACGCTACACTAGACTTGATTTTTTCGTTCTTTTGTACTTGTGCTGAGCTTGCCGTAGTATCAAGACAAAAGGACAAAGGAAATAAAGTCCGATATTTATAAGACAATAGTTATTTTTATTAGAAATTAAAAAAAATATGACCCTTTCCACACTTAATAGTATCACCATTTCATGGATTGGATTAGCAATAGCGGTTCATGTCACCATGTTTTTTATCAAAGCGCCATTCGGAAGACATACCTCCACCAAATATGGAAGGTCGATAAATAACAAATGGGGATGGTTTTTAATGGAATTACCTTCCCTTTTGATCATGAGTTATTTTTTATTCTTTGGTTCAAGATCGTTCCTTTCTTTTACTTGGATCTTATTCCTCATGTGGATTTTGCACTATTTTAACCGCACTGTGATTTATCCCTTGCGCATCAAGTCTACAGATAAAAAAATGCCGATCTTCATTGTGCTCAATGCTGTAATTTTTAATTTATTTAATGCCGGATTGAACGGTTACTTCTTGGCGGAATTAGCTGATAGTGCCAATTATTCCGCTGCTTGGTTAAGCAGTCCGCATTTCATCATTGGAATCAGTTTATTTTTTATTGGGATGTCCATCAACTGGACTTCCGATACCCTTTTGATCGGCTTAAGAAAAAAAGGGGAAACGGGTTATCAAATCCCAAAAGGGTTTTTATTTGAATTGATTTCATCGCCCAATTTGTTTGGGGAAATTATAGAATGGACTGGATTTGCTATTCTTGCCTGGAACCTTCCAGCGCTTAGTTTTGCGATTTGGACTTTCGCGAATTTGGTGCCTAGAGCCTTGAATCACCACCAATGGTACAAAGATAAATTCCCAGATTACCCCAAGAACAGAAAGGCGGTATTTCCGTATCTATTTTAATTTTGCCCAGCTTATCAGGATGAAGTTATTTCTTTTTTCCTTTAACGAGGTTTACCGAGTAGTTTTCTAAATCACCTGAAACCCTAAAATAGACGTATTTTGCACCGTCTTTCTCTTTTACAATTTCATCAGGTTCATTCTCTTCTTCCCTTTTCCTTTTAAAAATTTTGTTCCTAGCCACGTCTTTAATCATCGCCCAAGGAACGCCAATGGTATAATCCATATCCATTTTTCCAAGGATCCCTTGAGAACCTTCAATTTTTAAGAACCCCAAACTTGAACAAATAATCATTTGTGGGATACTCAATTTTCCGTTACTCAAAAGAAGTTCATTAGTAAGCGTATCAAATTGAACCATGGCAACATTTTTATCTTCAAAATAAGTCCCCAAGTCAATTAAAGGCGCATAGTTTTCCAACTTGCCCTTGGTGATGGTCATATTGACTTTAAGATTAGAATCATCTAGCTTTGGGACCAAATCTGCATGGAGATGGATTTTACCCGTTACTTTTCCTTGAAAATACCCATGAACATTTTGTGAAACCAGGTAATCTTGACCAAAATTATCAAACTTCACCATGAATTTATCCAGATTTAAATGATGTATCGTCAAATTTGGTTCTAAATAAATATGATTTTTGTCCCTTCCACTGAACACGGCATTGCCAGAAATAGAACCTTCAGCTGTTTCTAATCCTATTTTTTTTATTTCTACATGATGATCGTGAAAAACCTTGACATCGGCGGTTAACTTGTTAATGGTATAGCCATCATATTTGAAAGACCCCACGTCGAGTTTACAATCAATATTAGGGAATTCGGCGTCAAATATACTCCATACCTTATCGTGCTCTGCTCCATGTAATTCGGTAGCTTGCTGCGTCGAATGACTTAAGAACTCATCTACATCAATCCGATTTGCGTGCAGCGTTATAAAGTCGCGCTGTTTTGATTGGTCTAAATGAACCAAAAGACTCACATCAAAGTCAGAATGCCCAACTACCCCTTTTAAATGCTCAAGAGAAAGCTTGTCGGCTTGATAATTTATTTTTCCATTTATCCCTGCTAGACTGACCGGGTGTGTTTTAAATTTACCCGTCAGATTATCAAGATGAACGGCTGTTTTCACAAAATTACCTGCACTGAAATGTAATTCAGAATGACCTTTCAAATCAAAATTCGACAACTCTTCCTTCCGATACTCTGCTGGCAAATGGTTTTGACCGCCGTAGTACAACAGCTCTCCTAATTTTAAGTGATTTGACTTGAAATCAAAAGCGATTTTAGCATCTCCCTCCAAATTGGGTTTAAACCAGAAGTCGTAATGATGAAAAATACCTGAAAAATGAAAATCGGATGCATCCAGGAATCCCTTAAAATCCTTCAAGGTTAAATCCTGCTTTCCAATGAGTAAGTCTGCGTGTAAATCATGAATAGCGTGAGGATAATTTTTCAACTTAGCGTTACATTTTTCCAAGAAAAATTCACCAAGTGGAAGGTTCTCTGATTCGGTAACCGCACGAGCAGAAGTAATAAACTTTAGCTTCATATCCAGTTGCTTCACCTCTTCATTGAACCCTACTTTACCGGCATCGTCTTTTGTTAACTCTGCCAAATCGATTCGATTCGCATGAATTTTTAGGTCTGCCTCAACTGGAATATCGGTATGATGAATAATGGCGGGTAAGTCGCTCAAGTAACCAAGCATTTCGAAATCTGACTTTCCAATAGTTAAGCTTAAATACTTCAAGTTTACTGCATGACCTTTTGAGGTGGCAAAAAGATTAAAGTTCTTAATTGGAAGAGAAAGCCCTGGTATTTTTGCATGAAAATCCTGAACCTTAAGACTGGAATAATAAGATTCATTTAGTCGTTCGATGCTTTTTTCAGGTTGATTAAAATCGATGATATCATGGAAATTCATTTGCAATAAAATTTTTCCACCGACGTCTTTAAGCGCACTTGCGTTGGTGAACTTGGCAAGAAAATCAAGATCTAAATCGGCATCAACTTGCATTTCTACATTGGGCGAAACAAAATTAAAAACCCTTAGTTTACCGTTAAACTTACCGATTTCGGGTTTTACTTTAATATTATTCAAGGTAAAAAGCATGGTGTTTAGGTCCCTGTTTTTACCATTCGAAAAATACCCGTCAAAACCAATGTCGTTCATTTTTTTTCCTGTTTCAATATTGGTCAAACCGCCTTCTTTACAGCCAAAATGCGCTTCTAATGCTGGACGATTCCCATTCGCTGTTTTGCCTTTAACCGTTGCATTAAAATAAATCTTTCCTCGATTTTCAAAAGTGTTCAAAGCATCTTTTAATTCATCGGGAGCGACCGCTAAAAATAAGTTGAAATCTGGCTTATGTCCTTTAAACTTTAAGTCTACATATACGTCATTATTGAGGTGAACACTGCCGTTAAAATCCAATACAGCCTTTTCTAACTCCACCTGCGTTTCGTGAAAAACTGCGATTTTAGTGGCTTTTTTGTAGGAAAACTCCGTGTCAAAATGAATGTGCTTATGTTTAAAAAAAGTACTATCCCCGTCTTGTAAAACGCTAATAAAAAAATCAGTTTCCAGACGAAAATCAATGTTTATTTTGTCCGACTTAAACTTAGATTTCGCTTTATTTATGAAAACATCCAGTTTTAAGTTCGTTTCTTCGTTAAGCTTAGAAATATCAATATTTTCGATTGAAATAGCCTTTAAGTCCACGTGGAAATCTTCCTCTACTTTTTCAGGCGGTAATTCAGATGCTAGTGCGTTGGCGATATTAATACTGCCATCTTTGTGTTGTTTAACATCAATGTGGCCGTCTTTTAATTTTATTCCCTTTATGGTGTAGTTTCCACTTACAATATCCCACAAACTAAACCCAAGATATACATCGTGTACATGAACAAGACAATCGGCATTCTTTTTTTTTGACTCATATACTTTGACATGTTCAAGGTCGATAGATATTTGGGGGAAATTGGCAAAAGGAGCAACATGGCTACCCGAAACACTAAATCTTCCCTTTAAATCTTTATTGGCAATTACAATAGCGTGTTGAACGATAGAATCTTGGCCGTAATAAATAATACCAACAAGTAATGTAAAGAGGATAACAGGGACAATAATTATGATCCCAAAAAATAATTTTATTCGTTTTTTGGTAAAAAAATGTTGAATAGGCATTGCAAATTAAATTTCAACAAGTTTAAGAAAATTGTTTTGAATAGGAACCTATCCGTTACCATCAAATAACTATAAATTAATAATGTGCACCAAAACTTATTTTAAGGCGACTATAAGTTGGGCGATTTGAACGGCATTGGTGGCTGCTCCTTTCCGAAGGTTATCCGCAACAATCCATAAATTAAGCGTGTTTTCTTGACTTTCATCACGGCGAATTCTGCCAACAAATACATCGTCTTTTCCTTCGGCATATTTTGGCATTGGATACGAAAAAGTCTCCGTGTCATCTTTCAATACTACTCCTGGCGTATCATGAAGTAATTTACGAACCTCAGCGAGATCAAAATCATTCTCAAAAGCGATATTAACGGCTTCCGAATGTCCCCCAACAACAGGTACTCTTACCGCTGTAGCTGTTAATTTAATGGCTGGATCTAAAATCTTTTTGGTTTCATCCGACAATTTCATTTCTTCCTTGGTGTAACCATTATCTAAAAATACATCGCATTGAGGAATGCAATTCTTATCAATTGGATATTTATATGCCATTTCGCCAGCTAAGCCATTTCGTTCGTTCTCCATTTGCTGAACAGCCTTTACCCCTGTCCCAGTAATCGACTGATAAGTAGAAATAACCACCCGTTTAATGGCATACTTTTTATGTAAAGGAGCAAGCACCATCACTAATTGAATCGTACTGCAGTTAGGGTTGGCAATAATTTTATCAGACAAGCTCAACAAATGACCATTAATTTCCGGAACGATTAACTTCTTGGTGGGATCCATTCTCCAAGCAGATGAATTATCAATTACCACCGTGCCTAACTCCGCAAATTTAGGCGCCCATTCCAACGAAATGGCTCCTCCGGCAGAAAAGATGGCAATGTCTGGTTGCTTATCCAAGGCTTCTTGTAGACCTATCACGGGATAAATCAATCCTCCAAAATCTAGTGTGCTTCCAATCGATTTTTCTGAAGCCACTGGAAATAATTCTGTAATTGGGAAAGCTTGTTCCCGTAAAACTTGTAACATAACTGTTCCAACCATTCCAGTTGCGCCTACTACTGCTACTCTCATGCCTTTATATTATTGTTATCAATTGTTAAAACGCCTTGATTTCTCATTGTAAAATTATACATTTGGAGGGAACAAATACTCTATGCGACTTTTTTTCTCTTTTATAGCCTTGTTATTGTTGATTGGCAGCGCCCTTGGCCAAACAACAGAAACCTTTTCTGATGGTGATTTTACGACAAACCCTACTTGGCAGGGTAACACCTCCGAATTTATTGTTAATGCTAGCGGTCAATTGCAACTTAACAATTCAATTGCTGGTACGTCCTATCTTTCGATACCTCATGGCTTAATTGATCTTACTAACAAAGAGTGGCAAATTTATGTAAAGCAAAGTATTGCTTCGTCTACCAGTAATTTTGGGCGGGTTTACTTATGTGCCGATAACAGTAATTTAACCCTTACACAAAATGGCTATTACCTGCAGTTTGGGGAAGCAAATGCAACCGATGCCATCCGATTATTTAAATTACAAGGTGGTATTTCAACTCAAATTTGCGCGGGAATTGATGGACAAATTGCAAATAGTTTTATTTCCTCAGTTCGGGTAAAAAGAAATGCCGTTGGAGACTGGGAACTAGCCGTGGATTTTTCTGGTGGAGGAAACTATATATTTCAAGCGAGTGGCAATGATCCTAGTAATTTAATCGGCAACTCATTTGGTGTTCTCTGCACATATACGGCGAGTAATGCCACTAAATTCTATTATGACAATGTTTATATCGGCAATGAGGTTATTGATATTATTGTGCCAGTAGTAGACACGGCCATTGTCATTTCGCAAAACCAAGTAGATGTCTATTTTAATGAGGCGATTTCAACGGCAAGTGCCAATTTACTTACCAACTATTCTTTAATGCCCTTCCAGAGTATCTCCAATGCTGTTCAAGATGGAGCAAATTTATCCTTGGTTCATTTAACCTTAACGAACTCACTTGTTAATGGAACTACTTACACACTAAACACGGCAAATATCACGGATCTAGTGGGTAATGTCGCAGGAAATCAAACCATTAACTTTGATTATTTGGTCGCTGAAATTCCACTAAAAGGCGATGTGATTATCAATGAATTTTTTGCAGACCCTACCCCTGTTATTGGCTTGCCTGAAGTGGAATATGTGGAAATTTATAACAAAAGCAATAAAATATTCAATGTCCAAAATTGGCGCATCACAGATGGCTCTTCCTCAGGAACGATTGCAAATGCCTGGCTTCTGCCCGGTGAATATTTAATTTTAGCAGCTACCTCTAGTATCCCCTTGTTTTCTCCAATGGTTCCAGCTGGTGTTACTAGTTTTCCTAGCTTAAATAATGCTGGAGATAGTATTATTTTAAAAGACGATAACGGTGTATTCATTGATTATCTAGTTTATACAGATGATTGGTACCAAGATGATGTAAAAAAGGACGGCGGTTATTCCTTGGAATTAATCAACCCACTAGACCCATGTTCAGATGGTGATAATTGGACGGCATCCACTTGGATTATGGGAGGAACACCAGGACTCGTTAATTCTGTCTACAATATAACGCCTGATACGGATTCGCCGAACATTACACAACTAATCGCCTTAGCACCGAATTATTTAGAGGTTTATTTCGACGAGGGAATGGATTCAACAAGTCTTGCGAATGCCATTATCCAAACGGTTGCGCCACTGACCATTCAAAGCATTTATATCAGTGGAAATCACCCCACTCAATTTACCCTTCAGTTTATTGAAAATTTGCAAAGTTCCGTGATTTATAACATTACGATCTCTCCCGTTGCCGATTGTTGGATGAACATCGCCAATCTTTCCGGAGAGTTTGTGTTAACCGAAACACCACAAAAAGGAGATATTATCATTAATGAAATTCTTCAAAATCCCTTGAATGGCGGTTACGATTGGATAGAATTATATAACAATTCGCAGAAGATGTTTAATCTGAAAAACATGGAATTGGCCAATTTTGACAATGACACCATCGATAACAACAAAATAATCTCACACGATTTTATCCTTAAACCTGGCGGATATGCGGTAGTTGGTAAAGACTCTGCTTTTGTCAAGCAAAATTATCCCTTTAGCGTAGCAGGAACTTTTGTTTACTGTGAATTACCGAGTTACAACAATGATTCTGGTCAGGTATACTTAATAAACAATTACCAAGTAATTGATTCCGTTTCGTACTACAATTCTTGGCAGTTTAAATTGTTAGATGATGTTGACGGTGTTTCATTGGAACGGATTGATCCAAATGGGCCATCATCTAGTCCGTATAACTGGCATTCTGCTGCTGAATCGGTTGGTTTCGGAACACCGGGAAGAATTAATTCCCAATATCTTCCTGCCTTAACCAACGGGGAAATAAATTTAACAAACGATGTTTTTTCACCGGACCTTGATGGTTTTGAGGACGTACTTCAGGTTTCTTATGTCATGACAAAAGAGGGATTATTAGGAAAAGCTACCGTATTTGACGATCGAGGTAGAGTGGTAAGAAGCTTATTCAGCAATGAATATCTAGGCACAAATGGTTCATTTTCTTGGGATGGCATAACAGATACTAATTTCAAAGCCAGTATTGGTGTGTATGTTTTACTCTTTGAAGCTTTTTCAATTGACGGAGGTGTTTTTTATACCGCGAAAAAAGCCCTTACCTTAGCGGGTAAATTATAACTATAAAATGTTTTCCCCAAGCGCCAAAAACTGGATTGCAAAATACTTTACTTACGTAAATAGTGGTGAAATTGTCATTGCTGATTCAACGCATTTCAAGGGAGGATCCGATGAGAAAAACGATGAGATCCTTCATTTCTTTGCTAATCATACCGGATTAACATTTGGGTCTCCCACTCGACTTATTTTTTCGGAGGAAATGAAATTTGATTTAACGCAAGAAGAGAAATTAAAGGTCTTATTATTCGAAGCATTGATCATTGTGTACATTCAAGAAGCACAGAAACCATTTGACGAAAATGAATTTATCGCTTGTTTATGCCGTTTTTATACCCCAGACAAAGTAACTAATATCTACCCTTGGTTATCGGTGTTTTATTCAGACAAGCCAAAAAATGCACTGGAGCGATTATTTTCAAAACGCATCAAAATAAAAAGCGGTCTTAAAGAAACCAATTTTTGGTTAAATCACCTTTCTAATAGCTTTGTTTATCTGGATGTTATCATGTT
>JAIPAL010000049.1 GCA_021740085.1 Crocinitomicaceae bacterium
ATGATGGTGCTCAATGGCGCAACAAACGGAACGAGTCCTTTTTGGGAACAAACAATTGCGGTAGAAAAAAATAAAAATTATGTGTTTACCTATTTTGCACAAAGTCTAACGAATACAAATCCTGCAGAAATACAGGCGGTTTTCAATGGCGTAACGATGGGAGTTGATACGCTGCAATTAATTACGTGTGATTGGGTTAGCACATCTTATAATTGGTTTTCTGGCAATGATTCCTCTATCACAATTGTACTTACCGATCTGAACAATTCCGCAATTGGAAATGATTTCGCCTTAGATGATCTAAGCTTGAGTACTTTACTCTCCTGCAGCAATACTTCAAATGTTCAAATTACCACCAACAACCTTGATTTAGGATTGCAATATCCTGCTAATGCGTGTGTTGGGGGAAGTAATTTAACACCTACCTTAAACCCCACCTATCCTGCAAATGGTAGTTTTAATGTCATTCCTGCTGGATTAAATGTACATCCGGTTACGGGAATAATAAATTTATCGAACGCCAACCCTGGCAATTATCAGATTATTTATTCTTTACCTATTTGTAATCAACTTTCTTACGATACCGCAATGATTACTATTCGAGCACGTCCTAGCTTACTCGAATTAACAGGGGGTGATTACTATTGCATTGGACAATCGTTTAATCCTTTATCGCTTTTGGTGACTGGCACACCAAATTGGGACATCTATTTTTCATTAGATGGCGTTCCTCAAAGCGTGCTCAACATAAATTCTTTGCCCATACTAATAGGAAATTCAGTCGGAACATATGTACTGGATTCAATTCATGATGCGTATTGCTCCAATGTGCTGGTTGGAAGTCAAACAATTGCCCTGACAGACGGCCCACAAGTGCCGCTATTTGCTGGTGATACTATATTTTGCGCAGATGAAACAACCACCAGTATTCAAATTACCAATATCAACGGAGCCGGGACTTTCAATTGGTACAATGATTCAAGTCTCAATAACTATTTATTTAGTGACGATGAATTGTATCCTTCCAACGACACCTCCGCTATATTTTATGTAACTCAATCGGTAAACGGATGTGAAGGTCCTTACGGAATGCTATCAATCACAGTGGAACCTTGTGGTTTTGTAATTCCAACTGCCTTTACACCAAATGGTGATAACCAAAACGACACCTGGGGAATTGTGGGGATAGATGCGAAATACCCAACTAACATTGTTAAAGTTTACAATAGATGGGGGGAGCTTATGTATGAATCTTCTGAAGGAAATTATAGCAGTAATGAATGGGATGGAACGTATAATGGAGAGCTGTTGCCGGTTGGTTCCTATTACTTTATCATTGAACTGGCGAAGGATCAGACAAGTGAGCCACTGAATGGAACCGTATCAATAATTCGATTAAAATGATTCGATTGAAACAGCTCTTACTGTCTTTAATGATAATGCTAACAAGTGTAGCAACAAGCCAACAATTACCACAATATAGCCAATTCCTATTAAACAAAGCCCTTTACAACCCTGCAGCGATGGCAATTAATCCCCAAACCGAAGTTACCTTAATTGGGAGATGGCAAATGCTTGGATTCGGATTAGAACCAAGAACTGTGGCATTGTTTGGGCAATCGAAAATACAAAAGAAAGAAAAAGTAATTTTCAATCCTGCTAGTCGAATCGGTCAAGAAATTGTTCCTTTTAGCAAAAAAAAGAAGCTAAAACTCAGCCATTTTGTAGGTGGGCAGCTAATTTCTGATAATTACGGGGCTTTCAAATCCACTGACTTTATCGGAAACTATGCCCTCAGAATTCCAATAAATAACAAGTGGAAAATATCAGTTGGTGCAAGTCTAGGTTTGAGCAATCATTCTTTTAATCCTGCAAGAGCAGTCGTGCTTAACTCATCAGACCCTCTATTGCCTTATAATGGAGGAGACACGGAATACGATGCGTTTACGCAAGGAAAATTAAACCAGCTGTCACTTAATACAGGAGCAGGATTGGCACTTAATAGCAGTAATTTCTTCCTGTCAATTGGGGCAAAGCAACTTGCTAAAAACTATATTAGTTTTGGAAATTCAAACATTAATTTTGATCAAAGAACGCACTGGAACCTAATGACTGTCTATAATTTCTCTATTGGCAATGGGCTCGACATACAACCCGCCATTTTGATAAAAAGAATGCAAGCAAATAAATTATCGTATGAATTTAGTGCCTTAGCAACCATCAACTATATTTTTTGGGCAGGAGTGAATTATCATTTAGGTGCATCAGCAGGAATTATGGTCGGAATGGAAATTAGTGACGAATTGAAAATTGGGTATTCCATGGAATTTGCGACCACCCGAATTAATTATTTTAGCAACGGTGGACACGAAATAATGATTAGTTATGCATTTTAGGACCAAACTTCTATTCTTTATTTGCAGTTTCAGCCTTGAATTCATGGCTCAAATCTATGATTTTACAGATCCCTTAAGATTACCAGGACAGATCAATAGTTCGGCTGAGGAAACAAATCCAACCCTTTCTCCTGATGGACAAACAATGTATTTTGTGAGGACCTTAGAAATAAAGAATACCGGTGGTATTTATGACCAAGATATTTGGACCAGCAAATACAACGGAATGGAATGGAGCGCTGGAAAAGCAATGGGAAATCTTAATAACAAATTAAATAATGCCGTATTCGCCTCCATACAAGACACTGCATCATCAAGGCTATATTTACTTTCGACCTATACCACTGAAAAGGACATTCGAAAAGGAATTGCCGTATCAACCTTAAAAGATACGATCTGGAGTCTTCCAATTAAAGTGGCGATTCCTGACTTAGACATTGATGGAAAATTTGTTTCCTACTTCTTATCTCAAAACGAAGACGTTCTCGTTTTTTCATTTGAAGGGAGTGATTCTGAAGGCGAGGAAGATCTTTATGTATCGACAAAATCAAGTGAGGGGTGGAACAGTCCAGAACACATGGGTAATGTCATTAATTCACCAGGATTTGAAATCTCACCTTTTCTTTGCCCAAGCAACGATACCTTATATTTTGCAAGTAATGGTTTTAAAGGTGAGGGCGATGCGGATATTTACTACAGCATCAAAAAGGGGAAATGGAATAATTGGTCCAAGCCGATTAACCTTGGAAAAAAAATTAATACCCCAAAATTTGATGCCTACTTAATAAAACGTGGAAACGAAATCATTTGGGCAAGCAATCGAGATGGAAAAGATTGCGATCTGTATGCTGCAAAAAGCATTCCGCCACCCAAATTAATTAGCAGCCTTCAAAGCACGGACGTTAGCACATTTCAAGGATACGATGGTAAAATAGACCTAACAATTAGTAGCGGAGTGCCTCCATATAAAATCGCATGGTCAAATGGGAAAACAACAGAAGATCTTTCAGAACTCAACAAGGGAAAGTATACGGTTACGGTGATTGATGCCACAGGACAAAAAAACATCTTAATGGCAGAAATAAATGAGCCCGTATTTGAAGACAAAAAAATAATCCGCTTTCCTGAGCTTCGCTATGAATTTAATAAATGGACCTTTATCAATGATTCCACAGTAAATTCAGCTGATTCGCTCGCATACGTGGCTGAATTACTTACTAATTACCCAGAAATAGTCATTGAATTAATCTCACATACCGATTCGCGTGGAGAAGAAAGTCAAAACCAAATTCTATCAATCAATCGAGCTAGGGCTTGTTATAAATATTTAGTAGAGGAATTAAAAATTGATCCGCGAAGAATTATTCCTGTTGGAAAAGGTGAAAAAGAACCTGCTACTTGGATAGATCCAATAAGTGGAAAAAGCATCTTGTTAACAAAAGAGTACATCAATCAATTCAAAAATGACGATGTTCTTTATGAGAAAATAAACCAACTCAATAGGAGAACAGAAGGGCGAATTATCAGCAAAGACTTTAATCCGGCCACTTTTCCAGAGGCATCAAAAGAGTACCTACAATTTATTGTAACGCCAAAATAACGATGGAATTAATTACCCTACTATTTAGACTTGGTGTCTTATTCGCGATCTACGGATTCATATGGTTTTTTATCGACGCTTGCATTCGGTTACTGGTAGGTAGAAATCAACGAACAGTTCTTGAATTTTATCTTATAAAAAGTGCTAAATACTTGTTTTTAGTGAATGTTTTAGTCCTATTTTGCCTCAACAAAACAAAGACAGAAATAACTCTTATAAACATCGCGCCTACCCTTTCCATTTTTTGTATTTATCTAATTGGTCGCTTACAGAATGATGAACGTAAATCCATGATGCAACTATCTTTTTTTGGTAAACAAACGAATAATAGTGCAGCAACAACTAATTTTAACCGCAGGAATGAAATCATCCTTATTATAGGAGCCTTAATTGCTTTTGTACTTTTGGCATTCAATGCTGATTATGCTAAAAATAACATTGCAGAATGGTTTTATCGCAGCATTATCGATATCGAACAAACAGCCATTATTGGATACATCTTTAAATTTATTGGTGCGCTGTTTTTAGTAGGTATGTTTTTTAAAATGATCAATGCCTTTAACTATATACTAAGTGGCAAACCCATTGATGATCTAAAATCAAAAATTAAAGACAAGGACAAAAACGATTTTGACGATTACGAAGAAGTATAGGAAACGAATATAGAATAGACAAAAAACATAACTATTAATACTTGAATTATGAGCGAAGATTGGAAAAGTGATAAAGCGGAAGCGGCAATGCGTGAAGGAACAGAAGTTATACGTAAAGCAGCAGAATTAAGGGCAGAGTTAGAAATCGAAAAGAGTTGGGATGCGTTAAAAAATTCATTGTCCGAAAATCGTCCCGAGTTGAAAGATCAGATTAATTTGGTGATTGATTTGTTAAAAATCAACTATGAACTTCCTGAGAAACGTGACTAAAGGATTTTCATAAGTACCAACTAATAAAGGCTACCAGATTTAAAAAACAATAATACCCTCGGGTTAATTCAAATACGGATTTTCTTTAAGTAAGGAGCCGAGGTCTTTGGTACTAAGAAACACTTCTGGAGCACCGGCAGCGTAGGGACCGATTTCATAATGTTGGTAAGAAAAAGTAATTCCTTTTCGAGTGATGGAAAATACCTTTGGTAATTCAAAAGGTTGATCGTCTTCTGTTAAAAACCACCATCCTTCGTTTCCATTTTGCGCCAAAAACTTTCGCTTTGCTAATGATTTCAAAGCAGATTTGTAATTGTCAATCAATACATCTTTCAACTTAATTTGATTTCCAGTTTTTAGGTCGATATTTAGCACTGAAGAGCCATGCTGTCCGTGTGCTGCACCAAAAGCATAATACTCAAAAAAGATATACATCGATAGAAAGGTATTGGAAGAATCTGCCAAGGTGCAAGTATAAGAATCTTGCATGTATTCCATTTCCCCCGCCTCATTGGATGAATTTTTAATTTCAGCTATAAACTGCTTAAGTGATTTTTTCTTCCCTCCTCCGGCACCTGTAATTTCTTTTTCAATCAAAACATTGATTTTCTGGGCTACCTCAGTGTCCTTCATGAAAACCTTCAAGCCATTAATTTCTCGCGTATTGCACCAATCCTCATCGATTTCCATTTCGTCATCAAAAGGCAGGTCACAATTTTCGGCCTTTAGCGTAAACTTTTTGAAGCTTAAACCAGTGGGCATGGGTAGTTGGCTTATGATTTGGGTGGTCGTATCCGCCATCTTCGGCGCTTTAACTTGATTTTCTTGTGGCTTTTCGCCCGAATTACAAGCACTTAAAAAGGAGATTGCTCCTATAAAAAACAGTAGGTTTCGCATATAAAAAATTGTCATCCAAAGGTAATTGAAAAGTTGATACCTTAAACTCGGGAATTGTCTTGTCTTTTTTCGGCTTCATCAACCTAAGAATAAGATTTTTTCAGACAATTAATTCACGCCCAAGAAGAACGATAAAGAATAATGGTATTGTAAATAAAACAGAGAAGAGAATCAACATGATAGGATGAGAATGTATTCCTAATAGAAGAATCATCACGGTAAGACAAGTGAAAAAAAGACTTAGAATAAAAAATAAGGTGATTGATTTATAGTTTTGGTGATTTAAATGAGCCATAATCCTGTTTCTGTTAGACATCGTAATATAAATCTCAATAGGAACACAAACGAGAAAAACTAACGTGATTTCGCTCATTAATATATTTCCACTCCCAAATAGATCTATGATACAAAATACTAACATAGTTCCAACGGAAAGGATACGGAGTATCCTGTGAATGATAGGAATGAACTCTCCATAATTCTTCTGAAGAAACATTCCTTTCTTCACATAGAATAGAATGACCACAATTACCAACAGAGCAATAGATGGTTCAAGGATGTGGTAGTCTAATTTAAATATTTCGTAACAAATGGTAATTAATGGTGAAACAATTAGCAGGATGGTTGCAATCAAACCACTTTGAATTAAAGAAATACGATGAATATGGTTCTTTTCATTTAACAAGGATGCTTTCATGATTCTAGTCTTTAGGTGGGATTAAAATAACTTATTTGTTAAACCTGAATAAGTCTAATTGTTACATAATCGTTAACCCAGACTTTGAATCTCTCAGTTTTATGATTATACCCTTAAAATTAAAAATTCAGCGGATCAACAAAGTTTAACTATCGATTTGACTGAATGTCAAACCGGAACATATTTTGAGACAGCTAACTTGAAGCAATAACATTCTATGAAATACGACTGTCTTAAGCCTTCCGAAATCTCTATTAAAACATAGATCGCAAGCTGTCAACAATCATCTGAATACCAATAGATAAAACGATAAGTCCCATTATTTTTGAGAGTGTTCTTAAGCCGCCTTGTCCAATGTATTTCAAAATAAATGGTGCCGAAAGCAAGGTGACATAAATCCCTATGCAAACTGCTAAAATTGCAACGATGACAGCTGCTTTATCTGCAAAAATATCGGTTTTCAAGGATAAATTAATCAATAGTGAAATAGAGCCAGGTCCCGCCAACAAGGGCATCGCCAATGGACTGAAAGAGATGTCTTCCTTCAAGCGAGATTCTTCCTCCACTGCTCCCTCCACGTCTTTCTTGTGCTGTGCATTAAGTAATAAAAAACCAGACCTTGAAATGATGATTCCCCCTGCGATTTTTAGGGCATAAATAGAAACTCCAAAGAAATTTAAAACATATTCCCCGAACAAATAGGAGATTAAACAAATCAATAAAACATAGAAAGAAGTTCTACGAACCGTACGCATGAGGTGCGCTTTTGGATAATTTGATGTTAACGAGATAAAAACGGGCATTGCACTGAGTGGATTTATCAGTGAAAACAAGGAAATACAAGTCGAAATAAAAAGAGAAACCATAGCTAATTTTTTGCAAAGTTCATCATTCAATTTTAATTACCGTGATTACGTAGTATTAAGAAAATGTAATCCTTTTTAAAGACAAGCTTTGCATAAAAAAAGCCTGCATCCTTCATAACAGATACTGGCTTTCAATTTAGAAAATAGATGACTAGGGAACCTTGACTTTCCCTATTGAATAAATGAATGAAATTCTTAATTGGGGCTTACATTTTCGACAGGAAGTGTTAAAGAAATAATTGAAATTAATAAGAAAGTATGCCCTCATTATAGAAATTGATTAAAAGAAAAAAGTCGATTAAAAGTAAGCTTTTGTTTACTCTTCAAATTTAATAGGCTCTTTGGGTATGGTTATATGTCCACGTTGCATGAAGAAAAGCTCATTAAATTGTTTCTTTTTTTCAGGACTCCAATTCGCCATATCTTTTGCATAAGCTGAATAAAACGCATCTAATTTTATTAGTGTAGAATCATTTTGACATCCGACAGAGTCGATGTTCGAAGTAGTTTGAGCTGAAGCTAAATTCAAACTCAATAAAATAATAGATAGTGAAAGTGTTTTCATAAAATTTTACAACCAATAATTCGATTTTTTTATATTGGTTAAAGAATAAATATTGATGCTTTATTTTAACGTTGTATGTAATTCTATCAAAAAAACTATACTTTTATTTTTAAAACATAGAAATATTTATTGTAATGAAAATAAATCATCAAATTTTTGGATTAGTTATCCTTATGACCTTTGTGTTAATCGGTTGCGGCTCAGATAATCAAGATTCAAAAATAAATATTAACACATCTGCAGATTCTCTGACTGCATCAGAAAAGATCATTCCTGATGGTCTCATTCTACACTTGGACGCATCAGATTCAAAGAGCTACTCAGGAACAGGATTAATTTGGAAAGACTTAAGTGGTCAGGGGAATGATGGAAAATTAATTAATGCCCCCATTTTTAATAAAGAAGGAGTAAAAAGTTTCAAAGTCACTTCTGGATCAAAAATAGACATCAATGCGGAAAATCTAAAAATTGACGCAGGCACTTGGTCAATTTGGTTCAAAACTGCCAATGAAAATGACGATTTCTCGGAAATTATGACGTTGGCAACTCAAAATGAATCACTTTCTAATGGAGGCCATATTTACATAGGAAAGTCACATGCTTATTTTGCTGCAAAGAATAGTGGAAACAATTTTATTACCAAGAATAATGATTTCGGAATGGTTGTTAATGATAGTTGGCACAATTTAGTACTTACGTACAAAAAAAACGATCGATGTATTGGTTATTTAGATGGAAAAGAGGCTTTTTCGACCAATTTACCAAATTGGCAATGGACGTCATCGAAAGTCATGAGAATATGTGGCAGATGGTCTAAATGGTCTAAAGCCGATGAATTTTCAGGTAATGTCGCACAAGTCAATATTTACAGCCGAACTTTAACAAGCACAGAGGTATTAAAAAACTTCGAGACATTTAAAAAGAGATTTAATTTGTAAAAAAAATTATCAATAATTCACAAGATCATTTTATGGTAGATTTTCAGAGAAATACCCAAAGTCAGATCTTTCAGGTGGATTTAATCTTCAATTGGTTAGTTTTTTAGAAGCAAGATTAAGAGGTGCCGCTAGACTTGTGTTATAGTACGAATCAATTAATATCTCCTTTTGTCACTCCCAAAGATTTCATGTAATCACAATTGATTTTAATAAAGGATGACGATATTCGGAGAGATTTTTGAATATTTACAATTAATTTTTGATGAAACGTTCGGTATAGATTTCATCATTAGAACTAACTTTTAGGAAGTAAATTCCATTTTCCAATGATTCTAATGGAATTTGAACGTTCATTTCATTCGTTTTGATGCGTTCTACTTGCGTTCCATCCGCATTCACAATATCAACTTGATGTATCGGAGATTCCGAATTCACGTTAATGAAATCGTTTGCCGGATTAGGGTAAATACTCGCATGGAAGTCGTCCATTTCTGAAATTATTGCCGCTTGATTCAAGCGCATTGGAGAAGCTTCATAACAATCACTTTGGATGCGGTACATCGTAAAGTAATTACCATTCGCAGAAATACAGCTCTGTGTGGCAACGGAACCGTCCAGCAACGATAATCCGACCAAATTAATTTGACCTAAAGTATCCATTGTTTGAAAGTAATATAAAAGGCTGATTGGGTCAATTGCCCCACCAGAGTTCATTACATAATTGTCAAAGTTAAGAAGGGTTGGAAGTGCAGTAACCACTCCCGTTTGAGGATTTATTTTACCCAAGGATTTCAAACCATCGTTCATGATTAATCCATATACTGAGGTGTCAGCACAACTGTAAGCAAAGTTGCCAAAACTCGAACCGATTGTTGCCAAGGAAATGGTGGGCTGACTGTAAAATGCACCGTTGTATAAATCCAAGCCCATAAATTTCCCTTCAGATTCAAAATAATACACCATTAAAAACGGGTCAATCGTACTGCCTGACATGGTATAACTTTGAGCAACTGAGTTGGGTGAAATTAAATTAACAAGCCCAGTGGTTAAATCGCAGGTAGCAAGCTTTAAATCTAAATTTATGGAACCTGTAATTGGATCAGTAATTACCTGATTATAAATCCCGTACATGGTTGAATCCGCTGTATTAAATCGGAAATTGTCAAAGTAGCCATAGGTATTTGGTAAACTAACCATGACATCATTCACAACAGAGCCTGTTTGTAAATTTAAGGACAACCAAGAATCTTCATCTTGATAAGAATAGGTTTGACTGTATGGATTTAAAGCAGCCCCTGTTGAATTCACCGTGGAACTTAATACAGCAGCGCCAATTGGAGTTACTTGTCCTGTTATAGGATCTATGCTGGCAAATTGAAAACTTGGGGGATTAGCAATTTGATATAACCCATACATAGTGTTATCAACTTGAGAAAACAGTGAGAATTGAAAGAATACTAACAACAGAAAGAGGGCGTTTTTCATGAACCTTTTTTTACATTTTAATTTTTTGTTAAACATAAAACAATTGATCTTGTTCAGTTTCGCACGAAGTTAGTGATTTCTTTATTGCGTAAATTACCAACCCATGATGCTGTAATCAATGAAAAGGGAATTATCCGGGTCCTCATAAAAAGTTCTTATTTCATACCCGTGATTCAAAATATCCTGAACCGTTTCAAGGCGGCCTTGATTGATCAGTTCAGAAGTACAACATAATGTATAAATGCGTTCACCTTTGAAGTAAACAAGTGCTTTCCCTTGTTCCACCAAATTCTTGAGGTAACTTTCAAGTATTCTGCAATCTTCTAAATTTCGATTGGCATTCTCAACTCCTTCATAAATAACCAAGGTTTTTAAATCGAATCCGTTTGCAGCCTGTTCCAATTGTGTTGCGGCCCTGCCGTACCTGTTTTGGGTAGCCCTGAAATAGTTAGCTAGGTTTGAATCCTGGTCTTTATAATATTCTAGCGATCTTGTGATGCTTTGCTGGCACCTTCGAAAATGCGTAGAAATAGAATCTAGGTTAACCAAAATGGTGTAATCTCCTCTGGTCCATGCTCCCATGCGCGCATCAGGTATTTTCGTCGACAAAACAATCGTCCATTCGGATTGAGCGGTTAAGGATAAGGATAATAGCAGTAACAAAGGGAATAACAACGATTTCACACATCGAAAATACGAAAATCAAGGGAAAGTTTAGTCTGAATTACAGTTTCATATTTTTATTAGGATCTAATCTCTCACACTTCACGCTCACTCTGAAAGAAAAGCGCATTATTAAATAAAGAGTTTGAGAGCGAGGTAAAAGAATCACCTCACTAAATGCAAAAACCCATGACCAATTTTAGCATCTTTAGTTTTATATTTATACGTATAAACCCCATCCGCAAGCTCCTTTCCAGACGTATCCTTTCCGTCCCAATTGTTTTGGTAATTGGTTGTTGAGAAAACAACATTACCCCAGCGGTTTAGGATGATTAATTCTGTATTCTCCTGTAAATTATCAATTTCGAAAAGATCATTTAACGCGTCGTTGTTGGGAGAAATCACGTTAGGGATAAGCAAGGGAGAATCTGGAATTACGGCCGGAGGATCCTGAGGACAATCAACCAAGGTTAGCGTAAGTTCTAAGGTGTCTGTATAACATTGAAATTCCACAAGGGCTGAAACCGCATAGGTTCCGACATTAGAAAATGAATGGCTTGGATTTAAACTCATTGAAGTATTGCTTCCCCCGGAATTTGGATCACCAAAGTTCCAACTCACTTGATTTATGGATAAGCCCGTATTGATGGAAAAACTGGTCGTATTTTGCCAACAAGAATCGGGAAGCATCGTGATCGGAGGGCTTGAAAAGTTGCGTTCGGGCACCCTCGCAGGGAGTCCAAGCAAAACAAGTCCATTGGTCGAAAGCGCATTGCTCGTGTAATCACAAAAAGAACTATTCGGCGTATTAATTACATCCAACACATTGCTACCACCAATCGCTACGTATAACTTTCCATCCAGGCCTTCCTCTATTTGAAAGGTTGGATTTGTCGGAGTGGCTATCAAGGTATGCGACGTGGCAATAGAAAGCGAATCATAAGCCGTTAGCTTGAGCTGATAAACTGAAATGTTGTTGGTATAATAAAACATGCTTCCGTCCGGCGAAAAACTACACCCGTATTTTCGAATAGGTGATGCTGGCGTGTTGTCGGTAACCTCAACCGTGATCGGATTGAATAATTGACCGCTTGCCGCATCAAAGGAATAAAAGTCAATTAATTTACTGTCGTCAATCGGCATAGCGATTCTATCTCCCGCATTATTAGCTTTCATGGAACCATAAAAAGGCATGTGCGGATCAAAATTAGAATTCGCACCTAAGAGTTCCGTTCCAACATTACTTATCACTGGAATTGGATCTACTCCACAGCCGTCCACTTTGTACGCCAAAAACTGATTGCTTTCACGTTTATGCACAATCACCCAATATCCCCGAATATACTCACTGCGCACAACCGTTATCTTTTCCGTTAGAAAATTCGTTAAAAAAACGTTTTTTTGGAGAAGGTCTACGGCTCCCATTCCATTGTTTTGATTCATATCAACCACCGTATAACGCAATCCATTATCCAACTGGGGAATGTCATATTCCAAATCGTCCAAGGTGAACACGTAATATTTCGAATTATCTTCTGGAAAAGGAACGATTAATGGACCTTGCGTACTAGACAAATAAGCCCCGCCAAATAGATTCAGCCCGTTCGGCATCACCGTGTGGTTAGCGTCCCAAACGCTCTGCCCATCTGAATAAAAGAGCAATTGACCGGTGGCCTCATTGGATACGGTGGCACATTGTTCATTGCTATAAATTGCCGACGCTCCAGTTCCTACGGGAACACCTCCCGTAAAATCCACCCAACAATTATAACCAAATGTCCAATGGGAATTTTGAAGTTGTGCCTGAGCCTGACCCAAAAACACCGTGAACAAGATTAAAAGTACCCGTTGAAATAACATCTCGGACATAAAGTTAAATACTAAAACCTATAAAACCTAAAGTTTTGACTCCTTTTATATAGTTTCCTCGATTAATGAATATTCAACCGCCAGGAAATATAATTGAAAACAAATCCGATCATTAGCTGTTTCATTCAGAATGTAAAGAATTATTAAATCAATGCTCACCCTCTCCCTTATTTTAAACATCCTTATTCTTATACCCATTTGCTATTTAATGTTGACCAATAATGTTAGAATTGTCGAAACATTGGGTGAATTCAACCCAGCAAGAGGAATTCTTTTAGCGATTTACATGACGATACTTATCGCATCTATTGGCTTATTGATTTTTCCAGATACCAAATTTGCGATTGCACTTTTACTAATGCAAATCGTGTATAAACTCCTTACGCCAGTTACCGTCAAAACACTGAATCACCCGTTTGTAATTAGTAATATGTTGGTTGCGATTGTTCATATTGTGACGGTGTGTTCGCTCCGATAATAGAAGCGTCGCTAAGCAAAATGCTAAAACTTTTGTTTTATTAAACTCTTAGGAATTATTATTATTCAAAATTGACAAAAACCACTTTTCATTTTTTTTTGTTTCTGGCATTAAAAAACTAATTCGGGAAGTCTGACAGAAATCACCGCACTAAATGCACAAACCCATGACCACTTCTACCAGTTTTGGTTGTGAATTTATAGGTGTAAACCCCATCCGCAAGCTCCTTTCCAGACGTATCTTTTCCGTCCCAATAGTTTTGGTAATTTACTGAAGAATAAACGAGATTACCCCAGCGGTTTAGAATAATTACCTCGGTATTTTCAGGTAAATTTTCAATTTCATACAGATCGTTTATGCCATCGCCGTTTGGTGTGATTACATTGGGGAAGGTAAATTCTACTATGTTACTATCCGCTGGATCTTCATTCGCACAAGGCAAAACAACTATCTGATCACTCCCCAATCCGCATGTGCTCGTAACTGTAGCGCTGAAAATTCCAGGACTGGTTACGGTATAAAATTGACTCGTATTGGTAGACGCATCTCCACCCCATTCCCAAGATATCCCATCTCCTGCGTTTAATAGAAGGGTATCTCCTTGACATAGATAAACAGTGTCTGGCCCAAATTGAATCTGAGCCTCGTAGCTGTTATAAAAAATCCAAGAAGGGAAATTTGGGAGAGTGTAAAAACCTATCGAAAGAAGGGAATCATTCGGGAAGGATAAAACGCCAGAACTGACCGTTGGGTCTGAAGTATTTGGGCAATTAATCGTTCCCAAAAGCGTTGTAAAACCGAAACTTTGTTCGGTGAAGTAGATTTTTCCATCTGAAGCTAATTGCATATACAAACCATTGAAGTTTTGCACAATAACCTGAGCGGTTGATTCCACGGTTTGTCCCGTTTGAGAAGGGGCAAATACGTTATATTGCACCAAATTAGAAACGAACGTATTTGGATCGAAATTGCTTGCATATAAATAAGATCCATTCGGAGAAAACTCAAAATTGTAGTCCGACGCAGCTCCCAAATCACTTTCAAATGTGAGTACGCCTGTCGACAAATTAAAGTCATAAAGTCCCGCGGATGTCATCACTTTATTGCAGCAAGGTGCTCCAACGCCACTCTGGGTTGGGCTAGACTTAATAATACCAAATCCGTTGAAAAATACTGGATGCGGATAAACGCCGGCGAGTTGAACTCCACTTTGAGTGACACTGTAAACTCCGATACCTGTTGTATCTTGATTGATTAAAATCCAGTAATCCGTTTCATTTGAATGGCGAATCGCACAAATCCCTTCGTACGAGTAATCATATACTTGAACATCCGCTTCAACAACATCTCCCAAACCACCATTTAGAGACATGTCTATTTTAAAATAGCTCAACCCTCTGCCGTTTGGTTCTGAAGGATCTACCCCGTCACCATCAAATTCAAGTTCTTCCATCGTAAAAAGATAATATACATTGGGCTCACCGGGTGAAGGTACTACAACGGATGACTGTGCAGCACTCCAACCTCCACCTTCCGTTCCTTGCATGTCGTACATGACCTGATTGTTCTTGTTCCAGATTTTACCTCCGTCTTGACCACTCGCCGGAAGTCTTCCTCCGCCATTTGAATAGAAAAGCAAGTTGCCATTTTCATCACAATAGGAGGCACATCCTTCGTTAGTATACATCTGACTGCCTGAGGTTTGTACGGGAGACCCACTAATAAAATCCAAGCTGTTACCTATTCCAAAATGCCAAACATTGGCCTCCTTTTGGGCAAATGCAGCGCCAAAAAAGAGTAAACATAGGAGGGTGATTGGTAGATTCATCGTATTAGATTTACATGACCAGAAATTGATTTCAGTTCAGCCTGATTCTTAAGTTGGTAATCTAGTTTGTAAGTGTAAGTTCCAACTGGCGACATTTCCCCTGTTTTGACACAACTTCCATCCCATCCTATTTCTGGATTGTTTGACACAAAAATCAATTCACCCCAACGGTTGTAAATGGCTAATTGAAAATTACTTGTTTCAATACCATAGCCATATGGGTTAAATAACTTATTTAATTCATCCCCATCCGGAGAAAATGAATTGGGTATGAAAAGGGTGTAATTTTCAAAAACAGTAATTATTCCCGTTAGTGTATCCGAACAACCATAAGCATTACTAACTACCAGTTGAACCTCGTACTCTCCTCCAATAGTATTCGGAAATAAGAACTCAGGGTTTTGTAATGTACTTGTTTCTATTGACGGTGGGACAGTGAACGTCCAATTCCACGAACTTATCTCACCTAAAGATTGATCAGTAAAAGATACCAAAGGATTATCCACTTGAACAATTGTAGGCGATGCCGAAAATCCTGCTTGTGGGCTTGGAAGAGAAATCAGTGCATTCGAAATGAGTGTGTCATATACGCAGCCAAGAGAATTGGTCAATTGAAGTTCAACGGAATAAGATCCAGGTTGAATCGGGTTAAAAACCACTGATTCTTGGTTTGAGTAAAGAACGTTATTTACAAACCAAGATTGCGAGGTAAACGTATTCTGATTTGTTTCATTAATTAGTGTAAAAGATTCGGGCCAACAAAGTACGGTATCTAGGAAAGAAATTTGAGGATTAACCGACGCAGTTACTACGATATCTAGGCATTCTGAAAGGGTGTCACCATTGGCATCTGTAACAATTAAGCAAGCTGTTCCACTCGTTTGAGGTTGAAACGTAAATTGAGGATTACTGCTAACTACATTTCCATTGTAGGACCACTCGTAGGAAAAGGGTGCTATACCACCGGTATTAGTAAGTAAAGTAGGAATAACATTTTCACCAAAACAAACAGAAGTATCATTGGAAATTGAAATCTGCCAATCAGGAATGGTTACAAAAGGATTGGTACAACAGGTTCCTCCATCAGATAAATCGTAGATTTCATTTAGCCAACAATTATACTGTGTGTGATGAAAACGCAGATTTCCACTAAAAGCGTTTAAGAAGTATGCTACCACTTCATCAGGAGTATTTCCTCCGCCTG
>JAIPAL010000050.1 GCA_021740085.1 Crocinitomicaceae bacterium
CATTGGAAAGATCTTGCGTAGTGGCACCATTATTCCATGAATAGGTGTAATTAGGCATTCCCCCTGAAACACTCAAATCAATTGCTCCGGTAGCTGTTCCAAAACAAATAACATTGGTTGGAAAAGAAGCAAGCGTAATAGCTGAAGGAGGTTGAGTAATAATAGCATTCACAAAAACAGTACAACCATTGGAGTCAGTTACGGTGCCAGAGTAGGTTCCCGCAGGAAGATTATAGATACTTTGTGTTGATTCCTCAATATTCCAAGTGAAATTATATCCTGGAGTACCTCCAGATACGTTGAGTACAACGGATCCAGTTGAATCATTGAAACAAGCCACTGAATTAACGGTCATTACCACGTTAAGTGCTGAATCAGGCTGTGTTATAGGTGTACTTAAGAATAAGCCACATCCAAGAACATCGGTAACGTTTACATAATAATTACCAGGGGGTAGATTGGATTGATCTTGCACCACTACGCCATTACTCCAAGCATAATAATACCCGGGATTTCCACCCGTCATGCTTAAATCAATACTTCCATCGGCTCCTCCAAAACAAGAGATGTTATTCACAATAGCTGATATTGCCATCCCATTGGAAGGGTCGGCTAGTGGAACCGTAAAAGGAATTTGACATCCATTGCTATCGCTTACTTGTACTACGTATATTCCTGAGGCAAGGGTGTCGATGTCTTGGGTTGTTTCCCCGTTATTCCATTGATAGGTATAGCCAGGAACTCCACCAGTAACGCTTAGATTAATGCTTCCGGAAACCCCACCGATACACGATGGATTGATGTGTGTTTCTGTGATAATGAGTGGTACAAGGGGTTGTGCAATGGTAACAAGCAGTGTGTCTGTACAGAGATTAATATCGGTAACAATGACGGAGTAAATTCCTGCGGTAAGTCCATTGATATCTTGGGTAAATAATCCATTACTCCAGAAATAATTATACCCAGGTAATCCCCCTGATACCGAAAGATCAATTGCTCCCGTAGCGAATCCGTTACAAAGCACATCGGTGTGTGTTTCGGTCAAGAAAATAGGAGCCGATAGCTGAATGAGGGTAATGTTTATGGTGTCTTGACATCCGTTCGCATCTTGAATGGTAAGGGAATAGTTACCGCCCGGTAGATTAGTTAAATCTTGCGAAACAAATCCGTTGTTCCAGAAATAGCTAAAGGGCTGTGTTCCGCCAATTACAGATACATCAATACTTCCTGTTGCTGCGCCAAAGCAAGAAATATCTTGGTGTGTTTCTGAGGTGATTAACGCTGAATCAGGTTGTGTAATGGTATAGGACCCTTGTAATAGGCAATTATTAAAATCCAATACCGTAACGTTGTAGATTCCTGCTGGAATAGCGGAGATATCATCAATTGTAGCGCCATTGGACCAAATGTAGGTATAAGGTGGTGTTCCTCCCGAAACTCCCATGTTAATAGCGCCGGAACTTTGTCCAAAACACCCAACTGGGGTAACCACAGCAGAATTAGTGAGTGGGGCTGTGGGTTGATTCACGGTGACGGAAAATTGGGTTACACAGGCATTAATATCGGTAACAAAAACGGTGTAAATACCAAAAGGTAGATTAGCAATATCTTGTGTGGTAGCACCTGTACTCCAACTGTAGGTATAGCCAGGCGTTCCTCCAATGACAGAAAGATCAATGGATCCTGTGGCATCTCCATAACATCCCACATTAATATGTGTTTCGGACGGTGTTATGGGAATTGGTGGTTGAGTTACCGTGGTTGTTAGGGTATTGGTACACCCGTTAATGTCGGTCACAAGAACATTGTATATTCCTGCAGTTAAACCCATCACATCGGAAACCGTTGCCCCATTACTCCAAGCATAGGTGTAAGGAAAAGTTCCTCCACTAGTTGTTAAATCTATTGATCCACTAAAGCCACCAAAACAAATGACATTGGTTGGAATAGAACTCATAGCGATGGGAATGGGTTGAGTAAGGTTAACCAAAGAGGTAGCTATACATCCGTTGGCATCGGTAACCGTTACTGTTGTTGTTCCAATATTTAGTCCAGTAGCTATCGCCGTGGTTTGACCATTCGACCATAAATACGAATAAGGTTGCGTGCCACCAATCACATTCACAGTTGCGGTTCCATCAGAAGCATTGAAACAACTGATTTGTTGTCCATTGTAATTGGAAGTCACAACTGCATTGGCAACTAATAAATTTGGTTGGGTGATGGTATAAGTAGCGGTTGAATGACAGGTTAAATTATCATTGACAGTTACTGTGTAATTTCCAGGAGATAAACCATTTATTACTGTACTTGTACTTGAATTACTCCAAAGGTAAGAATAGGGTGGGGTGCTTGAGGCTGAAACCGAAATACTTCCATCATTGGCATTAAAACAGCTAATATTCGTTAAATTGACAAGGTTAATTACAGGATTTGGATCAATTACAACTGTGTCAACAATGTTGTAATAAGTGCAAGTGCTACCATTGAACGTAATATTAAGGAAATAGACACCAGCATTTGCTGCCACTACATTATTTATTGTTGGATTTGCTAAGTTCGAAGAAAAACCATTAGGCCCTGTCCAAAAATAATTGGCATAAAGAGAATTTATCATCGAAAACTGCAAGGTGTCACCTATACAGACTTGGTTGTGCGATATGGTAATATCTGGGCAAGCAATCGTATTAATGGTTAGTTCATTATTATTATTCGTAGGACAGCCATTGGCGTCATACACATCAGAGGTGCCATTGTTGGTATAGAAATTACTTGAGATATTTCCCGTTCCGAAAATATAGGCTTTATTATTAATCGTACTATCGCAGGATAAGATTAGACAATCATTGACCACCACCACTTGGAATTTAATTACGGCACTATCCGCTCCATTCGGGGAATTATTCATGGTGCCACCGTTCAAGGCATTAGCACCAATATTAACGCGGGTTATAACCACTCGATTGATAGGGTCATATTCAGCTTGATCATCACCAAATCCATCAGTTTTAGGACCAATATAAGGGCCATTCATAAATTGAATTGAGCCAGGAACAAAATTGGTACGAATGTCCAAGGTATCGGTCATAAAGGTATTCAAGGATACATCGGACCCTATATTTTTCCCAACCACTCTATATTCTAATACATCACCAGGGTTAACAGATCCGCCATTTAAATCTTGGACATATACAGTAGCTCGAAGATCTGGCTCAAAAATATCAATGGCAGAAGTAAAAGCTCTCGCTAGAATATTCTCAGAAGAGGTACTTACCCTAATTACAGCAGAATTTGCATTGTTTCCAATATAATTTAGACCTGTGTTATTTGGATAGAATATTCCTGCATCATAACCAAGTGTATTGGAGTAATTGGGTTGCCGAAAAGGTGTTAATACAGCATTGTCGGAAATCGTACTGTTAAAAAAATTATTCGTTTGGTGGAGGGCATCTGAAACGTTAACGAATGTTCCAGCACCATTAAACAATAGTTGATCTCCTTGCGAATCTCTATCTCCATCACAAGCGATTACCCCCAATTCAAAGTTAACTGGGCCAGATAATGGGGTGGTAAATCCACTAATAGGAATATCCAACGAATTCCCAGTACTTACGTTCGCAAAACCATCAAATACGGTAAGATTACGCATTGTTTGCAATACATTTTTGTAAACCACAACAATCGACCAGCCTCCCCACATGTTTGATGTTCCTGTGCGCGTAACGAGATCGGCTACGGTAAATCGAGCATTTAAACCTGAACTAACTACCAACGGAGTAATATTTTTGAAGCAGAAATAGCTTGGGTGACTCCAGTTAGCACCATTGATAGTTGGGACATCTAAGGTTTGATCCGCCGTAAAAGGTTGATAGATTCCATTACCAACTTTTACTTTAATTTGATTCCTTGTAGCGTAATTGGTGGTGTTAGCGGCAATTCTTCCTCCCCAATATAAACCAGCCCATAAAATTTCACTGCAATTTGGTAAGGTCAAACTGTCTTTACTTGAGCTAAAAGTGGTTGCATCTCCATCAATGTCTACATAGGACATCGTAAAACTGCCATTTTGATAGTTGCCCGATGGGGGAACTTCTCCTTGTGCAGTCGCACAGTTATTTACTCCAGAGCCACATGATACAGAAACATTAGATAGAATTTTTATTCCACCTTTCTGATTAACTTGATATCGAATATTAAACGGGGATACTATTTGGGAACTAACTGAAAAAACAAGTAGGAATAAAAAACTAAAGGAAATAAATAAGTTGATACAAGTACCTGAACTATATTTTTGTTTTTTAACTATACTTTTTGATAAGCGTTTTGTTAATACCATGTTAATATTTGATACGGATGTATTATCAATAAGTTGCTTTATATGCAAACTGCGAGTTTTAATTATAATTTAATATTAATACTTACTGGAAGGTGGTCTGAATATCCACCCAAGTATTTATTTCCACCGTATGTTCTTTTTGGGACAAGTTGGCCTTTATATTCTTCAATTAAAAAAGGAAATGAATGAATTTTTCCAGAATCTTTTATGATAGTAGGCTTACCTTTCATCAATCCTTTTGAAATTAAAATATGATCTAAGATTCCCCATTCATTGTTATAATTATACGACCCTCCAAATTCCCCGCTTGATTTTGTAATCATTGGAGATAACGTTTTGTTTATGAGCTGAACTGAATTGTTTTCAGGATGATCGTTTAAGTCGCCTAGAAGAATGATTTTTGAATTAGGGTCTAAGATTAAGAGCGAGTCAATAAAATGTCCTACCGTTTCAGCAGCTTTTACTCGTTTGACATCTGTATCATCTGCCCCACCTCTTCTGCTTGGCCAATGATTAACAGTGACGTAAAATATTGATTTTTTACTTTGGTATTTTGCCCATAAAATATCCCGTGTGGTAGCTTTTTGTTCACCTGGTAAGACAAACCTTATTTTTCCAGATTCTAATAAAGTTAATTTAGAGCTATCGTAAATCATAGCTACGTCAATACCTCTTGCATCCGGACTTTCATAATGAACGATACCATAATTTTTAAAATCCTTATGGCTTATAATTTTTCGTACTACGCTATAATTTTCAATTTCACTGAAACCAGTAATGATAGGTTTCTTTAATGCCAATAATACTTCCCTGATGTGGGTGATTTTCTCATTGAATTTTTGAGTATCCCAACTATTTTTCCCACCCGGTAAAAATTCAGCATCGTCGTTTTCACCATCTATTGTGTCAAATAAATTTTCCACGTTGTAAAAAGCAATTCTAACGTTTTTTTGAGCAATTAGTTGATTACTAATAACTAACATGATTGCCACTGTAAAAATCCAAATTCTAGTCATAACTTTTTAATTTAATAGGTGCCCATATACCTTCTTGTAAACCATTCCAATGAAAGTAATATAAGTAATAGTGCCATTAACCAAGCTAAATCAATTAGCGATAAGAAAACTTTTTCTTCGTATTCAACGGCAGTTATATCGTTTCGTGAGGCAATCTCTGTTAATGTTTTTTCATACTCTTTTAGGAATCTATATTTCCCGTTAGATTGAATTGATAATTGTTTTAAGGTGCTATGATTCGCACTTGAATTATTTTGTTCAAGTTGAATGTCATCAACAATAAAATAGCCCGACTTTGTGTATGTTTTGCCTTTGAATACGGTACTAACTAGCCACGAATATTTACCAGGCGCTAATTTTCCTGCATTTAATTTGTAATTCGTTCCAAGCACACCAAATTGTGATTTAAAAGTCGTTCCCTTTTCGTTCTTCATGACCATTGAAATAATTGGTGTCGATATGGGTTCCAAGGATGCATTGTAAAATGAGGCCGAAACGATAACAGGTTCTTCTTTGGTAAAGCGTTTTGGAAAGGAAACACTTAAGCCTTCCCCTTGTCGTTTGAGAAGTAAGTAATTGATAGATTTATTGATAAGTTCATCGAAATTATCATGCGAACCTGAACGAATAAAGTCATTTAATTTCCATTTCCAAATTCCTTCTCCGTAAATTACCCCATAATTTTGCTGTGTATTTTTCCCAAAAAAGAAAAGTGGATCTGTTTTGGTAATGCTCCCTATTCGTTGGAACAATAAAATATCTGTCGGATTTATGGCTCTTACCGACCCAAACCTAGAAATTAATGGAGGAAAAAATTCAATGGCTTTCTTGCAATTTTCACTTAGTTCGAAGGTGCTAAATGCTGTATTAAATCCACCAAGCACTTCATCGGATTGATTTTTTGAATTCGAAAGGGCTACAATGTTGAGCTTGTTGCTAGTTGTGGCAGGCGTATTTGGTCCAAGAATGTATAATACGGGAATATGGTTGTCATTGAAATAATTTTGAATTTTGGTATCTAGTTGTGCCCCGGGTTCATGCCAAACTACTAAATCTGGCTTTTTCGCCGTATAATTAAAGTCTTTTATTGCGACATAGTTCGATTCAATCGTTTCATTTTTATCAATGGCAGATTTGATGGCGGCAATGTCTGGATGTGGTGCCGTACTTATAAAAAGCAAGCTACTTCTGCTGTCAACTACTTCAACATACAACAGTTGCTCATTATTTTTTATGCTACTTTCACCTTCGATGACATCTATCTTTACTTTATATGTTTGAAATCCAGGAGTAGTTGCATCTACCAAAAAGGTATGCTGATGAAACTGGTGTTTTTCATTCGAATAATTTATTGTGGTAGCATCCAACATCTTTCCATTTTGCCATAGGCTCAAGCGAGCTGTTTTATTTTGAAGTCGGTTCGCTTCAATATCTACTTCAATGGGAAATTTGTTTTTCAAAAAGACGACGTCATTGTATACTGTATTTCGAATAAAATGATCTTTTTTTGGTACAGTATCTCCAATTCCTAAAGTGAAAATCGGTGTTAAGTTTAGTTTTTCTGCAGCATAAATAGGATTTCCTCCAACATTGTAATTTCCATCGGACACAAAAATTAAGGCGCCTACATTTCGATTAAAATAGTTGGTAGCAATCGCATCAATCCCCTTTTCAAGGGCACTTGTTTGTTCAGAAAACTTAAATGTATTTTTTTCATTGAATTCACTTCCAATGGAATAAGTAACCAATTCAAATTTATCACTGAATTTGGATGTTATTTTTGCCTGAAGCGCGCTAATCTGTTTTTGTATTTGTGCGCTATCATTGTAGGAGAGCATGGATGCCGAATTATCCACTAAGGTAATAAGGACTGGTTTTTCTTTTCGATACGAAGTGTGTTGAAAAATGAGTCCTATTAACAGTAAAAAAAGGATGAATAGTACACTGGTTCGAAGCGCTTTTAATAGCAGTCTAATTGATTTTGATTGTTGCTTAAACCATTCGTTTTTCGAGTAAAGATAGACAGCCGCAAAGTAAGATGCGATTAGACATGGGAGTATGAGCCAGAGTGAATAATCAGAATTAATCGACATTCTTCAAAAATACAAATTTTCACTTTATGACAGTTAAAATTTCTTTAGTTTTTTAAGATTTTTAAAGCATAAAAATGCTAGCTTTGTTCAAAAATTATAGCATGTTAAAAGAAGTATATATTGTTTCAGCTGTTCGAACGCCAATAGGATCCTTTATGGGTGGATTATCAACTATTTCCGCTACTGAATTAGGAAGTGTTGCCATTAAAGGTGCTCTTGATAAAGCAGGATTGGATTACACAACTGTTGATGAAGTATTTATGGGGAATGTTTTGCAAGCTGGCGTAGGTCAGGCACCTGCTCGGCAAGCAGCATTAGGAGCTGGTTTGAGTAATAATGTTCCTTGTACAACGGTTAACAAAGTTTGTGCTTCAGGTATGAAAGCAATCATGTTGGGGGCTCAATCTATACTTTGTGGTGATAATCACATTGTGGTAGTTGGTGGAATGGAAAGCATGTCACAAACGCCTCATTATTTGGATGGAAGAAATGGTACTAAATTCGGAAATATCACGATGCTTGATGGTATATCCAAAGATGGTCTATTGGATGTCTACAGTAAAGTGCCAATGGGAAATTGTGCAGAAATATGTGCTAAAGAACACAATATTAGTCGCGAGGATCAAGACAATTTTGCCATCACCTCCTACCAACGTGCTTCTGAGGCATGGGAAAAAGGGAACTTTAACGATGAAGTTGTTCCTGTAAGCGTGCCGCAACGAAAAGGGGACCCAAAAATAGTATCAAAGGATGAAGAATACACCAATGTAGTTTTAGAGAAAATTCCAGGCTTGCGTCCAGCATTTGATAAAGAGGGAACCATTACGGCAGCAAATGCTTCCACCATAAATGATGGTGCATCTGCTTTACTATTAGCATCCAAAGAAGCGATTGAAAAATATAATCTAACTCCTATTGCAAAGCTTGTTTCATATGCTGATGCCGCTCAATCTCCTGAATGGTTTACTACTGCGCCTTCTTTAGCTGTTCCAAAAGCATTGGAAAAAGCAGGCATGGCGATTAGTGATATTGATTTTTGGGAGTTAAATCAAGCATTTTCGGTAGTTGGTATTGCTAACACAAAAATTTTAGGATTAAATCCAGCAAAAGTTGATGTGAATGGTGGTGCTGTTGCTTTGGGGCATCCTCTAGGAAATTCTGGTTCAAGAATAATAGTTACGCTGATCAATGTGTTAAAACAAAACAACGGCCGTTATGGCGGTGCTGCCATTTGTAATGGTGGCGGTGGTGCTTCTGCTATGATTATTGAAAATATTTGATCAAGCTGTAACCATTTACTTGGCTGCGGTTTTATTGAAATAATTCCTGTAGCCATGAATCGAACAGCCCTTCTAATCACATTGATTTTTCCCTTTGTTTCCAGCGCGCAAATGTACATGCGTAAAAAACAAAATTTTGGCATCTACGCCCAATACAATATTGCTTTTGAGGAAAGAAACAACACCTCCTTTAATCTTGGTATCACCAAACAGTTTGGGAGACACTTTTTACCTGAGTTTGGTTTTAGAAGCAGCACGATTACCAATCTAAATCGTGAGGAATTAGTCACTTCAACCGTTCATAAAAATTATTTGAACCTAGCACTAATGACTCGTGTCCCACTATTTACTATAAATGAGCGAAAAAAAGGCCGCTCCTGTCGTGCAGAGATAGTTGAAATATTCTTTGCACCCGAAGCATATTGGAATTTACCACAAACGAGCAGCGCGTCCAATAGTTTTTTGTCATTTAAGACAGGACTTGGATTGTACCATGTTCAAAGTGGTTTTGGAAAAAGAAATAAAGCGTGGACAGTTAAATTAGAGGCGTATTATCGTGGTGTAATTCGTCAACAAATTCCGGATAATTCAATCAGTAAAGAAGTTGGGTTACAATTGCGGATCATTCATTATAAAACCTATGATTTTGTGAATTAAGCTACCAACTTCCGCCAGCACCTCCACCACCAAAGCTTCCTCCACCAAATCCACCGAATCCACCTCCGCCACTATTGTGTCCGCCACCGAATCCACCTCCGAATCCAGTACCCATAAAAAATCCAGCTCCCCCCATCGTCATGCCATTACCATTTCCACCTTTCCGGAAGATAATCAATACAACGATGATGATGATGGCAATGATAATTTTTACAAGCAGAGAGCCTTCTGTTTTTTTATTGTAAGTTGCTGAATTATATTCTCCTTTTGATAAAGAACTAAGGACATCTAGCGCATCGTTAAGTCCTTTAAAATGAGCTTCGTTTTTAAAATTAGGAATTAGTTCATTCTCAATAATTCGTTTACACGTAATATCAGGAATGGCACCCTCAAGTCCTCTGCCGACGGCAATAAATATTTTTTTATCTCTTTTTCCACCTGTCGGTTTTATTAAAACGACAATGCCATTTTTTTCTTTCTCTTTTCCTACTTTCCAAAGATTACTAATCTTAATGGCATAATCGGAAACGTCATAATCTCCCAAATCATCAACGATAATCACTGCAATTTCATTGGAGGTTTCCTTTTCAAATTTCTCCAATCGTTTCTCCATCATGATCTCTTCACTTGGGCTTAGAAATCCGATATGATTTAGATCGTTATATAGTTTGGGAGGGTAGGGTGCATTTGGTATTTGTGACCAACTATTCAAGCAAGTAAAAAGGAGAACAAATAATAGGGCGGTTTTTTTATACATTAATCCAGCGTAATTTCATTACTTAGTTCGTCAATATCGTCGGCTTCGCATGGGAAGTGCGCCTTTAATCTGTTTCCAGATTCCTTCACTGCATTGATTATTCCTTGTGTGAATTGATTTTTTTTAAAGTCTTCAATAAGTTGATTTTTGGTTCCATCCCAAAAGTCAGCCCCCACTTTTTTATCAATCCCCACATCTCCAAGGATAGCTAATTTTCGATCTGTAAAAGACAGGTAAATTAACACGCCGTTTCTTTCTTGGGTTGCGTGCATTTTCAATTTATTAAATACTTGAATTGCTCGTTTTAGCGGATCACCGGCACATTTTTTATCAATATGAACTCTTATCTCACCCGACGTGAGTTCTTCAGCCTCACGAATGGCACCTTGAATGGCCAAGCGATCCGCCTCGTTAATGACTTCATTCGCCATCTTAGAAATCCGCTTCTGGTACCTTGTCAGCCCCTTTATCTGCTGTAAAACCTGTTTTCCTAGGGAATGTTTCGTGATTAATAAACATGCTATTGAAAAACCCTCTAATGTGTGTGTTGTATTCTTTTGTGGCTTGGTTGTATTCGTCCCGCGAGGTTTTAATTCTATTTTCTGTCCCTTCTAATTGGGTTTGTAAATCCCTAAAATTTTCTGTTGATTTTATTTGGGGATAGGCTTCATACATTATATTGATTGCGGTGTTAATTTTTTTACCCATAATCTCCAAGTCTTCGGGTGTTTTTGCTTCAACAATTCCCGCTCTTGCTTGAGTCACTTGCAGTAGAATGTCTTTTTCATTTTTTGCCGCACCTTTTACTGTTTTTATAAGATTAGGAATTAAATCCGCCCGCCTTTGGTAGGCACTTTGTACATTATTCCATTTCTCATCTAGATTTTCTTGTTTAGAGACAGCGCCGCTGTAGGCATTGTAATACATTAGAAATACAATGAGAATTAATCCACCTATTGCAGCAAATATTATATATGATTTTTTCATAATTAGTTGTTTTAGCAAAGCTACTTACTTAATTTGTATACAGGAATATTTTTCTACTATATTTATTTAATTCAGCCTACTATTTTGCACAATCTCCTTGGTAATTTTTGTGTTTAAATTGAATCCAATATTCCTTGAATTTCTCGTCGGTAACGTATCTACATGTTTTCGGTCTTCCAATACATATCGGGGCTAAATTTGTGATGGTTTCATCAAGTCTCTTTTTTAATAAATCATCCGCTTGACCACCCCATGATCCGCAATGTTCTATGCCTGTGCTCGCGCCACATTTATCTGTTTTTTTAAAGGCCATGTTGATACAATAAACGACCGTGTCTTTCATATCCATGCCCTTCGTTGTAATTTTGGTTTTTTTAAAATCGATGGAATAATAGTTGCCCGCTATATAGGAGGCTTTTAGGAATTTCCCTAATGTGTCTGCTACAAAGTTTGAAAATTGATGTGCCACATCGTTGTACATGACATCCCCTGTATCTACAAATTCTAGCCCTTTGTATGTGCCATACAAGCCATTTTGATCAATTGTTACGCTGTAATTGGGCTTCCTTTTTATTTCGCTTTTACGTTCTTCCTCTTGTATTTTTCTTTTATTCTGCTTGTTGTTGGTAGTATTACATTCAACGAATAGCAGTAAGGAGATGAGTGCTATCAAGTAGGTCCCGTATTTCATATTTTATTTTTTTTTGTTTAAAAATTAATCATTAAAAAGATGAATAACTAATCAATAAGTAGTACTTTTGAATTTACCAAAGATACACAATTCAAGCATACGTTTAATCTTAACTATATTTCTTTATAATGGCTGTTTCACGCTCAATTGTTCACATGGACTTAGATACTTTTTTTGTTTCTTGCGAGCGTTTATTGGATAGCCGTTTACTTGGAAGGCCTATATTAATTGGTGGTACAAGTGATCGAGGCGTTGTTGCTTCGTGTAGTTACGAGGCGAGACGTTATGGAATTCATTCGGCCATGCCTATGAAAATGGCGAAAGAACGTTGTCCAGAAGCAGTTGTCATTAAAGGGAATTCAGCTACTTATTCTAAGTATTCGCACATGGTTACGGATATTATTAGTGAGGCGGTACCCTTGTATGAAAAATCATCCATTGATGAATTTTATATTGATTTTACAGGAATGGATCGTTTTTTTGGAGCCTTTAATTATGCTTCAGAATTGAGGCAACGCATTTTGCGTGAAACGGGCTTGCCTATTTCTTTTGGTTTGTCGCAAAATAAAACGGTCTCAAAAATTGCAACTGGAGAAGCGAAACCCAACAATCAGCTGCATGTCGATCTTGGCACTGAGCGTGATTTTTTAGCGCCTTTATCCATTCGTAAAATTCCAATGGTCGGTATAAAAACCTATCAATCCTTATGTAACCTAGGCGTACGAAAAATTAAAACGATTCAAGAAATGCCCATTGAAATGATGCAAAGTGCTTTAGGTGAAAATGGGGTAAGTATTTGGAAAAAAGCGCAGGGTGTAGATGATTCGCCGGTTGAGCAATATAGTGAACGGAAATCCATTTCCAAGGAGCGGACTTTTGATCAAGATACGATTGACATCGTCATGCTACGCGGTGTTTTAGTGGCCATGGTTGAAAATATGGCCTTGCAATTGCGCAGGGAAAATAAATTAACGGGGTGCGTAACCGTTAAAATTCGTTACGCTGATTTTCAAACGCAAACGTTACAAAAAAGCATTCCTTATACAGCTGCTGATCATGATTTATTTCCCATTGCTAAGGATTTGTTTGAACGAATATTCCAACGGCGTATATTGATTCGCTTAATTGGTTTGAGGTATAGCGCACTTGTTGCGGGCAATCACCAACTCAGCTTGTTTGATGAATCAATTGATTACGCTAGTTTGTACAGGTCCTTGGATCATATACGCAATCGCTATGGCGATCGTGCGGTGATGCGTGCGATTGGTATGAATACTAGTAGAATGGATTAAGGCATTTCCGCTTTTTCTCCTTCGCTATATTGATAGATAGTTAATAGTTATTTACTCAGATTTTTTCATTGTATGAAAACCTATTCCTACTTCAGTTTAAAATATGGAGTAATCTCTCCGGATGCAATCGTGGAATGGGCTGTGGATAATGGGTATTCTGCCGTCTGCCTTACCGATATTAACGCTACAGGCGCTGCCTTATCTTTTGTACGTGCGGCACAACGGTGTGGAATTAAGCCAATCGTTGGTGCAGAGATCAGAAATGGGATGGCAATTCAAGCGACGGTAATCGCTAAAAATAACGATGGTTTCAATGAATTAAATCTTTTTTTGTCTGAACACATTCATAAAAACAAATCCTTCCCAGATCGTCTTCCTGCTTTTGATAATTGCTATATTTTTTATCCTTTACGAACTGATTTTACAGATTTAGGACCGAATGAGTTTTTTCAAATCCAACATGCCGATCTTACGAATATTCCTCTAAAATTTAAGCACCTATCAGCAGAAAAAATGCATGCCTTGGAGCCCATGATTTTTCGGAATAAACGCGATTTTAATACCCATCGATTACTTCGAGCCATCCACCATAATACGCTCTTATCCAAATTAGCTAAAAAGGAACAAGCTAATGAAAAAGAACGGTTTCTGTCGGCAAATGATTTAGTAAAGATGTACGGAGAGGAGGTGCATTACCTTAAAAGAACGCAAAAGTTGTTGGCGTCTTGTCAGGTAAATTTTGAGTTTGGAGATCATGCAACTCCACAAAATCCCGTTTCGTATACCGGCAGTGTGCAAGAAGATGAGGAAATGTTGCGCCAGCTTTGCGCGGATGGTTTAGCGTATCGTTATCCAACCATAACAGATGAAATAATTGCGCGAATTGAGATGGAAATTGATATAATTGCTCAGAAAGATTTTCTGTCTTATTTTTTGATGGCTTGGGATTTTACTTCTTTTGCGAGGTCACAGCATTTTTTTTATGTGGGAAGAGGAAGTGGTGCCAATAGTATCGTCGCTTATTTATTGAGAATAACGGATGTTGATCCCTTGGAATTAGATCTCTATTTTGAACGCTTTATCAACCTTTATCGGAAAAATCCTCCCGATTTTGATATTGATTTTTCCTGGCGTGATCGCGACAAAGTGATTGATTATATTTTTAAGCGTTATCCCAATGCAGCTTGGTTATGTACCTATAATACCTTTCAATATCGCGCTACTATTCGTGAGCTTGGAAAAGTTTTTGGCTTGCCTAAAACGGAAATTGATAAGCTGAGTCGCCATAAAATTCCCGAATCAAATTTAGATGCCATCTCAAAATTGGTCATTCGCTATAGCACGTATCTTCATGGTATTCCTTCTCACCTTAGCGTGCATTCAGGAGGAATTGTAGTAAGTGAAAAACCAATAACTTCGTATTCAGCGACTTTTTTACCGCCAAAAGGCTACCCAACAACACAATTTTCTATGTTAGAAGCGGAAGATGTTGGCTTGTATAAATTTGATGTGTTGAGTCAGCGTGGCTTAGGAAAAATAAGGGAATGTTTGGATATTATCGCTTATAATCAACCTGAAAATCCACCGCATGACATCCATGACATTGCCTATTTTAAGGAGGATGAAGCCATTAAGTCTTTGTTGCTCGAAGCGAAAGCATTGGGTTGTTTTTATGTGGAATCACCTGCCATGCGTATGTTAATGATAAAACTAAAAGTTAGTACGTATTTGGAATTGGTTGCCGCGAGTTCAATTATCCGCCCGGGTGTTTCGCAATCTGGTATGATGCGCGAATATATACTACGTCATCGGAATCCTTCGCGTCGAAATGAAGCGCACCCCATTTTATTGGAAATTATGCCTGAAACGTATGGCGTAATGGTGTATCAAGAAGATGTGATTAAGGTAGCTCATTATTTTGCCGGATTAAGCCTTGCTGAATCAGATGTGTTGCGCCGAGGTATGTCGGGAAAGTTTCGATCAAGGGATGAATTTCAAGGAGTTCGCGATTTGTTTTTTAGTAATTGTGCCATAAAAGGCTATGATGAATCGCTCATAGCTACTATTTGGCAGCAAATAGAAAGTTTTGCTGGTTATGCTTTTTCAAAAGGTCATTCGGCTTCTTATGCTGTCGAAAGTTACCAAAGTCTTTATTTGAAAGCACATTATCCCTTGGAATATATGACCGCAACGATTAATAATTTTGGGGGTTATTATAGCACTGAAATGTATGTCCATGAAGCCCGTCGTTTTGGTGCCGTAATAGAAGCTCCATCCATTAACGAGGGTGATTACACCTCTATTTTAATTGGAAATCGTTTGATTCTTGGATTCGTTTTAGTAGCAGGAATTGAAGTAAATTGTGTACGTGCTATTTTGAAAGAACGCCTTGAAAATGGTGCTTTTCTTGATTTTGATCAATTGATGCAACGTATTTACATTCCCTTGGAACAACTCTCGCTACTCATTCGCATTGGTGCATTACGTGATTTTTCAGAGGAGCGCAAAACATTGTTGTGGAAGTCCCATTTTTACTTAACTAAAATGGCTCCCAAATCGAAACAACATACCCTTTTTAACACGCCTGCCGTTTCTTTCCAATTACCTGAATTAGAAGAACAAGTATTAGATGAAACGTTTGAGCAAATGGAGTTAATGGGCTTTCCGCTATGTAATCCATTTGAATTGTTAGCGCAACCATTGCCACAGCATACACTGGCAAGACAAATACCACAATCATTGGGTTTAATTATTGAGCTATATGGTTATTTAGTAACCGTAAAATATTCCAAAACATTGAAGGGAAGTGTCATGAATTTTGGCACATTAATCGACGTGGAAGGAGATACAATCGACACTGTTCATTTCCCGGAATCACTACGTAAATATCCATTTATGGG
>JAIPAL010000051.1 GCA_021740085.1 Crocinitomicaceae bacterium
GTAGGAACCATAGCCCGCAAAATTATGCGAGGAATTCCCATTATTCGGCCCATCTAAGACCGCGTTTGTAATATTCGTGTTTGGTGTACCATCCCCCCATTCCCAAGTCATGTTCACGTTATCCGGTAATTCACCGTGGATAGCATCATCGGTAAAAGTAATGTTCACAGGAAAAGACCCAGGATTACAAATCAAATAAGAAGAAGGAGTGAATTTAGCAATCGGTGCCAGAATATAAACAGCAGAATCAATCGTAATCGAATCTTTGCATCCCCTAAAATCAACCACTAGCGTGACACTAAAATAGCCTGTATCAGAAGTGAACTGATACGAAGGGTTTTCTTGGGTGGAGGTTCCTTCAGTGAAATCCCAATAATAGGTTACTTCATTTGGCAAATGCGGCGTTAGAATTACTGATGTATTCGTAAAATCAACATCCGTTCTAGCGCAAGAAATAAGAGGTAAAACTGTAAATCCAACAGAATTAATATGTCCCACTGTTACATAATCATTAAAGAAAGCTGTATCGACACAACCCGATTGTGATGTTACGATAAGCGTTACATCGAATAAACCAATTGGATAAGTTTGAGGAGGTGGATTTTGACCATTATACGTTTGACCATTACCAAAAATCCATTGCCAAGAAACAATTGGATTCGCCAGGTTTGGGGTAGTAGATGTATCTACAAATTGAACAACAAGAGGATCGCAGCCATTATGAATAGGCGCCGTAAAACCTGCATTGATATTTGTAATGTTGATATAATCATTAACTGATGTGGTTCCTGTACATCCCGCAGCAGTCGTTACGCTAAGAGTTACGTCAAACAAGCCGCTATACGTATAGATTTGAGCTGGAGGCGTTTGTCCTGTGTAGGTTTGTCCATTGCCAAAATTCCAGGTATAAGTTCCTGCAATACCAGTTGTATTCGTAAAATTTATCGATGCTGGGGAACAATTTGTTAAAGGATTTGCTGTAAAACTTGGTGTAATCGTCCCCTGAATAGTTACTTGTTGAGATGAACTTCCGGAACAACCAGAAGTGGTGTTTTGGGATGCCAATTGAATATTATAAACTCCTGCCGTTGTAAAAGTAAAGCTTGGATTTTGTTGTGTACTTGTTCCTTGACCCCCAAAATTCCAACTCCAAGCATTTGCTCCTGCAGTAGAGTTATCATTAAAGACGATCGACTGTCCAACGCAACCAGTCAAAGGGGCCGTAATTCCTGTTTGGAAATTTGATACCGCTAATGCATCTGTAAAAACCGCTGAACAGCCATTGGAAGTATTGGTTACTGTAAGACCAATATTATAGGTGCCTGCAGTGCTGTATGTAATCCCTGGAGGCGTTGACAATGTTGATGTTTGTCCATTTCCAAAGGTCCAATTATAAGTATAGTTGGCACCTTGAGAAGAAGTGTTATTAAAAGTTAGGGTTAAAGGTATTGTACAACCAGCGCCTGTAATTCCAAATCCTACAGTTGGCGCAGGTAAAATGGTGATGTAATTCGGTTTAACTTCTGCATCGACATTTCCTGAAGCATTGGTGGAAACCAAGGTAACCGTATACGTTCCAGCTGTAGTGTAAATATGAGTGGCATTGGATGTAGTTGCGGCATTTCCATCACCAAAATCCCACGCTGAACTAACGATGGCAGGTCCGCCATTCGTAACAGATGTGTTCGTAAAATTAATTGGGACTCCAGCACAAGCGGAAAGCGGAGATGCAGTAAAATTTGCTGTAGGGGATTGAGCGAAAATGGGCAAACAAATTATACAGCAGATTATAAATGGAAGTATGCGCATTCAAATAAAAATTAAATTTCAATTTTTTAAGACACTAAAGTACACTAATTAGTTGCTTAATTATCAATTTTAACGCTTTGTTAATCTAGGACGATTGAATTATACCATTTTTTATCCTTTTCGAAATCTCCTCCTCGCCTATTAATAAGGTCAATTACTTGCTTTTGAGAAATTTTTCCAAGTCCAAAATATTTGGCTTGTGGATGTGCAAAATACCAACCGCTAACGGAAGATGCTGGTAACATTGCCAGATTTTCGGTTAAGAATACCCCCGTATTTTTCTCCGCATCAAGTAACTTGAACAATCCTATTTTTTCTAAATGATCAGGGCAAGCTGGGTAACCAGGAGCAGGTCTTATTCCTTGGTATTTTTCTTCAATAAGTTGTTCATTTGACAGAATTTCACCGTTAGAATATGCCCAAATTTCTTTTCGTACCATTTCATGCAAATATTCAGTAAAAGCCTCTGCAAGTCGATCGGCTAATGATTTTAATAAAATGGCATTGTAATCATCATTATTTTTTTCAAACAAGGCTACTTTTTCATCTACTCCATGCCCACTCGTTACAACAAAACCTCCAATATAATCTAAGATTCCGCTGGACTTTGGCGCGATAAAATCTGAAAGCGCTAAATTCGCTTGACCGGTAGCTTTTTTAGCCTCTTGACGCAAAGTCCTTTGCGTGTAAATCACTTCCGATCTTTGTTCATCTTTATATATTTCAATATCATCCCCAACTGAATTTGCTGGAAATAGTCCCACTACTGCTTTTGTTTGCAACCAATTTTCTTCAATAATTTTATGCAACATTTCTTCCGCATCTTTAAATAAAGAACTTGCTGCCACTCCAACCACCTCATCGTTAAGAATTGCTGGGTATTTGCCATGTAATTCCCATGTTCTGAAAAAAGGTGTCCAATCAATATAACTCAATAATAGGTTTAGATCAATTGATTTAATTAAGGTCTTGCCTAATTTCAATGGACGAATAATCTCTCCTGAATCAAAGTTTAAGCGCAAGGCATTTTCCCTTGCTTGCTCAATGGAAACTAAGTTTTTTTGTTCAAGATGACGAGCATGATGATCGCGTGTTGTATGATATTCATCTTGAATTCCTTTAACAAAGACCTCCTTCTTTTGTCCCAATAAACTTTCGACCACGGTAACAGCACGAGAGGCATCAATTACGTGAATAGCTTGGCCCGATTTATAGTGCTGATCAATTTTTACAGCGGTATGAACTTTAGAGGTTGTTGCCCCGCCAATTAAAAGCGGTATAGAAAGTCCTGCCCGCTCCATTTCTTTCGCCAACAACACCATTTCATCTAATGAAGGAGTAATCAATCCACTCAAACCTACGATATCTGCTTTTTCATCAATGGCTGCTTGAATAATTTTTTCAGGAGCAACCATAACCCCTAAATCAATGATCTCATAATTATTGCATGCTAAAACAACGCCGACAATATTTTTACCAATATCATGAACATCTCCTTTAACCGTTGCCATGATTATTTTACCCGAATACGATTTTTTTCCTCCTTTCTCTTTTTCTATAAAAGGAAGTAAGTACGCCACTGCCTTTTTCATAACGCGTGCAGATTTCACTACTTGAGGCAAAAACATTTTCCCACTACCAAATAAATCACCGACCTCATTCATCCCATCCATTAATGGTCCTTCGATAACTTCGATTGGCCGTTTGTATAAATGTCTACATTCTTCAACATCTTCATCGATGAATTCCACTAGTCCTTTAACCAGAGCAATTGCTAATCTATTTTGAACGGTGGTGTTTCTCCATGAAAGATCTTTTTCTTGTGTTTTCCCTTTCCCCTTAACTGTTTCTGCTAATTCTAATAATCTTTCCGTTGCATCACTTCTGCGATTAAGAATAACATCTTCCACATGTTCGAGAAGATTTTTATCTATTTCAGAATATACTGTTAACATGCTTGGATTGACAATTCCCATATTCATTCCATGTTGGATGGCATGATATAGAAAAACGGAATGCATCGCCTCCCTCATCATATTATTTCCTCTAAATGAAAACGAAACGTTGGATACGCCACCACTCACCGAAGCGCCTGGTAGATTTTCTTTTATCCATTTCGTAGCCTTAAAAAAGTCCACTGAATTGTTATTATGTTCGTCCATACCAGTTGCAACCGGAAAAATATTGGGGTCGAAAATAATATCCTCTGGTGAAAAGCCCACAACATCCACTAAAATAGAATAAGATCGTTGACAAATCTCGATTCTTCGTTCATAGGAGTCTGCTTGTCCAAGTTCATCAAATGCCATTACCACGACTGCAGCACCATAACGGCGAATTTTTTTTGCTTGATCAATAAATACTTCTTCGCCTTCCTTTAAAGAGATTGAGTTAACCACTCCCTTCCCTTGAATGCATTTTAATCCTGCTTCAATAATCTCCCATTTTGAGCTATCAATCATCACAGGAATTCTTGCGATATCGGGTTCTGACGCAATTAAATTTAAGAATTTTTGCATGGCCATTTTGCCATCAATCATTCCTTCATCCATATTCACATCAAGAATTTGAGCCCCCCCTTCTACTTGTTCTCGGGCGACGGCCAAAGCAGCATCAAAGTCCCCTTCGCTTATCATTCTTAAAAAAGCCTTCGATCCAGTTACATTGGTTCGTTCGCCAATATTAATAAAATTAGTTTCGGGAGTTACAACTAAGGCTTCAAGCCCAGACAACTTCAATGCTTTCATTCGATTATTCTAGGTTTATAATTTTGAGCCATTCGGGTAATTTCTACAATATGATCCGGCGTAGTGCCACAACAACCGCCAATAATATTTACAAGTCCTTCTTTTAAAAAGACTTCAATTTGTGAAGCCATCATTTCCGGCGTTTCATCATATTCCCCAAATTCGTTAGGTAAACCAGCGTTTGGATGAGCACTTACAGCGAAAGGGGATTTGCTATTTAATATTTGAAGGTATGGTCGCATTAACGAAGCTCCTAAAGCACAATTGAGACCAATACTTAAGAGAGGCATATGTGATAATGATATTAGGAATGCCTCAGTGGTTTGTCCAGTTAAGGTTCTGCCACTTTGATCCGTAATGGTCCCTGAAACCATTATCGGCAAACTCTTTTTACGACTTTCATACACACAATCAATGGCATAAAGAGCCGCTTTTGCATTTAAGGTATCAAACACTGTTTCTACAAGTAAAATATCAACTCCTCCATCCATCAAGGCATTAATTTGCTCCGAATAGGCAATGACTAATTCGTCAAATGATACTCCTCGAAATCCTGGATCATTTACATCAGGTGAAATAGAGGCTGTTCTATTTGTTGGTCCAATTGAACCTGCTACAAAACGTGGCTTATCCTTAAATTCAGCGGCTACTTCTTTCGCTATTTTCGCCGATTCATAGTTAATTGCATACACTGCAGACTCTAAACCATAATCGGCTTGAGCAATAGAGGTTCCACTGAAGGTGTTAGTTTCAACAATATCGGCACCTGCTAAAAAATATTGCCTATGAATATCTTTAATAATTTCTGGACGCGTTAAAGAAAGCAAATCATTGTTACCTTTTAAGGATTTGTGATGGTTTTCAAAATGCCCCTCTCTAAAATCCGACTCCTCGAGCGTGTAACGTTGGATCATCGTACCCATAGCACCGTCTAAAATCAAAATACGCTCTCGCAACAACTTTTCTAATTGTTCCATGTCTTTTTTTTATATTGAAGAAAGCGCGAGATGCTGCAACAACTTATCTTTTTCCCGTTAAGGAATCGGAATTGGCACCTTATCTTTTCAGTTAGGTTGCCAAGGTATCAAAGGGCCTGTCCCTCCACCTTTCTTCATAAGTTTAAATAAATGAACTTTGACAAAAGTACTTTGAAAAAGTTAAGAAGCAAAAATTAATAAGGCATTAATTGAATACGATTTCCTTTGGCCGCTTGTATTACATTTTTTAGCGTTAAGTTAAAAAGGATAACACTTAACTGAGATGGTGGTAATATTAGAGCATTGCACAAGCTATCAGAGTGCACTTCGCCATTTTTGATTAAAAAATCTACAATTTTTTGCTCAACATCTGATAAGCCAAGGTCGAATGAATGATGAGACCCACTTGGTTTTGTCTCCCAGTTCATAATTTTTAAAATATCCGAAGCTTTTGTAACTAGGTGCGCTTTCTGATTTTTTATCAACTTATTACAACCTGATGAAAAAATTCGATTGACATCCCCTGGGAAAGCAAAAACATCTCTACTATAATCATTGGCTAAATCAGCTGTGATCATGGAGCCACCTGACTCCTTGCTTTCCACTACGATAGTTGCATCAGACAATCCTGCAATAATTCGATTGCGCATTGGGAAATTCTCACGATCAGGATTCGTATTGGTGGGGAACTCTGTGAGCAAACCACCGTTAAGAATCATTTTTGTTGCAGTGGTGCGATGCGAATTGGGATAAATGCGATCTAAACCGTGCCCAAGAACCGCAATTGTTTCTACCTTATTTTCAAGACACAATCGATGTGCATGAATATCCACACCATAAGCCAAACCACTTATCACCAATACATTTTGATCTTTCAAAGAAATAATAAGTTCCTCTAAAATAGATTGTCCATAATTTGTTTCGTTTCGTGTTCCAACGACGGAAACAATCTTTTTTTGATTTAACTCACTAGTTCCTTTATAGTATAACATTACTGGGGCATCTTGGCATTGTTTAAGACGTCGCGGATAATTATGATCCAAAAAAAATAAAGGGGATACCCCATTTTTCTCACAAAACAGTCCTTCTTTTTCAGCAAACAATAGCGCCTCCTCTCTTTTTATTTCTCTCAAAAGTGACTTCGCAAAGCCTGTCTGCATATAGATTTCATTTAATGATGCAGTAAAGATTTCTTCTATCCCGCCCATTTTGGAAATTAACTGAGCTATTCTTACGGGACCAAATCCATGGAGTTTACTTAAGGCGATTTTGGGTATTATGGTATTCATTGACATTATTTTTTAACTTTGATTTAATTTAGGAATAATTTTTAATGAATTTACAAAATGCGTAAGATTGTTTTCTTTTTTCTTTTTTTAGCCAATCATGTTGTTGCCCAAGAGACTAATCAAGTAAGTGGATTCGTAATCAACGGAAAAACCAAGGAAGGTATTTATGGGGTTAAAATCACCGCCTCTACTGGTGAAAAAATAATAAGTGAAACAGATGGAAGTTTCAAAATGATACTTTCTAAATTGCCTTCTCAACTTGTTTTTACCAAAGATGGTTTTATAACTGATTCATTAATAGTTAATAATAGTGGTGAAATCAAAATGAAACTTTTTAGCAATCTCCAAGAAATTGAAACCATTGTCGTTACAGCGGGAAGGCGAGACCAAAAAATTGAGGATGTAACTATTTCAATGGAAATCTTAAAACCTGCATTAATAAATAACAAAGGATTTACAAATTTAGAACAAGTGGTGGATCAAAGCCCGGGGGTTTATGCCATGGATGGGCAGGTGAGTATTCGTGGAGGTGGTGGTTATGCCTATGGGGCAGGAAGTCGCGTTATGCTTTTATGGAATGGCGTTCCAATGCTTTCTCCCGATATTGGGGACGTAAAATGGAATGCCATCCCAATGGAACAGACTTCTCAAATTGAAATAATCAAAGGAGCTGCATCCGTTCTTTATGGAAGCGGCGCCTTAAACGGAATCATTGCTCTTAATGAAAAAGAACCCAGTGCAAAAGGCGACTTCACAGCCAAAATTCAGTCCGGAATTTACGACAATCCTAAACGTAGTTCATTGCGCTGGTGGGATAAAAATCCTACTTTCCATTTGGCGGATATCTATTATGGAAAATCCTTTAAAAACTATGGTTTTAGCTTTGGTACGAATGCCTATTTAGATTCTGGTTACCGCCAAGGAGAAAGTGAAAAGAGAATTAGAATAAATGGCTCCTTCTATTATAAACCACTTAACAAACCAACACTTAAAACTGGTGTTAGCTACAATTTACAATACCAAGACATGGGGATGTTTATTTTATGGAAAAATGACTCCAGTTGCTATCAAGCACAAGATAATACCATCTCGCGTCAAAAAGCAATACGAGTAAATGTAGATCCTTATATTAAATTTCAAGATAAATGGAAGAACAAACATCATTTAAAGACGCGTTATTACCTAGTTACCACAGGAAATGATTCAGATTATGCAGATGCTTCTTTTGCTCAAATGTTTTTTGCTGACTATCAAATTCAACATAAAATTAACAACGCAAGCAATCTAATTTTTGGAGCTACCAACACACTTAATAAAGTCACGAGTTGGGTTTTTGGCGACCACCAAAGTGAGAGTGCCGCAGGATATCTACAATATGAACGAAAACAAAAGAAATTAGACCTCTCTGGGGGCGTCCGATTTGAATTCTGTCAATTAGATACCTTAGATTTTGATTCCAAATTTAAAGTGAGCGATCAACTAACTATCCCTGTCTATCCTATTTTTAGATTCGGCTCACATTATGCCATTACTAAAGCGACACATTTACGAATGTCAATTGGGCAAGGAATACGATTTCCTTCTGTAGCAGAAAGATTTGTGTCTACTTCTGTTGGTGGGGTCGTTATTTTTAAAAATCCCAAATTAAATCCAGAGACAGGCTGGACGGCAGAAGTGGGAGGTAAACAAATTGTAAGGATTGGCGACACTTGGAAAGGAGTTTTCGACGTCGCTGGATTCATAAATCAATATAGCAATATGACAGAATTCACCTTTAATGCCTACAATCCATTAACCGGTGATAAACTAACGTTTTTAGGTGCTGGAATTGCGAGCCCTGAAGATTCTGCTATATGGAATGATCTAGTTAGTCAGGGCCTTACAATCAATAATGTATTAGGCTTTAGAGCAGACAATGCAGAGAAAGCAAGAATCACAGGCTTAGAACTTTCATTTAATAGTTCAGGTAAAATTAAAGAGGTGGAAGTAATCACACTACTCGGTTACACCTATATGAATCCAAAAAGTTTAAATAAAGATTCCACCTATAGAAAGACATTCTCTGATACTTCTTCCAATATGTTGAAGTATCGGTTTAACCATCTTGCGAAAATGGATATTCAATTAAACTATAAAAAATTAAGCCTCGGATTCTCCACTAGATACAATAGTAATATGGTAAATATTGATGCTATTTTCGAGGGGTCGGTACCCACACAAAATGGCCCACAATTCATCTTGCCGGGTTTAAAAGATTACAGAGCAGCGAATAATAATGGCGCATTCATTGTTGATACGCGTTTTAGTTACGATGTTACTAAAGCAGTAAAAATTAACCTAATTGCCAACAACGTATTTAACCAAGAATATTCCTCAAGACCTGGGGATGTTCAAGCTCCAAGGAATTTTATGATTCAAATGCAAGTAGCCCTCTAACTAATTAATTTCTTCAACAATCTAAGCCACTGGATATAAATTGATCTTGCCAACTCTCTTAAATAAAGAACTATGAAAATAACATACCTCGTCTTTTTTAGCCTTTTGTTATCATCAACAGCCTCCGCACAAATTACAGGGACAGTAACAGATTTCGTTGGAAAATCCTCAATGATTGGTGTAAAAGTGGTTGCTTCTTCAGGAGAAAAAGCGATTACCGATTTTGATGGAAAATACAATCTTCCTATCAGTAAATTTCCTGTCACGTTAGTATTTTCAATGTTGCAATATGCAAATGACACCGTGCTAATTACCCAAGCAGGCGATTACCCAATCGTGATGAAAGAGGTTGTGAAAGACTTTCAAACCATCATTGTTTCAGCTGGAAAAAGAAAACAAGCTGCCGAAGATGTTCCTATTTCTATGGAAGTTATTAGACCACAACTTATCGATAATAAAGGGATTGCCGATTTAGAACAAGCGGTTGATCAAACGCCAGGTGTTTTTACAATGGATGGACAAGTAAGTATTAGAGGAGGTTCTGGATTTGCTTATGGTACAGGAAGTCGTGTGTTATTATTATGGAATGGGATGCCGTTACTTTCCGGCTATGCGGGTGATACACAATGGAACGCTATTCCAATGGAGCAAGCTTCGCAAATTGAAATAATGAAGGGCGCGGCATCAGTTCTTTATGGAAGTGGTGCACTTAATGGAGTTATTGCATTAACGGAAAAAGAACCCACCTACAAACCAGAGACTAAAATAAAAGTGCAAAGTGGCATCTATGACAATCCACGTCGTTCATCACTTAAATGGTGGTCGCGCAACCCAATGAATCAACAAATTGAAGTTTATCATGGACAAATGCACAACAAATTTGGGTACACAATTTCAACCACCCTATTTCACAACGACGGCTACCGGGCAGGGGAAACAGAATTAAGGGGTAGAGTTAGTGGATCGCTCTATTTTAAATCACAAAAGTTTAACCGTTTGAAAACAGGTATTGGGTATAATTATCAAGCACAAAAGGCGGGTAATTTTCTAATATGGGAAAGTGCTGATCTAGGTTACACACCAAGTGGCGGAGCCGATACAAGTAATGCAGCATCCACACTGACCTATAATTTTGGGCAACGATTATTTCTTGATCCTTATGTGAAGTTTACCGATAAACATAACAATAAGCACAGTTTAAAAACGAGAATCTATTTCGCGGAGAATGTTAACCTAAATAATATATCCCAAAGTAACGGTGCGGTAATTTATTTTTCAGACTATCAATTCCAAAAGCAATACAGCAACGATTTCACACTTACAACGGGTATCTCTAATATCTACAATGTGGTGAAATCAAATTTATTTGGTGATCACACCTCTAATAATATCGCCGCTTATGCACAATTTGAGAAGAAAATCGGGGAATTAGATATCACCGCAGGTGTTCGTGCTGAATATTTTCAAATGGATGGTAAACGAGGCGACACGGACTTCCTAATTTCAAAAAAAGATTCAACAGTCATTCCAGTTTATCCCATACTTAGAACAGGATTGCATTATCAGGTAGCAAAATACACCCACTTGCGAGCTTCATTTGGTCAAGGAATCCGTTATCCAGCCGTAGCGGAAAGATATACTCAGACCTCTGTAGGCGCCTTAAATGTCTTTCCAAACCCAGCTCTTAAACCAGAAATTGGCTGGTCGGCAGAAATTGGCATTAAGCAAGGTGTAAAAATTGGCGAATGGAAAGGAATGATCGATGTTGCAGCTTTTGTAAACCAATACAGCAACATGATGGAGTTTTCATTTATTTACTTCAATCCAATTTCTCAGATGCCATTAAACCCAATTAACCCTACACCGGAAGATATTCAGTTTTTAACAAATGGGCAATATAATGTCGCAGATTGGGTCGGGTTTCAGGCGCAAAATGCCGAAAAGGCACGCATAACAGGCCTCGATATTTCATTCAATTCTAGCGGAAAACTAGGTCCAGTAGAATTAATTTCGCTAATCGGTTATACTTATATGAATCCAATCTCCCTAAATAATGATCCTTTATACGTAGCGAATTACTCAGATTCAACTACTAATATGCTAAAATATCGATTCAAGCATTTAGCAAAAGCAGATATTGAAGCCAATTACAAAAAAATTAGCCTTGGTTTCTCCTGCCGATATTCAAGTTTTATGAGAAACATTGACCGAACTTTTGAAGATGATTTAGACCCTTCACTTACATCAGCTGTATATATCCTTCCGGGTTTAACGGCCTATCGCCAACAATATAATAAAGGTAATCTGGTTTTTGATGTTCGCTTTGGTTATAAAATAAATGATCAATATCGAATTGGTCTTATCGCTAATAATATATTAAATGCTGAATACACCACACGACCAGGAGATATTCAACCTCCGAGAAATTTTATGGTGCAAATCCAAATGAAATTCTAGTGAAAGTACTTGGAATTATTCCCGCTCGTTATGCCTCTTCCCGGTTTCCTGGTAAACCATTAATAGATTTAAAGGGCAAATCTATGATTCAACGAGTTTATGAAGGTGCGAGTAAATCCGCTAAAATCGACTTGCTGCTTGTTGCAACAGATGATCAAAGAATCGTCGATGAAGTGAAACGATTTGGCGGGAATGTTGAAATGACGGAAACTTCTCATTGTTCAGGAACTGATCGATGCGCAGAGGTCGCTGCTAGGCATACTGACTTTGATATTGTAATTAATATCCAAGGAGATGAACCCCTCGTAGATTACCGCCAATTAGATTTGCTAATTCAATCATTTGAGGATGAAAGCGTAAAAATTGCTACACTTGCTACTCGTAAAATTAGCATTGACGACATCAATAATCCCAATCGAATTAAGATTGTCCTAAAAGAAAATAATACGGCTTTGTACTTTAGTAGAAGCCCTATCCCAAATACGACTAACACATCACAAAAAGACTTTCCATTTCTTAAACATATCGGATTGTATGGTTTTAAAATGGGAACCCTTATCTCTATAACGAAATTACCACCTACCCTAATTGAAAAAACTGAATCGCTTGAGCAATTACGATGGTTGTTTTACAATTATCCGATAACTATTATACAAACGGATATAGAAACACCCAACATAGATAGTCCTGAGGATATGCATCTTGTGATTAGCCTACTCTAAGCTTTCAAATTTGATATTTTTTTACGATATTTGACAAATGAAAACGTTTGATGAAATTATCGTTCAACTCATAATTCAACATGATTGTGTGATTATTCCTGAATTTGGGGGTTTTGTTACAAAAGCAATCCCTTCAAAGATTGATTATGACAAAGGGATCATGTCTCCGCCATCAAAACAATTGCTTTTCAATATCCAGCTGTTAAATAATGATGGATTATTAACGACAGAAATTTCAAGTGTGAATAAAATTTCTTACACTGAAGCAAGCAATGAAATTGTACGTAAAGTTAGTGAGTATCATGCTGCGTTAAAAGCGGGTAAAAAGATTACTATTCATAAAGTAGGTACCTTTCAACGAAATCAAGAAGGATTATTAGTCTTCGAACAAGATCGTTTTTTTAATTTTTTAATGGCCTCTTATGGTTTGGGCAGTGTTCAATTTGTTCCAGCTGAAGTAATAATAGAAGAAGAGAAAGTTGATCAAGGAAAAACTCAGTTTTGGAAATACGCAGCTGCAGCATGCCTGCTACCAATTGCTTTTTATTCCTTGTGGATTCCATTGAAAACAAATGTTTTGTCTTCTAAAATGATTTCAATTCATGATTTAAATCCTTTTCATAAAGCGAATAAAATTAATTACATCAAAATCCCTTTGAAATCACAAAAGGATAAGTTGACAACAAATTCTTCTTCCATAGAGGAACAGTATAAACAGGTAGATTTATCATCCGATTATTGGTACTATCAATACGATGAAGAAACTTCGTTTACTGTTCGTAAAGAGCAGGAAGTAGTGCCTATAAAGATAGAGGAACCAATTTCGGATAATACGGGGAAAGAGACTGAAATAATTAATTTAAACCCCTCCACCTATAATTGCATTGCAGGCTGTTTCTCAAATCGGAACAACGCAAATTTATTAGTTAGCAAACTAAAATTGAAAGGGTATGATGCTAGCATTTTACCCGGCGGTAGTTTATACAGGGTGTCAATCGGCGGTGGTTTTTCGGAAGAATCCGTTAATCTGTTAAAATCAAAAGCCATTCAAGAAGGACTTAATGTCTGGATTTTACATTAATTTATCTTATAAATATGAAAGCAATTTTCATTTCCATTTCACTGCTATTTAGTGTAGTAACTTTTGGACAAAACATCACCAATATTGAAGGTAGTGATTATAAATTCTCAAAAGTCGCTCATCTTGATGCCACTCCTGTTCAAAGTCAGGGAAGAACTGGTACCTGCTGGAGTTTTTCAGCATTATCTTTTTTCGAATCAGAATTAATACGCAAGGGAAATAAAAATCCGGATGCATTATCTGAAATGTTTGTTGTTCGTAAATCGTACGAAAATAAAGCAGACAAATTCATCCGTATGGATGGAAAAATAAATTTCTCAGAAGGTGGAGCATTTCATGATATTCCTTGGGTGATTCGCAACCATGGAATTGTCCCGTTTGATGTGTATAATGGATTAGTTAATTCAGACACTTATGACCATGCAGAATTCTTCGAGGTCTTGAATGGTGCGGTGCAGGGACTATTAAAATTTGGAACTTCTTCAAGTAATGGAATTAGTTCAAATTGGAAACCTGCCATTTCAGGAATCTTAGATGCTTATTTAGGTAAAGACATCAAAGAGTTTGAATTCAAAGGGAAAAAGTATACCCCCCAATCCTATGCCCAATCTATCGGATTAAACATGGATGACTATGTTTCATTGACTTCATTTACGAATCATTCTCTATATTCGAAATGTCAATTAGCTATTCCTGATAATTATAATTGGGGAGATTCATATAATGTAGAATTAAATGACCTTATGGCAACGGTAGAAAATGCATTATCAAATGGCTATACTGTTGCATGGGGTGCAGATGTATCTGAAAAAGGATTTAGTTTTAAAAATGGAATTGCTTTAGTTCCAGAAGATGTTAGTACCATTCAAGTTGCCGGAAAAGACAATAAAAATTATTCAGATGCAGGAGCAGACAAATCTTCCAATGCTTTTTTATCTCCGGTTAAAGAAGTGGCTGTAAGCGCAGAACTTCGTCAAAAAGGGTATGATAATAAAACAACCACTGATGATCATGGGATGCATATTGTTGGACTATACAAAGACCAAAATGGAACGAACTATTTATTGGTTAAGAATTCATGGGGAACGAGTAATTATCCTAAAGGATATTTGTACGTATCGGAACAATATTTTAGGTTGAAAACTATCAATGTTTATTTACATAAAGATGGAATTACAACAGATTTAAAAAAGAAAATTAATCTGAAATAATCATTTTTAATTTTCAAAAATTTTAATTATTATATCACTATAAATAGTAGATTAGTTCTAATTAACGTTAATAAAAAAATGAGAATACTAATTTTCTTAACAATATTATTTTTGGCACTTGAAAATTTCAATTTTTCACAAACCAAAAATTATGTGAGTTACCGTGATTTTTCAATTAAAGATACCCGCTATTTATCAATCATTCATTTTGAAGATTCATTAATGCATGAGAAATCCTATAATGAATCTACCAAAAGATCCTCCCAAATAAATCGAAATAATTACATTGAAAATTCACAGACCTTTCTAAACGAGAATATAAAAATTCATTCGTCTAATTTATCCCACAACGATACGTTGGGCTACCTAAAAATATCCAGAACAGATGGAAAAAACAATAAAGAGAGAATTATATTAGAAAATAAAAAAATTCTCATAATAACGACTGATTCAGTTAAAGTTAAAGGGAAATTGAAATTTATTAATAAAGATTCTATTCAAATAAAATCTAATACAATAGCTATTAATAATATCGTGATAATTAAAAAACCTATTAATGCAGCCAGAATTACTGGAAATATCTTTGGTGGTTTATTTTCATATATAGGCGTTGCTTCATCAATTGATCAATATGAACCTATATATTTTTTAATTGGAAGCGCTATATCTATGCCCTTTTACGCAATGAATTATGTAAGGAGAAAATACGTCCTTAATTCAAAATGGAAAGCAGAAATCGTCTCTAACAAAAATTACAAAAAACCCTGACGAATCTTGCGATTGTCAGGGTTTTAAAATCGGCATCTCCCGCTGATTCGGGATTACTCTCCCACCAATTTGTTTTGAGATTTATTCCATAAAAAAAGCCCCTTCATTACTGAAGAGGCTCTTTAAAATCGGCATCTCCCGAAGTATCGGGATTGCTCTCCCACTTTTTTGTTTTGAGATTTACTCCATAAAAAAAAAAACCTTCATTACTGAAGAGGCTCTTTGAAATCGGCATCTCCCGATGATTCGTCCCGAAGTATCGGGATGCTCTCCCACTATTTTACTTTGAGATTTATTCCATAAAAAAAGCCCCTTCATTACTGAAGAGGCTCTTTAAAATCGGCATCGACTTACTCTCCCACCCTCAAAAGGGCAGTACCATCAGCGCAAGCAGGCTTAACTTCTCTGTTCGGAATGGGAAGAGGTGGACCATGC
>JAIPAL010000052.1 GCA_021740085.1 Crocinitomicaceae bacterium
ATGGAGGATAGAAAAAAAGAAGGTTATTTTTAATTATCATGAAGCTAACACGACTATTTACTGCTGGAAATGTTGATGATGGAAAAAGTACCTTGATAGGTCGTTTATTGATCGATTCTGGTGCGGTTTCAACGGATATTATTCAAGGACTTACAAAAGCAAACGAACTTGGAGAGCAAAAAACGGAAATCGATTTAGCGTTTTTAACGGATGGCTTAAGGTCCGAGAGAGAGCTTGGGATTACCATTGACGTTGCCTATAAGTATTTTTCAACTCGCACCAATAAATACATCATCGCGGATACACCGGGTCATTGGGAATATACCAGAAATATGTTCACAGGAGCTTCTCTTTGTGATGTGGCAATCATTCTTGTGGATGTAACAATTGGAATTACAGAACAAACAAATCGTCATGCGTTAATTGCTTCGTTATTGCGCGTGAAGCAAATCGTTTTTGCGATTAATAAAATGGACTTGATCAAGTATGATGAAGCTATTTTTGAAGAGATGAAGTCTGCCTTGCTTGAGTTATCAAATAAAGCAAGGATTATTTCACCAACGGTTTTGCCCATAAGTGCTTTGAATGGGGAGAATGTTGTCAATAAATCGAATGTTCTTTCTTGGTTTAAAGGCCCAACTTTGTTTGATTATTTGGAAAATAGTAGGCAAGAAAAAGAACCGGAAACTCCCCGATTGCGATTTCAAGTTCAATACCTTATTCATGCAAATAAGTCAATTGCATATGCTGGTCGAATTGATCAAGGTGTATTTCAGGTAGGACAAGAAGTTCTATTGTTGCCCAAGGGAAAAAATGTTGTCATTAAAGAAATAATCCATAACACTCAATCTGTAAAATATGCAGAAAGTGGCAACGCTGTTTCTATTTGTTTTGAGAATGAAACCGAGATTGAAAGAGGCGATTTATTTTCTGATTTAATAAATCCACCACGAATAGGCAATCGCTTCACCGCCGATATTTGTTGGATGTCAGAAATTAACAGTGTTTCTCAAACTAACTATATAATTCAGATTGGCGCTGTTAGTCTGCGCGCTAAGTTACTTTGTGTTCATGGAAAAAAACTTGAAAACAGGCTCGTTTCGAATGATTTAATGCTCAATGATATTGCCACGGTGGATATCGAAACGGAATATGAAATTGCCTTTGATCGATTTGAAGATGCTAAAACAAGCGGAAGTTTTATCTTGATTGACCCGTTACTTTTTACGACGATCGCAGCAGGAATAATAATTTAAAGTAAAAAAAAACCTCGGATAAACCGAGGTTAATAATTATCTTTTGTGTAGACCTTCGTCTGAAACAGTTAATTTTTTTCTTCCCTTTCTCCTTCGCGCAGTAATAACTCTACGGCCATTTTTGGTAGCCATTCTACTTCTGAAACCATGTTTGTTTCTTCTTTTTCTTACTGAGGGTTGGAATGTTCTTTTCATCTTATAATAACCTTAAAACTTTCAAATTTAGGAATGCAAAGATAGGGTTTTTTCGCATAAATCAAATTCTTTTATTAAAAAAAATAAAAATTTCAAATTAAATCATAAAGCAAGTTAATTTTGTACCAAATTAGTAAGATGTCAGAAGCGAAAAAAGACGACGAAAAACCACCAAAGTTGACAAAGAAAAGTATTCTTAAATTGAGAGGGATATTTCATTATTTAAAACCGTACGGTTTTATGTATTTTATTGGATGGGTGTTTTTAGTGCTATCGACAAGTGCAGGCCTCGTTTTTCCCTATTTGATGGGTAAGCTGCTAGGCACGACTACCAATCCAACAAGCCAGGCTGCATCAACTGACTTTTTTAATTTAGGAAATGTCACAAATGTTGCGTTGGCTTTGTTTGTACTTTTCGGTATTCAAGCCTTGTTTTCCTTTTTTAGGGTGGTTATTTTTAATAATGTTACTGAAAACTCTCTTCGTGATCTACGAAACGATGCTTTTTCGAAGATGGTTTTTATGCCAATGGATTTTTTTAATACCAATAAAGTAGGGGAACTAACGAGCCGCGTTTCTTCTGATATTACCCAGATTCAAGAAACGTTGCGTACGACAGTCGCTGAATTTTTTCGGCAAATTGTTATAATAGTTGGGGGTATTGCATTTTTGATTTTTATTTCTTGGAAGTTAGCATTGATTATGTTAGCTACTGTTCCGGTTATGGCTCTTATTGCTGTTTTCTTCGGGAGGTACATCCGTCGCTTAAGCAAGGAAGCACAAAATTTCTCGGCACACTCCAACGCGATTGTTGAAGAAGCTTTATCTGGAATCGCTAATGTTAAAGCATTTACAAATGAATATTTCAATATAAATCGCTTTCGTAAAAATACCCAGGAGTTAAGGGATTTAAATGTTCGAAGTGGTGTTTGGAGAGGATTGTTCGTTTCATTTATTATTTTCTGTCTCTTTGGTGCTATTGTTTTTATTGTTTGGCAAGGATTGCTTATGACTCAAGGAGCTAATCCAGAGTTGTCTAAGGAAGGTTTCTATCAATTTGTATTATTCACCATTATGATGGGGGCTTCAGTGGGGTCTTTGCCGGATTTATATGCTAATATTCAAAAAGCCATCGGTGCGACAGAAAATCTGATGGAGATTATCAATGGAAAAAGCGAACTAGAATTGCATCTTGGAACTCAAAAAAATAAAATTACAGGTCAAATTGAATTTCAAGAAGTCCGTTTTGCTTATCCGCAACGTAAGGACATGGATGTCCTAAATTCTATCTCCTTCAAAATTGAGCGTAATCAAACATTGGCGATTGTTGGTGCAAGTGGCGCTGGTAAAACGACTATTACTAATTTATTACTAGGTTTTTATCAAGCCGATAACGGAAAGGTCTTAATTGATGGAGTTTCTGTTAGCGGCTACGATTTAAATTATTTGCGTGAAAATTTAGCGATCGTTCCTCAAGATGTATTGCTGTTTTCTGGTAGTATTTTAGAAAATATTCGCTTTGGATTAACAGATGCAACCGACGACCAAGTAATTGTGGCCGCTAAGCAAGCAAACGCTTGGGAGTTTATCGAATCGTTCCCTGAAGGACTTCAAACGGAAGTGGGTGATAGAGGAATTCAATTGTCGGGTGGTCAAAAACAGCGGATTGCTATTGCTAGAGCGCTCTTGAAAAATCCTTGTATATTAATATTAGATGAGGCAACTTCTGCCCTGGATTCTGAATCAGAGAGATTAGTTCAAGATGCATTAAGTAATTTAATGAAGGACCGTACTTCACTTGTTATTGCACATCGTTTGTCTACCATTCGTAAAGCAGATAAAATTTTGGTGATGAAAGATGGTCGAATTGAAGAGGCTGGAAATCATCAAGAATTAATGGAATTAAAAGGTAATTACGCTAATTTAGTTAGCTTGCAGTTATTAGATAATTGATGTACTACTTTTTTGAAAAATAAACTATGTTAGTCGAATCCATTTCTCGAACTGAATCTGCTTGTTTTTCTAATCAACAAATTCAACTGGCAGAACATCAAGCGGATTTATCGGCTTTCCTAAATCGCCCATTTTCTTTAGCTAATTTTCAAGAACAAATACTTGAGAAGAAATCACAATACACTAGTCGTCATCGTGAGGTTTTATTAAGGGGATTGAAACAGCAATACGAAGCGGTTGTGCCGCATGTAAAAGTGTCTCAAGCTTTGAAGCAATTGTCAGCGGATAATACTTTTACTGTTACGACTGGTCATCAACTCAGTCTACTCACTGGACCACTCTATTTTATTTATAAAATATTGCACGTTATTAAGCAATGTGAGGAACTAAAAGTGACTTATCCATCATATAATTTTGTTCCCGTTTTTTGGATGGCTTCTGAAGATCATGATTTTGAGGAGATTAAAGAAACGACTGTTTTTAATCAGCCCTTGAGTTGGGATGCAAAGGAGTTGGGTGCAGTAGGTAGGTTTTCCACTGGCGGATTGCAGGAAATTATTGGGGAACTGAAAAATATGTTTTCCAATCACCCGAATGCTAGTATTTTTTCCGTGTTGGAAGCTTATCAAGGCCTGACTTATGGTGTAGCATTCTTTCGTTTTGTTCATGCCTTATTCGCTGATTTTGGTCTGGTGATTTTAGATGGTGACAATGCTATTTTTAAAGAGGCTTTCCTCCCAATAATTGAAAAAGAACTGGAGGAACAATTTTCTTTTCAAGCGGTGCAAGAAACTTCGATGGAATTGAATAAGCTAGGATTGAAAACGCAAGTAAATCCAAGAGAGATTAATCTTTTCTATTTGTCTCCCAATAAACGCGAACGCATTATCAAGAATGATGACCATACTTTTTCGGTAGGAAGTATCTCATTTTCAGAAGCTGAATTAATAAATAAGCTGAAAGAGAATCCGCAGAACTTTTCCCCGAATGTAATTTTAAGACCTGTTTATCAAGAGTTTCTTTTGCCAAATATTTGTTATGTTGGTGGGGTGGGGGAACTAAATTATTGGTTGCAATTAAAAGGTGTTTTTGACAGAGCGAAGGTTGTTTTTCCGCTCATTCAAGTGCGTTCAAGTATGTTTTACTTCGATAGCGCCTTGCTTGATAAAATAGATGGCCTAGGCTTATTGTGGAAAGACTTTTTCAAAGAAAAAAACCAACTTGTAAAAGAGTTTGTGAATGAAAATGGAGAAGTAGCTTTTGACTTTTCACTACTAGAGTTAAAATTTAATGACTTGAAAAGTATGATTTCTAACATTAGCGCTGAGCACGATACACAATTATCTACAGCAATTGGTGCCGATGTTGCTAAAATGGAAAATTTACTTGAAACGATAAAAAATAAAAAGTGGCGGGCTGAAAAACAAAAACACGAAAAAGCCATTAAGCAAATCGAGCAAATAAAGGAACGTTTATTTCCTAAGGGTTCTATGCAGGAGCGTTCCATGAATTTTTTCCAAATTTGTTCGGATGGAAACGTGAGCGAAAAATTGCAGGTAATTTATGAGGCCATCGATCCTTTTAATACGAATATTCAACTAATAATTGAGAGAAAATGACAAAACAAAATAACATTCGTGCGGTATTGGCGAATCATCCTATCATTCCGGTAGTAACCTTTAATAGCCTAGATGAGGTGGATGTCAAGATTGACCTGCTATTAAAAAACGACGTGAATTGCATTGAAATTACGCTGCGAACTCCGGTAGCTTATGATGCAATTCAAAAAGTGAAAGAGGAGTATGGAAATGAAATAACAGTCGGAATGGGAACGGTTGTGCTTGAAGCTCAAATTCTTAAAGCCATCGAATTACAGGTTGATTTCATGGTAAGCCCTGGTTTGCATAGTGGCTTGGCGCAACAATTAATGGATAGCAAAATTGCGTTTATTCCCGGAGTAGCCACACCAAGCGACATCATTAATGGATTGCAATTTGAATGGGATACTTTTAAGTTTTTTCCCGCATTTTTATTTGGTGGAGTTGAAGCCTTGAAAACATATGGACAGGTTTTTCCGAATCTGAAGTTTTGCCCTACTGGTGGACTTACCGAAGCAACTTATCGCGATTATTTAGCCTTGGAAAATGTTATTTCTGTGGGCGGCTCGTGGTTGAAGTGAGGTTAAGCTCCTTTCAATCAAAAATAACACCTGCTTTTTTAACACTCTTCTTGATTATGGGAAACTGTAGCCCAAATACTGCATTGAATTGTGTCCACCAAAAATGTTGCGATGCTCGATCTTCTTCATGCATAGTAGTTCGAATGTCTGGCATACTTAAAAATCCACCTTTTAACTCACTTTGAATAAATAGGTACTTGAAAAATGTAAGGTGAAGTGCGGCTACTCCACCAAAACCAACACCAGACAAATGAAATTCATCGTATCGTGGATTATTTAACAAGGTGGTATTTGTTCTAGGTAGTAAAACCCCAATCCCCAATCCTTCATTTACACTTAATTGAAAGAATTTCTTGTTGATTAATACATCGGATCGCCTAAATTCGGAATTAAGATAATTCAAGCCATCGGTATGTTCAAAAAGTAAAAAATTGGGTTTGATAACAAATGATTGCTGGTCATAGGTGCCATCGTAATTTGTTCCACTGTTTGCAATGGAACCATCTATGGTGGAAAGTTGATTCGTCACCATCACATATTTCATGTGATCGGCACCCAAAGATACTTGATAGTGCTCGTTGATGTAATAGCCCATGCGGAAGTTGTATTGGGGTATCGTAAATTTCGTTAAGCCAAAATAGACTTTCGGGTCAAAGGCAGATTGCCGATCGCTCGCTTTTACATCGTTTAGGGTGAAATCATACGAAGTCCCGGTAAAATGGATATCGCTTTTTGAATAGGCGCCCCGGTTCCACCCCCAATAAAAATAAAAAGTTCCCTTTTGACCAGCTGTTGATTTTATCGAGCTTTGAAGGTCCTGTGAAAAGAAATAGGACTGATTTATGGCAAAAAAAACAAGGGTGATTATGAGCACTTTCATACTGCAAAATTAAGTAAAATCAATTTGTTGATGATTAATTAAGTTTATGGATTTTTTTGCTACATTTACCACATGAAAAGAATGGTAACTATTTCAAGTATTGTATTGGTTTTTATGATGCTTTTTTCTGCATGTTCTTCTAGTAAATCGTGCACCTGCGCTCAGGTTTTAGCTCAAAATAAATAAACAAACTAACTATCTAATTATGGGAACATTATACATTGTCTTGGGTATTATTGTAACTGTTGTTTTTACTTCCTTCTTAACTGTTTCGCAAGGTAGCATTGCCGTGATTACACTTTTTGGAAAATATCAGCGCATTTTATTGCCAGGTCTTCGAATGAAAATTCCATTTTTTGAAAAAGTATATAGGCAGATTTCAGTGCAAAATCAAAGTATTGAAATGGAATTTCAAGCCATTACTATTGATCAGGCAAATGTATACTTCAAAAGTATGTTGCTTTACAGTGTTATGGATGAGCAAGAAGATACCATCAAGAAAGTAGCCTTCAAGTTTATCGGTAACAAGGATTTTATGCAAGCCTTAATTCGTACGATTGAAGGGTCGATTCGATCGTATGTAGCGAGCCAAAAACAAGCTGAAATTCTTGGATTGCGTCATGAACTAGTGGATAGTGTGAAAAATCAAATCGATCATACACTTGAAATGTGGGGGTATCACTTAATTGACTTGCAAATTAACGATATTACTTTTGATCAAGCGATTATTGAAAGCATGAGCCGAGTGGTAGCGTCTAATAACCTAAAAGCAGCAGCCGAGAATGAAGGTCAAGCACTTTTAATTACAAAAACAAAAGCCGCAGAAGCAGATGGTAACGCGATAAAAATTGCGGCATTAGCTGAAAAAGAAGCCGCTATGTTACGCGGTCAAGGTGTAGCACTATTTCGTCAAGAAGTGGCCAAGGGTATGTCTGAAGCGGCAGAACAAATGCAACAAGCAAATCTAGACACGAATGTGATCCTTTTTTCTATGTGGACAGAAGCAATCAAAAACTTTGCTGAATACGGAAAAGGCAACACCATTTTCTTAGATGGTAGCGCGGAAGGAATGCATAAGACGATGCAGCAAATTCAAGCAATGCTAAGTAAAGATAAGAAGTAAAATTATTTATCCTTTAGTTGATGGCTCTCCGCATTTTCACCTTATTGTTTTTCTTTTTTACTAGTGTCGAATTGCTCTTTGGGCAAACGGAATTGGAAGTGATGCAGCAACAACTTATTGAAATTAAAAAAAAGGAGACTGAAATTGCTAATCAAATTGAGGATCTAAAGTTAAAAGCATCCATTGTTAAATTGAATGAGCTTGGAATTCCAACAAGTAAAAATAACCTAGATATTGCCGAACATTCAGCGATGATTCTTGGATTTGATTGCAATTCGAAATTAGCCGCTTGGTCATTCCACGTACTAAGTCCTGATGTCCTTATTGGTGGAGTCTCAAGAACCAATGACTTTCGAAAAGATAGTTTAATCGAGTGCGGCGATGGCATTGAACAGGATTATTTTACAAAGAAACTGCAGGATGATGGCACGTATAAATTTGAAAATTTTGGATTTGATCGAGGACATTTAGCGCCATCTGCCGATTTTCGTTGGTCGCAAAAGGCCTTGAGTGAATCGTATTTTTATAGTAACATGACGCCACAGACGCCAGGTTTTAACCGGGAATCTTGGGCTGAAGTGGAAGACTTAATGCGGCGAATCATGGCGAATACCCCAAAGCCTTACTATATTATTACGGGACCAATATTGGATAAAAATCTTCTTAAGGTAGAAAAAGGCGTGAATAAATTACCCATACCAGCATTTCATTACAAAATAATTGCGGATGTAAGCGGTGAAAATCCGAAAGGGATGGCTTTTCTTATGCCAAATAAAAAATGCGATATGCCGCCAAGTGCTTACGTGGTTTCAATTGATAGCATTGAAAAATTAACAGGCCTTGATTTTTTCTCTAAAATAGATGTCTCAAACGCACAAAAAATAGAATCAAAAGCTGATTTCTCTTTATGGAACGCACAAACAAAAGAAGGCGATGTGGAACCGTTGTATGTTTTTGATTTACCCAAAGGACATTTTAATACTGCTCAAGCACTTTCTAAAGTTGGAAGCAAGGTTTCAATTATTGGAAAGGTGGTTAGTGCCAAATTCGCAGCAAAATCTCAAGCTACTTTTTTGAATTTAGATCAGTCCTTTCCGCATCAACTTTTTACCGTAACAATTTGGAAGGATGCTAGACGCAATTTTAGCTATAAGCCCGAAGATGATTTGAGCGGAAAGTATATTGTCGTTACAGGTCTCGTGGAAATGGATAAAAATGGACTCCCGGTCATCAATGTGACCAACGAAAAACAAATTAAACTCTGGGAGGAAGAGGAGGAATAATCCACTCGTTTAAGGGAATTCAAGCTGCTTAATTATTTTTATTTTATTGTTTTAAACAATTGTTTAAATTAAGTGTTTAAATTTGCAAACCAGTAGTATTAAATGGCATCAAGTTTATCCACAGAAGAGAAAATAAAAGCTGCAGCGAAACAGGTTTTTATTTCTAAAGGTTTTTCGGGATGTACCTCGCGTGAGTTAGCGAAGGCATCCGGGATGAATGTGGCGCTTGTCAACTACTATTTTCGATCGAAAAATAAATTGTTCCAGCTGATCTTTCAAACGGTCATGGAGGAGTTTTTTGAGTCGATGGTGAGTGTGTTTTCGTCGGATTTACCTTTAAAAGAAAAGCTGAAATTTCTAATTGAGCGTGAATATGCCTTTTTATCGAAACACCCTGAAATTCCACGCTTTATCATCAACGAATTATCTCGAAAGGATACCGATTTGATTGAGCTGACGCATGTTTTACCCGTGATTTACAACACCGGCGTCATTGAGCAGGCCATCGAAGCGCAGAAAAAAGGAGAAATGAGACGAGTAGATATGGTGGGCATCACCTTATTGGTTGTTTCTAATTGTCAATATCCTTTTATGGCCAAACCGTTGATTAAAAACCTTCACAACTTAAGCGATGAGCAATATAATCATCACATTGAGTTGCATAAAGGAATGGTATCAGAAATGATTATCGGCTACTTATTTCCGACTGAAATTAAAAACGAACTAAAATAATAACAATGAAAATTAGATTAATTGTAATCGCCACCTTTTTTATTTCAACAAGTGTCTTTTCTCAAGCCTTGGATTTAGAAACGTGCTTGAAAATGGCAGATACAGCCAATACCAACATTCGTAATGCTCGATTAGATATCGATATGAATGCTATTCAGAAAAAAGTGTATTTAGCATCCCGACTACCAAAACTTACAGCAACGGGCGATTACAGGTACAATGCGATTATCGCTGGGCAGGTTGTTCCTGCTGAATTTTTTGGTGGACCTCCCGGAACGTATTCAACGGTAAAGTTTGGTGTCCCATATAATCTTTCAAATAACATTCAGCTAACTCAAATCCTGTATAATCCTCAATTGAATTACGGATTTGCGGCCTTGGATATTAATCAAAAAATTGTGGCGGCACAGGAGCGTTTGGTTCAGCAGGACACTAAACAGCAAGTGTCTAACACGTATTTTAATCTTCAAGCGATTATAAAGCAGCTTGAATTCGTTGAATCGAATATCGCCAACCTAACTAAATTAATTGCTAATCTTCAAAAATCGTACGAATTGGGTTTGGTTATTGAAACGGAAGTGGACAAATTAAAAATTAGCCGTCTAACGCTTCTTAATAATAAACTTTCAATGGAAGCGACCAAGACTCAATTAAGTTCTTTACTAAAGATTCTTATCGGTGTTAATTCGGATAGCGCATTAAGCTTAGTAAGCGATGAAATGATGGAAAACACCATTTTAGTGGATCAAAACAACATCAATCATCCGGAACTTGAATTGATGGCAGCGCAGAAAGAAATGAATGTGGAGGAAAGAAAGGGGACTAAGATGGCGTATTTACCAAGCATTTCATTTTATGCTTCGTACAATTACGCTTACAACATTAAGCCAAAAGATGATTTTCGTACCGGTATTAATTCTGCTTTTCTTGGTTTGCATTTAGATTGGAACCTTTTTGATGGTTTCGAAAAATACAACAAGCAAAAAATGAATGCCTTGAATAAGGATAAACTTGATAATCAGGAAGCGTTGTTGAAAAAGCAATTAGCGCTTCTAAGTGAAACTGCAAAAAATCAAATTGATGTTCAGGCGAGTTCACTGGAGATGGCCAAAGAGCAATTAGGCCTTGCCAATAAAGTGTATGTGCAAACACAAGCCCAATTTACTGCTGGTACAATTAGTAGCAACGAGTTAATTCAAGCGGACAATGGCCTTCAGCAAGCGCAAACAAATGTAGTGGCTGCCTACATTCAGTTAAGACAAGCAGAATTAGCTTATTTGAGATCAATAGGCAGTATTAAATAAATAGAATTGATTAATTAAATTAAAGTTTAAAATGAATAAAAGAGTCATCACAGTTGGTATCATTATCATTGTTCTTATTTCCCTTACTGTTTTTCAATTAATGAAAAATAAGAATAAGATTGCTAAAGAAATTTACATTCACGACACATCAACCCCAATTTTGGTAGAAGATGGTCGTGCCGAAGTTCATACTTTCGATAGTCAGTTTTCCTTTCTAGGGACTTTCGAGCCTAACCGAACCAATCTAATAGGTTCTGAGGGACAAGGGAAAATAATAAGTCTTAATGTGCAAGAAGGTCAGTTTATAAACCAAGGAGCAATCTTATTGCAATTAGATAATGATATGCTGCAATATCAACTTGAAAATTTGGATGTTTCGATCGAAAGTCAGACCAATGATTTGGACCGTCTTACTATTTTGGCAAAATCTGAAGCGGTACCGGCAGTACAATTAGAAAAAGCAAGATTGGCATTAAAATCTTCTCAAATTCAACGAAAGCAAGTGCTAAAACAATTAAGTGGAAACGTATTGAAAGCTCCATTTTCAGGTGTTATCACTAAGAAACTAGTCGATTTAGGTTCGGTGGTTGGTATGGGAACTCCTGTTTTTGAAATCACCGATATTTCTCAATTAAAATTAACGGTAAGTGTACCAGAAAGAGACATTCAAAACTTTGTACTTAATCAACAAGTTTCGGTTGATGTGGATGTTCTACCAGGAAAAAGTTTTTCAGGTAAGGTATCACTAATTGGTATTCAAGCGGATAAGATGCATAATTTTAAAGTGCAAGTGTTGGTTGCTAATGCCAATAAAGAATTGCGCTCAGGTATGTTTGCTACTACCCGTTTAGTATCTTCAAATAGCGTAACGGTCCTATCTGTTCCTCGTAAGGCCTTGGTTGGGTCCACTAAAAATCCTGCGGTGTATATCATTAAAGATGGAAAAGCAGCGCTTACTTATTTTACTGCAGGAACCTCAGATGGTGATTTTATCGAAGTCATCAATGGCCTAACTAAAGATGATCGCATCATCCTTAAAGGTCAAGTTAATTTAACGGCTGGATCTCCAGTTAAAACATTGAAATAATACCTAAAATGACATTAACAGAATTATCGATAAAAAGACCGTCTTTTATAATTGTCCTCTTTACCATTCTAATTGGTGGTGGAATCTTGTGCTATAAGCAGTTAAGTTATGAATTACTGCCTGATTTTTCTCCGCCAGTATTGATGATTACCACCACTTACCCTGGAGCATCTCCTAAAACAGTTGAAAATCAAGTTTCCAAGCCGCTCGAAGATGCCTTAAGTGGATTGGAAAATATTGCAGAGGTTACCTCTTTCTCCCTGGATAATGCATGCGTAGTATTGATTGAATTTACAGCATCCGCAAACATGGATAAGTCAATTCAGGATGCCCAACGAAAAATAAATAACGTCGAAAATAAGTTGCCCGAAGGAGCCCTTAAGCCCGTTATTACTAAAATAGAACCGAATGCTTCGCCTGTTCTTCAAGCAACGGTGGTAGCTACCAAAACTTCCGATAGGGAATTAATGGCCCTCATGGATGATCAAATTCTACCGCAAATCAAGCAGACAAAAGGGGTAGCGCAAATTCAGATGATCGGTGGTGAAAATCGTGCCTTTAGAATTAATGTCGATAATGAAAAATTGAAGACAATGGGCCTGACCTTATCTTCCATTAATCAGGCCATTGCGGGAGCAAACGTAGAATTTCCGACCGGAAAGGTTAACAACGATAATGACCAATTTACCGTTCGTCTTTCGGGTAAGTTTATTTCTATTGATCAATTGGAAAATCTTATCATTTTTTCATCTAGTTCTTCTTCTATTCGTTTAAAAGATGTGGCTGAGGTGCTTGATTCGGAAATTGATAAATCAACGATTTGTCGCTTAAATGGGGTGAATGGCATTGGACTCCGAATTAGTAAACAAAGTGACGCCAATGCGGTGGATATGGCGAACGCGACCAAAGAAAAATTGAAAGCCATAGAAGAAAAATATAAAAATATTGGCCTTCGTTTTACGATAGCGACTGATACCTCTATTCCTACCTTAGAATCTGTTGATGCGGTAATTCATGACTTAGAAATTGCTATTTTTCTTGTTGCACTGGTTATGCTGATGTTCTTACATACGCTCCGTAACGCAGTCATTGTTCTTATTTCTATCCCAGCGTCATTAATTTCAACGTTTATTGTGATGTATTTGTTGGGTTATACCCTAAACCTCATGACCCTTTTAGCCATGTCTTTGGTAATTGGTATTTTGGTGGATGATTCGATTGTAGTGCTTGAAAATATTTACCGGCATTTGAAGATGGGAAAAGATAAGAGAACAGCTGCGCTTGATGGTCGAAATGAAATTGGTTTTACAGCACTTGCAATTACCTTGGTGGATGTCGTTGTTTTCTCTCCAGTTGTTTTTATTGATGGTATTATTGCCGATATACTTCGTCAGTTTTCTGTGGTAGTCGTGGTGTCTACGCTCATGTCTTTACTCGTTTGTTTTACTTTAACCCCGTGGTTGGCATCACGCATGGCGAAGGATATTACCTTAAATCCAAAAAATTGGTTTCATGCGATTTTGGCTTGGTTTGAAAGAAGGGTTCTCGCTTTTACCGATGCTTACGTTGCGCTAGTGGCTTGGTCCTTAAAACATAAAATAATTATGGGTTCAGCAGTTTTACTCATTTTTATTGCGAGTTTCGGAACGATGGCCCTAGGGATTGTCGGCCAAGAGTTTGTTGCTCAAGGTGACCAAGGGAAATTTATGCTTAAGCTGAAATACGATAAAAGCACCACGTTTAAGGAAAATAATGCGACAACACTCCAAATTGAACAGCTCATTTTAGACCAAAAAGATATGGTAGATATTGTCTTTGCTAATATTGGAGGCCCAAGTTCTGGCATGGGAGCAGCGGCTTTTGGAGTTGAAAATAAATCAGAGTTGACGGTTAAATTAAAAAAAGACAAACATTTAACGTATCCGACAATTCCATACATGAACAAGATCCGTAAGAAAATTGAAGATAAATTTCCGGGTATTGAGGTCAAAGCCATTAATATGGGAATGATTGAATCGGAAGAGGCGCCTATCGAAATATTTTTATCTTCCGATGATAGTGAATTATTGATGAAAGAAGCTAGGCGGATAAAAGGCGTTTTATTAGCCACGAAAGGGGCAAAAGATCCTGTTATTTCAACAGATGATATCACATCAGAAATTAGGATTGAACTAGATCGCGAAAAAATGGGCCAATTAGGTTTGCCAATTGCCGTGGTTGGTATGCAGTTGCAAAATGGACTAACGGGGAATGATGACGCACAATTCGATGTCAAAGGGGAGGAATATGCTATAAAAGTGATGCTAGATAAAGCCAATCGAGAAAATATTGACGATTTAAAGCAAATTCCTTTTACCACCACGGATGGAACACAAGTTCTCCTGGGTGAGTTTGCCACGCTCTCAATTGATAAAGCAAATGGAAGTTTAGAGCGAAAAAACCGAATTGCAAGTACAACGATTCGTTGTTATGTATTAGGTACAGCCGCAGGGAATGTTGCTAGCGGATTAGATAAATATTTAGAGAAATCACCATTGGATAAAAATGTAAGAATGTTATGGGGGGGAGAAGTTAAGCGGCAAAAAGAATCCGTTGGCTCATTGGGAACCGCTATGGGAATTGGTCTCATCTTAGTGTATTTAATTATGGTGGTTCTTTATGATAATTATGTGTATCCATTTGTTGTCCTTTTTTCCATTCTTGTTGCGCTAGTAGGAGCTATTCTCGCCTTGAACCTCTCTGCTTCGAGTATGGGAATTTTTACCATGCTGGGCATGTTAATGCTACTTGGTTTAGTCGCCAAGAATGCCATCCTTATTGTTGATTTTACTAATAAACTTAAAGAAGATGGGAAATCAACGTATATGGCCCTTCTAACAGCTGTTCGGGAGCGAATGCGTCCAATTTTAATGACCACTATTGCCATGGTGATTGGTATGATACCAATTGCATTCGCAACAGGAGCTGGTGCCGTTTGGAAAAATGGATTGGCATGGGTACTTATTGGCGGACTTACGTCTTCGATGTTGCTAACGATTATTGTTGTGCCAATGATGTATTACGTGGTGGATAGAATTAAAGACAAGCTTGCAGCCAGAAGGGCGATCAAAATAAACGCATAATTCCGCTGCAAAACTTAGTAAGACTTTAATCATTATTTTCTTGAGTGAAACTCCCTTTTTCACTTTCTTAATGTTGCTAGTCTCGGTACATTCCTCCTTCGTCGGAACACTCGGCTAGCTGCCATTAAGCTTATCGAGCGCATCTCGACTCCGCTCGATGCCCTCTTAGTGAATCGAGCGGAGTCGAGAGACACGGTAATCCGAAATCCAAAACTTGGTGTCACAAAATGTGATACCCACCATTAATCATTTTGGAGGTGCACTTCCTTTCGCCTTTACGGAACAAGGTATTGCAATGCTTTCTTCCGTGTTGAAAAGTAAAACTGCCATTCAAATAAACATTTCCATCATTCGCGCATTTGTGATGATACGCCAATTTGCATTGACCTACCAAGAACTTAATGAGAAATTGATAGCATTGGAAAAGAAGCATAATCAAAAATTCACAGACATCGACCAAGTGTTGAATTACCTTATTAAAAAAGAAGAACAGCAAACACAGCAAACAACTCGCAAGCAAGTTGGGTATAAAAAATAGAAATATGGAACTAGAAATAAAAGTCG
>JAIPAL010000053.1 GCA_021740085.1 Crocinitomicaceae bacterium
ATTGCCATTTTTTACACGAGCACGATTGCATTTCTAAATTTATTCATCGCTCTAGGTATTTTTGTTCTTCTGCTCGCGCTAAACAAACTAAAAATTAAAGCCCTTCTTCTCTATTTAATTGGTGGCGCTGCCATGTGGTATTTTATGTTGCATTCTGGTGTACATGCCACCATAACAGGCGTTTTGTTAGCATTTGTCATTCCTTTTGGAAGCGGCAATGAAAATTCGACTTCTTATAAGCTTCAGCAATTCTTGCACAAACCCGTTGCTTTTTTTATTTTACCACTGTTTGCCATCGCCAATACTTGTATTTCAATTGGTGACAATTGGCAAAGCGGTTTAGGTCAACCTGCAAGCGTTGGAATTATGGTGGGACTTGTCATTGGAAAACCAGTAGGAATTTGGATCTTTTCATTTATCGGAGTGGGGATTGGACTTTGTGCCTTACCGAAAGAATTGAAATGGAAAAATATACTTGGCGCAGGTATACTAGGGGGAATCGGATTTACCATGTCCATATTCATTACGCTCCTCGCGTTTGATAACGAAGTAATTGTCAATAATTCAAAAATGGCTATTCTCTTAGCTTCCCTACTTGCTGGGTCAATTGGTTATATCTTTCTTAGACTGACACTAAAAAATAAATAGGGCTTGACTATTTTTAACGCTGGATGAAATCGAGTGAAGAAACAAGCCATAAAGATTTTACAATAAGTAATGTTAGTCAGATACTGTTCGAATTCGGTCTCAGTTTCCGTCTCTACCATTGGAAGCCATAAATCTTACACATTCAGGTAAAAGGATTTTTTTAACTAGAATTTAACATTCAGAACTGTCACCCTCCTCAATCCTCCCTCGAAGGAGGAAGCAATAAACCTCACAATTTGACAGAGAAGGATTTCTTAACTTTCCATTTTTTATAAGGTCTAGAATTAGTATTTTTGCATAGCAATAAAATATAACACATGAAACTACAGAAATTATTATCAGGAACACAACCATTAACTCAAAACTATATTTTGATAATTAGAGTTGTAATGGGGATGCTTTTCATCTATCATGGACGTGAATTATTTGATGTTAAAGCAATGTCAAATTTCGCTGCCTGGCTTAAAAAAGATTTGCATTTTCCATTACCGCTTCTTATGGCTTACCTACGAACCGGAGCTGAGTTTTTTGGAGGAATTATGTTAATTATTGGACTTTTCACCCGATTAGCCTCGTTTTTAATCTGTTTTACCATGTTGGTGGCAGGATTTATTGTTGATAAAGGTGATTTTTTCGGAGAGGGGGAAATGCCATTTGCGTATGCAGCTATTTTATTCACTATATTTTTGGCAGGGCCAGGTAAGTTGTCATTAGATTATTTCTTTTTTAAAAAGTAAAGTGTTTTTAAGGTCGGAAATTATTCACTAAAAGAGCATTGCCTTGGACAAAGGAATTACTAGAATTAAAACAAATCATCGAAGAACTTACGGGCGAAAAATTCAATTCCTGTTTACTCAACTTATACCATAATGGCGTCGAAGGAATGGCTTGGCATAGCGATGCAGAAAAAGAGTTGAAAAAAAATGGGGCAATTGGCTCATTGAGTCTTGGAGCTGACCGCAAATTTGCTTTCAAGCATAAGGAAACAAAAGAAACGATTTCTTTAATTTTAGAAAACGGAAGCCTATTGGTCATGAAAGGCACTACACAATCAAGTTGGCTTCATCGTCTACCACCAACAAAACTAATTTCTACACCTAGAATAAACTTAACGTTTAGGTCAATTGACTTGTGAGTAGTTCGATTAGTTAAGACGGGGAAGTATAATCGAAGCGCAATACAAAGGAAACCCGCAATGACACTAATTCCAATCATTATTTTCCAAGCCTTGGCTATTATTTTCTGTTATGCTTTCTTTTAACTAATTTTAAACTTTAAATTAGTTGGCATGTCGAAGGAAGTTTTCATTGTTGATGGTATTAGAACACCAATTGGTTCCTTAGCGGGAGCTTTGCGTAATGTGCGGGCTGATGATATGGGCGCACATGTCCTAAAATCACTCATGGAGAGGAATGCTTCGCTTGATCCATCATTGGTGGAAGATGTTATTTTTGGCTGTGCCAATCAAGCAGGAGAAGATAATCGGAATGTGGCAAGAATGTCTTTGCTGCTAGCTGGTTTACCGCTAACAATTGGTGGAGAAACAGTGAATCGTTTATGCGCTTCTGGAATGGCTGCAACGATTAATGCCTCACGAGCAATAAAAGATGGGGCGGGAGAAATATACATCGCTGGTGGCGTTGAACAAATGACACGTGCTCCATGGATTATGTCTAAGTCGGCGAATGCTTTTGGTCGTGATATGCAATTAGCAGATTCAACTTTTGGGTGGCGTTTCATTAATCCACAAATGGAAACGCTGTATGGCGTAGATAGCATGGGAATGACCGCGGAAAATTTAGCTCTTAAATATAATATCTCACGTGAAAATCAAGATCAATTCGCGCTGTGGTCGCAACAGAAGTTTGCTGCTGCTAGAGAAAATGGTTTTTTCAACGATGAAATTGTTCCGGTAATCATTCCACAAAAAAAAGGACCCGCCATTGTTTTTGATCAGGATGAATTCCCTAGGCCATCAACCACTTTTGAAACACTGGCTGGATTACGTCCTGCCTTTACGAAAACAGGAACCGTTACCGCAGGAAATTCCTCCGGATTAAATGACGGAGCCGCAGCCTTGCTATTGGCGTCCTCGGAGGCTTGTACAAAGCAAGGACTAAAACCACTTGCACGAATTGTCGCAGCTTCAGTGGCAGGAGTAGAGCCTTCTATAATGGGAATTGGCCCCGTAAAAGCGACACAAAAAGTACTTGAAAGGGCTGGGCTTTCCTTGGATCAAATGGATCTTATTGAAATTAATGAAGCGTTTTCTGCCCAAGTGCTAGCTTGTTTAAAGGAATTGAACATTGCTGCCGACGATCAACGTGTTAATCCAACCGGTGGAGCTATTGCTCTTGGACATCCATTAGGCATGTCGGGCGCAAGAATTCTATTAAGTGCGGCAAGACAATTGACGATTACAAAAAAACGCTATGCTTTAGTAACAATGTGTATTGGAGTAGGGCAAGGCTATGCTGTTATTTTAGAACGCGCATGAAAAACAAGTACGTACATATCTCATTTTTGAGTTTACTTTTAGTAGCATTTACTGCTTGTCGCAAAGAAAATACATCTTGGAAAAATGATTGGATAGCTCCAATAATTAATGATACACTAAGTTTAGGAAATTTTTACAACGATTCTACACTTATCGCAGGAACAAATGGCACAATAGACCTTGATTTTTCGCGCACCATTCTGGATTTAGGTATTTCAGATATTGTTAAGATTCCTGACACTTCGATCGTTCAACTATTTAATCCTGCCTTTGGATTTACCGTTCCTCCCGGTTTCGATATTTTCAACAACGTAGAGCAACATACCCTAATCATGCCGGGTATTGAGCTGAAGAAAATTAGGGTGTTTTCTGGGAAAATAATGTTAAAAGTTTACAATCCTTTAAATACCATAGCTTTGTATAAGGTCATTCTGCCAGGCGTGGTGAAAAATGGGGTGGTCTTCGAACAATCGTACTCTGTTCCTGCTGGCAGTGAAGCTAATCCAGGGATATCAACCGCTATTCTTGACGTAAGTGGGTATGAAATGGATTTAAGGGGAATTAATGCAACGAATTATAATATTATTCAATCTCAACTTACTGTAAAGACAGATCCTTTAGGTCCTTCGGTGGCTTTGATCACGAGCAATGAATTTAAAGTGGAAGCAAGCATCCAGAACTTAAAGGTTGACTACGCCTTGGGTTATTTTGGGAATCAAATCCTTTCTGATACAAGCACGCTAACGGTTCCGTACTTGGATAATATCACAGCCGGCTTTCTTGATTTGCCATCCGTTAATTTACAAGTAGAGATTGAAAATGGCATGAAGGTTCCAATTAAAGGAATAATTAGTCTTATTGAAAATACAAATGCCAATAATCAAACTGTTTCGCTCACAGCTAGTTCCTTGGGTCAGCCGATCTTAATTTCTCCTGCTATTGGAAGTTGGAATACACTGCAGCCAAGTACCAACGAGATTGCGTTTAATGCCTCGAATAGCAATGTGGAACAAGTACTCGAGAATCTTGGAAGTGCGTATAATTTTGGATATAGTATTCAATTGAATCCGCTAGGAAATGTAAATGGAGGCTGGGATGAAGTGTTTTCCACTTCCAGAATAAAAGTAAAACTAAAAGCGCAAATACCCTTGCAAATGATGGCTGATGGATTAACACTTCAAGATACCTTTGATGTTAATTTAAAACAAACTTCCCCCAATATTTCTGTTGTCTCTGGAAAGTTGATCCTTGAAGCGATGAACGCTTTTCCAATGCAATGCGAAGTGAAATTGTCTTTTTTAACTGATCAAGGATTTACCTTAGAGGAAGTGTTTGGAACAGCTTTAATTCAATCCGCTAACTATGGCGCGATTGATCCAGTTGATGGCTTGAGAAAGAAATTATCTATTCTAGAATTTGTATTTCCTGAATCGCTGATAAATTCACTTGACCTAATTAAAAAATTAAAAGTGGAAGTTCAATTAAACACCCCTGATCCAATTAATGGTTTAAATCAAACTGTTGCCATTCCATATGGGGCTTTTATTGGGGTGAAAATTAAAACAGCTTTTCAAACTAAACTAAGTTATTAATGATGAAAATATTTTATTTCGTTCCACTTATATTATTATCATTCCAAGTAAATGGGCAATTTATCGTGCCAATTATCGATGATTCAATTGCGCCTAAGCACGAATTTATTTTTACTGGTCTTGCTGATTATTCTAGTAGTTCCATCTTAAATCAACTGTCGGATATGTTATTATACGGTGGTGAAATTACAGATGAAATTAAAACGGCAAGTTTTGATAAGCATGGTCCAATTAATCGTTTCGGGTTTGATTTACAGGGAGAGATTGAATACAGAAATACAAGTAAAAGTTTATGTAAAAATCGTGACATAGGATTTGGAATAAAGGCGGGATACTATTCTTTTGGTGGAGTCATCTATCCAAAAGATTTGTTTGGATTAACTTTTTATGGAAATGCTGCTTATTCTGGTTCAATCGCTGATTTTAGTGGTACTAGTTTTTCCTTTTATAATTTCCAAAAAATTGGATTCACGCTGATCGATAATAAAAGTAATTCAAGCCTTACGCTCAATCTACTTAATCTCGCTAATTATGCCAGTCTTAGAGTAAACGAAGGAACGATTTATCAATCAGTAGCCACCGATTCCATAACCTTAAACTTGGATGCGCAATTAAGAAATACCGGTGGGAATAATTTTAGTAAGGGGATCGGACTTTGCATCGATGGGGATTTTAGAATACCACTAAAAGGTAATAATGACCAAATAAGTTATCTTCAAGTTTTAGTAAAAAACGTGGGTTTTGCCTTTATGAATAAACCGCTTACGGTCAATACTGTGGATACAAACTACGCGACAACAGGATTTACATTTGATCAATTGGTAAATTCCAATGGCTTGCTTACCCCAAGTTTTAACGCCTTAGATTCCCTTCAAATAAATGATAAATCGACTAGTAGTCTGGTTTTTTTTCCAGGAATGATTCAAGTGTCCAAATTAGTAGAAACAAATTCTGCCAATCGTTTCCAAGAATTCTATGGCTTTAGAATTTATTTGGCGAAAGCATACATTCCTATGGTTTTTGCAGGAGTAGATGTAAGGTTGGGTCGAAAATTTCACGTGGGACTTAATGGTAGTTATGGTGGTTTCTCCGATTTTAAACTCGGAATGTATTCTTACTTTAAACAGGGCGCTTGGTCACTTGGTATCGGAAGCGAAAATTTAATAGGTGTATTTACTAACAAGGCCTTTGGACAGGCTGTTTCAATGCGATTGAGATGCGGTTTCTAATTCACCTATTTTGCGGACTTGTTTTGTGCTCATTTCATGCGAATGGACAAGTTTCCTTTTTTAAATATTTTTCTGGAACAGGATACGATACCGGCCAGGGTTGTGCTCAATTAGAAGACTCTAGCTATATTATAACAGGATTGTCAGGAAGTTTTGGTGAAGATTCAGAAGCATTTCTTTTAAAATTATCGAAAGACGGTCAGTACCAATGGAGTAATCACTATGGGGGAAATGAAGCCGATTGGGGTAGGAGAGTGCTATACAATCAGGATTTGGGGTATTACATTGTAGGGAACTCGAACTCTTTTTCAAGTGGTGATTACGATGCGATGGTCGTAAAAACGGATTTACAAGGAAATCAACTATGGTCAAAAACCTATGGAACAGGTAATTGGGAACAAATTAATGATGCCGTATTCGCCAGTGATAGCGGTATTGTAATGGTGGGAATGAGTCAATCACTTGTCGGTGGAGGTAGTGACATTTATATGGCTCGCTTAAATCAAAATGGCGATACACTTTGGACAAAAACCATTGGAGGAACGGGCCAAGATGTCGCTAATACAATCATAAATGTGGAAGATTCGATGTTTATTGTTGGTGGCCAATACTTTAATCAAGATTCTTCGCTCGTTAAAGGGTTTTTGATGAAAATAAAGCAAAATGGAGAAATCGCGTGGATGAAGCAAATTGGAGATAATGGAACCTTTGGGATTAATGACATCACCTTGTTTTCTAATCGAATATATGCAGTGGGTTCGAAATTTGATCCATTGCTAAATGAACATGACAATTATTCTGGTCGCTATGAATTAAATGGTGATTTATTTTTTGAATCAGTTTATGTGAATCAAGGCAATGTAATTCTCGATGAATTATCATTTAGTGGAAATTTAACTAAACTATATATTGGTTATAGGTATGAAAATTTAACCAACTCGATTTTTGAACTTGATGTTGCGCTTGGAAGGTTTGATTCCAATATTGATTGGGATAATGGTCCTGTTACAATCATTAACATTGAAGAAGAAAAGGCGGAACAAATTATTCAAACATCTGATGGGGGAACTTTTGCAGTTGGTTGGACAAGATATATGGAAAATGTTGTTTATGGTGGTAGTAATATATTTGCTTTAAAAATTGGTCCAAATGATGAGTTGCCCATTACTACAGGTGTTCAGCCCATTAACACCTTGGTTTCAGTTCTAGAAGAACCAACAGCAGTAACGAATATCTATCCAAATCCAACAAAAGATCTTATCACTGTTGACGGAATTCCAAGTCCTTTTGATTTTTCCATTTTCTCCTCGCTTGGTGATTTAGTTATGCAAGGTCAATCCTATGAAAAATCGCTATCGCTTGATTTTTTGAGAGAGGGAATTTATTTTATAAAGATTCAAGGATTGTCAACTCCTTTTAAGGTGATAAAAATTAAATAGGCATCATGTATAGAATTTTCTTAGTTGTTTTCGCTTTAAATTCTGCTGTATCTTTTACCCAAGTACTGCCACTCAATCGATCTGTCGATTGGACATCCGCTGGTTTAAATGATACAAGTACTATTGGTTTTGCATACTATAATGTGATTCAGGAAGGTGCTATCCCTGATGGTATAACGCCTGTGATTACTATTGTTGACAGTCTCTTACAATTAAATCAAACCAGTGGCATCCACCTTCATTTTCCAGCTGGATCTTATTTCTTTAATGAAACCCTTACTTTGCCTAGCAATTGTTTAATTACAGGTGAGGGAGCGACTGAAACTCATTTTATCTTTGACCTTGGTGGGACAAATCATGCCATACAAAGCTCCGGAAATTTGGTCAATTCTGATACTAGTTCATTTGCTAACCAGGGAGATAAAGGTAGTAATTTGCTTGTGCTGAATAGTACTTCATCTTTTGTACCAGGAGATTGGATTCGAATTCGACAGCAAGATGCCGATTTAGTTTTTTCTAATTGGGCGCAAGGTAGCGTGGGTCAAATAGCAAAGATTATAGCAATAGCAGGAGACACTTTGTTTTTAAATTCAGAATTGCGAATGGATTATTCATTAAATCGAGCCCCTTTGGTAATCAGAGTTTCCATGAAGCGAAATATTGGTATTCAGTGCCTTTCATTAGAACGTATTGATAATACTGCACCAGAACAAGCTAGCGGTATTCATTTTACCTACACTGAAAACTGCTGGATTAGTGGTATTTCATCAAACAAAACTACTTTTGCTCATATTGAATTTGAAGGTGTTTCTAATTCAAAGGTTGAAAAGAGCTATTTTCAAGATGCTTTTGAATACGGGGGTGGAGGTCGCGCTTATGGGGTGGTATTACACTTTACAACAAATGAATGTTTAATTGAGAATAACATATTTAAACATTTAAGGCACAGTATTTTACTTCAGGCAGGAGCAAATGGTAATGTAGTGACTTTTAATCATTCGCTCGACCCGTATTGGACGAATTCCAATCCTATTTTGGGGGCTAATTCTGCAGGCGAACTGGTTTTACATGGCAACTTTGTATACGCTAATCTCTTTGAGCACAATGATGTTCAAAACATAGTAATAGATAACTCGCACGGAGCCAATGGTCCTTTTAATACCTTTTTAAGAAATCGAGCATCTTTGTATGGCATTTTCTTTTCGGATGGATCTAGCCCTTCGCAAAACTTTATTGGAAATGAAATTCCAAATACTGCATTTCCATACAGTGCAGTGAATTACAACATTCAAGGGAACGATCAGTTTACGTATGGAAACAATAATAAGGGCACTGTGGCGCCAGCAGGAACAGGTAATTTAGATGATATAAGTTATTATTATTCGCAAAAACCTGAATTTGTTCAGGAATATCAGTGGGGAAACATCGGAATTCCAAACGTCATGAATTCAGCAACGGTGCCAGCAAGGGATCGATACGAATCAAATTTTATTTTTGCAGGGGTTTGTGGAAACCTTGATTTTTACTTAGCGAATGAAAATTTAAATGACCACGAGTTGTTGCTCTATCCAAATCCTAGTTGTGGGGAATTGGTAATAGAGGTTCCGCATAGTTGTCTTAACGAAAAAGTATACATTCGAACTGTTACGGGGCAAATTATAGAAGAGCGGGAGCTTTCAAACATTAAAAATACCTTTGATTTTACTTCTCTGCAATCCGGTATTTATTTTATTGTAATTAAAAATAACAGTTACAAAGTTATTCTTCGTTAAAGGCGTCTTCGTTTTCGTTCTTGCTGAATTAATTTTAATTCTCTACTTGTTTGACCAGCAACAGAGGTATTCTCATTGGCACGCCTTAATAGATAGGGCATAACTTCTTCAATTGGTCCATAAGGAACATACTTCGCGACGTTAAATCCTGCATTGGCTAGATTGTAAGAGATGTGATCACTCATTCCTAATAGTTGCGAGAAATAAATGGAAGGAGACGCAGAATCAATTGCATGCTTCTCCATTAATTGAGTAAGCATTAATGCGCTTTCCTCGTTGTGAGTACCGGCAACAAGTGCAAAATCAGCTATATTTTCCAAAATGAATTCCATTGCTTTATTAAAATCGGAATCCGTTGCTTCTTTATTAACTTGAATAGGGTCGAGGTAGTTCATTTTTAAAGCGCGTTCCCTTTCTTTTTCCATGTACGCACCTCTGACAAGCTTAATTCCGTAAATGAATTGGTGCTCTTTTGCCATCTCATGGCATTCCTTTAGATACGCTAAGCGATCATGTCGATACATTTGAAGTGTATTGTAAACAATCGCTTTTTCTTTATTGTAGAGTAACATCAGTTGAAAACACCACTGATCTAGGCAAGCTTGGATCCAGCTTTCTTCGGCATCGATAAAAATGGGAACTTGATTGGTAAATGCGGCCAGACAAATGGTATTAATTCTATTGAAAATAGGTTCAGCAAGCGTCTTATCAATCTCCAGCTTATTTTCTATTGCAAAGGAAATTTTCTCTAATTCTTCGATACGCGCAATACCGGTCACTTTGAAAACAGCAAATGGAATATTAGCTTCATTTTTTCCTTTATCGATCGTTCTAATAATCTCTAATACAGTTTGGTCAAATTCATGATCCAGGGTTTTTCCTTCGATGGAATAGTCAAGTATTGTTCCTATATTAAAATCACCTAAGTTTTTGATTGCATGGTTACTTTGTTCTACCGTTTCTCCACCACAAAATTGTTTGAAGATGGTCGCTCGAATCATACCTTTTATGGGAAGTTTTATTTTCAGGGCTAACAAGGTAATAAACGCTCCTATTTTAACAATAGCTTTCGACCCAATAAGTTTGAAAAGCCAATAGGATCTTATTAATTCCTTATTGGTTTTGCTTTTGAAAGCGATGGCTGTGTCGTTGAAATTTATCACAAAACAAATTTACTTATTTTATATTCATGTCATCTTTATATAGCCGTCTTTTTTAATTGGAAAGATGCATCGACTGGTCAAGATGAAATAATTCATCTTTTACTATAGTAACAATCGTTATTTTTTTAATTGAAATTCATTATATTTGCACTCCAAAATTGCATTTATTAAATGGCGAGGTAGCTCAGTTGGTTAGAGCGCAGGATTCATAACCCTGAGGCCGAGAGTTCAAATCTCTCTCTCGCTACAAAAGGTCATTAAATCAAATTATCAGAATGCTGACCTTCGGCGTCAGTATTCAAATCTCTCTCTCCCTGATGAGTCTTCGACTATCAGGATAAACGCTAGAAAGGTTATCCTGATAGATGATTTTTTTTATTGAATAATCTATTGTCCAAGATAGAAGGTTAAGGTAGCAAACTAATGTTGTGCTACTTTACTCCTTAATTATACGCTTGAACTCAGTTTTAGCTCCGTCATTAATCTCCAATAAATATAATCCTTTGGGGTGTGAGGAAAGGTCAAAAGAAACAATGTTATCTTGACTAAACAGTGTGTTTAATTGTTTGCCATCGGATGATATTAAAACTATTGTCAGTGGTTTTTGAGCGCTGTTAATTATGGAGAAATTCGATTGTGTTGGATTTGGAAAAACTGAAAATTCCTGATTACTGTTAATTTCATTCGTCCCTAAGATTCCACACCCTGCTGACGTTAATAAACTTGCTCTTGGAGCAATAACGGCTGTAGCCCTCATTCTATCTTTCTGTCCTTGTGTAAATCTGTTTACAAGAGGACAATAAGACATATAATTATACCGGCTGTTATCCCACACGCCAGCAGCGGTGCATGGATTGGTGGCACCACAATCGCTTTGTTTATGAGGAGGTGTATCGCAGACACGATCCCCATCAATGGTGCAATCATTGTCTACTGGACAATTAAGGTTACCACCATCACCATTGAATGTATGATAAAGAAAAAATCCATGACCTATTTCATGCGGTAATGTTCCACTGTTACTTGTCATAGAGGTGGAAACAATCACTAATCCATCGTAAAGTCCGCCAACTGGATACGATGCATAGCCAACAAAACTACCATTACATATTTCACTTACTACCCAAATGTTATAATAATCAGCAACAGGCCACCTGCTTAAGTCTTTTATGGAAGTTTCACTTCCTCCGATACATGGATTTCCAGTTGGGGTTATGCCGTTTGTTTGATAATTTGCTACGCTAGTCCCATTAACTCGGTTAATACCGGAAGTTGAATTGCCGTTAGGGTCTATACTTGCCAGACAAAATTCCATTTCAACATCAACTCCATTACCGTTTGAATTATTAAATCGGTTATTTAGACCCGTAATTGCTTGTTGAATTTGCAAATCTGAAATATTAGAACCTGTTCCAATAGCCTCCCCTAAATGAAGCACGTGAACAACAACGGGAATTTTGTAAATGGTCGATTTTGAGTTGTTATGTGCATGGTTTTTTATACTAGCTTCAACTTGCGTTTCCATCTCAAGTACTTGCTTTTTATAAACAGCATTGGATTCCATCCGTGTGTTGTGAATGTAGTCAGTCCCACATTCGCTATTTTGAGCCATGCCATTCATTTGAAAAAACAGCATGAAAATAATTAATTGAATAAACCTTGAATAGTTGCTCATAGTAGCTCTTGTTTTTGTTCTAAATTTTTGATTTCTTTATATTGCTCAATGTTACAAAAATTTATTGGACTAGCATGATTGTTTTTTCTAGTTATCGCGCTAATCTAATATTGCTAGGAAAATTTAGGGGTAGTGCGTTTTGACTTCAATTTTTAACGATCTTTTTTACGATAGTTTTATTGTCAATATTTAAGTGTAAAAAATAATGACCCTTCGATTGATTATTCAAATTGATTGTTTTACTATTTATGACATAATTGAAATTAATTTTTTTACCGTAAACATCAAAAATTGCTAGATCTTCAATTCGTTTTTCTGTTTTTATGTAGAAAATATTTTCAGTTGGATTAGGATAGATGTCTATCTCCATGTTTGTAATTTCTGTATTAGATGCATTATCCTCCACAGATGTAACAACTGTATTTGTTATAATTGCAGGGTTAAAATCAAAGAAAATGTAAGCAGTATTTTCTACGTTCACCCCCTCAGATAGACCACTAATCGGTTTAATTCTAAACGTAATATGCCCTTTCGAATCCGGTTCCGAGGTAGTAGAATCTACAAGCATAATATTAGGAAAGTAAACGGTCAATTTATTGTTATACGTTTTATAATGCATTTCATGCGAATAGTCAAGCAATTCAAATGTTGAAACATCAAGGAAAGTAGACAAGGTATCTTCAAGTCTTATATTGAATGCCGGAGCATTACCGGTATTTTGAAAGTTGATCGTGTATGTAATATAGTCTGTAAAACCGGGAGGAATTAAACTTGGATAAACTATTTTGTTATTAGGGTCATACGAATTCACAATCGGGATGCAAGTTGAAAAATTGTTATTTGCAGTACTATTGTCACCTGCAGTTGGGGTAACAACGGCATTAACACAAATAGAATTACCTACAGTAGCAGTGGTATCTGTTAAAAAATCTAACCTGAAATCTAGATTAGGATTAACAGTTCCAAAATCACCAATGCTATATGAATATTGATTGCCTGATATTGTGGGTGTAAGGCTTCCCGGTGTAGCTCCTTGAAAAGTAACAGGGCCATTCACAGTAACGATTAAATTTCCAGAAACTCCGTTAGAACAATTTAAATTGTAAAAATTTGTCATATCCCCAGCTTTGATTACTAGCGTATGAGGTTGACCGGGAAAAACTACTCCATTTGTATATATAGTTTTAGTTCCAATATCAAACCCCGGCTTACATTCCAAATTGAAATTTACATTTAATTCAAGTGGATTCCCTAAGTTTAGAACTACTGTTGAATCTATACCCGGATTAAGGCAGCCGACTATATAAGGTTTTGAAATTGTATCAACAACAACATCATACTGGCCACTGACTAGATCAAAAAAGTATCTGCCATTGGTATAAGTGGAAGCGCTGCTTAATGTATTTCCTGAGTTATCAAAAATAATAATTGGAACATTCTTCATAGAAATATCAGTAGGTTCATAAGTACAATTATTATTCAAATCAGAGTAGGTATGCCCTTCAACACCTTCTGCTCCCAAACATCCATATGGGTTGTTTATAATATCATTATTTTCACAAAGAGGGTAAGATTGGTAAACGGGAGACATTGAAGGTAGTATATTTGGTAAACACGTAAAATTGTTATTGTCAATATTTATTGGATTTATCATTGTTGGTAAAAAAGGCAAACAAAACAAGGAATTATTGCTTACGTTAAGATTATAAACTACGGGTGGTAAACTTGGTATCGAAGTTAAATTGTTGTTTGATAAATTTATCATCCAAGCGGAATTCGGGATATTAGGGATACTGGTTAAATTATTATTGTGAAGATGTAAAATAGAAACAGAATTGGGTATGAAATTAATTTGATTGAGGTTAGCATCATTTGCATACAGTTGCGTCAGTGAATTTGGTAAATTTTGTATTGAAGTTAAGTTCGGACAATAGTTCACATAGATCTTGTCTAAGTTTGGCGGAAATGAATTTAAAATCGTGAAATTATTATGATCTGCCCAAAGTTCTATCAATGAACTTGGAAGTGAAGGCAATGAAGTTAAACCTAAGTCTGCAATACTAATTTTTTCTAAGCCTGCCGGTAGTATTGGGAAATTTATATTCCAATTAGCACCAATAGATAATTCAAGTAATCCGGCGGGTAAAGCCGCTAAATTTACTACATTACATTGCTGCACATGATAAGTCTGTAAGCTTGCAGGTAGAGAAGTTTCAATGGGTAATTGAGGGGTTGAACTTCTGATGTAGTAATTGAGATTTTGGGGCAGCGCAGGTAAGCTGGTTAAATTTAAATTTCCTTGTATTTGAATAGAAGTCAATGACGACGGTAGGTTTGTAACAGAAGTTAGAGTACAATATGCTGCATTTAATGTTGTTAAATTTTGAGGTAAATAAGGCAAAGATGTAACAGGATTGTAGTTTATAGTCAAAATTTGTAGGTTGTCAAAAAATTGAACCCCATATACATTTGATACATTATAGGATTGGGTAATGGTTAAGCTTGTTGCTGTTATGATTTGAAGGCAGGTAGTATCCATCATATTTCCACTCATGCATGAAGGAAATGTATACTGTAAAAAATTTACAAAACCCTGATTAGGTATCGTTACATATTGTGCTTTTGTAATTGTTGGAGAAAGAAGAAGTAAGACGATGATGAAGCGTTTAATTTTTTTCATAATATTAATTTACAGATGGTTACTATAAAACTACCCAAATCCAGACTAGGGTTGTTACAAAGATAAGTTAATATTTTTGGTTTAACTGGCAAGAGATTGATTAAAAAAAAGTTGGTAAGCGTCATTTGGTTTTTGTCCTAGTGCTTGATGTTTTCTGTTCTAATTATTGCAATATTCAGGTATTACTTTACTCAAAAAGAAAACATGGACAAATAACGTAATCATCTAATTATTGGAGTGAAAAACGAATCGGAATAATCATCTTTACGTTCACTTCTTTACCGTTATTTATTCCTGGTTTCCAATTTGGCATTTGTTTCACCAAACGAATTGCTTCACGATTTAAACCATCAATTCCTCTTGCAATGGTTACATTCTCAACACTGCCTGTTTTGGTTACTACAAATTGAACGAAAATTCTCCCCTCGATTCCATTTTCTTTCATTTCTTCAGGGTAGATCATGTTTTCTAATAGATACTTAACCATTTCGGGCATTCCACCTGGGAATTCGGGCATTACTTCAGCGTAAGATAGGACTTCTTCCGGTTTTGTGACCACTTCTATTTCCGGCAAAGGATCATATGTTATTCCTCCAGCAATAGCAGGGGGAGGTTCGGGAAGTATGGAGACTTCACC
>JAIPAL010000054.1 GCA_021740085.1 Crocinitomicaceae bacterium
AAGATAAATTGAAAGATAAAATGGCGCTTCGTAAAGCTAAAGCAGTTGCGAATCCAAAAGAAAAGAAAAAATCTAGGTTTCAATTGAAATTAGAAGAAATGCAAAAACAGCAGCAAGAAATACTTAAAAACAAAAAACGCTAAACACTTTCCATATGAGATTTTTTATAGATACTGCGAATTTAAACGATATTAAAGAAGCAAATGATTTAGGTGTATTAGATGGTGTTACAACCAATCCATCACTAATGGCTAAAGAAGGAATTACGGGAAAGAAAAAGATTCTGCAGCATTATGTTGACATCTGTAACATCGTTGATGGCCCAGTTTCTGCCGAAGTAATCAGCACGGATTTCAAAGGAATGGTAAAAGAAGGTGAAATTCTCGCTGCTTTACACCAGAATATTGTGGTTAAAATTCCCATGATACCTGAAGGAATAAAAGCTATAAAATATTTCTACGAAAAAGATATTCGTACTAATTGTACCTTGATTTTTTCAGCAGGACAAGCTTTGTTAGCTGCAAAAGCAGGAGCTACCTATGTTTCTCCTTTTATTGGTCGACTTGATGATGTATCCACTAATGGACTTGAATTAATCGCTCAAATTAGATTGATCTATGACAATTATGCGTACGACACGCAGATTTTAGCGGCATCAGTTAGGCATCCTATGCATATTATCAATTGTGCTGAAATTGGAGCTGATGTTATGACAGGACCCTTAAGTGCTATAAAAGCCTTAGCGAATCACCCATTGACAGACCTTGGTTTACAGCAGTTTTTAGCTGATTATGCAAAAGGTAATAAATAGCATCCATGCTTTCTAAGGAAGCCCAAAAAGAATGGAATATTCGTTTTTGGAATGGTTTTAAAAATGAAATGAAATCATTTCCTTCCTCTAATGGTAGACGAATTAATTGGTTAACCTACCCCACCGATGTGAAAAATGTATACCTAAGAATGGTGTGCGGAAAAGACTTTGTAGCAGTAAATTTTGATATTCAATTTAACGATCAAGGTATTCGTGATATCGTATGGGAACAGATGGAGGAATTGAAGGGATTGATTAATACGCAAATGAATTACCCAAGTGAATGGTCTCGAGGTATTCAAACGAAAGAAGGATTAGTAATTGATCAAATAAGTTGGAAATTAGATAATGTTAATTACCTCAATGAAGCAAATTGGGTAATTATCTATGATTTTTTAAAAAATAGAATCATCGCCTTTGATAAGTTCCACCAAGAATTCAAGGATATACTCATTAATTTGGTAGATTAAATGTAATTTTACTCAAAATAATTCTATGCGCATTTTATACTTTTTCATTTTTTTGTTTTCTGTACTACCAACGTTTTCTCAAACAATCGTATTTTCTGAAAATTTCCAAAATGGCATCCCTCCTACTTTTACCATTGTCGATAATGATGGAAATACTCCAGCATTAGCGGTAGCAGAATATATTAATGCCTGGATCTCGATTCAGGACCCCGATAATTTAGCCGATACAGTTGCCGCCTCTACTTCCTATTTCACACCCCAAGATACAGCAAGTCGTTGGTTGATTACTCCGCCAATTCAACTTGGTGCATTCGGTAATTACTTTTCTTGGGAAGCCCGCTCTCATGATCCCTCCTATCCAGATGATTACTTAGTATTGGTCTCCACTACAGATAATCAATTGGCAAGTTTTACGGATACAATCGGTTTTGTGATTGAAGAAAGTTTTGAATGGGCATATAGAGAAGTGGATTTAAGTGATGAAGGATATGACAATCAAACCATTTACATAGCTTTTGTTAATAAAACGTACGATGGTTTTAAGCTATATCTTGATGATTTCGAAGCAAAAAAAGAAGATGTAACACAGGTTTCAATCCATGAAATGAACAAGGTGATTGCTTATCCAAATCCAGCTACAGAAAATATTTCTTTTTTAAGTTCAGCTTCAATCGATAAAATCACTATTTGTTCGGCAGCTGGCGTATTACTGTTGTCTACAGATAATAATACCATTGACTTAAGCAATTTTCCTTCAGGTATTTATTTTGCTCGAATCGCTTCAAACAATACTATTTCTACCATAAAATTCATTAAAGACTAAGTTTTGGAAGCGCTTATTCAAGAGGTTAAAAATCATGTGCAAGCTATATTTTCATCTACCGAAGGGAGCCATGATTGGTTTCACGTAGAACGCGTATGGAAAATGGCCATTTTTTTACAAGAGGTGGAAGGTGGAAACCGAACGGTGATTGAACTAGCGGCCTTATTGCATGATATCTCTGATCACAAATACAATGGTGGCTCATTTGAAATGGGAGCAGTCCAAACGAAAAACCTTCTTGTAAAATTGGGAGCATCTCCACAACTAGCTGATGAAGTGGCTATGATTGTGGCCCATGTTTCGTATAAAGGCGCTTTAGTTCCTGATTTTAAAGGCAGCTTAGAATTAGCAATTGTTCGTGATGCGGATCGATTAGATGCGATTGGCACCATTGGTATCGCGCGTGCTTTTGCCTATGGCGGAAGTAAAAAAAGAGCCTTGTTTTCGCCGAAGGTAGCGCCTGTATTACATCAAAATAAAGAAGATTACCTTCTAAATGAAGGACATACGATCAACCATTTCTACGAAAAGCTATTCCTTCTTAAAGACCGAATGGAAACCAAAAAAGCAAAAGAAATCGCACTAGAAAGACATGATGTAATGGTCAATTTTGTTGATCAATTCTTGGCAGATTGGGATATTAATTCAAAAATTACCAATTAATAGAAGGTTCAATAATAGAAAGCTCATTTTTTCGACGCATCGTTTCTTCCAAGTGATTAAGAGACTCTTGACTTTTCGAATCGATTAGTACATGTTGCTCAGCTTTTCGCACCGAATGAATCTTGGCAATCATTTCAATAGTTGCCTTTGAAAAATACACCTCACCAAAGCGTTCCCAAATGTAATTGATTGCTTCCTGGTTAGGATGAATTCTATCGACTTTAAAAAAGCGATATTCTCTTAATTCATCCATTACGATTTCAAACGATGGAAAATAATGAACGTTTTCCATCTCTTCCAAATAGGTTACTAATTCAAAAAGCCGCGCCTTACTCCTATTGTTTTCGATGATACCATCCTTAATATGTCGAACAGGACTAATTGTAAAACAAATAGTGATCGAAGGATTTAGTGCTTTTATCTTCTTGATAGTTATAAGCCATAACTTTTGCAATTTATCTAATGGAAGTAACTCTTTCGAAAATAGTTGAGCAGGTTGTTTGTGACAATTCGCTACAACTAGATTATTTTCTTTCAACGTATAGGCAAAGGCACTTCCAAACGTAATAAATAAAAAAGATGCATTACTTATTTTTTCACGAAGATCATTTCTACTTTTAGTAAGAAAATCCGCAAGTTCGTCCGCCGATAATCGTGAAATTGTATTGGCGCTTTCCCAATCATAAAAACGTTCTTTAGTTTTTAAATAGTGAATGTTTTCATCTAAATCAATAGACTTAATCAATTGATTAGCAATAGATATTGGATTAAAAGTAGTTCCAAAAGGATTGTGCATTACATGAAAGCCCGAATTGGCAAAGCATTGAGCTATTTCAGTTGAAAAACAGGAGCCAGTAAATACTAGGGAATCTTTAAAATGAATCTTTCTTTCAGAAGTCGGAATAGAAAATGGTAAAAAAAAAGGATTAGTGTGCATTTAATTCATTAGGTTTTTCGCCGTTAGTATGGCTTCAGCCGTAATTGTTTCCCCGCTCATTAATCGCGCAATTTCAATAGCTATTTCATCGCTTTTTAAACGCTTCACGTGAGTTTGAGCCCCATTATCGTCGGTGTCTTTTTCAACCTTAAAATGATGATTGGCTTTAGCTGATACTTGCGGTAAATGTGTTATTGCGATTAACTGCAAATTTTCACCCATATTTCGTAAAAGGATGCCAATTTTTTCAGCCACCTCACCAGAAACTCCCGTATCAATTTCATCGAATAAGATAGTTGGCAACTTTCTTTTTTCAGAAATTATTTTTTGAAGCGCTAACATTACACGAGACATCTCCCCTCCACTTGCTGCCTTCTCAATGGGAACCACGGCCATGCCTTTATTTGCGCTAAAAAGTATTTTAAGCTCCGAATTCCCATTTTCCTTAAGTGTATCACTGGAAAGCAACTCAAAAGAAAGTTTAGTTTCCATTAATTTTAATTCCATCAATATTTTCTGAAGTAATACTTCTAAGGTGGTTGCTGCGGCTATTCTTTTTTCATGCAATTCCTTCGCGTTTAATTGCAAGGATGCAAACAAAATATTATTCTCGGTCATTAAAACATGTATCTCTTCGTCTAATAGCTTGCTATCATGCGCGTTATTGCTTAACTCATTCCATAATTCAACTAATTGACTTTGATGCGTAAAACGATGTTTACTTAACTGTCGGTTATATTCATCTACTTTATGAAGGATTTTTTGCTGCTCTTCCGGATCAATCTCAAAGTCATTTACTAAGTTTTCCGCTTCATTCATAACCTCTTTCAATTCAATTAAGATAGCTTTCAATTGTCCTTGAAACTGCTTCATTTTTGTATCTACATTGCCTACTTTTTCAATTTTAGACAAGACAGAATTCAATACCGCATAAGGACCATTCTCCTCTGAAAAAGAACTTAATTGGATGGCTATATCACGTATATAATCCGCATTTTCAATACGATTTAAGACAGATTCAAAAACTGAAAAATCGGTATTTAACAGATCCAGTTGTGCTAATTCCTCTAAAAGAAATTGATTGTAGTCATTTTGCTTTAGAAGTTCCGTTCTTTTTTCTTCTAACTTACTTAATAACAAATTACTTGATTTCCAGCTCAGGAATTTTTTGGTATATTGTTTCCGCAACACGCTCGTATTTGCCATGTCGTCAAACAATTCCATTTGGTATTGGTTGGATCTTAAATCGTAGGTGTTAAATTGCGAATTAACCGACAGTAGTTGCGAAGTCAGTTCTTTTAAAACCGCCAATTGTACAGGGGTATCATTGATAAAAGCTCTTGATTTACCATCTTTAACGATTTCCCTTCGCACAATAATTTCTACATTTTGGTCCAGATCGTTTGTTTCAAAAAAATCAATAAATCGCTCCTCCATTTCAAAGTAAGCTTCGACGAAGGACTTATTACTTTTTTTTCCTATTACTGAAAAATCGGCTCTTTCACCTAAGAGTAAATTGATTGCGTTTAATAAGATAGATTTGCCGGAACCTGTTTCCCCGGTTATCACTGTGTATCCTTTATCGAGCAACAGTTCTACCCGATCGATCAATACAAAATTATCGATGCGTAGCAGCTTTACCATTTAATTGAGTATTTCTAGGTATTTGGATGTGTTTGCAGGATCTAGCTTTTTAAGGAGATTTACAAATTCATTTTTCTCCTTTAATTCACTGTCAAACAGAAGGTTTTTTATTTCCGTTGTTTTAGCATTTAAGAAGGTTAAAATATTCAGTGAATTTGGTCTTGACTGTGCAACAGGGGTCAAACGAACCAAGGCATCATACATCGCTTTTCGGCCTTTAATTTTGTCTTCTTGCAGTTTATCTATTCCATTTCTGTGGTAATTGTAATTACATTCTCTTAAAGGTTCATATACGGCTTGCAACATATTGTCTACCAACCAATAACGATTTCTCTTTCCTTGTTCGTTTGATTTCCATCCAAGTGCACCAGAATTTTGAGCATTGGTAACGATTTGTTGTGCTTCGATAAAATAAGGCGTCCCTCCCTTTAATGAAAATGAATCATAATCCATTCCAATAATAAAATAAGCATAAAAAGCTAGAATGGAAGACAAATTATCCCTAAACTGGTTGGGCGCATAGATCAGCATGGCATTTCTAGAAAAAGAAAAAGTCATGTCATCATCTTGATAATTCATTATTAATGTGTTGTAGTTGGTGTTAAATGCAGGACGAGAAGCTTGAATTTGAATTGATCCTGAAAAAACACCGGCAGTTGGTATTTTATTTATTTGCAGTTGCAGATTACAATTAATTCGTTCTTCAATCTTAAAAATGTCTTTAGTCCATTGGGTGTTATTCATTAAATCTGTAATAGTTAACTTTAATTGAGTTAGCGCTTCTTGCTCAATACTAGTCACTTCTAATTTTGCTTCAGTAATAATACTAACTTGACAATTCAACTCTTGGGACTTAGCCGTAAAGGCGAGGAATAAAATTAGGATGGAAAGAAATTGTTTCATTTACTGTATTCAATTAGGTGATCAAAAATATCAATTGCCACTTCTGATTTTTGTTTTACATCAAAACTTTTAGTAGCTCCTTTGGAATCGAAGATAGTTATTTTGTTTGTATCCTTTTCAAAACCGGCACCTTTTTCATTCATAGAATTTAAAATAACAATATTCATTTTTTTATTTGCCAGTTTCGTTAACGCATTTTCACTTTCATTATTTGTTTCTAGCGCAAATCCAACTGTTAATTGGTTCTCCTTTTTGTTATTCGATGCCCATTGTATAATATCAGGGTTTTTAACTAATGTTAGCTGCAATGGCGCATCCGACTTTTTTATTTTCTCTAACGCAACCGAAGCGGGCTTATAGTCTGCCACGGCAGCAGAAAAAATTCCAATATCACTTGTTGACCAATGAGATTGAACAGCAAGAAACATCTCATCAGCCGAAGTAACAGGAATTATTTCCAAGGAATCATGTTGTAAAGAACAAGCAGTTGGACCAGTAATCAATATCACTTTTGCACCGAGATGCAGCGCTCTGTTTGCTAAAGCAAAGCCCATTTTTCCACTAGAATTGTTCCCGATAAAACGAACTGGGTCAATTGCTTCATGAGTAGGTCCTGCGGTAATTAATATCGTTTTCCCTAGAAATGATGGATGAATATGTAAAATTTCCTGAATCTTTTTTAGAATCATTTCAGGCTCTGCCATTCTTCCCTCACCGAATAGCCCACTCGCTAATTCTCCTGACTCAGCCGGAAGTATATGCACACCATCCGTTGACAATTGATTAAGATTACGTTTAAAAGAGGCGTGTTGATACATATCCAAATCCATTGCAGGGACAACTAGCGTTTTTTGGCGCATCGATAAATAAGTAGCTAAAAGTAGGTTGTCACATGCGCCTGTTACCATTTTGGAAATCGTATTGGCAGTTGCTGGGGCGATTACCATTAAATCTGCCCATTCTCCATAGAGGACATGATTGTTCCATTCGCCCGTTTCTTTATTCCAGAAGTCAATTCCTACAGGATTATTTGAAAGAGCAGATAAGACGAGCGGACTGATAAAATCAGAGGAAGAGGGCGTCATGATGCATTTGACTTCTGCCCCATTTTTCTTAAGTAATCGTATTAGAAATGGAATTTTATATGCAGCAATACCGCCACTTATTCCAACGATAATTCGCATGTTAGATTTCCGTTTCGGGATTCCTCATGTAAATTTTATCTTCTAAGAATTCTTGTGTAGCGATAGAAACAGACTTTGGCATTTTTTCATAATGCTTAGAGATCTCGATTTGCTCACGATTTTCAAAAACCTCTTCTAGGTTATCAGAAGTAGTAGCAAATTCTTGCAATTTCTGAGTCAATTCTTCTTTGATTTGAGTACTAATTTGATTAGAACGTTTAGCAATAGCCACTAGCGATTGGTAGATATTACCTGTCTTTTCTTCCAATAAGATGGTGTCACGTGTTATCGTTGATTTTTCTGCGTTGGTGTTTTTATAGCTCATGTTCTAAAGTTTAAATCAGTAATTATTGATTCGATTTGATTCTATTATACAATTCCTCCAATTCTTTTAAATAAGCAGATGTTGGAAATTCGACTGCAAAGTTACGATATCTTTCAATAGTTTGTTCAATTCTATCATTTTTTTTACTTTCAATACTATTATTAGCCAATAGATGGTTGTTTATTATAGCAAGGTATTTTATCTCTTCACGGTAAATAGACCTTGGATAAGCGTCATTAAAAATATCAGCAGCGGTCATGGCTGAGCGATAATTTTCAGTTTTTGAATATAAGGCTACTTTATGGTAATCTTTCTGTTCTAATTTAAATCGAAGACGATCGATCACTCGATTACATGAATCAATTAGGTTCGAAGCTGGGTACCTATCAACAAAATCTTGCACATTATTAATGGCAATAAGCGTTTCTGTTTGATCCAATGTCCAATTAGGTGAGTTTTTAACACTACAAAGTGCTAAGAGAAACAAGGCTTCTTCGTTTTTAACACTGTATGGAAATCTCTCCGTATAGGCACCAAAATAATATCCAGCCATATAGTAATCGTTCATGAAGTAGTAGCTTTTTGCTAATCTGTAATAAGCTGCTTCACCCTGGTCAGTTTTTGGAGAATGTTGGTATACTTGTTCATACAATACAATGCAACGATCATATTTTGCATCTTCAAATAATTCATTTGCCACTACAAATTTTTCATCGTAGTCATCTCCTTTTACAATTTGATTGTAATTCGAACAGGCAACTAACATTGCACAGATAGAAAAAAAGAAAACTTTTGTATAATATAATTTCATTTACCTAACTCTTAGACTTTTACCAACTTGAATTCTACTAGATGGCTTAATACCATTTAACTGACATAATTTAGAAACCGTAGTTTTATTTCTTGCCGCAATTTCCGTTAAGGTATCACCAGATTTTACGGTATAATATTTTTTCTGAACCGTATTTACTTTCACAACGGGGACAATAGGTTTATCTTTCACCACTTCTTTTACAATTTGTTCATCCGGCGAATTGGACTCATAATACTCACTTGGTTTAGCCCCCGGGACAAACAATCCTTTATGGACAAATAAATTTTCTCTTTTTAATTTCTTCGTTTTAAAGTCGATTATTTCCTCCGGATTTATAGAGCCATCATAGAAACGCACTTCAAAATGAAGATGTGGACCAAAAGATCTACCCGTATTTCCACCTAAACCGATTGGGTCACCCGATTTTACATCTTGATTAGGTACCACCAAATGCTTGCTTAGATGCGCATAAAAAGTTTCTAAGCCGTTGTAGTGTCTTATAATTACTAGATTTCCGAAGCCTCCTTCATTGTATTTAGCATAACGAATTTTCCCAGAGAATGCTGCATAAACGGTATCGCCTATATTCAATGCAAGATCAGTCCCATTGTGGTATCTCCCACTTCTGTAGCCATAATGCGAAGTAAGCACCCCTTTTACTGGGACAGTAAAATCATTTATCTCCACTTCGTTTAGGCAAAGCCAAATGGTATCGTTTAGTTTAGAAAGATCATTGTTTTTCCCAGTGTAGCACGCTGCATTATTCCACGCTTGATTAAAGGGGGGATTGTTTTTAGAAACTAACGAATGAATACGTTCATTTAAAATTCCTTTAAAAGTAGATTCATTTAATAGGCCCCATGTACGATTATCAAAAATCACTAAGCGTCCCATTGGTGTATCTACCGTATCAATCGCCTTTTGAGCAAATGTCATGGCAAATGAACTAAGATAAAACAAGGAAATAAAAAGGATTAAGCGCAATAGTTGTTTTTTGATAATTTCAAAGATAAGATTTCAATTTAAATTGGCCTAATATCCTTAACGGTAATATTGTAGAAGACCGATTCATTTGGTTTCACAATATTGACATACCCCCTACTTCCATATGCTTGTTTGGGATCTAAAAGGACGTATATTTTCTGACCTTTTTTTACTTTGCTTAACACTTGTTGCAAGCCTGGCACCACATTTCTTTGACCTTTGGTATATTTTAGCGGGAATTTTGCTCGGTATGTATTCATCACATTGGGATTCGATGAAGTTGATATAAGCGCATGATATTCAATTTCATTCTCCCTTCCAGGGATGCTTTCTGTCTCTACTCCTGGGGCAAAAGTCCATGTTTTGATCCCATCTTGATTATATTCTGGTGAGACACGAGCAAGTATTTTCAGATACAGCCAATTAACAGAATTCGGTGGGATAAGACCTGGAATTCCTTTTTCTCCTCTACCGAGGAATGCCGGCATTTCTACTTTAACAAAATCGCCTACTTTTAATTGTTGAAGCGCAATATCCCAACCTAAAGTTTGCATATTATAGCCAATAATAAAAGGAATAAAGGGTAGATGTGCACGTTGATTTCCATCAATAATTTTACCATCCGGAAGAGCAAGTCTATATTCGATTAGAACTACCTCACCTACTTGTAATTTATTCCCCGTTCCTTTATTCAGCCATTTGATAATCATTCCATTCTCCAACTTTTTTAATTCCTTCACCTTATCCTTTTCAAAGTCTGTTAAACTAGATTTATTGGTCGATGATAATGAATCTATTGAATGACTTTTTATTATATTGTTTTTAGGTCCTTTTTTCTTTTTTGCTTGTTCACAGCACCCAGTTATTAGTACTATCAATAAAAAACATGGAAATAGTATCTTCATTATTTTACGTTATTTAATTGAACATCAATAAGTAATATTGACTGTGGTGGAATTTTATCTAAATCACCAAGTAAGCCATGCGCCAGATGACTTGGCAAAATTAATTTAGCTTTGTCACCTACTGATAGCAATTTTACTGCTTCATTAAGTCCAGATTCTTTATCTGACTTATCAACCACAAAGACTTCATCTTCAAATTCTTCAGAAGTATAACATTGTGTACCGTCTAACAAACTGATTTTTAAAGAAAGATAAACTTGCTGTCCAATCGCAGGTTTTATGTTTCCTGTAGAATCTTTATAAATCATATACCGTAATCCGGTTTCAGTTTGCGTCATTTTATACTCCGTATGATGATCTAAAAACAAGGCGATTTGAATTGCTTCCCGCTCATTAATTTCTTGATTAAAGTCGACAGAACGCTCTTTGCTCCACCCATTATTCTTGATAGGAATGGGTTCCTTTTCACGACAGGAAGTTAATACGAAGAGAAGTGCGAAAATAGCCACTACATTTTTCATGGAAGAAGTTCATTTAAGAACGTCTTGAATCGTTCAATGGTTACACTCATTGTATCTTCACTAAATCCACCGGCCGCATATTTATGACCGCCGCCTTGGAAGTGTTTTGCTGAAAATTCATTGACAAAATAGTCACCCTTCGAACGAAAAGAAATTTTTATCCCGTCTCTGGATTCCACGAATAATGCGGCAACAGAGTACCCTTCAATTGACAATATAACATTGACCAAGCCCTCGGTGTCTCCTTTCTGATAATTAAAACGATCTAATTCCTCTTTAGTCAAGGAAATGTATGCGATTGGATGATTTGGAATACAAACGAGCTTCTCGTTGATTGCGAAACCCCTTAATTGTAATTTATCAAGCGTGTTTACATCAAAAATTGATTCATGTATTTTAAAATGCTCTACTCCTAAATCCAATAATTTTCCTAGGATATAATGTGTCTTGGCATCTACGGAAGGGTAACGAAATGAACCTGTGTCCGTCATAATACCCAAGTAAATTCCTTGCCCAACATTTTTATCCACTGAAGAAAGCAGATCCATTTCTTCTATACATTCAAATAGTAATTGAGCGGTCGAACAAACAGAAGGTTTTGAGATTTGTAGCGTACAAAAATCACTTGGAAAAGGGTGATGATCTATCATGACCGATTGCGCCTTAAAACTTGATATTAATTCTACCGCTTCTTTCCCTACCCTACTTGGGTCATTGAAATCCAAGCAAAACAAGGTGTCGCAATGTTGCGCTAATTCAAGTGATTTTTCAGGCTGCGTTTCAAAAACCAGGTATTCAATTTCATCGAGAAATGGTAGTAAGTACGCTGCCGGACGATCTGGAAAAACAATGGTAGGCTTTTTATTATTATTTAATAGAAAATGAAACCAAGCAACTGCACTTCCAACGGCATCTCCATCCGGCGCTTTGTGTGGAAGAATTAAAACGGTATTCGAAGCGTTAATTAGTTCTTTTAAGCGCTTAATTTCATCGGTCATATTTATTCTTTTTTCTGCATTTGAGCATCTTCTTCAGCGTCAGGAGGGAATAATTTAGGGGAATCGGTTTTTCCTTGTAAGCGATCTAATAAATCTTCAATTTGAGAAAGCGAAATGCTTTTTGCTATGATTTTTTTGTCTTTATCCAACACAAAAACTTTGGGAGTTGAAAAGATATCGTAAGCAGTTTGATAATTCAATGACTCTAAGGTGGTTGGCTTACCTGTTTCTCCAGGATAAACTGGTACTAATACATTCGCATTCGTTTTAGCAAGTTCATACAACTTGTCTGTTACTGCCACATTGATAAAGGTTAAATTATTTTCACGAATAAATTTCTTCCATCCTTCAAAATCCTTACCGATTGCTTTCCCAACAGAATAAATTTCAACATTTCTCGCTTTTAATTTCTCCTGATAGAACTTTTCTAATTTTGGCGTAACTTTTTTACAGTGACCACATTCTGGATCCCAGAAATAAAGAATAGTGTATTCAGCATCCACTGCATATAAATCAACCCATTTTGTATCCGTTGTATCCTTTAAAATCAAGTTTGGGGGACGAGCTCCAAGCACTAAATTGACTTTGTTCTTTAGGTTTTCGCACAAATCCTTAAACTTATCTTCGGCTACCCAAAAAGCAGGGGATTTTCCACTTTCATTTTTACTGCAATAATAACGATCAAGCATCATCAGATACACTTTATCCATTCCCATTATTTGACTTTTGCCATACGTGGAGGTAATCCAACCCACTACGTATTCAAATGTCTTAGTTTTAGGATCTAAGCGATCACAAAAATCGAATGCATTAACTAATACCGTATCCCAATGCTGCAACATCAAGTTTTTGGAGAAATAATATTCTAATTTATTATGAAAAACGGGGTTGTTCACCAGTCTTTCATCCAAAAGATCTACATTATCCCAATAATGTTTTCTGTAATAATTAAATCTAAAAGAGGAGTCGATAATATTACCATTAAGATCAAGTGGAGCTTCAGGGATAAATACCTCAGTGGACATTTTAACAATCTTTGCCACTAATTTATCCTTATGTTGCGACATGATATTGTTTTGATAAACTTCCACCGCCTTATTTATTACATCGATTTGATCACCTAAACTTTTGAATTGAGCATCACCCATTTTATATTTGGCGCGTTCTTCGCCTAATTTACCAGCTTGTGTTTTTTGCTTTGTTATATAATCAACATATGGAATGAAAACATTATTCTCTTCGGACTTAAGCACCTTCATGTTTTTAACGAAATCAGGACCGCTTGTTTCCAAAGATATTTCCTCATTGTTGTACACAAATTCGAAATAGCGTTGACCAGATAACAGTAATCCTAAAATACCAGGCTTTTGTTTTGAGCCATCAAAAGTTACTACCCCATTCTTCATCATAGCAGTATCAGCATAGTAAAGACCTTTGCCAAAATACCTTATTAAGTTAACCAGCGTGTCTTTTTCCCCTGTCACCTTAAATTTAATCTTCTGAGCGTTAAGCGAGTTAAATACTGTGAAAAGCATTAAAATAAAAAGTAATTTTTTCATAATTATAAGTTTGTTCGGATAAATGTAATTGGTTTGTTAGTAATAGAATATTTTTTATTGCACATTAACAAAAAATTAACCAAAAGTATAGAACTGATTATTTAATGCAAATATACTGATATGAAAAATTATCTAATAAGAAAACTTTCATCTTTATCTATCTTGGATAAAACCTGCTCAAGTAATGGGGTAATTGAATTAGGATCCAACCAATACAAATCTTGGTATCTTCTTAACCAAGTTAATTGTCGCTTTGCATAATTTCGGGTATGTTGCTTTATTTGATCTAGCGCGGAATCCAAGGTAATTTCACCATCCAAGTGCTTTATTAACTCCGTATATCCAACCGTTTTTAATGCGTTAAGTGAACGTTGTGGCATAAGCGATTGAACTTCTTCCAGCAAACCTTCCTTCATCATTGCATCAACCCGTTGATTAATTCTATTATACAAAATGTCTCTCTCCCATTCAATGGCAAAGCGAATGGTATTAAAAGGATTGTCTTTTTTCAAGCCCTGCTTCAATTCACTTACTTTTTTTCCAGTTAAACGAATTGCTTCGATAGCCCTTAACACCCTATGTGGATTATTTTTATCAATTGAAACATAGGTTTCAGGATCCTTTTCTTTCAACTCCTCTAAAAATTCATCTATGCCATTTATTTCTAGGATTGAATTCAGTTCTTTTTTCAGCGATACATCACTTGGAATATCATCTAGTCCATCAATTAAGGCATCAATATACATATTTGAACCACCAACAAGCACAACGACTTTTCTTGTTTCAAATAAGCGATGCAATAGGATGCTTGCTTCTTTTGCAAAATTGGCAGCGGTAAAATCTTGCTGAATGGAATGAGAATTAATAAAGTGATGCTTCGCTTGTGCCAATTCAATATCAGATGGTTTGGCAGTGCCAATTGACATTTCGCAATAAAATTGCCTTGCATCGGCAGAAATAATCTGCGTGTCAAAATGCAAGGCCAGATCGATTGCTAGCTTTGTTTTACCTGAAGCAGTTGGACCCTGAATAATAATTAAAGTAGGTAATTGCTTGCCTATTTCCAAGACAAATATTTTTGATAAACAGCAGTGGCATAAACAGAGGCTGGACCTCTATATGCCCCGCATCTAACAACAGCATCACGATAGAAGGTAGGATCTGATAATTTTTTAACCATTAATTGAACGTTGCCATCCCAAATTAGTGGATTCAAACCGTTCTTGATGGCTAATCGTTGGGCATCATCAATATGACCTTTTCCAGCGTTATAGGAACCTAGCGTAAATTTAATTCGTTGTTCAGGATCAGGAATACTTGACCATGAATTATACACTTTGTTAATCATCACCATGGCGCCATTAATTTGAACTTCGGGACTTGAATTTGGATAAACACCGTAGTGAGCACCTGTATTAGGCATGAATTGCATAAGGCCAAATGCGCCTCCCAATCCCCTTGCATTCGGATTAAAATTAGACTCTTTACAAGAAATGGCAGCAATAATCTTCCAATCCCACCCAAATTTTTTGGCGGCATTTTTAAATAATTCATCAAAGGGAGAAATGTTGCCTTTTGTAATTGGTGCAATTTGAATAATTGGATCCACCTGCATATAGTCAAAATAGCGAAGTTTTAGAAAAGCAAATTGAGGGGAAGCACAGTACAATCGAAGGAATTGATCTAGTCTTTGTTTTAATTTCGGATTGTTTTTACGCAAACCAAAGGCAATTTTTTGTTGCGCTGAAACAAGCGTTTTAGTATATAAATTCGGATGAAGATC
>JAIPAL010000005.1 GCA_021740085.1 Crocinitomicaceae bacterium
GTAAGACCGAGCAAACATCAAATCGATAATTTAATGGTGCCCATCCAAGAAAGAATCACTGCAGGTGAAAGGACCTTGGTCACTACGCTAACGAAAAGAATGGCGGAAGAACTTCAGAAATACTTTGATAAACTTGGCATAAAGTGTCGCTATATCCATAGCGAAGTAACCACCATCGATCGAGTAGAAATTCTACGGCAATTGAGAATGGGTATTTTTGATGTATTAATCGGTGTTAATCTTTTAAGAGAAGGCCTCGATTTACCTGAAGTTTCACTGGTAGCCATTTTAGATGCCGACAAAGAAGGATTCTTGAGGAACGAAAGATCCTTAGTTCAAACCGTTGGAAGAGCGGCTAGAAATGTCAACGGAAAAGTAATTATGTATGCCGACAAAATCACCAATTCCATGCAACGGACCATCGATGAAACGGCACGCAGAAGAGCTATGCAAATTGAGTATAACCTGGAACATGGTCAAAGTCCAACTGCATTGAATAAATCAATTGAAATTAGTTTAGAATCTAAGCAAAAACTAGAAATTGAAAAGGAAATTACAGTACTATCCCAAGAAATCAAACAAATTCAGTCCGAAGCGGCAGAACAAAAAAGTTTTTATGGGAACCAAGAGCAATTAAAAGATGTTCTTAAAAACCTTCGTAAACAAATGGAAAAAGCGGCAAAATCTTTAGATTTTATAGAAGCTGCGCACTACAGAGATCAATTATTTGAATTAGAAAAATTAAAAGAAAAACCATGAAAAATAACTTTCCCCTGACGCTTTTTAGATGGGTAGCCATTTCGGAAGGAATTTCATATTTGGCTTTACTGTCCAATATGCTTTTTATTAAACCTTCAAATTTAGTTCTTTATAAATCGCTTTTATATCCCATTGGCATGGCACATGGCGTTTTATTCATAGGATATATTTTATTAGCTATACTACTAGCCAAATCTTTGCGATGGAATTTCGTAAGTCTCGGCATTGTCCTATTCGCCTCTTTGCTACCTTTTGCGACATTTATAGTTGAAAGACGGTATTTGAAAAAATCTTCCCATTAAAAAAAAAGAGTAGCACAAGCAAATTACATTCTATCCAGCGGAGTCTTTACACCATCCACTAAGGAATAACAGGCTAATTTATCTTTGAAAACAGAAGATTTAAAAATTGACTTATTTAACAACATTCGAACACATTCTTGAATTCCTTCTACAATCGAAGGATGAGGATGCACTAATTCAGACAATACTTCAATGGGTAAGTTAAGTTTTATTAATAAGCCAATTGCTTGAATAGCGGTTGAGGCATGCGCACCTACCACACGCATCCCCAAAATGCGCATTTCACTATCATTAGTAACAATTATCTTAAAAAAGCCTTGTGTTTTCCGCATGGCAATTGCTCGAGAAATCAACGAGTAATCAATTTTCACGACTTTCACAGGAATATTTTTCTCGACGCATTGTTGTTCATTCAATCCAACGGATGCTACCTCTGGTGCAAGAAACATAATCGTGCAGATATTATCGTAATTTAGTTTATCCGGTGTTTCACCAAATGCCTTTTCAACGGCATGTCTACCTTCAATTTCTCCCACATTAACCAAAGCAATTCTTCCAGAAACATCTCCAATAGCATAAATATGAGGAATATTCGTCCGTGTATCCTCGTCTCCAATGTGCACTCCTCTTTTTGAAAGTATAACGCCAGCATTTTCTAGGCCAATACCTTCAATATTTGGCTGTCGACCGACCGATAAAAGCGCTTTTTCAACCCTTATTACTTCACGGGAACCATCAGGATATGACAATTCATATTCTACTTCATCACCTATTCTTTCTAGGCGTTCTAATTGGGCATTCGAATGAAGCACCACGCCATGATTAGTGAGGTTTTTAGACACTAATTTTGCAATATCCTCATCTTCGAAAGGTAAAATTCTTTCTTGACGATCAATAATATGAACCTTTGTTTTTCCGAAATTTGAAAATATGGTAGCGTATTCACATCCAATTACCCCAGCACCAACAATAACCATACTTTTAGGATAGTCTGATATGGAATCTATGCCATCACTTGTCATGATTATTTTTCCATCTACTTCAATATTAGGCAATGCGCGCGGGCGACTTCCGGTAGCAAGAATGATATTATGTCCAAAAATTATTTTCTCTTCGCCTTCATGATTTATTTTAACACGATGCTCATCCATAAGCATGGCATGTCCTTTTTCATAATGCAACAAATTATTCATGGACTCAGTTTGCATTAATTTTATATGGGCAGAATATTGGAATTTACGTTCAAAGATTGCCTCAGCAAGAATTTGCCTTGCCTCCTCCCATTTTAATTCAAACCTAGACCTTCCTTTAGCGACAATCATGTCGTTGATATCTGCTACACGGCAAGATAATTCCCACAATGTTTTGGAGGAAAGAGCGCCATTATAGACGCCTGCCCCACCCACTTTATCTTTTTCAATCAGACAAATTCGCTTGCCAAAATCAATTCCACGCATTGCGGCGGCATACCCAGCAGGACCGCCTCCAATTACAATAAGATCAAATTCTTCCATTCTTTCACTAAATTCGCGTAAATATAATGATTGTTAAAGGATTTTAAATTGAATTTTTGAATTTGCACAAATGAAATTGGATGATCAACTTTTGCTGGAAAAAGCAATAAAAGATAAACAAGAGATTAAAAAAGCGACACTCAAATTAAAAAGTGTCAAACGCTTGGATGATGTTTTTAGAGTTGCGCATGAAGCTGAATTTAAGAAAAGAGACTGCCTAAATTGTGCGAATTGTTGTAAAACGACCAGTCCTATTTTTCGAGATACGGACGTAAAAAGAATTGCCAAACACTTGAGGTTAAAAGAAAGCCAATTTATAGACAACTATTTAAGAATAGATGAGGATAGCGATCTTGTGCTAAAAACATCGCCTTGTGCATTTCTTGAGGAGGATAATACTTGCAGTATTTATGAATATAGACCCTTAGCTTGTAGAGAATACCCTCATACGAATCGTAAAAATATGTATCAAATATTAGAATTAACAGCGGCTAATACGCAAATTTGTCCAGCCGTTGCAGCAATTGTCGAAAAACTGTGTTCGCTAAGTAAATAAATATGGGGCTTTCATTAATTATTTCAGTTTATAACGATTATCCAGCTCTACTTTGCGTGTTAAATTCATTGGTGCTACAAAGTCATAAAAATTTCGAAATTATTATTGCACATGATAGCAAGGAGGTCACCATTCATTCACTAATTCAAAAGTACCAATCCACCTTAAAAATAAAAGTGGTTCAACAAGAAGACCAAGGCTTTCGAAAAAACGAAATATTAAACAAATCGATTGAGCAAACAAGTTTTGAAAAAATCGTATTTATTGATGGTGATTGCATGTTGCACAAGCATTTCATGCGGAATTATGAACGATGCATCATAAAAGGAAGATTTTGTGCTGGTCGCCGTTTGGATGTAGATAGCAAAACAGCTGGCTTACTCCGAAGTAATACCATACAAAAAGCTAATCTATTCCATTTTATAAAAAATAAAACAAAACGAATTGAGGAGCGACTTTACGCTCCTTATTTCCCACAATCGTTGTTATCAAAACCAAAACTTCTAGGCTGTAACATGGGCTGGCATAAACTGGATTTAATCGCTTTAAATGGCTTTGATGCAGATTATCAAAATCCCGGTTATGGGGAAGATGTCGATATCGAATGGAGAGCTGTTAAACTAGGTCTACTACCTTATTCCATGCGCTTTAAAGCAATTCAATATCATTTAGAACACGCCCGCCCTAATCGAAAAGAAATCGTAGAAAAAGCAAAAGAAATGCTCGATCAAAAAATCATCCTCGGAATGGCGAGGTGCCAAAATGGTTTATGTTGAAGATAATGTTAGATCAAGCAATTTTATTTAATTAATTGACAACGATTGACTATATTTATACGTCCTAAAAACTCAAATTCATACATGAAATATATAGTTACCTCCACATTGTTTCTTTTATTAGTTAGCTATAATACACATTCTCAACGTGCTAAAGATGGAAACTATACTGTTAATGCAGCCAATACAACGCTAAATAGCTATTCATATTTACTTTCAAACGCAACTGCAGGTCAATCCGCTATTTCATCAAGTAGTAATACAATGGTTGGTGGCTTGTTTACCCTAAACCTTGCACCAGGCGATTTAATTTTAATCATTCAAATGCAAGGTGCTTCCTTGAACGTTGATACCTATGCAACGAACGAATACATTAATTCGAATGGTTTATTTTGGGGCCCATTAACCTCGCCTATTGGGCATCTTAATGATTGGAATCTATTCCAAGATTTATGGGGAGAAGTGACGAATTATAACAATGCTGGTAAGTTTGAATTAGCGGAGGTTAAATCTGTTACTGGTGCTAGTACAATCAATTTAATGTGTCCTTTGGTTCGTTCTTATACAGCGAGTGGTCATGTTCAGATTGTTCGAATTCCAAGGTTTAACAACCTAACATTAAATTCGAATGCATCCATAGTTCCGACATTATGGAATGGAAATTCAGGAGGTATCGTTGCCTTAGAAATAAATGGAAATCTTGTCTTTAATACAGCAAGTAAAATATCCGCAACTGGTGCGGGATTTCGAGGTGGACAAACAGAAGATTTTACCTTGGGAGCACCACCTGGAAATGTCAATGATATCGGTTTTTGTGCATCGTACGTCTCCACGCAAGGTGCTGAAAAAGGAGAAGGGATTGCGGGTTTTTATACCGAATATGACGCTATTTACTCTAGATATTGTAAGTCAGCGCCGGCCAACGGTGGCGGAGGAGGTGGAAATCACAACGCTGGTGGTGGGGGTGGTTCTAACGTGGCAACTGGAACGTATACCGGAAAAGGTGTTCCTAATCCGCTTTATAACACTTCATGGAATCTTGAGGCACCCGGATTTGGCGGTTCAATTAGTTCAGGCGGAGGAAGAGGCGGTTATTCGGGTTCAACAATTGATCAAAATGAATTAACGATTGGGCCAAACAATACAGCATGGGGAGGAGATTACCGCAGAAAAGAAGGAGGATTAGGGGGACATCCCTTAGCATTAGACGCCACCCGAATTTTTGCTGGTGGTGGAGGTGGTGCCGGCGACCAAAATAATGGACAAGGTGGAAACGGTGGCCGCGGTGGCGGCATTGCTTTTATTAAAGTATATGGTACGGTAAGTGGTCCAGGTACCATTGAAGCTAATGGGGCAGTTGGTCAAAATGCGAATTCCGCAGGATTAACCGCACCGCAAACATCGGCCATAAAATATGGAAACGATGCAGCAGGCGGCGCCGGTGGCGGCGGAACAATTTACATTTCAAATGCTGGAACACTACCGCCTACTTTAACGCTTGATAGCAAAGGAGGCGCTGGTGGTACACAGGTATTATCAGTTGGTTTATTTGCTTCTAATCCAACAATGGAAGCGGATGGTCCAGGCGGTGGTGGTGGCGGAGGCTTTATTTCAATTTCAGCGGGAACATCGCCTCAATCCGTTATTGGTGGAGTTAGTGGAACTACCAATTCTGCCCATGTAATTAATTTTCCTCCAAATGGAGCAACAGGCGGTGCAGCCGGTAGTTCAACTACTAATACTTCTTTTTATGATATAATTGCTGCAAATGATACCATTTGTTCTGGCGGATCTGTAGCATTAACTGCTTCAACCATAGGGAATCCTCCCCCCGGATTATTAACCTGGTACACAAGCGCTTTTGGAAATACGGTAGTTGCTACTGGAAATTCATACACAACACCCGTTATTAATAGCACTACCACTTACTGGATTGGAATTTGTCCTGGTAGTTTTAGAAAACCCGTGACCGTTTATGTAAGCACTCCCCCAACGATAAATGGTGTTGCAATCGTAACGAATTCAACTTGCTTAAGTGCAGGATCTATTTCGGGACTCAGTGCTACTGGAGGGACACAACCCTATGTTTATACATGGAATGGCGTAGTTTCACCAACTGCATCGATCAATAATCTTATTCCAGGTGTTTATACGCTTACGGTAACAGATGCATTAGGATGCGCAAATTCAAGTATACCCTATACCATTTTGGGAACCGCAGGTCCAATAGTCAATGTCGCGGGAATTACCATCGTTTCTCAATCTTGCAATGGAACATTGGGTGCTATCAACGGGATTACTGCTCAGGGCACCAACCTAAGTTATAGTTGGACGGGAACAGCTAGTACCTCCATCAATCCAAGTAATTTAGTAGCCGGAAATTACACCTTAACGGTTACGGATGGCAATGGCTGTATAGCAAGTGCTGGACCATTTACTATTCCTTTTATTAGTGGGCCAACAATAAACGGAACTCAATTACAAGTTACTGACGAAAATTGTTTTCAGGGGAATGGTTCTATCTCCGGAATTACAGCAAATGGTGTTGGTCTTAACTATGCTTGGAGTCCTTCAGGAATTACTACCAATAATCTATCGAATGTATCGGCTGGTAACTACACGCTTACTGTGACTGATACAAATGGCTGCACTAGTCAATATGGACCAGTTACAGTTACTAATACAAGTCCGCCAAGTATTGCCAATACTGCCTTACTGACACCTGATGATTGTAACCAAAATAACGGCTCAATCACTGGAATTACGGTAAGCGGAGGAACCCTTCCGTATGCAATTACTTGGAATAACACCGCTCAAACAAGCTTGGATATCCTTAATTTATCAGGAGGAACTTATACCTTGTATGTCACCGATGTATTTGGTTGTTCGGATAGCCTTGGCCCCTTGCTTATTTCTTCCAACGGAGGGCCTTCAATTGGTATGAATGGGTTGAATTTAGCGATGGTGCAATGCAATGGTTCGCTCGGTGGAATTAGCGGATTGAGCGTAAGCGGTTTAGGAAACACCTATCTTTGGTCAAATGGAACTACTACACTTAACAACCCAAATCTTACAATAGGAACGTATGTTTTAACTGTTACCGATCAAAACAATTGTACGGATAGCATTTCGCTCAATATTACTGGATACTCGGCGCCATTAATTGATGCTACCATGCTAAGCATGGTTCAGCCTACCTGTCTTCAATTGGGAAGTATAAGTGGGATTCAAGTAAGTAATGGCACTGGAAACTTTTCCTATATATGGACTAATACTAATCAAAACACATTAGACATTACAAATCTATCTGCGGGGAGTTATACCCTTATCGTATTGGATTTAACTTCCAATTGCTCGGATACACTTTACAATATTATTTTAACGCCCCCTACCTACCCAATTGCCAATTTTTCCTTTACACCAATGGACCCAGACTTAAATGAAGTCATCACTTTCACGAATACATCGTCAGGAAATTGGACTATTGAAAACTGGTTAATCAGTGGACAGCCATTTAACAACTCACCAATCCCCTACTCTTTTTCATTGGAAGGAACGTATCCAGTTCAATTAATAGTTAGTAATAACCTAGGTTGTGCTGATACAATTACACAAAATATTGTTGTCTACGACGAATTCACCGTTCCAAATGTATTTACACCGAATAGCGATGGATCCAATGATTTTTTCACGATAGATGGCCTTAAACCAAATTCAAAACTAGTGATATTAAATAGATGGGGAGATTTAGTCTTTGAATCAAATAACTATCAGAACAATTGGGAGGGCGATGATTTTAATGGAAAAGCACTCGTTGAAGGTGTTTACACAATTATTTTTACTGATAATTCAAGTTCCACCTACTACGGCTTCTTCCATTTAATTCGCTAGTCATTTTTAGCTATTTTGGCAGAACAAAGAGGATAAAAGGTAATTCCTTACATGTATAAAAAATAAAAACCATATAAAATTGTACCTTTGTTTTAAGTAAAGAAAAATGATACATATCCCTTTATTTTTAAATGATATTTCAGGCTCTGAGATTCTTGTTATTATGCTTTTTATACTTATGTTTTTTGGGTCAAAAAGTATACCCAGCATTGCTAAAACAATTGGGAAAGGATTATATCAAATTAGAAATGCAACAGCTGAAATCCAGCATGAAATAAAGAATTCTGTTTCCGATATCACTACAGATATTAACATAAAAAATATCTTAACTGAAAAACAAGAAGAACTACTTGCCCCCATGGATCAAATTTATTCGGAAATTGAAAACACAATGCATTACGATAATAATACCGGAAATAAAGAACCCATTCAAACAGTTGAAGAAACAGCTGCAACAACAGAAACAGCCGAATTGGTAGAAAATAAAGAAAATATCATTACAAATAGTAACGAAGATAATAGTAAGAATAATGATTCAAGTAGCGATAATAATGGGTAGTTCCTCGGACTATCCAACGATGAAAGCAGCAAAGGAAATATTAGAAGAGTTGGGAATTAGTGCAGATGTAGAAGTTGTTTCCGCACACAGGACACCTGAAAAGATGGTTAACTTCGCTAAAAATGCTGTTTCGAAAGGATATAAAGTTATCATTGCAGGAGCTGGAGGCGCTGCACATTTACCGGGAATGGTTGCCTCTTTAACCACCTTACCAGTTATTGGCGTCCCAATAAAATCAAGCAATTCCATAGATGGTTGGGATAGTATCTTAAGCATTCTTCAAATGCCTAATGGAATTCCCGTAGCAACCGTAGCATTAAATGCTAGTAAAAACGCTGGAATTTTAGCTGCTAGAATTTTAAGTGTTTCTGATAGTAATATTCAACTTTCGTTGGAAAAATATGCGAACAAAATGAGGGAGGATGTTGAAAAAAGTCAATCAGATCTCCATTAATTATAAAGCAAATATTTTTTCCTGATTGCTTTGAAATCATCTAATCCTGGCTTCCAAGTTTCGCGAATTTCCTTTGCTGACCATCCTTTATCTAATTGTTCCTTCAAGGTAGCTGTTCCTGCCAGGCGATTAAAAAATGAATTTTGATCAATAAAAACATTCGAATCACCCAATAAATCCCTAGCATTCGTCAGATAGTTCAGATTGATTTCATAACTGCGTTTTGATAAATAGGAATCTAACTGATACCCATTGCACTTATGATTGAATTGAGGAGGGTTTTTTGCACCAATTTGAGATGTTGGTGTAAATGAAAAATCAGACGCTGGAAATTTGGGATGTCCATAAATTTCGAATGGTTGGTCTGTCCCCCTCCCAACACTTACCGTGGTTGCTTCAAAGAGACACAAACTTGGGTATAAAGATATGGCAAGTTCTGATTTTAAATTAGGAGACGGCGGGACGGGCAACACATATTTGGTTTTATGCGTAAAATTCTTACAAGGAATAATCCACATATTACAGGTGCGTTTATTTGCTAACCATCCTTCACCATTAATCATCAAAGCATATTCCCCGATCGTCATTCCATATACGATAGGAACAGGATGCATCCCAACAAAAGAGATGAACGCAGGTTCTAAAATAGGTCCATCGATATAATGCGTATTGGGATTAGGACGATCAAGCACCACCAGTTGCTTATTATTTTCAGCACAAGCCTCCATGACATAATGCAAAGTGGAAAGAAAAGTATAAAAACGAACACCTACATCTTGAATATCAAAAATAACAAGGTCAATATCTTTCAAATCCTCAGCTGAGGGTTTTTTATTACTTCCATATAAAGAAACCAAGGGAATTCCCGTTTTCTTATCGATCGAGCTGCTGACTTTTTCCCCTGCATCTAAATCTCCACGAAAACCATGTTCTGGCGAAAATACTTTTACCACATTTAGTTGCAACGAAAGCATCGTATCGACTAAATGAATCCCATTTACTACAGAAGTTTGATTACTAACAACAGCAATTCTTTTATTCTTAAGGGAATCAATGAAAAGATGCAAACGATCAATCCCTAATTGAGGTGGCTTAGAAAAAATGGGGGGTAGATAGTTACTACTAACCAAAGGAATTGAATCGTCCTCAATAACAATAGAACCCATAGCTGAGTTAGAAACGCCTGCTTTTAAAGTACAAGAATAAAGTAAAATCAATAAAATAGTTTCAAGGCATAATTGCTTTGCGTATTTTTGAATCCTAAAATATTTCCTATTGTCTTTTGAATTTTTCATATCAAAGCGTATACTACTTTATAATGCACAAGGTATAAAAGTTTCTAAACCAATTTTACGTATAGCAGTAATAAGTATTTCACTATCCATTGTTGTTAACTTAATAACCTTAGCCATTGTAACTGGATTTCAAAACGAAATAAGACAAAAAGTTACAGCTTATTCAGCACCTATTATTTTAACTAAAGCAGGCTCAAGCAGTATCATAGAGTGCGAACCAATCAAATCATCCGATCAAATAACGTCTTATTTACTTGGCGTTAAAGGTATAGAAAACATAAATGCTGTTGCCTACAAACCAGGACTAATACAATCTTCAAAATACATTGACACCCTTAAATTAATTTCTAACAAGGACACTATTCTCGAAAAACAAGAAGTGTTAGGGATAGTCATGAAAGGTATTGAAGCAAGCTATAATTGGGATTTTATTTCAAAAAACTTACGTGAAGGAAGAATTCCCAATCTTAAAACAGCTAAACCTATTGATGAAATTTTAGTGTCAAAAAAAATAGCAAGCGTTCTCAACCTTCATTTAAATCAAGAAGTATCGCTGTTTTTTGTAAAGCAAAAACCAGTAATGCGGAAATTTAAAATCGTAGGGATATTTGATACTGGCTTTGAAGATTATGACAAGAAAATTATTTTCTGCGACATTCGTCACATTCAAAAACTAAACGATTGGGGAGTAAATACCTCACTTTCAATAGATGATACACTTTTTCAAAATCGACTGATTATTAGAATTGATGTCGCTGGAAACGCGGATGAGCTAAGTTTCGATTGGGGTCAAGGACCAGATAAATATAAAGGGAAAGCCATCTTACCTAATTTTTTTGATACCACTTTACGAGTCGTAACCTATCAATTTGATAAACCAAAGGGCTTATTAATTCCCGTTGACACATCCTCCATCACCTTGCACAAAAAAGATAGAAATTCATTCATACAACTAAACGAAGAAAATGAACTGACAAAAATCGCTTCAAATGAATCAGGAACTAAATACGACATCTTATTGAATAATGGTGCGCTAAACGTTACAATCAAAGATGGTAAAGGAACCTGGCAGGAATACATTGCGGGATATGAAATCCAACTTAACAATTGGGATGATCACGGAAAAATAGAAAAAGAACTATCCAAGCAACTCGAAATGAAACCCACCAAAAATGGGGAACTAGTTGAAATTAAATCTATACTAGAAGAAGAACAAGATTTATTTAATTGGTTAAGTTTTTTGGATATCAATGTAGGCATTATCATCACATTGATGATTATCATAGGGATCATCAATATGGGTTCTGCGCTTTTAGTAATGATTATTGTAAGGACAAATTTTATAGGAATATTGAAAGCTATGGGCGCTACTAACTGGAGTATACGTAAGATTTTCATTTTTCAAGCCAGCCAATTAATTCTAAAAGGCATGTTATTTGGAAATCTTATTGGCTTAGCGCTCTGCTATTTACAATCGACTTTCGGTATCTTTAAACTAGATCCAACCGTGTATTATTTAAGCCAAGTTCCTATTGAATTAACCTTCATGCATTGGTTGCTACTTAATGTACTATCCTTTGTAGTGTGCGCAGCTGCCCTATTAATTCCGAGTGTAATTATTAGTAGAATTAGTCCGATAAAATCAATAAAATTTGATTAAGCTTTTCCTGAACGTTTGCGATCGGTTTCTTTTAAGAATATCTTTCTAATTCGAAGACACTTAGGCGTAACCTCAACGTACTCATCACTTTGAATATACTCCAAACATTCCTCCAAACTAAATATTTTAGGCGGTGCTAATCGTACTTTTTCATCTGCTCCTGAAGAACGCATATTAGACATTTTCTTTGTCTTGGTAACATTAACACACAAATCACCTGCTCTAGAATTTTCTCCAATCACTTGACCTTCGTAGATGTTTTCATTAGGCATTACAAAAAACTTCCCTCGTTCTTGAAGATTATTCAAAGAAAAAGGAATAGACATTCCTTGCTCCAACGAAATCATTGATCCGTTTTGACGACCAGGAATTTCCCCTTTGAATGGTTGGTAATCTAAGAATCTATGTGTCATGATTGCTTCACCACCTGTTTGCGTTAACAAGTAACTTCGAAGACCGATAATTCCTCTTGAAGGAATCAAGAATTGAATGATCATACGCGTACCTTTTGGTGCCATATTAGTCATTTCACCTTTACGTTTTGTAACCGCTTCAACAGCTGTCCCGCCAAACTCTTCTGGTAAATCGATCGTCAATTCTTCAATTGGCTCACATCTTTTTCCATCAATTTCTTTAAAAACTACTTGAGGTTGTCCTACTTGCATTTCATACCCTTCACGACGCATTGTTTCGATGAGAACCGATAAATGCAATACACCACGACCGAAAACCATCCAACGGTCAGCTTTATCCGTATCTAAAACTCGCAATGCTAAATTTTTCTCTAATTCTTTATGTAAACGCTCTTGAATATGTCTTGAAGTTACAAATTTTCCTTCTTTACCAAAAAATGGGGAATCATTAATCGTAAACAACATCGACATCGTTGGTTCATCTAATTGAATCGTATCTAATGCCTCTGGATTTTCTGCATCACAAACAGCATCTCCAATTTCAAATCCATCTAAGCCTGTTATCGCACAAATATCACCTGGCGTAACTGATTCAACTTTTCTTTTTTCTAAACCATCAAAAACAAAAACCTCTTTTATGCGATGTTTCTCTTGCGCTCCATCACGTTTAGTTAAAATTACATTTTGGTTTTCTTTTATCACACCACGACTTAATCTTCCGATAGCAATTCTACCAACGTAGGCAGAATAATCCAAGGAGGTCAATAACATTTGCGTATTTCCTTCTTCAATGACAGGTGGCTTAAAATAATTTAATATTTCATCTAACAAAGGAGAAATTGAGTCAGTCTGTTTTTTCCAATCCGTCGACATCCAACCATTTTTAGCGGAGCCATAAATAGTAGGAAAATCCAATTGTTCTTCGGTAGCATCTAATTCAAACATTAAATCAAATACCTTTTCGTTTACTTCTTCAGGTGTACAGTTATCCTTATCTACTTTATTGATTACCACTAATGGATTTAAACCCATTGAAAGCGCTTTCCCTAACACAAATCTTGTTTGTGGCATTGGGCCTTCGAAGGCATCAACTAAAAGACAAACACCATCCGCCATATTTAATACGCGTTCTACCTCACCACCAAAATCAGCGTGACCTGGTGTGTCGATAATATTAATTTTAGTTCCTTTATAGGATACTGAAACATTCTTAGATACGATAGTAATACCTCTTTCGCGTTCTAAGTCATTATTATCCATGATTAATTCACCTGTTGGTCTATCTCTCTCATTTAAAAAATTACCAGCTTCAATCATTTTGTCTACCAACGTAGTCTTACCGTGGTCAACGTGCGCAATTATTGCAATATTTCTAATTTCCATTTGCTATACTCTAAAACTTTCTTTTTCTTGTAAAACCACCATCTCGTCTATCACCACCACCACCAGTTCTTGGACGATCTCCGCCACCACCAGTTCTTGGACGGTCAGCACCTCCACCTGATCTTGGACGATCAGCACCTCCACTAGACCTTGGTCGGTCACTTCCTTCATTTGAATTTGAACGATCACCTCCGTATGAACTGCTTCGACCTCCGCCGCCGCCGCCACCGTATGAACTGCTTCGGCCACCGCCTCCACCACCACCGTATGAACTGCTTCGGCCACCGCCTCCGCCGCCACCGTATGAACTGCTTCGACCTCCGCCTCCACCGCCACCGTATGAACCGCTTCGGCCACCGCCTCCGCCTCCACCACTTCTTGAACGATCACCACCACCAAATCCTGAGCGAGGCTTATCTCTAAATCCGCCACCACTTTCTTTAGAAGTAGTTACTTCGATACTTACCGTATTTCCGTCAAAATCAGTTCCATTTACTTGCTTAATAATATTATCTGCATGTTCCTCATCCGCTTCAAAGAAAGAGAATGAAGTCATAATATCTATTTTTCCAACAGCGGTTGAATTCAAACCTGTTGCATCACAAATTACTCGTAATAAGGCACCAGGATTAAAACCATCTCGTCGTCCAATGTTAACAAAGAACCTTGTTTTACCAACATCACTACTCCTTGAACGTTCTCCTTTGGGACCTCGATCTTCCCGATCAGAACCAGCAGATGAAGCATTCAAATCACCAGCACGCTCATAATATTCGATAAATCGATTAAACTCAGCCGAAACGAACATCTTAACCACCTCTTCTTTAGAAAAATTTTCAAATTCAGCAAAAATGGTAGGTAAAAATGGCGTAATATCTTTTTCTCTAACTTCAGTCGCGATTACCTTTTCGATCAAGCGCATCAATTGAATACGACAAATCTCTTTTGCATTAGGAATTTCACCTTTTGTAAAAGTAGTACGCATCTGACGTTCAATTGCCTTAATCTTAAATCCTTCCTTGGCACTTACCAAGACTAAGGATTCACCTTTTTTACCAGCACGAGCAGTTCGACCACTTCTGTGCGTATAATTTTCAATATCATCCGGCAAGTTATAATTAATAACATGCGTAATATTATCGATATCTAATCCCCTTGCAGCAACATCGGTTGCTACTAAGAGTTGCAATTCTTTACTTCTAAATCGTTGCATAACCAAATCGCGCATTGCTTGCGACAAATCACCATGAAGTGGTTCAGCATTGTATCCGTCTCTGCTTAATTTTTGTGCAACCGTAGCCGTTTCGGACCTAGTTCGACAAAAGATTAAACCATAAATAGATGGATTAAAATCAATAAGACGTTTTACAGCCTCGTAGCGATCTTTTTCTTTGACCATATAATAGATATGATCAATATTCTCATTACTTTGATTTTTGTGTCCGATAGATACTTCTAGCGGATCACTCATATAATTTTTAGCAATTGTAGCTACTTCTTTCGGCATGGTTGCTGAAAACAGCCAAACATTTTTATCCTTCGGAGTTGTTTCAAGAATACTATCAATGTCTTCTTTGAATCCCATGTTCAACATTTCATCGGCCTCATCCAAAACGACATACCTAACTTGAGAAAGCTGAATCACTTTACGTTTGATTAAATCCATCAATCTTCCCGGCGTTGCAACGATGATAGGCGCACCTCTTTTAATATCCGTTATTTGCTTACGAATATCGGCACCACCATATACGGCAACGATATTGCAATCAAGGTACTTAGAATAATTTCCTAAATCTTTGGATATTTGTAAGCATAGCTCACGTGTGGGGCAAATGATCAAGCCTTGCGGTAATTTCAAGCTTGTATCGATATTACTAATTAACGGCAGACCAAACGCTGCAGTTTTCCCGGTTCCTGTTTGGGCAAGCCCAACAAAATCGCAATCATCCTTCATCAAATGTGGGATTGCTTGTTCTTGGATTGGAGTTGGTACTGAAAAACCCAAATCTTCTAACGACTTCAGTACCTCACCCCTCAAACCCAGCTCTTCAAATGTCATTTTTTTATTTTAAATTGGGTGCAAAGGTACAGATAAAATTAGGAAGCACTAATTAAATAAAGAATACCTTTAAAACAAATAAAATTTAAATTGCTTAGAATGATAAAGATTTTATATTTTTGAGAAAAATTATTCAATGAATTTAAAAGGAATTATTTCCATTTCAGGAAGACCAGGCTTGTATAAAGTTATAACACAGGGGAAAAATAGTGTGATTGTAGAATCCTTAATGGACAAGAAACGATTCCCTGCGCATGCTTCCGAAAAAATTTCTTCCTTAGAAGATATTAGCATGTTTACCTACGATGAAGATGCCAAATTAGTGGATGTCCTTACTAAATTATTTGAAATTCAAGCTGGAGCTGAAGGTCCTTCCAATAAAAGTGATGAGAAGACATTGCGTTCGAAATTTGAAGAAGTATTGCCAAATTATGACAAAGAGCGAGTTTATTTTTCTGATATCAAGAAATTATTTCAATGGTACAACATGCTACTAGCGGAGGGATTATTAGTTGTTGAAGCAGAAGTTGCAACAGAAGAAACAGCCGAAAAAGATTCTAAAGCTAAAAATGCAGACACTCCAAAAAAAGCAGCACCAAAGAAAGCAGCAGTAAAAACGAGTGCTGCACCAAATAAATCAGCTAAACCTGCCGCCGTTAAAAAAGTGGCTACCGTTAAGACCGGCGGAGGAAGAGGGAAATAATATTGTTTTCTTATTCATTACAAAGTAGCCATCCCCTTTATTATCATAGCCAATTGTTCTACTTGAATTTTACGGGAATATTTTTCAATTCCAACTGAGTGAAAGGAAATTTCTCCTTTTTCTTGAAATTCAGTATATAATTCTTTAAGTACTTCTTTTAAATGAGCTGCATCCTTCACGATTATGCCAGCATTCGTTTCGTTGATGATGTCTATTTGAGGACAAATATCCGTTTCAATTGTTTTAAAATAATACTGATTTTTTAATTTTAAAGCTTCCTGATCATTTTCAAAACAAAGTAGGATTTTCCTTTTTAATCCTAAATAGTCATAGATTTTTGTTCCTGTGAATTGATAATAATTGAACAATAGCAATACATTATCATTTGATACTAGTTGCAAAAGCTCTCCATTTGGAATTTTAGGTAAAAAAATGAGTTTGTCAATCAACTCAGGAAATAATTTCTTGGTCCTTTCCTCTATGATTTCCATATTATTAATCCCATAGAATTTTATCAAAAAATTAAATTGGGGGTTTTCTTTTGTAAAATTTGAAAAACTTGATAACAGTTGATTTAATGGATGCCATAAATAAATTGTACCAATAAAAGAAAAGGTCAACAGTTTATTGTTTTGTTGAATTTGCTTTGTTTTATCAATTTCAATTGAGTCAAAACCATTCGGTAAAATAGTTAGCTGCTTTGTTGGAAATAATTTAGCAAGTTTTAATTTAAATAATAAATCTACGGTACTAATAGAATGGGCAGAGCGCACGATTTTCTTTTCAAAAAAATAGTCTAATTTGCGTTGAATAATTCCCTTTTTTGCGCTAAAACTTTGACTCCACGGATCTCTATAATCTGCAATCCACGGAATACCATACTCTTTACTCAATTTGGATGCGAAGCTAAATAAAACGAATGGGTCACCTGTTGCAAGGATTACATCAACTTCATTATTTTTTAAGAATTCTCTTGCCCCTCGATACAACGCTGCTTTTGGTCCTATTGGGAAAATAAATTGAGCCAATTCATAAAAAGCACTGAATGACTTTCTTAGAATTCGGTATTTTTCATCTCCGTATTTCAACATCAATCGATTCGCGAAATTTGGCTTATAAGGCGTTTTGATAATAATTCCAAACTCCGTATTTTCTATGATAGATTCTTCTGATTCACCAGCAGAAATATAATCCAAGTGATTCCCATGAGCATTTCCCCATTGTCTCGTAACTACTATTGGCTCTACCCCAAATTCTTTCAAATGCTTGTACCAATTGTATGGCCGTATGCCACCAACAGAAACGTAGGGTGGGAAATCATATGCAAGAATCAAAACTTTTTTCATTCTGGACAAAAATATAGAAACAAATTGTGATTAGCGGATACTATTGTATGCGTGCACCATTTTTTCCATTTCAACCGTACGATTACCCTGCGCTAAAACTTGCTGGTAGGCTCGTTCAAGTAATACAAGATCATAATGAATTAATGACGCCTCGATCACCTCAACCAATTCTTCTACATCGAAGGATTTTAACTTTACGCACGTATTTTCAAATAAATCCTTGTCATAATTTAAGTTTGAAATAACCAAGGGGCATTTTGCGGCCATTGCTTCCAATGCAGAATTCGGAGTACCATCGCTAATGGGCGTCATTAGGCAAAGTGAAGCTTTTTTCAAGAACATCCACATTGACGGCTGATCCAAATAATCAATAACATGGTAAGAAAGATTTATTTCTGCTTTTAATTGAATCAACCTATTCAATTGAATTTGAAAATATTCCTCATCAAATTGTTTACCTCTGATAAACACAAAAGTAAAGCGCTCAATAATTTTTCGGTCTAATTTGGAAATAGCGTCCAATTGAAATCCAATGTTATAAATTGGCGCCATGAAACGCGGTGAAAAAACAAATTCTTTTTCTCTTAAGAAATCGGGAATTAATTCATTTTGATTAATTAGGTTTATTTTTTCAACCTCCACACCTGTTCTAACTAATGTTAAGTTTGCTCCGTTAAAAAGTTCAGTTGCCTTTTCAATTTGAAGAAAAGACGTTCCAGTTACTAAATTAGCCTTTAAAAAAGCTTTTTTGAATTGACGAAAAAGAAAAGTGAAATAGCTACTTTTTATACCTACTTGATTCAAGAGCGCAGGAATAACAAGCAGAATGTCCGACCCACGCATTGTGATTACTCCAGGAGTATTCGAAAAGTTCAACCACAAGGCATTTGGTGTTGCAAACAAGACATGAATTACATCTGGTTCAATTTCTTTTACTAATCTTTTATAGTGTCGAATAGCTCTCCATGTCTTTATAGGACTTTTAATGGAAATTGGGTTAATTTGTTTTACCAGTTGAATTGATGAGTTTTCTATCGCAACTTTCGTTTGCTCTGAAAGTTCACATAAAGTATCACATAATAAGTAGCAGCTATAGTTTTCCTCTTGCTCAGAAAAGTAGGAAATCCATTTAAGATCATGAATGCTATTTCCGTTGGCGATATAAAGTATTTTAAGCTTTTTCATGCTTCTAAATATTCATTTTTAATCCAACTATGAAAAACATAAATAATCCATAAGCGATGAGAATGGTCGAATTGATTTGATAAATGTTCCTTCCAAATCTTTTCAATATAGGTGTAGTTCAAGGGGATAATAGCTTGTTTTTCAAAAACGACTTCTTCAAATTTATTTTTCCATACATCTCTCATCCATTGGCCAATAGGAATTCCAAATCCTTGCTTTTCCCTATAAATCAACTCCTTCGAAAAATGCTTTTCAGCTATTTTTTTGGTTATGTATTTGTTTTCTCCCCCATGCATTATAAAATCGTAAGGCAAACTACTACTAAATTCTATAAGGTCTTTATCCAAAAATGGTGTTCGCAGTTCCACGGAATTAAACATAGATGCACGGTCTGTTTTTACTAAATAATCGTTCACCAAGCGCGTTTTAATGGACGCGTGCAACAAGACATCAAAGACATCATTTGTCTCCCCTAATGCTTTTAAAACAGCTTGCTCGTGCTCGCGTTTTGGTGCCTCATAAAATAACTTTTCGTTCATCAATTCTTTTAAGTCTTCTTGAGAAAAACCCATATTACGGTATAAAGCACTTGCTAAAGTAGCGGGATCTTTTTTCATTACACCGGCCAAATAAGTCACTTTCTCTGAACGAGTCAGCTTTTTTAAAACTGTTAACGGTAAATTTAAATAGCGCTTATTATACCACTGTTGCATCCGTAAGCCTTGGTTATAGGTTCTGTATCCAGCAAAAACTTCGTCACCACCATCACCACCTAGAGCCACTTTTACTGAATTTCCGGCAAATTTCGAAACGTAATAGGTAGGAATCGCCGAAGAATCAGCGAAAGGTTCACCGTATTCCTTCAACAAGTCGTCAATTATGGACAAATCGCTAGGATTCAAAATAATTTCATTGTGCTCTGAGCCAATTTGTTTTGAAATTGCGCGGGCATAAGGTAATTCATTGAATGATTCATATTCAAAACCAACGCTGAACGTTTTTAGTTGTGTCGAATAATTTTTGGCTGCATATAATGAAACTAGTGAAGAGTCGAGTCCTCCACTTAAAAAGCATCCCACGGGCACATCTGAAATCAAGGTTTTCTGAACTGCTTTTTCAAGTAATTCTTCCGTATGTGCAATTGTTTCTTGTAAGCTTAAAGTTGTTTTTGCTTTATAGTTCAAACGCCAATATTCTTTCAATTCACTTCCTTTGGCCGTCAATTGAATATAACTAGCTGGGGGTAATTTTTTAATTTCCGAATAAATAGAAGAATCAATTGGAGTAGACATTTCAGAGAAAAAATAGCCTAATGCATGAAGGTCAATTTCTTTCGATATACCAAGTGATTGAAAAGACCGAATATCAGAACTAAAGGCGAAAAATTTATTTTTCTCATGGTAATAAAGCGGCTTTTCTCCAAAGCGATCACGTGCAATAAAGACCGTACGTTTTTCAATATCAACTAAAGTAAATGCAAACATCCCTTCTAATTCATTGAGCAATTTTTCGATTCCCCAAAATTCATAGGCCACTAAAATGACTTCTGTATCACTGGAAGTTTTAAATGTGGCGCCTTCTTTTTCGAGCCGAATTTTTAAGGCTGGGAAATTATAAATCTCCCCATTAAAAGTGATTACACCGTTTTTTTGAGCATTCCACATGGGTTGTCTGCCAGCTTCCGATAAATCAAGAATACTTAAGCGCTTGTGGGCAAGTCCAAAGGTGAAATTTGTATTATTTTGAAAACAATATCCTTCTTGATCCGGCCCTCTAAATTGAAGTGCTTGCGCCATTTGACGCAAGATGTTTTCATCTACTTCCCAATTGTTTCCAAAATCAATAAGACCTGCTATTCCACACATAATTAAGTCTTTTTGTATAAAAGAAAAAGAGATTCCACATACTTTTCTATTCCAAATCCTTGCGCAAACTTTCTCGCTTTTCCACCCATTTCTTGGCGTAAATTGTCATTTTTAAGTAAAAGTTCAATTTTATCAGCTAAGAGTTTTGGATCTCTTTCTCCCACCATAAAACCATTTTCTCCTTCTTGGATTAATTCCCGGTTTCCTTTTCCATCCGTGCAAACCACTGGTAAGCCACATGCCATAGCTTCGATTAAAGTAAGACCAAATCCCTCAGTTATCGCGCTATGGATATACAAATCAGCGTTCCACAAATACATTTCTACTTTTTCTTGCAATCCCACCAAGGATAGCTGATCCGATAAATTTAATTGCACTATTTTTTCTTGGAGCGAAATTCGTTCATCTCCTTCCCCCACAATAGTTAAATGAACTGGAATTTTCCTGTTTTTCAACTCCAACACGACATCAATTAACAATTGATGATTTTTATTTTTATCCAGTCTCCCGATTGAAATTAATTTAAACTCAGAATTATCGCTTTCACTAACGAAATCAACTGGTTTTTCGAAACGCTTTACATCTATTGCATTTTGCAGTAGTTGGATGCTTTGTAAATCTTTGGGTAAAACGGTTCGTAAAAAGCAAGAAATATCTTCAGAAATCGCAATAAAATTATTCCCACCATTTTTCCGATAGCACTTTAGCAAGTAACGTTTCTCAAAATAATTGGTCAAATCCCGCTTCGATTTAATTGTAACAAGATTTAAATTATTCAATGAACTCATCCTGTCATGGGAATGCGTAAACCATTTTGCTTTTGGAAAAGTACAACTTCTAGATACAATTTCTGCTTCAAATAGATGCGAGTGAATGCTATCTGGTTGAAATAGTTCGATTGTTTTTTGAAGTTCAGTAATGCTTAAATGGTGCTTTTTCGTAATCGAAAGTTGTACTTTACTTGGCACAATCTCAATCAGATTTTTTATGTCCTCTACATCATATTCAATCTTATCTTCGAAAAGTATAAGTTTTACTTGATATGAAGCATTTTGATTTAAGATCCGAACAATATCAATGACAATTCGCTCGGCACCTCCTTTTTTGAGATTGGGTATAATATGGAGGATTTTCATTTATTTATTAATTGATTGTGAATTTATTTGTGTAAATCGATCTTTAAATTTTAAAAAATAACGTTCAAATTTAAAGAATGAAAAGTGGGCAATCAAAATTGTTAAACTTATTGATCCAGCATACAGCAAACTATTAAAAAGGAATAAATTTTCCTTAAATTGAATAATTATATTCATAACGAACAGTATGACAATCCAATGATAGACAAAAATTCCATAGGATATTTTCCCAATGTAGTTTAACCATTTATAATCGAAAGAAATAACCTTATTTGTATTAACAGCTGTATTTAAAATAATAACTGCAAAGAATAATGCAAAAAATTCATCTCTAAAAATTGGGATATTTATTCCGAATAACCAAAACCCAAATCCAACTATTAGTGAAATTATTTGTGTATTTCGGAGAAAAAAAAAGTTTAATATTTTGTTTTTTTTCTTAAAATAAAAAAAAGCAAATACTCCTCCTAAAGCCATACAATCAATTTTAAAATACTCGGTAAATATTCTTAATTGTTGAATAAATTGATAAATTGTAGTTTTTTTTTCAAAGAAATTATTATTGAGATAATCTAAGAAATTTGGGGCAAGGGCAAAAACAATAAAAATTAAGAATAAGGGTATCAACAAATTTTCAACCCATTTAATAAGCCATGGCCAAAATAAATAGAATTGCTCTTCAGTTCCAATAGAACTTAAATGAAATCCACCTCCAATACCTGGTATCCCAAAAGCCATAAAATTAGGTGCCATCAAAAAGAATATTATTAAAGTTGGATAATTATTTAATAATACGATGAATTCAGGTTTGCCGTTGTAGGGAAGTTGAATGATATTTGGAAAAACAAAGATTAATAAAATTAAGATTAGATAATAAATTGGCCAAATTCTTAATATCCGTCTAAAATAAAACCGTTTAATTGAAATTGTTTTGAATTTTTCTTTTTCTTCCAAAAGTAAATAAGTTATTAAAAAACCACTTAAAACAAAAAATAAAATCACGCCTAAATGACCTGAAGTAAATGTATAGAATGGAAGATGACGTAAATTAGGAACTGAAAAATCTGATTTTAAAAGTTCTATATGTCCAAAAACAACGCTTAATGCACCAATTGCTCTTAAACCATCTAAACCTTGAAAATAAACACTAAATTCTTTTTTCAATTTTATCGAATATTAATTTAAGATAGTCAACGTTTGAAATTGAAAGAAGGGACACCCCTATCGCTTCACTTTCCTTAGCCACCAATCCCCACGATTCATTGAATGACATGTATAGATTCAAATCCATGGATCCTAAAATGGACAAGAATTTTTCCCTTGGTAAATCTTTACCATGTTCCACGATTCGATCATTCATTCCTAGGTACTTGAAAATACTTTTATCCAACACATGCACGACAACATTATCAATCATCAGGGCATGAATTACTTGATTGTGTAAATTTTTATTGAATGTATCTGCACCAAAAACGCCGACGTGTATTTTGGTTTTATCAAGCTCTATTTTTTTGAGGCCATCAGGTATTATTGGCGAATTCAATGGTTGGTGATAGCTATCTAAATCGAATAATTTTGAAAAAACTTCTGCTAATCCTTCCTTAACAAACCCAACACGACTTATTTTCTTCGTTTTTCCAAAGGATATCAGTTGTTCGATAAAATCTTGCTTTAAAGGATCATGAAATTCACTGATAGTACCATGATATAACACTTCAATTTTAGTATTCGAATGGAGCAATTCAATCCAATTGAAGAAATAAGGAGCAAAGCCGCTAATGACTATTTTCTCAAATTTTGCTTGTTGAATTAGTGTACAAATTTCAATGGTTTCTTTCTGATTAAATACGGCATTCGAATACCATTGTGGAATTTCTAAGGAGTTCTCTGGGAATAATCCATTAGTGGCGTTAGCAATCCCCTTCCAATTCCCTTCTGTCGGAGAGCCGTACAAAACCAAAACAGCATTATTTTCGCTTATTTCTTGGAGTTTAATAGCCAAGTGAGCTAAAACCTCCCTGTTTTGTGATTTCTTAAATTTATTTAATAGTCTCTTCAACATACTTTAAATAAGGGCGCTCATTCTTGTTTTTTTCACAATATTGTTCATAAGCTTGATAAAAATACTGCTTAAATAGGAGTTTGTCAAAATTTAATTCCGCTAAAGAAGCTTCATCCTTACTTCTTTTTAATAGTAGTGAGATTAAAAAGTAATTGAAACGGATCAATATGCCTAGAAGTTGAAAAGATAATTTATCATGACGTTTGCTATAGAAAAGGAATTCTGAAATTCGAACTTGTGCATTTCGATGAATTAAGCTACCCGTGCTTGCGGAATTAACATGAAATATTTCTGCACCCGCGAAAAAGAAATTCTTTAAACCCATCTTTTTTACACGATAACTCCACTCAACATCTTCCCAGTACAAAAAGAAATCTTCATCCATATATAAATTCAGGCTTTCAAGTTCAGCGCGTTTAATGAGTGTACAGGCTCCACTTACAAAATCTACCTCATGGTTTTTATAATGCATTATATCGGCATGGTAAACCCCTTCTTTATTCTTACGCTTGAAAATTTGTCGCCATTTCAGACTTAAAGGACTTTTTTTCCATTCTTTTTTTATGCCTGCAAAGCCAATTCCTGTCCCCACTAATAACGAATTATCGACTGATGATAAAATTCGAGCTGTTAATAGTCCAACTTTCTCCGTTTTTGAAAGCAATTCGTGGTAATTGATCATCTTGGCTAAATAATCATTGCTTAGCAGGGTATCAGGGTTTAAGAGAAAAACAAAATCCCCAGTTGATTTCTTAATCCCCAAATTATTTGCTCTTGCAAAACCAGCATTGTACCCTGAATTAATCCATTTGACGTTGGGGAAATTTGTTGTAATTAATATTTCCGATTCATCTTCAGAGTTATTGTCCACTATAACAATTTCGTAGGAGAGCTCTTTGGTAGTATCGACAATGGAACGCACGCATTCCAATAGGAGTTGCGGAGTTTTATAATTCACAATAATAATCGAAATAGCTACCTTACTGTTTGTCATTTTATTGGTATTTCTGCTTTTTAAAACCATTCACTGAAAAATGGTAAATACCATTTAAATAATTGGACATTCTTTCATTATCGATTCGATTTCCCAATGGCATTCTTGCTAAAGCTTGTTTACTCTTTTTGTTGCTCTTAAAAATAGAACCGGCTTGATTTAAGGTGGATGTTCTAAAACCAACTTCAGCAGCTATTTCCAGCTCTCTTTTGCTAACATCCAACTCCCCACCAAAGGGATAGGCGAAATGAACAACCTCTTTACCGATGTACTTTTCAAGTTCACTTTTTGATGACTTCATTTCCTCAACTACCAACTCTTCCATTTGCTGCTTAAGACAAATATGATTCATGGTATGCGCACCGATTGTTATTAAAGGATCATTAGACAATTCTTTTATTTCCTCCCACGACAATGAGATGGCCTCACCATGTGCTACCATTTCAGAAACACTTAAACCAAAACTCTGACTTAATACCGCTGGTAATTCATTTCCGGGAATTTCTTTAATTGCTTGACTTACTCGACCAAACTGACTAAAAGCATCTTGCTCATCTGCCCAATGAAATTCTGACACTCCTTTTGACGAATTTAAAATTAATTCAGAATGAGATTTCACATGATTTTCAAATAAATACCACCACATGATGGCCGTTCCGTTTGGAAGGCAATTTGTCACATAAATAGTAGCGGGAACCTTGTGTTTTTTTAAGATCGGCAAACCATAAATCAGGTTATCCCTATAACCGTCATCAAAGGTGAGGCATATAAATTTTTGTTGGAATTTAATTTTCCCATCAAAGTAATCAGCTAATTCATCTAATGAAATAAAAACGTACCCTTTTTGTTTGAAAAACAGAATGAATTCCTCTAATTTTTCAGGTGTAATCGCCAAGTCTTTATTCAATGTATGGGCATTTCTTTCAATTTCAGGAAGAACACGGTGAAGCATAAAGATAATCCCTTTTCCGGCAAAAAACGGTTTAGAGAAAACCCCTTTTGTTTTAACAAAAAAACCAAGAATTTTTCGTTCGAGCCAGTTCATAATTTAAAAGGTATCATTATCAGCACCAGTGAATTTTAACTTTTCCAATGGGATTTCATTTGTAAAATTAATTCCTCCAACGGGATAGTTTACTTCCATTGGAAAGCCAAATTTATTAAACATATTTTGACCCCACGTATTCGAACTGGTCTGAAAGCGCAAATGGGGCAATCCCAATTTGAAAGCAATTTTCTTTAAGGCATGAAGTGACCTCTCGAATTCGGTTTCAGCGCAACTATCAATGTCCCCAATAATTAAAAAACGATCGTCCACCTTGAGCCATACATTGATTCCATTTAGTTGAATCAAATAATTCTCCCCATAGGTTTTATAGCTGAAAAATTCGGCAGAATGATCAACAACAGGTATTTCAGATGCTAAACAAGAACTTTTAAAAGGGGTTCCTTTCTTCATTCGATTTAAGACAAAATGGCACCATTTAGTATGCAAGGCTTGGGGTAATTTAAAAGTGTTTTTTAATCTTATCCAAGGAATGCATTTCACTCGAATAAGATAGGGAGTTAAATCATCAAAATGCGACCATCCTAATCTATTTACAAAACCTGGAAACGAATTCTCATTGGGGAAACCAAACACCAAATGGAAGCCATTTTCACGACAATACGCATAAGTTCTTTGTGCAAGCTGCGTAAACAGGCCTTTGCCCGTATGTGCACTATGCGTCATAGTGTCGCCTGATTGCGCGGCTAAATAATAATTTCCTTGGTATTCAATTTTACAAGGATAAACGCCATAAAAAGCAGCTGGTTTATGATAATTGTCGTATGCTATGAAACCAACATAACTATCTCCGAAAACTTTTGTATTTTGTTTCTCTTTGAATACCTCTAAATTCAATTCTTTATCAAACGCATCCTTGTAAATAAATAAAAGATCATCTACATTACTTTCAGAAACCCTTTCAAAGCTATATTCACTCATTTCTAAAAAGTTTCTTTTTAATAAACCTGTAGGGAGACAAAATGAATTTACCAAGACGATAGTCAGGCGTTTCTTTCAACATTTTAAAGGCATAGTATTTTTTTTCATATTCCTTAATCAAGGATTTTGAATGCTTCTGGTAAACGTAATCCTTAATAATGTTTTGGTTGATTTTTGCTACTTCAAAAGTTCTAGAAGTTGAAACTACTCGGATATAGAAATGGACAGCTTCTATTTTTTTGAATTTCCAATTTGAAAGACCAACTCGTATCCATAATTCCCAATCTTCTAAACCCAATTTACTTAGCTGCTCATCATACAATCCCACATCGTCAAATACACTTTTTCTAACTAAGCAACAAACGGCCAATTGGTTCCAAAGAAGCTGTTTTTCAATGATAAAATCTTCCTGAATTTGAATTTTAGCTAGTTCCCCAAAGAATTGAATATTACCATAAACGACACCAATCTCCGAATCATTTTTCATGGCTTCAATTGAATCAAAAAGTGTATTATTTCCAATTTTATCATCGGAATCCAATGAAACTATATAGGCTGCCTTGGTAAGTTTAATCGCATTATTTCTAGCCACACTTGGCCCAGCATTTTCCTGATGCAACAAGTGAATTTTATCATTTCCTTCGAACTCTTTTAATTTATCAATCGAAAATTGATCCGTACTACCATCGTTTATGAGCCAAACATCAAAATTCGGATAGGATTGATTGAAAATAGAATCAATTGTTTCTTGTATCGTAAAACCTGCGTTAAAGTAAGGTATGATAAAGGAAACAAGAGGTGATAACATAGTTAATTTATTTATGAATAAATAGTGCTTTTGACTTTAAATCTAACATTTTAAAACCACTATTGAATGGAAATCCCGTTATTAATTTTTGGTGCGAAGCCGAGGAATCATGTTTTGTATCAACCAACTGTTGGTTCCAATTTACGATTGACAAGCAGGGGTAAAAATTTTCATGAATGACTATGTTTAACAGGGTCATATCTTTGTGGTAATTACTTGTTGCTTTGAAGATTAGTTTTGTCATTTCAGCGGTAAAAAAATACATCAAATTGCGACTTCCGCCAGCCAAACCAGCATTGTAAGCCCACTGATAAGAATAGGTTAAAGGTAGTGGGTAAATACTTTCTTCTAAAAATTGGTCACATTCCTCTTTTAGCCAACCCGAATCTTTAATTCGATTGGCATTGTCTCTTCCTACGTAAAGCGCTTCCTCATGGGTAATAAATGAAAATGGAGCTTGGGTAATGTAAACATCGTTACTATCAGTAAAAAATACTTTTTCTAATTTTGGCAATTGTTTTAAAAAAAGGTGATACAACAACCAACGTTCCTCGAAAATGGAGTAGTTTCCCATTTCGCAGTATCTAAATTGTATTTGATCATTTTGGTAGCGTTCAATGAACGCTGACTCTAAACCGTCATGAAGAATTATTCCTACAACACCAATTTTCATAATTGAATCATACCAAGGTTGAATGTACTTGAAATCAGCTGAGTTGCGCAAAGTGCCTAATTGAGGATCAGGTTTCAGCGTAAAATAACAAGTGACAATAACTTCCTTAAGATTGGAATCAATTTCTGTCATTTGAACCGTTCGTTTATTGTAAGAATTGAAAAGGGTGTGTTGAACCGAGGTAAAAGCGCTAGCTATTTTTGAATGTAGCTTTTTTTTCTGTTTTCTTCTTTCGCTTTTATTGTACACAAAAATCCTGAAGGCTATAATTGAAAGCCTTCTAATTTGAATTAGTTTATGTTTAATTTTATTCAACATCACTTATCAAATTTGCTTTTTTGAAGTATTAATATATAACTCTTCAATCTGATGGACATTCGTCTCGATGTTGAAGTTCGCATTGATAAAATCAAATTGCTGTTGAGCTAATAGTTTTGCATCACTGGGGTTGTTTAACACATTTAAACTATAATCAGCTAGATGCTCTACGTCATTAAACATAGGAAAAAATGTATAGTTTTTAGTACCGGGCGCAGAACCAAAGTCCCAGAAAAGTTGAGGTATTTTTGCAGACGATACATCAAACCCAGCAAAACCTCCAGGCATACCATGATAGCCATGAAACCAAACTAAATCTATGTCATCCTCCATCGCGGTTTTTAATAAATGATTTTGATGTCCTCTAAAAAAAACAGAAGACTCCAGGCTTAGTTGCTTTACAAGTCCCAAAACGCCCTCTTTTGATGGATCCCCGCCTCCATAAATATGCAGCTCAGCATTTGGTAACTTACTGCGCAAGCATTTGAAAGCCTCAAAGAAAGGATCTAGTGGTTTTGTATACGTTAATCGAGTAAATATTCCAATTTTTGGTGAATCACTTTTTTTATAATCACCCTTAGCATATTGCTTTTCAAGTTTAAAATTTAAATTAAAATGGGTGTGTTGAAAATTGTTGAATCCTGCCAATTCCCAAGAAATTTGCTTTTCTCCAAATCCCGAAATAAAATGGTAGAAATCTGATTTTGGAAATTGATCATAAATTACCTTAGATTGAAATTTGGAATTCATAATGTGAATGAACGTAAATTTTCTGATATCATCTGATAAAAACTTATTTATTTTCAAGTAATTATACTCTCCCATAACCGATATCACATCGTAACTTTCTAAAAAATTAATTAATGATTGATGCTCGTTAGGCAAACTTTTACCAAAAAATTTTCTGTAAATCCTTTGCTTCAAGGTTGGTTTGATTAAAATATCAAGGTCCTGCAAAAAATAGATGTTACTTCCGAGTTCTGCATGTTTAGCGTAATAATAATCACCAAAATATTCATTGGTAGTTAAAGGTAAGATCGACAAAATAGATACATCAAAGCGTTTTTTATCAAGTGCTCGATCCAATTCAAAAGTAAATCGTTGGGTACCTGCTTGCCAAAATTCAGAAACAACAAATAATACCTTTACTTTATCTTTCATCGAAATACTGAATGATTGAGTTGCAAATAAATTCGATTTCCTCTTGTGTTAGTTCGTAGTAAAATGGCAAACGGATCAGCGTATCTGAGAAATTATCACAATTTTCAAGTGTCCTTCCATCGTGTTTCTCATGATAAAATGGGCTTTTATGCAAACTTAAATAATGAAAAACGGCAAGTATTCCTTTTTTCCGCATGAAATCAATGAGTTGTGTTCGTTCTTCTAAATTTGGCATAATCAGCGCAAAAAGATGCCCGTTATTTGTTTTATCTTTATCAAAATGGAGCAGTTTAAAAAGATTCATATCCGATAAAGGTTTGAGCAACTCGTAATAAGCATTCCAACTAGCAATCCGCTTTGCTTGTATTTTATCCAAGTTTTCTAATTGAGCGAATAAGAAGGCTGCGATAATGTCGGAAGGCAAAAAGGAAGAACCAATATCCATCCAACCATATTTATCGACCTCACCCCGGTAAAATTGGCTTCTATTGGTGCCTTTTTCACGGATAATTTCTGCTCTTTCAGCAAATTGAGCATCATTAATGACCAACATTCCCCCTTCACCAGAGATAATGTTTTTTGTCTCATGAAAAGAAAAAGCCGCTAAATGCCCAATTCCGCCTAATGGTAAACCCTTATAAAAAGAATCAATTGCTTGGGCTGCATCTTCGATTACAAATAAATTATATCTTGTTGCCAACTCCATAATGACATCCATATCACAAGCAACTCCGCCATAATGAACAGGAACAATTGCTTTGGTTTTTGGAGTGATTAAGGCTTCAATTTTAGAAACGTCAATATTGGGATGATCAGGTAATGAATCTACAAATACAATTTTGGCACCTCGTAGTACGAAAGCATTCGCCGTAGAAACAAAGGTATAAGACGGCATGATTACTTCATCACCCGCTTGAATATCAATCAATATGGCAGCCATTTCCAAGGCATCTGTACAAGATGTTGTCAACAAGCATTTTAGAAAACCATATTTTTCTTCAAAAAATGCATGGCATTTTTTAGTAAAAATCCCATCACCTGAAATTTTCATTGAAAGAACAGCTTCCTCTATATATTTTGTTTCATTGCCAGAAAGAAAAGGCTTGTTGAATGGGATTTTCATCGTTGAATCAATTTAGATGGAATACCTACGTACGTTCCTGCTTCAGTAATACTTTTAACTACCACCGTCCCAGCTCCTGTTATCGTTTTATCTACAATTGAAATAGAATCAGAAACAATAGTTCCAATTCCTAAGTGCACCGACTCCCCTATTTTTGAAAACCCTGCGATTTTAACTCCTGGCGATAAAATAGAATTTGATCCAACAAACGAATTATGAGACAGTAAACAGGTGCTATACATCAATACATTTTCAGAAATGACCGCATCCATATCAACCACGCATCCAGGATACAAGACAGAACCCTGCCCTATTTTTGCAGAAGGATCAATAATACACGTGGAATGAATTAATGTGGCAAATGGTATTTTACCAACTAATTGATGTACTATTTTCATCCTAAAATCTTTATTATTATAGCCAATAGCGCAAATAATCACGTCAAATTTTCCTAAATTGAATAGATCCACAATTTCATCGGTACCACCTAGAATTGGTAAGTCAAACTTGGTCTCCCCCTTTCCTTCGAAATCATCAAAAAAGCCAACTGGAATAAACTGATGATCAGAAATCGCTAAATGGACAATTTGCTGTGCCAAATTTCCAGAACCAATAATTGCTACTCTTTTCATCTTTCAGTAATATAACTCATACTTGAAGGTCCTGCATTAAAGAGTAAATCTAAGATACTTACCCTATGTTCAAAAGGTGGGTGCAACTGCGGATAGCTCCTATATCCCTCATAATTTACCCAACTCACTTCAATATTATTATCATTAAATTTTCCAAGATCCAAATAATCTTTGGCCGATGGCCCAGATATATAATGATTCCCACCAATTTGCTTAACAGCTTGTATTAATCGTTCGTTTTTATCGCCTGATAAATTTAACTCCTTCGAATCAAGAAGTTGAGTTTTAATTCCCAACAAGTCGACTATTATATTGATAAAAGCGCGATTAATACTTGATAAATTTGTCAATTCTGTATTTTCGTATAAATGCCTAAAATTAGCACTATATTCATGAAAATAAGCCGCTTTACTATAATTTGCAAGTAAAGTATTCCAATGTTTTTTATTCCAATTAGTAGTAGAAACGACTGTTTCATCTATACGTTGACTAAGTTTATCCTGTTTTACAGGAATTGTCAACCATTCCAAGCCATTTTTTGACTTGATTAAGTTTCTATTTCGCCAATCATTTTTGGTGTATTGCACTTCATCGTAAATAACAAAGACATCCACCTGCTGCATAAGGTCAAAATATCCCTTCCAGGGTATATAATTAGATTGAAGAATGGCTACTTTTTTCATCCTTCTTTCCAAGTTAATTTTGGGCGAACAGCACCATTAATTTTACCATAGTAGCCATGATTTCTTTCTTTATCACAAACTTCAAATGAAACTATATCCATAAAATCACAGAGTTTTCGCATTCCCGCTGTATGAACATAGACATGAATAGAATAGATTCCATCATTCATCAAATTTGAAGGAATTAAGCAGCTAGCACTTCCGACATTATTGATGGACGTGAATTCATGTCCCGAACCAAATACCACTTCGCCAAACACATCGATGACATCAAAAGCTACATTAAATTTCAACTCATCAGTGTAATTCCAAAAAGAAAAATCAAGCTGAATTGCGTCTGTAATAAAAAGTTTTTCAGGTTGAACAGAAACTGATTTTATTTTAATAAATTCATTTCCTACTGCATCATCTGGACTAGAAAAAACTGTACTTGGTTGTACTTTACTGGCATTGGCGTTCATATAGTTTTCCACCGCTTCATCAGCTGAGCCACTAAAGACAAGTTTGCCTTGATCCATAACTATCCCTTTCGTACAAAGTGATTTCACAGCAACTAAATTATGGCTAACAAAGATAACCGTCCTGCCTTGTTGACTAACTTCTTTCATTTTTCCAAGACACTTTTTCTGAAATTCGGCGTCACCAACTGCCAGCACTTCATCAACGATTAAAATCTCAGGCTCTAAATGGGCGGCAACAGAAAAAGCTAAGCGGACATACATACCTGAAGAATAACGTTTCACAGGCGTATCAATGTATTTATCAACTCCTGAGAAAACAACTATTTCATCAAACTTAGCTTGAATTTCTTTTTTTGTCATCCCTAAAATTGCACCATTTAAGAAGATGTTTTCCCTTCCACTTAAATCAGGATGAAAACCAGTTCCTACTTCCAAAAGTGAAGCAATTCGACCCTTTATTTTAATGTTTCCTTTAGTCGGAGAAGTGACTTTTGACAAAATCTTTAATAGCGTACTTTTTCCAGCCCCATTGCTACCAATAATTCCTACTACATCCCCTTGATTCACTTCAAAACTTATATCATCTAAGGCCCAAACAAAATTAGTCCCTCCATTCTCATCACGCGTATTTTTTTCAGTAATTTTTAAATAAGGATCTTCCTTGCCTCGAATTTTATGAAGCCATCGATTAAAGTCGTGTGCCATCGTTCCAGTGCTGACCTGGCCCAATTCGTATTGCTTATAAACATTTTCAACTTTTAAAACTTGCATCTAAATCTTCAGGTTAAACAGTATCCATAAAATTCTTTTCAACCCTGTTGAAAAAAATGATCCCTACGAATAAAATAATTACACTTATGCAGGCAGCATATAACAAACCAACATAATCAAAATGACCAATTCCAAAAAGAGCAAATTTAAAATTCTCAATCAAAGGCGTTAAAGGATTAAGGCTAATCCATTTATTTAATTGACCCGATGTATAACTTAAGGGATAAATTATTGGCGTCGCATACATTAATAATTGAATGCCAAAAGCTAATAAAAAACTGAAATCCCGATATTTAGTGGTCAAGGCAGAAAATACAATTCCCAAACCCAAGCCTAAGATTGCCATTATCAAAATCAAAACTGGAAGAAAAAATAGGGTACTATGAAAAGAGAAGGATAGTCCTTCAAAATTAATTTTATAAATAAAAACGACGGCAAAAACGATCAACTGCACACCCAATTTTATTAAATTAGAAATCACAATTGAAATTGGAATAACAAGTCTTGGGAAATAAACTTTTCCATAAATACCCGCATTCGCTACAAAGGTGTTGGATGTCTTAACAAAACAATCAGAAAAATAATTCCACAGCGTAATTCCCGCTAAATAAAAAAGTATTGGATCAATTCCGCCCGTTGGGATTTTAGCAATTTTAGTAAAAACAAAAAAGAAAATTAATGTTGTAAATATGGGTTGAATAAATAGCCAAAGAGGACCTAAAATTGTTTGTTTATATACGGCCGAGAAATCTCGTTTTACAAATAAAAATATTAAATCTCTGTACCGAAATAATTCGCCTAATTTCATGTTCCAATATGAATTTACAGGCGATATGATTTCTGTCCAACCAGCTTCTTTATTAATCATTCATCAACATTAAGCACGCTTTTAGCTACAAAGGTAATTTATTATTTTTAGCAAGCGAAAAGTACCTAATAGATACTAATATTCATCGAACATTGCATTTTATTCATTGACTATTGATTGATTTTGAATATTGATTGTATCTTTACCTCCATACGATAATAATCATGTTGAAGCTAGTTCAAACGATGAAATTCCATTTTAAATTTAACAGGTTTTTACTGTGTCTTTTCTCAATATGCATTAGCTCATCGCTATTTTCACAATTTGTTCCTAGTTTACTTTATCCACACAATAATGAAACAACTACCTCAACGTCCATAACATTTAGTTGGAATAAAGATTTTTATAATACTGTTCAATATGAATTTCAATTATCGACAGATACCAATTTTACCACTTTATTGTATTCCATCAACACGAATTTCAATTGGTATACCCCACCTCCTCTAGTTGGCGTAGGTCAAAAACATTTTTGGCGTGTTAGAAGTATCTTTAATGCTGTTTCTTCCCCATGGTCAGCCACTCGATCATTTTTACTATTCAATCCTAACTCGATAAATGGCTTAACTCTCTGGTTAAACCCAAGTTTAAACGTAAGCTTAGCAGGTGCAAATGTTCAGTCCATTAGCGATCAGTCCGGCAACTTAAACAATGCATTTCAAAATAATAATACCCAGCGACCTCTTTTTATTGCATCTGATAGTTTGATGAACAATAAACCTATTTTTAGATTTGATGGGACCGATGATTTTCTAGAAATTTTAGACAACTTTTCTATTGATTACACGGATCAATTCTCTATGCATGTCCTTGTAAAACCAACCATAATTTCAGTTAACAAAACCATTATGGCAAAATGGGATTATCAAACTCAAGGATCTTGGGCTTTTCAAACAGATTTTGCCACTAGCAATCAATTAATGTTCGCACCAGCGCTTTCTATAAATGATGCAGGAAATCAAAAAGCGCTTACAACCAACGCGAATATGACCTTGTTAAAGCCGAGCTTATTAACCTTGATATACAATGGTAATTTTGTTCCAAAAGTTAAGTTTTTCAAAAATTTCAACTTACTAACTTCAACTACAGAAAATATAATCCCTTCCGTTTTACCTAATTCCACAGCCACATTAAAAATTGGAAAATATGGAGGCGTAGCAACGCGATATTACCAAGGAGATATTGGGGAAATATTAATCTTTAATAATGAGCTCAGCCTACCTAACAAATCCTTGGTAGATTCCTACTTACGTTATCGATATGCCCCGCCGGTATCCTTAGGAAAAGATACCATCATGCCAAGCAATAGTTTATGTACCATTTTCCAACTTAAAGCGCAATCTAAATACGCCGCTTACTTATGGTCAAATGGAACTACAGCATCGAAATTAATTGTAAACAAGCCAGGTACATATTGGTTATCAGCCACCGATTTTCTTGGAAATGTCACTGTTGATTCGATTATTATCTATCCACCCTACAAAGATAATTTCCCACAATCATCGGGTATACTATGCGCAGGAAATAACATTCAATGGCAAACTAGCTATCCACCAGCGAACTATACCTTCTTATGGCAAAACGGTGCAACGACCAATAATTTTAACATAACGCAATCAGGAAGCTATTACCTTAAAATAACCGATGCAGCGGGATGTTTTATTAGAACCGACACATTAGTAATTACCGTTGATTTATATCCTTTTTCAGCGAATCTTGGACCAGACACTACCTTATGTACCAGTAATATAATTGCCCTTCAAAGTGGCGCATTGCAGACAAGTACTTATTTATGGCAAGACGGATCCAGTAACCCTACCCTTTCCGTTCAAACTTCTGGAGTTTATTCTGTTCAAACAACCAATATAAATAATTGTATAGCTCAAGATACTATCAATGTAATTGTTGCCGGTGTTGGTGCAAATTTAATCTATTCAAGTCCTCCATTTGCTTGCCAAAACACCGCTATAAATCTTACAGAAAACAGCACGATTACATTACCGAATCAAATTTTATCCAGGACATGGACATTTAGTAACGGTCAAAATTTTTCATCGTCGTCTATTTCTGTTCTTCCAACTAATACTGGATGGCTATCGGGAAATATCAGCATCGTTTCAACAGGAAACTGCGTCACACAAGATACTTTCAGTATTTTTATTCATCCCCGTCCGATTTTAACCTTGTCCAATATCGATGATTGTTCTAATGATAACATTTCATTTCAAGCGAACAACATTGGTAATGCTGCATTAAACAACTATCAATGGAATTTTGGACAAGCAAGTTCAGGCGTATTGAATACCAGTATTTTAGCTTCCCCCAGTCATTTCTTTGGAGCAGCTGGAACTTATAACATTGAGTTGATTGCAAGTGATGTTTATGGTTGTTTAGATACGATTATTGATCCTTTACTTATTTTTCCAGCGCCGATTTCCCAATTCTCTTTTAACAATACATGTGAATCAACCAATGTTATATTTAACAATACAAGTTCTGTATCAGATACCTCAACGATAATCCTTAATTCATGGGATTATGGAGACAACACGCAAGCTATAAATCCATCCTTTGCTAAGCAGTATCAAACGTATGGTCAGTATAATGTGCAGCTAATCGTCCAATCAAGTAATGGGTGTTCTGATACAAGCATACAAGCAATTACTATTCATCCCAATCCAATTTTAGATTGGATAGTTGGCCCATCTTGTAAAAATTCATGGACTACCTTCACAGATTCTTCCACCATTCCATTAGGAACAATTATCGGTACCAATTGGGAAGTTAATTTGCAATACAACTACCCATTCAGTAATTCTAGTTACCAATTTTTGACAAGTGGGATTCAATACGTAACATTAAGTGTTACCTCGGATCAAGGTTGTATTTCCGATAGCTTGCTACTCGTTGATGTGCAGCCAGAATTGATTGCAAGCTATGCAGCTAACCCAAGTATTATTTCAGCTGAAATTCCAATAACATTTATAAATCAAAGTAATGGATCAACAAGTTGTTCATGGACATTGAGTGATGGCACTACCTCCACCTTAGATACGTTGATACATTCATTTGATAATTCATTAATTGATCAATCCATTGAATTAACGATGGTGGTAGGCAATTCAATCGGATGTTTTGATACCATAAACAGCCAATTACAAATAAAACCCTACAATTTTGATATCGCGCTTACAAACATCTATATAGAGGATAATAATGGCTTTATACAATTAGGAGTTGAAATGAAGAACGTGGGAGCAATAACAATGAATCAATGTAACTTATGGTTAAAAATGTTAAGTTCCACGCTAATTAAAGAACAATGGTTAGGAGAATTATTACCGGGAGAAAGTGAGATTTACATTTTCACTGCTTCCCCTACCTCCTTTGTTACGCTTCAAGATAATAGCTACCAATATATTTGCGTTGAAGCACAAGCCAGTAACGTATTTAACATCGAAGATGAAGATTTAAGCAATAATAGTATTTGTTCGAATCTTGAGAATAGCGGCGTCATTTTCCTTCCGATTAGTCCGAATCCAGCAACAAGTAACATAACTCTTACTTTTTATGTCCCTAAAGATCAAGCAGTAATGATAACCATGTATGATGCTGAAGGACGTATTGTTTATTCATTCCCAACTAATGAATTTTTAGAAGCCGGCATGTATACAATAGATGTTAATACATCGCAATATGCAGCAGGAAGTTATATTATTAGAATGCAGGATGAAATTACTACCCAAACCAAGCATTGGATTAAAAACTAAGCACAATTTTTCATAATTATGGCATTATTTATGATATTTGCACACCCAAATTGAAAAAATGAAAATTTTAGCACTCACATTTTTGATACTACTATCAATTCCTCACCAAACATTTGCACAGGATAAAAAAGCTGAAGGTATATTAAACAAGGTTTCAGGTAAAATGAAAGCCCTAAAATGTTTTTATGTCGAGTTTAATTCCGTTGTGAAAAATAAAAGTAATGGGAAAACCGAAAATCAAAATGGTAGCGGATGGGTAAAAGGGAATAAATACAATGCTAGTTTTGGAGGAAATACCATCATTTCAAATGGCATGAAAACATGGACCATTATCAAAGAAGACAAAACAGTTTATGAATCAGATGCAAACAATGATGGTGAAAGCATCAACCCAAAAAAAATAATGACCATTTGGGAGACAGGCTTTAAAAACAAATATGAAAAGGAAGAAGCATTAAATGGAGAAACTGTACACGTAATCAATTTATTTCCTAAAAACCCTGCAAAATCAGACTTCAGTAGTATAACGGTCTATATTTCAAAATCAACAAACTCCTTGAAGAAAGCGATCATGAAATCAAAGGACGGTACTACAATAACCTATTCCGTTACCAAATTCCAAGAGAATCCATCCATAAATGATACTAAATTTGTATTTGAAAAGAAAAATTACCCAGGGTATCCAGTAATTAAAGATTAGCGTTTTAAAGCACGATCCATTTCACGTTTATCATCTTTCAACTTTAAATCTTCCCGTTTATCATGTAACTTTTTCCCAGTTGCACACGCGATTAACACTTTTAGCCATCCCTTTTCTGACAAGAACAACTTTATTGGAATTAAGGTATTTCCTTTGATTTTCAAAAATTTAATAATACTATTTATTTCCTTTTTTTGAAGTAATAATTTGCGATCAGCCCTCGGTTTATGGTTATAAATAGAACCATTTTCGTAGGTTGTAATATGCATATTCCTTATCCAAACTTCGCTTTCAATTGAAATACAATACGCTTCCAATATACTTGCTTTTCCTGCTCGAATACTTTTTATTTCAGTACCAGACAATTGAATACCAGCAGTAAATTCCTCCTCAAGATGATATTCGAATCGAGCACGTTTGTTTTTTATATTAATTTCTGGTAAGGCCATACTACAAAATTAAGCTATTTCTCATCTTATTAAAGACCTTAGATTGATAATTTTTTATGTCGCACCACTTATAACAATACATTATCCTTAAATTTGACCATGAATTTACCTTCGAAAGTTCTAGAACAAGTGGTTGATCAATTATCATCTTTACCAGGTATTGGTAAAAGGACAGCACTTCGACTTTCATTAAATTTATTAAAAAGAAGTCCCCAGGAAATTAGTCAATTCACACAGTCCATTATTTCCCTAAAAGAAAATATTTTTAGTTGTACTGTTTGTAGTAATATCAGTGATGAACCTATATGTTTTATTTGCTCCAATCCTAAAAGAAACCCAGCGATAATCTGCGTAGTTGAAGACATCAGAGATGTCATGGCAATTGAATCTACGGGAACATTCAAAGGATTATATCATGTATTAGGTGGCTTAATATCTCCTATGGATGGAATTGGGCCACAAGATCTTAATATCCTTCCGCTTCAGGAAAGATTAAGCAATAATTCCGTTTCAGAAGTTATTTTTGCACTTAGTCCAACAATGGAAGGCGATACCACTAATTTTTATTTATTTAAAAAAATTCAAGGAGTTGATCTTCTCATTACATCCTTATCGCGAGGTGTTGCCTTTGGATCAGAACTACAATATACCGATGAACTCACATTAGGACGCTCTCTTGAACAACGACAAGAATTTAAGATGCCACATTTATAAATGGCCATTATTTAAACCATGCAGTTCGGTGTTTTATCCACCTAAAAGAAAGCCCAAATACAAGTATCGAACTGGCAAAATAAACATCCGACCAAAGCCAAATTTCAGATCCTTCCATTGAAAAACGACGAAAGATGATAAGTATTAGAAGACTAGTCGCGGTGGAAACTATGCTAGGGTATTCATTGGCACAAACCCTTTTTAACGAAAATTTATTAGGCGATTTTTCATATAAAAATAGATTCGGAAAAAAGGCAGGAACTTTATTCGCCCAAATTTGAAATTCATTTCCAAATTTGTTAAATAAAAAATTCTCTTCCATAAACATAATACGTTCATAAAACAACCAATAACATAAGCATAGCAGAAGGCTTAACATTGGATTTACCAAGTAAAAAGATAAACCAATCCAAATTAAAAAATTAGCAAAATAGAGAGGGTGCCTAACCATAGAATACCAACCTTTTGTATTTAAATGATGAGCAACTTGCTCATGTCTATTCCTACCAGAAGTATGTTTGTCACAATAACCAATTATGATTATCCTTAATAAATGCCCTAAGACAAATACCAAACAACTCAGAATCAACACAAACGACTTTAAACTAGGATAAGAAATTAAAAAATCATAATCATAAAAATAGGTAATTGGCAATGCAAGAATAAAAAACAACAGGGGTAATTGCCCCCTATAACGAAAGAGGAATTTTCCATTTTTATCGAAAGAATTTATTAATGCCATTAGCTTGTAAAAAATGATTATATTGCAATAAAATATAACAAAAATAAGATTATTCACAGAAAACTAGTATGAAAGAAAAATTTGAATTAGAATACTTACTAAAAACCTCTCCCCGGGTTTTAGAAAATATGATTGCTTCTCCTACTGGATTAAGTGAATGGTTTGCTGATGATGTTAGCGTTAGTGATGACATTTATCATTTTGAATGGGATGGGACTATTGAATCAGCTAGATTGCTAGTTCATAAGTTAAATTCAAGAATAAGATTTATTTGGTTGGAAGACGAAGAAGATGGTTTAGACACCTATTTTGAAATTAATTATCAAGTAGATTCTATGACATCCATGGTGGCCTTGCGAATTATTGATTTTTGTACAGCAGAAGACTTAGAGAATTCAAAAATGTTGTGGGACCAACAAGTTGGTGACTTAAAAAGACTTTTGGGAGCATAGTTAATATTTTTACTAATTATCAGCATTATCCTTATTTTTGCATACTAAACACAACGGCTTGAAACGGCTTTACCTATTTAGCATACGATCTTTTATTGGCCCATTTCTAATTACATTGGTGATTTCTATGTTCATATTAATCATGCAATTCTTTTGGGTTTACATTGATGATTTAATAGGTAAAGGATTAAGTATTTGGGTTATTCTCGAATTACTATTATACGTTTCGGCCAGTTTAATTCCCTTGGCTTTACCACTCGCCATTTTACTTTCCTCCTTAATGACCTTTGGTAATTTAGCAGAGAGTAATGAGCTAACCGCTTTAAAGTCTAGTGGTTTATCTCTTTATAAAATCATGAGGCCACTTACTGTTGTTGTGATTTTCATTGCCGGATTCACCTTTTATTTTGCGAATTATGTAATTCCTGTTGCCAATCTGAAATGGCATTCTTTAATCTACGATATTCAAAACACAAAACTATCAACCATTATTACTCCAGGTGTTTATACAAAGGAATTAGAGGGATATGCCATTAAAGTGAAAGAAGGAAATGATAGCCTCTTTAAGAACATAATAATACACGATCATTCTATGCCAACAGAATATAAAACAATAAAAGCAAAAGAAGCACGATTGTATAGATCGACTAATGGGATGTATTTATTTTTCGATTTAAAAGATGGGGCCATCTATGAAGAGCTTGATATTCAAAGTCCTATATACCTTCCAAATGGGAAGGAAGAACCTGGAACCAAAAGCACGCGTCCTTCACGCATCTCACACTTTCATAGGGCAACTTATAAAATGAATGTCACGGGATTTAAATTAAATAGAACGGAGGAGGATGTATTTACAGATAAATTTGAAATGTTAAATGTTTTTCAAATTAATGCGGCTACTGACTCATTGAAACGTAAACAACAAAAAATAAAGGCCTCTTTTGTCGAAGGCATTATAGCAAGTTCTGGTTATTTTTTCAAAGTAAATTCGAAAGACAATCAGAAGATGGATATGATGGGACGAAAAGAGAAGGCAACACCAATCAATATAAATGAATTAACAAGCGCTGAAAAAATAACCGCTACCAATGAATGTATTTCTAAGTTAAGGCGCTTAAATAACAATCTTGAAAGTCAAAAAGAATTCATGAAAACCATTTCACATGAAGAGGACCAATATTGGATTGAATTTCATCGGAAGTTTGCTTTAACTTATGCTATAATAGTATTGTTTTTTATTGGGGCGCCGCTTGGAGCCATTATTAGACGAGGAGGATTTGGTGCTCCTGTGGTTATTGCTGCTTTCATCTTCATGCTTTATTTTGTTTTGATAAGTACAGGTGAAAATCTAGCAGATAGTTACGTTGTAGCACCATGGTTCGGCATGTGGATCGCCGCCCTATTCTTTACCCCTATTTCCGTATTAATTACAAAAGCGGCAGCTGATGACTCCCCCATTTTTGGTCGCGAATTCTGGGGAAAAATTTTCAAAAAAGCTAAAAAGAATGCAGGTACTATACATTAGCCAAAAACCAGCATTTCCTGTTGTTGACGGGGGCAGTTTTGCCATGAATCGATTTTTGCTAGATTTAAATGAAGTAATTGAAACAGAAATCGACTATTTATCTATTACTACGAAAAAACACCCCATTTCTTTTGATAGTATTCCCTCACAAATAACAAAAAAAACAACTGTACATACTGTTGAATTGGATACATCTATTAAAATTATCCCATTACTCGTGGGCTTTTTCTCAGCATTACCGTATAACCTTTTGCGTTACAAACAAAAAGAATTTATCAATAAAATTAAAGCGCTAGCTGCGATTAAAAATTATAACTACATCGTTTTAGACGGATTTTACACAACATCTTATTTGCAAGAACTAAGTGCTTTTTTAGATGCGAAAATTATATATAGAAGTCACAATGTAGAACATCAAATATGGTCTGAGCAAGCAGGAATAACATCAAATAGATGGAAGCGTTTTTTTCTAACTAGCCTCGCTAAAAAAGTCAAAAAATACGAAATAAGCATTCATGAATCTGTTCATACAATTGCCGCTATTTGCCAAACAGATGCAGATTTTTTCAATAAATTTTCGCCAAGAAAAGTCCATGTTATTCCCGTTTCCATGCCAGCAGTTAGACCGGCGACTACTATAACTAGCAATGAGTTATGTTTTATTGGGAATTTCAATTGGTTTCCAAACGTTGAAGGAATTAGTTGGTTTATAGATAATGTATTTTCAACCTTACAAAATGAATACCCAACTTTGACGCTACATATCGCTGGATTTGGATCGAGAGAAACTTTACAAGATTATACTAAAAAAGGAATTGTTGTGCATGGTCCAATAGACGATGTATCGACATTCATACAAACACATGGAATTTTTATTTCCCCCATTTTTTATGGTAGCGGAATAAAAATTAAAGTCCTTGAAGCCATGAATGCCTCTGTTCCAGTAGTATTAAGTCAAAAGTCTGCTGAAGGGATTAATTTTCCTGTAAATAGTTCTTCCTTTAATACCAAAGAAGAGGCATGTTCGCAACTTAGAAGATTACTAGATAACCCGGCTGAAATTGATGCAAATCGAAAGATAATGAATGAAATAATCAAAACACAATTCACGCAAGATATTGTAATAGACCAATTAAAATCCATCTTGCATGACTAGAAAAAAAATTGTTATTATGGCAACTAGGTTTCCATTTCCGATAGAGAAAGGAGATAAACTTAGAACCTATTATTTATTGAAATCACTGCATAAAACCCATGATTTGTATTTAATAAGTTTAAGCGAGGAAACAATTTCAGAAGACCAACTAAATGAAATAAAAGCGTTTACAAAAGAGATTCACCTCTTTACCCTATCAAAAATTGGCAAATATTTCCGATTAATTTTGGGCTTATTCAATAGCAAGCCATTACAAGTTAATTATTTCACCTCCTTCAAAAAGAAACGGGAAATCGAGAATCTTTTGGAACTAATTAAACCTGACCATATCATTTGTCAATTAATCCGTTCAGCTGAATATGTAAAAAACTATCACGATTGTCCGAAAACAATCGATTACATGGATGCACTATCCAAAGGAATGGAAAGGAGGATAAACAAAGTAAATTGGACCTCCAAATTTATTTTCCAACTGGAGGCCAAGCGATTAAAAGATTATGAGCGACGCATTTTTAATTATTTTGAATTTCAAACAATAATCAGCAAACAAGATCGAGACTACATTTCGCATCCAGACCAAAAAAAGATGCTTGTGATGCCAAATGGCATAGATGATCATTATTTTGAATCGCTTAAAGTCGAAATAAAATACGATTTGGTATTTGTAGGAAATCTAAATTATCCGCCAAATATTGATGCAATTAATTACTTAGTAAAGGAAATTCTACCGTCATTACCACGTTTGAAGTTGTTAATTTCAGGTGCTAATCCCTCAAAAAGTTTATTACTCCAACTTGCTTCAATACCTAACATAACCATAACAGGTTGGGTAGATGACATCCGAGAATCCTATTTACAAGGAAAAATATTAATTGCCCCTATGCAAATTGGTACAGGTATGCAAAATAAAATCCTTGAGGCTATGGCCTTGGGTGTTCCAAGTATTACCACCACCTTAGCAAACAATGCGATAATGGCGACACATCAAGAAAGCATCTGGGTGGCCGATACAAGAGAATCAATCATTCATGGAATAGAGACATTATTATCCAACGAAGCGATGTATGAAAAAATTAAAGGAAATGCAAAAGAGTTTGTAAGAGAACGATATAATTGGATTACCATCATCCAAGACCTTTCTAAATCTATTCAGATTTAGTATTAAATCTTCGAAAATGATCGTATTTATCTTTAATGAAAACAATCAAATCCATTTCAGAGGCAGTTTTTAAAAAATCCGTATCCAAGTTTAAAAAAGAAATAAAATAATCAAATTCATCTTCCGATAAACTGATGATATCAAAAGAAATATATAACCTCAATAGCTCTTTCACGACCTTACGTTGATCATCCTTATAAACTTGTTCGGCAATCCATTTTTTATTTTGTTCCTTTTTCGAAAAAGCTTGATAGATCGCCGTAATTGGACTTTGGAGTACATCTATCCCAGTAACCAATTTCGTTTCTCTCAAGGCTAAGGCGCTTCGTTCCTGTTTTAATTGCTCCAGTGATTTTAATGGGCGAATAATCACCTCCTTTATTTCTTGAGGAATTCTTTCAATATAAACTGAAATATGACATTGGCAATTCGAATCAGGATAGGCAATAAATTGATAAATAGGATAATATTTTGTGGATAACGCTATAACGTCATTAGGACTTGCAACAACAGAAAAATTACCGTTAGGTTGTCCAAAAACGCCTCTACCATTCGTTTTATTAATTACCATCAAATTATAAAACCCTTGTGGAAATAAGGTGTCAATTACTTGACCTTGAATAAGCACACGATCACACTGCCCATATAATTTGAATGAACAAATAAAAAAACAAGCCAGTAAAAGGTAAAAATTCTTTTTACAATTTATCAAAATACCACTTAAAGTCAAGAGAGAATAAAAGAATAATGGGTGCAATAAATGAAATAATCCAAAAAATCAATAAAGTAATTTTAAAAACAAGTGTGGCATCTTTTTTAATTGGGGCAATTAATATGGAACTAACCTGTGAAGCAATCATTGGATTAACATCATCATCAGAAAACTCCATGTATTTTTTTAAAGCTTTCGATCTTTCAATTAGGACATTTTTTATGGTGGCATAATCTCGGTTTGACAATTCCTCATACGTACATAGATAATTAACATCTAAATCGTCAAGCGTTGAGCGGAGGACATGATTTTTTTGCATGCCACGCACCCTAATTCCCATAATAAAACCAAATGCAATAATTAAATAATCTTGAATTATCCACCCAATAACAATCATCAAAATGGAAGAAACCAAGGCAAAAATCATCATAAATAAATCACGCTGACGATGTACTAATAATTTAAACAATTGACCACCATCTAATGGATCGAGCGGCAACAAGTTAACGGTATTTAAAAAAATAAAAATAAAACCCAATGTGAGCGCTGAATCGTTTTGATATACACAAGCTAGAATAAACGTAACACATCCTAAGAGTAAACCAGGAAAAGGACCAAAAAATACCACTAACAAACTTTCACGTTGAGAATATTTTGGTTTTGATCCTTGAACAAAAGCACCCATAAGTGGAATGAATAACATCCGAACATTTTCATATTTAAATGCCTTCATAAAAAGTAAATGTCCCATCTCATGAATGAACAGTACAATGATTAAAAAAAAAATAAATAAAAGCTTTTCTGAAAAGAGTAGTAAGAATGATAAAATAAATAGCAGTAAAGAAAAAGCAGTTAAACCCCAATTATTTTTCACCTCTTCTTTTACTAAGATAGGTTTGTCAGGATATAATGAATCATTATCCATAATTTTAGTTCGGCGCTCCACCACGCGCATTTTTCATTTGACTCATCATACTAGCCATTGCACGAGGATTACTCATCATTTTCATCATTTTTTTCATTTCGTCAAATTGCTTCATCAATTTATTGACTTCCATAATATTCGTTCCACTTCCTGAAGCAAGTCTTGCTTTTCGAGAAGTATTTAGCAAAACAGGGTTTGATCGTTCTTTGGGTGTCATGGAGAGAATAATTGCTTCAATTCCTTTAAACGCATCATCGGGAATTTCGGTATCTTTCATAGCTTTTCCCATCCCAGGCAACATGCCCATCAAATCTTTAACATTCCCCATTTTTTTAATTTGATTCAATTGAGCTAAAAAGTCATTGAAATCAAATTGATCTTTCATTATTTTCCGTTGAAGCTTACGGGCTTCCTCCTCATCGTATTGTTCTTGTGCCTTTTCTACTAAGGAAACAACATCTCCCATACCAAGAATTCTGTCTGCCATCCTTGCAGGATAAAAGACATCTATCGCATCCATTTTTTCCCCTGTCCCGACAAACTTAATCGGTTTGTTTACAACAGATTTTATAGTCAGCGCTGCCCCACCTCTTGTATCCCCATCTAATTTTGTAAGGATAACACCGTCAAAATTAATTTTATCATTAAAGGCCTTTGCCGTATTTACAGCATCTTGTCCCGTCATGGCATCTACCACAAACAAGGTTTCGGATGGATTTAGAGCGGTTTTTACACGTGCAATTTCATCCATCATTTGTTCATCAATCGCTAAGCGACCTGCAGTATCGACAATTACTACATTAAAACTGTTGCTTTTTGCATGCTGAACAGCACTGTTAGCAATACGCACAGGGTCTTTTACTTCCTTATTAGAAAAAACTTCTATTCCCAATTGATCGCCAAGAACATGTAATTGATCTATTGCGGCAGGACGGTAAACATCACATGCTACGAGTAGCACCTTTTTGTTTTTTTTATTTTTTAAGTAATTACCTAATTTTCCTGTAAACGTCGTTTTTCCGGAACCCTGAAGTCCTGACATTAAAATAATTGATGGATTTCCCTTCAGGTTTATTTCAACCTCATTGCCCCCCATCAACTCCTTTAACTCTTCATGGCAAATTTTCACCATTAGTTGACCAGGAGATACCGCGGTGAGAACATTTCTTCCAAGCGCTTTATCTTTCACCGTATTAGTGAAATTTTTAGCCGTATTAAAATTGACATCGGCATCCAAAAGCGCCCTACGAACTTCCTTAAGTGACTCAGCAATATTTATTTCGGAGATTTGACCCTGTCCCTTTAATACTTTAAAGGCACGTTCAAATTTTTCGGTAAGATTTTCAAACATTATTTATAGCTATTTTAACTTGAGCAAATTTAATGAAAATTACTAAATCTTTAATCTTATTAAGCATTTGAATCAATTAATTTATAAACTAAAAAAAGATGATTCCTATTTTATTGTAGAATTAATTGTAATTTAATAAGCTAAATATGTATTGGTACATTTTTTTTTCTGTAACTTTATCACTGAATATTAATAGTTCAAGCTATGAAAAACAATCTTCTACTCATTACAATTCTATTTTTCGGGATTTCAGTAACTTTTGGTCAAGGACCAGAAAGAAGAGTTTATGCAACTGCAGGAAAAGTTGCAAAGTGCCAAACGTTAATTTTTGGAAGTACAAATACAGTGTCCTACACTATTGGCGAACCAATTGTAAAGTGGTCTAATGTTGATGGAAAAAGAATTCATAATGGCTTCCAACAGCCTGATCAAAATTTTGCTGTATCTCCCAACGTAACAGCTATAGCTGTTTTGGATCCTTCGTTTTTGATTTACCCAAATCCATTTAACAATTACACGATCATTCAAGGTCCTGATGAGCAAAAAGGCACCACTAAAATTCAATTGATTGACCAGAATGGAAAACTAATCAAAGAAGAACAAATGAATGATGCTAGGCATCAAATGGATTTTGAAAGTGACTTGGCACCAGGCCAATACTTTTTAAACTTCTATAATGAAAGTGGGGCTTTTCTTCAACAAACAAAAATTATTAAGGCCTCTAATTAATATTAGCTCTTCTAATTTTCCGTCTTCAATTCAATGTTATTTCTTACTTCTTAAGGAAATATCTTTCTACTCCTACTAGAAAATAGTGAAGTAACTCCAATTATTCACATAGGTTCCAAGGTGTTAACCAATTTTAGAAAGGCTTTGAACTTCTCCCTTATTATCCGCGTTACCATTATAGATTCATCGAGTAATCCTAGCAATAAGACATATGTGGTGATCTATTCATTAAAGTGAAATTCATCTGAATTGCCAAGAATTTGCCACGTACGTGTAAAAATTTTTTCTTTGGCCTCTTCATAAGCTTCCTCAGAGATGTAGAATTCTGAATCAAGGGTAAAGGCCCTTTGGATATCTTCATTAAGATGAAATCATTTCAACTTAATTTTTTGCTAGTCGACTGTGCTTGTGTCCATATAGGAAATACACTACCAGGCCGATGGCAAACCAGATGAAGAACCATTTCCAATTATTTGCCGCCATTCCTGTAAGTAGATAACAACATGACACCAGACCTAGAACAGGTATCAAGGAAAGATTTTTAGTATATGAAAGAACGGTCATAACTAAACAAATTATAAAGAAGCAAAGCATGGGAATACTCTGAGCGTAGTTTTCACCTTTTAAGAAAATAGTTTCTGTAAAAAATGTTGGAAACTGAATAATTAAAAACGTGAATATTGAACTGATTATTCCGGGAAAAATATACTTCGCATTGATGTATGGAAGGCGAAAACGACCTTTAGTTGGTTCTCCTTCCTGCGTGCCTTTTTGAGATGGAAGCATGAGAACACCCCCACATACTAAAACAAATGCAAATAATGTTCCTATACTAGTGAAATCAAGGATGAAATTTTCATCGGTGAAGAACATCGGAACCCCTACAACAAATCCTGTTACAATCGTGGCGAATCCTGGGGTTTTATATTTTGGATGAATCTTAGAAAATTTCTTTGGCAATAATCCATCGCGACTCATGGTCATCCAAATACGCGGTTGTCCCATTTGAAAAACAAGCATCACGCTAGTCATTGCTACAACGGCGGCAACAGAAACAATGTACAACATCCACTTAACTCCTTTCAGCTGAAAAATTTCCGCCAACGGATCAGAAACGCCTAAATCTTTATAAGAAACCATCCCAGTAAGGACAAGCGCTAGTAAAATATAGGCTACCGTACAAATTACCAGTGAATAGATCATTCCTCGAGGTAGATCTCGTTGTGGATTCTTTGCTTCTTCGGCAAGGGTTGAAACAGCATCAAATCCAATGTAAGCGAAAAATACAGCAGATATTCCAGCCATAACGCCACCAAAACCATTTGGTAAGAATGGTGTCCAATTGTCAATATCGATATAGAAAAATCCTACAACAATGACCAATATCACTACAATGAGTTTTATAACAACCATAATATTGCTGATGTTTCGCGATTCTTTTGTCCCAATGTATACAAGCCAGGTAATTAATACATTAATCATAACACCCGGTAAATCAAAAATAATTCGCAGGCCGCCCAATTGTGGTGCTGAATTCCATGCAGTGAATCCTTCCGTTCCAATTTTGGTGGACGTGAACGCATCATGCGCCGCTCTATAGTTAATGGTTAACCAAGTGGGTAGATCAACACCAAAACCATTAAGCAAATTGGTGAAATATCCACTCCATGAAAATGCTATGTAAATATTTCCAATAGAGTATTCCATTAACAATGCCCAGCCAATAATCCAAGCAAACAATTCACCAAAGGAAACATAGGCATACGTATAAGCACTTCCTGATACTGGTACTCGTGCAGCAAATTCAGCATAACACATGGCAGTAAATCCACATGCAATAGCGCAGATAACATACAATAATACTACACCTGGACCTCCAGAAAAACAGGCATTTCCAATAGCGCTAAATGTTCCACCTCCAATAATGGCGGCAACTCCAAAGAAGGTAAGATCACGAACAGTTAATACTTTACTAAGGCCATGACCGTGGCCATCGCCTTCATCATGAGCTGATACTGTAGCCGATTTTTTACGAAATAATGACCTGAAATCCATCTTGTAATTTTTTATTTGCTCTAAAAGTATAAAAAAATATACTTACACTTCAAATTTTATCTTCAACTCGTACCTTTGCACCAGTGAAAACAAAAATTGAAATAAAAGGAGCCAGGGTCCACAATTTAAAAAACATTGATTTAACGATCAACCACAAAGAACTTACAGTAATCACTGGTGTTTCAGGTTCTGGAAAATCATCGTTAGCTTTTGATACCATCTTTGCAGAAGGACAACGAAGATTCATCGAAAGTATGTCCTCCTATGCAAGGCAATTCCTCGGTAAATTAAACAAACCTGAAACAGACTATATCAAGGGTATTGCACCAAGTATCGCTATACAACAAAAAGTAATTACTAGTAATCCAAGATCAACAGTAGGTACAACAACAGAAATTTACGATTATCTAAAAATATTATTTGCACGAATTGGACTTACAATTTCACCCATATCCAAGCAACTTGTAAAAAAACACACCCCCCAAGATGTCTTACAAGCACTAAAAAGCTATCCAAACAAACGGAAACTTGCCATTGTTTGTCCCATAGTAGATTCTAGTAATTCAAGTTTAGATAAAAAAATACAATTACTTATAAATAAAGGCTTTAATAGAGTTTACTTAAATAATAAAATCACCAATTTATCAGACTTAGAAAACAACCAAACTCCCTTAACTGATGGATTAATTGTCATTGATCGAATCATTATAGAAACCGATAATTTCCAAAATGATGCACGTTATATCGACTCCATTCAATTGGCATTTCAAGAAGGAAAGGGATCTTGTGGGCTATTAGATATTGATAACAATACCATTAGTTGGTTCAATAATTTATTTGAACTAGATGGCATGACATTTCAAGAACCTAGCATTCATTTTTTCACCTTTAACAACCCTTTTGGAGCCTGTAAAACATGTGAAGGATATGGAAAAGTATTGGGAATTGATGAGAATTTAGTTTTTCCAAATAAGAGCTTAAGTATATATGAAGATGCGATTGCCCCATGGAAAGGGGAGGTTATGGGAGAATACTTGCAAGCGCTAATTTATAATGCGAAAAAATTCGATTTTCCAATTCACCGCCCCATAAAAGATTTAACAGCTGAGGAATACAAGCTTTTATGGGATGGAAATACCTATTTTATGGGTTTAAATAAATTCTTTAAATTCATTGAAAGTCAACTATATAAAATTCAATACCGAGTTATGCTTTCGAGGTATAGAGGTCAAACAGAATGTCCCGAATGCCTGGGCACACGTTTACGAGGAGATACCTGCTATGTAAAAATTGAACAGTATTCAATTCAAGATATTGTGCTTCTTCCTATAAATCTTTGTTATGATTTCTTCTCTAATTTGACATTAAGCGATTCCGATAGGACAATTAGCAAACGCATATTACCTGAAATAATTCAACGATTGGGCTTTTTAAAAAATGTGGGTTTAGGTTATCTCACTCTGAACAGGGCCTCCAATACGTTATCGGGCGGAGAATCTCAACGAATTAATTTAGCCACAGCATTAGGAAGTAGTTTAGTGGGCACCATTTATGTCTTAGACGAGCCGTCTATTGGTCTGCATCCTGTAGATACACAACGGTTAATTTCTGTATTAAAAAATCTAACGGAATTAGGAAATACAGTTCTAATTGTGGAACACGAAGAAGACATAATGAGAGCTGCAGACTCCATCATAGATATCGGGCCATTTGCTGGTCAGTTTGGTGGAGAAGTGGTATTCCAAGGGACATTTAAAGAGCTTTCCAAGGCTAAAAATAGTTTAACTGCTGATTATTTAACACAGAAAAAAAGTATTCCGCTTCCAACTAAACGAAGATTTTCAAAAGACAAAATAAGCATAACAGGCGCCAGGAAAAATAATCTAAAGAACATTACAGTTGACATTCCTTTGAATTCTTTAGTGTGTGTTACAGGCGTTTCAGGCTCGGGGAAATCAACCCTCATAAAAGAAATTTTATACCCAGCTTTTCGGGCACATTTAGGTCTAACTAGCGAATTAAACATTGGATTTGACACCTTAACAGGCGATTTAAAGAAAATACAGAACATTGAATTTATTGATCAAAATCCAATAGGAAAGTCATCCCGTAGTAATCCTATTACCTATGTAAAAGCTTTTGATGACATCCGCGAACTCTATGCCAACCAACCATTAGCCAAAATGCGCGCTTACAAACCAGGATTTTTCAGTTTTAATGTAGAAGGAGGGCGTTGTGAAATGTGCGAAGGAGAAGGGATAATCACCGTTGGTATGCAATTCATGGCTGACATAGAACTTCCCTGCGAAACATGTAAGGGAAAGCGGTACAAGGCAGAAACCTTAGAAGTAAGCTATCGTGGAATCAACATTCACGAATTACTTTCTATGAATATTACTGACGCCTATGAATTTTTTAATGCCGTTTTAGATAAAACTGAACAGAAAATTGCCGCAAAAATTAAACCTTTAGTTGATATTGGTCTTGGGTATTTAAACGTCGGACAATCCTCTAGCACAATGAGTGGTGGTGAGGCACAAAGAATAAAATTAGCATCCTTCCTATCAAAAGGTTCAACAGCACCCACCCTATTCATTTTTGATGAACCTACCACCGGATTACATTTCTACGATATAGAAAAACTACTGATCGCCTTCTACGCATTAATCAATAAAGGACATTCCATACTTGTAATTGAACACAACGTTGAAGTAATTAAATGCGCGGACTGGATCATTGATTTAGGTCCAACGGGTGGTGAAGAAGGAGGGAATTTATTATTTTCAGGGACACCTGAATCGCTCATTACGTTAGAAAATAATTCTACAGGGAAATTTTTAAAAGAAAAAATTGGCTAATCGTGTTTCCTAGTAAGCATCGAATTATTAATAATCGATTGGAATTCCTATTTTTGAACTTCAAATTAAGCCATTGAAAAAACTCACTATTGCGATTGATGGATTTTCTTCTTGCGGAAAAAGTACGCTTGCCAAGGATTTAGCGAAAGAATTAAACTACATTTTCGTAGATTCAGGCGCAATGTATAGAGGAATTGCCTTTTTCGCGTTGCAAAACAAGTTGATTATCGATGGTGTTATCCATACAGACCTTTTGATTAATCGATTAGATGAAATCAACTTGGAATTTGTTTACAACAAAGAAAAATTCGAAAGTGATCTGCTATTAAATGGTGTGAATATTTCAACTGAAATTAGAAAACCTGACGTTGCAGCCATTGTATCAAAAATAGCCGTCTTGAAAGAAGTGCGCAGCAAACTTGTTAGTACGCAACAAAAACTAGGTGAATTTGGAGGGATTATCATGGATGGCAGAGACATAGGAACCGTTGTTTTTCCAAAGGCAGACATTAAACTATTTGTCACGGCGGATCCAAAAATAAGAGCTGAAAGGAGATTTAAAGAACTTCTTCTGAAAGACCTAAACACCTCCTTGGTGGACATCACGGCAAATTTGGAAGAACGCGATTTAATTGATACAACAAGAAAAATAAGTCCTTTAGTAAAAGCGGAAGATGCTATCGAACTCGATAATTCCAACCTAACAAGGGAAAGTCAATTGCAATTTGTATTAGACCTCATCAAAGAACGATTTAATACGCTATGAAAGGTATGAATATATTTATAAAATTGAGTAGTTTATTACTCCTAATCCCCACGCTCCTATTCCTTTTTTCTTGCAAAGAAGAAGTCGAAAAAGAAGTTGTTTCAGCTAGCGAGCTACCTCAAGACAATTCCGACCTTTCTACCTATGCAAAGAGACACATTGAAGCGGCACTGCGGATACCCGCCACGGAAAAATACACCTTAAGCATCTTAAAAAACAACTTAGATGGAGACGACAAAGAAGATGCCGTTATTTTAGTGAATCGCTATCAATTTGCGATAGATGAAGCTGGGAAATCACCAAATCCAGCAAAGAAAGCGGAATTAGGATTTATGGGGAACTACAATTACTTTTTCTTTTTCGACGGTGGTCTCAACTTGATTTCTCCCCCCCTTGCTATTCCTTCTTCGCCGATGTTACCATTAAAAGTTAGTTTTGAAAACATCACTTCTTCCTCCTACAAAGACATTCTAATTGATTTTAGAATTCGAAATGCCAGCTACAAAGATTTCTATACCATTTCAAACCACACACCCCTTAGAATTTTTCAATGGAAGAACTTTGATGGTTTAGGGACTTCAGAAAGCGAATGTTTTATATTTGATTATGCACTTGGTTCGTATAGCGAATCAAAAGACATCCTAATTAAAAAAGGAGTGTTAGCTACCATTCCAAAAAATGCCGATTTATTCATCTATGAGCCAACAATCACTGCAGCAAAAAAGCAAGAAACACTTTTTAATTTCTTTTATCTGCCTAAAACAGGCAAATACGTTACTAAAAAATAAGAAAGTAAAGGCAATTCAGTCTCTCTACTTGTGGCATCATATCGTCCGTTTGTGGATCTTATAGTGCTATTTGTTTTTTATTCGTAATTTTATAAATCAAATAATGAAATGAAATATTTAATTTTAGTTATATTTCTTGCGACGTTAAATATTACTGTTGGTCAAACAGATAATAAAAAACAAGAGGTGACTTTCGGCACTTACATAGAGTCTGTTCATGGTATTGATTTTGTTAATGGTAAGTACGAAATTGTTTTTTGGATTTGGATTAATTCAAAGGATGGTATTTTTAATCCCGAAGATGAAATTGACATTAGTCATTCTATTAGCACTGAATTTTCGAACATTTACATTGACTCTAGTACAAATGGTATGTACCACATTGAATGTAAGGTAAGTGCTACTATTTTGAACTATTTTAATGTTTCAAACTTCCCTTTTGACAAACAGAAATTGAACTTAAATATTGAGTTTGCTAATTATTCTACCAATGATCTTAACATCAATTTGGATAAAGAACATTCCCGAATTATACCTGAATACCTAGAGGGGTGGAAAACCAAATCAAAGTTTTATAAAAAATCAATAAATTATGGGTCAAATTTCGGTAGTTTAACTTCCAAAGAATCGATTTCATACCCAACCGTGTCTCTAGAGTTGAATATAAGTAGAAATGCTATGAATTTATACTTTAAATTATTTTTAACTCTTTTACTTTCTTTCATTCTTGCATTAACTAGTCTTTTATACCCTAATGAAAATTCAGAGGAAAAGATTGGATTAATCGTAGGATCTCTATTTACTACCGTTGGTAATAAATATGTTACTGACGGTATTTTACCTATCCAAAATTCTTTAAATTTATCTGATAAATTACACTTTCTTACTATTTTGGTGATTACTCTTATTGCAGCTTTTGCGATAATTGAACAAAGATTGAAACTTCCTGATAGAAATAAAACAGATTTTATAATGCTTTTGATTTTCTCATTATTATTTTTTGGAGGATTTCTCTTTTTCACTTTCCAAGCCATGAGTTAGCATGCAGAATATTACAAGCAGAAATAAAAGTATTGATATAACAAGGGGAATAGCGATTGTAATCATGTTTTATGCCCACCTTCTACCCCATTTTAG
>JAIPAL010000055.1 GCA_021740085.1 Crocinitomicaceae bacterium
GAATCCAATTGCTTGGGAAATAAGCGTCATTATCAGGAACACCTGCTAGCCATCTTTTAGATGAATCGGCATATTCAATCGATGAAGCAATCATATCCGTTGTTTTGAAGGAAATATTACCCGAACCAGAAGGGAAGTAATATTTCTCTTGGTGGATTTGAACCGAGATTCCCCATTGCGGAATGATTTGTTCATTATCCCCATCAATAGACATTTCGGAAGTAACCGAATCTAATAAATCCCCTCCCTTTGTATCATAACGATACACCACCCAAGAGGCTGTATCGGCACTATTTCCAGAAGAAGGCGCTGTATAATCCGTGAATTTACACTCAAAATAACCAGGCGCTAAAAGCAATGGATCTACTACTTTAATGTTAATAGGGCCTTTACCATAATCGTATTCTGGTGTATCCGAAAATCCTTGAGAAAGAATAGTTGACAAGGTAGTACTTGTAAAATCAATCGGACGATTACCATTTCCATATCCATCTACACGGGTTATTTTTGGTGAGGATCCGTATTCAATTAATTGATTCGTACCACCAGCTTCAGGCATTGGATTATGAGGTACCGCAGAAGTAGCACTAATTGCTGTACCATCAAAATTCAAACGAGATGAAATGTAAGGTATTTTTTGACCATCTAAAAACAATGGATCATTCGGATCATACTTCTTGAATTCATTAAATGCATAAGCAACAGCCACATAGTAATATGTTTTGTGATTAACTAATTGTCTTGTGCCTTGTGCAAAAGCATCCTCAGTAACTCTAAATGAATGCCTAATTCCAGTGTTCTCCCCATCAACTTTCTCAACAGGAACCGCAAAACCAAGCGCTTCATCAAAAACGAAATTAATTAATCTATCATTATCGTTCTTGATATCACATTGTGCCACTAGCCTTGCTTTAGTAGGGTCTTCTATATCAGCGACTGAAACATCAGAACTTTTCAACTGAAATATTTGATACCCTTCAAAGCGATAAAATCGATCAACTGTTGGATCTGGAATATTAATTTCATCCTCTTCAGCATACGCTTCACGGTAATTATTAGAGGAAGCAGGATTGTCCAACATTAATATTAACTCATTTTCTAACTCTTGAATGGTAATTTTTGGAGCATCAGGAGGAGATAATATTTTAAAACATGCATCAAACAAAGCTTGTGCTTTTGTATCTGCACGCTTCATAGCTTCTACCGAAGCCATTAGATTACCATCCGTGCTTCTACCATAGACAATACCTACAGTAATATTATTTACTGCACCTGGTTTTAGGGTAAAAGGACCAGCAGATTGAACGAATCGGCGGTCACCTGCAGGATTATTATTTGTTGATTCATCCCACCCGTTCGGAAACTGACCTGTCATATCTGCACCACCAGTTGACCATGATAAAGGGTCAGAAGTTCCTGGGAACATATAATCAGATAATTGTTGGGTAGATGTTCCATTTCCTAAACCACCATAATACATTTCAGATCCATTCGCCCATTGCCCCTCCATAAAATTATAGTATTCTGCTGCAGGTCCTGGATCGTTATATGGGTAAGCAGAAGTAGACGTATAGTACGTAAATCTTCTCATACCAAATCGCTCATTATCTATAATTCCATCAGAATAACCTATACCAATCCCTTTATAAACTATACCGTTGTTAGCTAACGCATCAACAACAGTTGGTACAATAGTCGTTTGAGTTGCTTGATCAAAATAAGGTCCTGGATTATCAACACCATCTCCATCTTGATAAGGGCCTTCAAAAAAGTCACATCCGATTGCTGGTGGATTATCACCATAGCCTAATTTACCACCATCACTTTCGTCAAATAAGTCACCATTATACATGTACCCTAAACCTCTTGACACATCACATCCTGCATAATCGTCGGCATAATTTCCAACATCAGCATCTAAGTATTGAGCGAAATACGTATCATAAAGTGTTTGCGTACCTCTGTTAATTAATTCGTAGTTATAAAAAGTCATTCTATTCACCTCATCATTGGTAGCAAATGAAAAAGCTTGCGCACGGATTTCCATACCAATTGGATCCCCGTTTGTTTCAGTGTGAATATTTCCTTTATCATTGAAAACCCACCAATGCGTTTCATCGCCGTAAAGTGAAATTCGTCTATCAAAACCACATTGGATATCATCACGGCCTAAAATATCATCATACCATGGGTGATCTCCGTTATCTGGGTTATAATTTCCATCACCATCACGATCATAGTAAGGTGCCAAGAAATAATCTTGTCCTAAAGAAACATCACCGTGAGCGGGCCAACCGTAGATACGATTTAATTCATCATTAGAAGGAGGAATGATATCATCACATCCTTCTGTAGTAATACCTGCGTTACATTCAAAATAAATATTAAAACGAATAACTTCTGCCTTACGAATCGTATAAAACTGATCGTATGCAGCACATTGTTCCGGATCGATATTTGCTTCACCAAAATCCCTAACTACATTGTCTCCAACAGGAAACAACGGATTATAATCCCCGCTTCCAGGATTAACAGTTAGTGGACCAGGCCAAAAATCATTCCCTGATCTATAACGCAAAGCTGCTAATTTAAGCTGACCGTTTACATCGGTTCCACCCATCCATAATGCCCCAGCAAAAATAGCGAAACGATTACTTCCTTTAGGAACTTCATAAGCGGCAACACTTGCTTGCCTATTTTGGAACATACTTCCACCTTGCTCAATCAATGCTTTAACATCGTTAAACTCCATTGTTAACTTGGCAGTCGCTGGGCTACAATTGGCCCCTTTAGGTTTCGTTGGTTTACCATCTTTCTCTCCTGGTCCATAATATCCCAAGGCCGTTGAAAAAAATAAACCTACACTAACAACTGTTGCAACAAATTGCTTTTTCATAGCTCTTCTATTACTTTATTTAAAAATCAAATTTTATCCCTAATCGAATCGTTCGTGGGGAACTAATATTAAATGCATTCTGCACCTTCATTGAATAATAATCACGGAAAGACTGCTCATCCGTTTGATTTTGGATAGATGTCTGACTAGCTGCCGCTGCCAAATAACCGTCATCATTCCAGTTACCTGTAGCACGATAAACACTTATTTTGTTATACTGATTCAACAAATTTGTAACACGAACATAAATGTTTAAATAACCTAATTTAGGTTTATCATCTTTTTTATCGCCTTTAGGAACTAACACGACATTAATTGTTTTATCTAACTGTAAATCCATTCTATAAGACCAAGGAAGACGCGAACCATTTAGCGTACCACTAATACCCGCATTTAAGTTACCAATTCCTTCATCCGTAATAAACGTTTGAGCTGAGTAAGGCGACCCTGAATAAATATTAGAGAATATATTTAAACCCACATTTTCTAATAAATTTAAATCCCCAATTTTTGGTCCGTTGTAATCTTCCCCTTCTCCATATCGGTAATCAAATGTTACTGCAAAAGCATGTCGTTGATCGAAGCTATACGGGAAAATATTTCGTAGATTGGGCAGACCAGCATTAATCAATGCTCCCATTGAAGTAGCATCAGAACCGGTTCCATCTGCAAATTGCAAGGTATAATTGGCGGTCATTCTGATATTACCTGTTTGTCTTAAATCGTAAGAGATTGTCATTCCTTTAACAGTACCAAAATCGCGATTTCCAAACGTTTTGTAGGTAGCAGGATACGCTTCAAAAACATTTACTAATTGAACATTATTTCTTTGCTCGCGATAGAAGGCAGAAATCTTAACGGATGAAGTACGAGAAAGCACTTGTTGGAAACCTAGTTCATAATCAACTGTAGTTTCTGGCTTCAAATTCGAATTCTCAATAATAGCACTTCTTGATTGGATGAACTGGTAATCAAAAGGATCAAATCTGAATCCAGAAGTAGGTCTTTTCGTTAATACATCGTAATGAGCAAAGAAAGACGCTTCTTCAGAAATAGGGAAGGAAAAAGCAATTCTAGGCATTACATTAACCTGTGCTTTGTAGTCTTCAAAGGCCGATTGATCAGGAGTAATTTGACCTGGATTTAGCACCCATGGAGCAATACCAGCAGCACCTTTAATCACCTTAGGATCTTCTATAGTTGTACCGGTAGCATTAAACCAATTACTCTCGGATCTAAAACCATTTATTGAATTAGGGTTATTTACATCGTTTACATAAACAATGTAATCATCTCCCATACTTTCTGGAATATCAACCCATGAATAAAGATTCGGGTCTGCTAATTTTAATGCTTTCGCTTCTTTAACAGTACGGGCATTATAGAAAAGATAAGGGTCTTTTAATACAGGTTGATTCGCATCAAATACATCTACTCGTACACCTACATTGAAAACGATATCATTAAAGGCAAACTTATCCATAATATACCCTGCCATATAAACAGGTTGGAATGAACCAACAAAACGTTTGAAATTTCCATTTTCATCGTATTCATTAAAATATTTATTAATATCGGTAGCGCCTTTTACTTTTTTTCCGGTATGGTCAAAACCATAATAAGAAACGAATGAATTTCCACTATTTAACAATTCATCTGGCGAAAACATATCTAATTGAAAAAGATTAGGGTCGTATTGATCAATATCTATATAATCGTCTCCCCCTGCATTGTAGCCTAATTTTTTTCTTAGGTTGTAATCAAAAAAGGATTGGTTATCAGCATTTATTTGTCCGCCGTACGAAGTGTCAACCGAGGTTGATGCATATCCAGCATTAAGACGCTCATAAGTAATCGCTTTAAATGATCCAGAATCGGTAACGACACCGCTATTTAGATTTAATTCCTCGATGTGAAAATTAGCTAACTGCCTTGCAATCGACCAAATTCCAATAGGGCCATTTGTTCCACCACCAGTTGTTGTTCCTGAACCCCAACCTCTATCAACACGCTGCTCATATTCGAAACCTAAGGAAATATTATGATCTCCAATGTTCAAGGACCCTGCACCTGTTACACGGAATTGATCATTTTCAGATTTTCCAAAATAATTATATGGTGATCCTATATTGCTCCAAATACCGTAAACGCTTTGAGGAGAATCTCCATTTCGCAAAGCATTACCTTGTTGAATTTGAAATAAATTTTCATAATGACCAATCTCCGACTCTGAATAAATATCATAATATTGAGACGTAATAGCAGCTAAAGCGGCATTAGTTTCTGAAGGAGTAAATGCTACGTAGGTATCTTTAAATCCATCGTGTACATATGTTTGTGTGTTGGGATTAAAAGCGTATGATGGTCTTCTGCTAGTTGTAAATTTACCAACATGTCCATAATTAAATATATTGTATTGGTGTTTAGGGTCATAATTATCACTTTTCGATTTAGAATAATCGACCATGATATTATACATCGCAGACCTAATTTTAGAGCTGCTTCCTTCTCTTTCGTTATTAAAACGTTGTGATAACTTACCATATACGCGGTAATCTAAATTTTCAGAAACCCCGAAATTCTGGAAATTCAACAACGATCCGCCGTACGAATAATTGGAACCGTTACTGTAATTCAATGACCCACCAAACTGAACATTAACAGAGGGTCCTGTATTCACATCTATTTTTCCTTGTGCAGAAAAAACGGTATTTCTAGCATTCATCCTCCAATCCACTTTTTCAAAATCATCTTGACGTAAAAACAAGGCATTATGAAAGGTTCCAAAACCTGTAGATGTTGGTCTTAATGGATTTACTAACAATTCATCTCTCACCTCTTTTTTAATTCTATAATTCCCCCCTGCCAACGGCCTGTTATCTAATTGATCCGTATAGTTAGCTGAAAACAAAAAGCCTAATCTTGGCTTTGTTTTTTTACCTGTTGAATCGCGTTGCATCCAAAGTGGACCAGACAACATACCTTCCACTAAATTATATCCGAATTTATCAAGACCAATTACTTTCCCATCGTATCCATCAGGATCAGCACCATTAATATATGCTCCAGAAGAAACAAGTTCCAAACTACCAAAAAATATAGACGAAGGACCTCTTGTTGTAACAGAAATAATTCCTCCAGTAACATCCCCGTAATTTGCAGGCACACCACCTGTAATTACAGTAACTTCTTCTAAGGCAGATTTAGGTAGATTAGCCGACCCACGAACTTTAATACCGTCAATATAAAAATACGTTCCATCCTGTCGCGAACCCCTAACTGAAATCGCCCCCGACCCTTCGTTTGTATTAACCCCTCCAACTGATGAAGCAACGCCAGCCGCATCACGCACTGCTAAACGTCCGATATCTTCTCTTCCGATTGTTGCACCACTCGCTCCTCCATCTTTATCGATCAAGGGAATTTTATAAGCCGTTACTTTAATTTCTCCTATATCTAGGACACTTTTTGGTTTTGACAATACTAAATTTTCAAGAAATGTAATTTTGTCCGGAGAAATAGTAACATCAGTAGTTACACTTGGTTGATAACCATCCTGATTTCGGACTTCTACGTCATAAACACCAGGTAGCACACCATTAATTTGAAATTTTCCATCAAAATCTGTGTTAGCAGCTCCTTTGATAGAACCATTTTGCATTAAAAGCACCTTACTTATTGGCAAGGGAGCACCTGAAACTTCATCTTTAACAGTACCTTTGACTGTTCCTAAACCCGACTGAGAAAATGAGTAAGCGCTTAAAAATAAGATGCTTACTAAGAGTAGCTTTGATTTACCAAACATATTTTGTATGTATAAGTTTATTATAATTCACATTTAATTAATTTGTAAATATATATAAAAAATACTTTTTTCTAACTCTTGCGTAAAAAAAAATAGTAATTGAAATATAATATTGAACTTTGTGAAAAGACAACTTTATTATTATTGAAAACAATTCCTCTAGATTCATTTTACCTTAAAGAAATTCACAAAGGAGAAGCTGAATTAACGATGCTTGATTTTAAGGAAATTAGTGATTTGGACGCCACATTTTTGTATACCATTGAGCAAGAGTATTTATCACAATTAAAAAGCAAAAAACGGCAGCGAGAGTTTTTTGCAATTCGAGCGATCCGAAACAAAAAAGGAATTCCGTTTCCTATTTCCTATAACTCAATCGGTGCTCCTTTTTTTGAGGGAACATCCTTAAACTTATCAATTAGTCATTCGCACGAAATAGCAGTGTTAGCTACTGCTCCGTTTAATATAGGTGTTGATTTGGAACCTATAACAGAACGAATAATACGACTTAAAGAGCGCTTTGCTACTAAAAATGAGGTCTCCTTTTTTAATTTTACTGAAGCAAAAACACTCACGATCATTTGGACAATAAAAGAAGTGTTGTACAAATTAGCAGGGATTGAAAATATAAATCTGTTAAGTGAAATGAACATCATTGATCTTGAAAACAACCTAGCAACCTGCCGATTTAAAACGGAGTTTGGCGATCGATTTGTAAAAATAAAATTTCAAGAAATTACCAATTTCATTATTAGTTTTAATCCATCAAAATACTATGAAAACGAATTTTTACACTAAAATAGAAGGGCTCAAAAATGCCATTGCAGTTTTAATTGACCCAGAAAAATACACCGACACCAGCCAACTTTCCTCTTTTCTTCAAAAGGTAAATGCAGCGCGGCCCAATTTCATTTTTATTGGAGGGAGCACCGTAACCAGCCATGATTTTAATCAGTGCATAAAAACCATAAAGTCTAACACCACGATTCCGATTATTATTTTTCCTGGGGCGAGCCATCAAATAAGCGATCAAGCAGACGCGATACTTTTCCTTTCATTATTATCGGGGAGAAACCCAGATTACTTAATCGGTCATCACATTAGAGCCGTGGATGAATTAGAAAAAATGGAAATTGAAATAATTCCAACTGCCTATTTACTCATTGATGGGGGACGTAAATCGGCGGTAGAATACGTATCACAAACGAATCCGATTCCTGCTGACCAACCAAACATAGTCCGAAAGACAGCACTAGCGGGTAAATTTCAGGGAAAAAAAATAATTTATTTAGATGCTGGTAGCGGCGCCATCAATGCCATTCCTAGTGAAATAATAAAAAGTGTCAATAATTTGAATATGCCACTGATTGTGGGAGGAGGCATAAGGTCGATTGAAGGTGTGGCCAAGGCGCATAATGCGGGAGCAAACATTGTAGTAATCGGCAATAAAATAGAGGAAGATATTGATTTTCTTTTGGACATTGCCCATTACACCAAAGAAAAAAATGCCGTGAATTAGAATTAATTACTAAAACTTGCTTTTAAACTCAAATCCAGGCTTTTTGCCGAATGAGTGAGGGCACCAATAGAAATAAATTGCACCCCTGTTTTAGCATATTCGACAACATTATCAGTAGTTATCCCTCCAGAGGCCTCTGTTTCGTAGAAACTTGGAATTACTTCTAAGGCTAAAATAATTTCATTTGGCGTAAAATTATCAAGCATTATTCGATTAACCCCACCGACCGAAATCACTTGATTAAGCTCCTCAAAATTGCGCACCTCCACTTCTATTTTAAGATTTAAATTATTGGACTTTAAATAAGCAATTGTTTTTGTTATCGCTTCTTTGATGCCCCCAGCATAATCGACATGATTATCTTTAAGCATTACCATATCAAAAAGCCCAAAACGGTGATTAGTTCCTCCGCCAATTCGCACTGCTTCCTTTTCGAAGAAGCGAAAACCAGGGGTGGTTTTTCGCGTATCAAGAATTTTAACGGGATAATGTTTAACTTTTTCAACAATACTATTTGTTAACGTAGCAATTGCGGACATTCTTTGAAGAATATTTAAAACCGTTCTCTCAGTTGTTAAGATTGTTTGACTTGACCCAATTACTTTAAACGCCATATCACCCACCTTCATTAAGTCACCGTCATTTTTGTATTGGATAAACTCCAACTTCGAGTCATAAAGAGCGTAAAGTCTTTTTATTAGTTCAATTCCTGCAAGCAAACCATTTTCTTTAACCAACAATTCCGCAGAGCCCATCTTGCTTTCGGGAACACAGGCCAAGGTAGAATGATCCCCTTCACCAATATCTTCTTTTAAAAATTCTAAAATGTAATTGTCGGTCATACTTGGCAAAGGTATTTTAAAAGAATTAATAGTATAAAAAAAAGTGCTTTAATTTAAAGACTAAAATAACTAATTTTAGGGCATCATGAATAGAATAAGATCGTACAGTTTATGCTTATTGGTACTACTTTACAGTGCCAAAGTCACGGGGCAGGTAGTGAATCAAGCAAAGAATGAAGCGTTAATCACTTCGGCCGTTACAAAATTTAACGACCCGATGAGTACTGATCCTATTGTTTCTAATAAAATTTTGCAGGGTTTGCTATTAATCAGGAAAAGTTGCCCTGTTAAACAACAGCAAACAATAGATTTATTATCCTGCGAACAAAAAAGCAGGCAAGGAGATATCGCTGGATTTATAGTTGGAATGGAGGGTTTAGTAAGACAAAAGCCGATTTTTAACAATTCAATACTACGGCATTATTATTCGTTAAACATTACCAAGTTTTGGATTTACAAGAACAATCTTACCAATGCCTCTGGCGCGAGTATTACTAACATTTCGGAAGCAAAAAAATCAAGAGTAAACCGAAATATATCTCAGGCATATCAAAACAGAGCGTTATTATTTCTGGTTAGAAACATGAAAGATTCGTCTGTCTATTATGCAAAGTTATCCACCAAATTTGCAAAACGATCCGACAGCCGTATTGAACTTGCCTTGTCATTTCACAATGAAGGCGTAATACACTCACATTTTGGTGAAATCGAAATGGCGGTTGAAAAAGAACTGTTAGCCCTCCAAATGGCCGAAAAGTTAAATTTATTTTATTTTGAATCCCTTTTCAACAGAACTATTTCTAATTATTCTCTTGATGTTAAAAATATCAAGGAAAGCTATACCTATCTGCGAAAAGCAATATCCATTTCAAAAAGACTTAATGATGAACGATCCATCGTATTGTGCGACATCAGCCTTGGGGGCATTTATATTAACGATTTTAAATGTGTTGAAGCGATCGATTTACTACAAAATGCCATCAAAAAATTAGAAAAATTTAAAGACGCTGAGCAAATAGGACGGGGGTATGAATACCTAGGAAAAGCCTTCGAAAAGACCAATCGAGAATTAGAGGCCTTAAATTCATTTAACTTGGCATTAAGTTATTATGAAAACATAGGCAACAGGGATAAAATAGGTGACATCTATCACGATATTGGATTAACACACCTTAAGCAAAAATCATATCAACAGTCTAAAATCTATTTAAAAAAATCCATTGAAATTAGAAATCAGGAACGTGAACAGAATAAATTATACGAGACATTCCGTATCTTATCAGATCTTTATGGAAAAACAGGAAATAAAGACTCCTCTTATTTATACCTTTCCAAATATGTAACCTTCCTCGAACAAAACTCGACATCAAAAAATGCGCAAAAAATTGCAGCTCTCACACAAAAAAATTCTGGGGAACAACGTGAACGTCTATTAGAAATGCAAGGTGAATCATTAGAAAAAGAACTAAAGGAAAAAAAAATACTACAACTGCAGAGTGATCGAAGATTTTATGGGATAATTTTTACCGTTATTATTCTTCTATTGGGCGTTTTTATTGTTCTTATTGTTTTACGACAAAATAAAATGAAGCAAGAGCAACGCGTAACAGAAATGTCACAAACATTATTAAGGTCGCAAATGAATCCCCACTTCATATTCAATGCTATGTCCGTAATTCAAAGCTACATTTATGAGAACACCCCAGCACTAGCCTCTAAGTTTTTAGTGAATTTCTCACGATTAATGAGGCTAATCCTTGAAAATTCATCGAAAGAGTTCATTCCATTAGAAATAGAAGAGGAGATCTTAACCAAATACTTAAACACACAAAAGTTGCGTTTTGAGAATCGATTTAATTTTAAAATTAATATAGAGGAAGAACTCCGAATAAAACGGGTATTAATTCCTCCAATGATTACGCAGCCATTTATTGAAAATGCGATCGAACATGGCCAATTACATACAATTAGCCATGGATTAATCACTGTAGACATGACACAAAGTGGCGACTTATTAAAGATAAGTATTTCCGATAATGGGGTGGGGCGAACGAAGGCTGGGAAAATAAAAAAGAATAAAAGCCATAAATCGATGGCGATCAGCATTACCCGAGAAAGGATCGAAATATTGAACAAAAAGTACAAGGGGAAAGGCAATTTGAGCATTGAAGATTTCGATTTAGAAAAAAAAACAGGAACACAAGTAATAATTTGTTTGCCAATTATTTATGAATTAACTACATTTAACCATGAAGAAAAAAGTTCTCATAATTGATGATGAAAATCGCACCCGCGATTTCGTAAAAAAAATGATTGATTCATTTCAACTTGACTTGGAGGTTTTTACTGATGGGGAAAATGTTGAAACAGGTATAGAGGCGATTAATCGCATACAACCAGACATTGTTTTTTTAGATATTCAAATGCCTGATGGGACAGGTTTTGATGTGTTAAATAGCTTAGAAACGAAAAGGTTTGAGGTAATTTTTATTACTGCTTATCAAGAATATGCGATTAAAGCAATCAAGTTCAGTGCTTTAGACTATATATTAAAACCCATTGACGCTGAAGAATTACACAGTGCGATTCTTACAGCGATTGATTCCGTTGATTTCAAGAAAGAAGACTTGCAATACGAAGCATTAGAGAATAACATTCAACCTGGAAATCGCAGAAAATTAGTGTTAAAGACTCAAGAATGTGTTTACATTGTTGACTTAATCGAGATTATTCGTTGTGAAGCAGATAAAAACTATACTTTTTTCTTTCTTAATAACGGAAAGAAAATACTAGTTTCAAGAACCTTAAAAGATTTTGAGACGATGCTTAATGGATATGGTTTTTTTAGAATTCAACAATCTCACCTCATCAATTTAGATTACTTAGATCGTTACGATAAGCATCAAGGAGGCGCAATTATTATGAAAGATGGATCGGCACTACCACTTTCGCCAGCTAAAAAAGATCAGTTTTTTAAATTACTGGAACGACTTTAGGCCAGCGCTTGTTGTAAATCTTCTATTAGATCCTCTGCATCTTCCACACCAACGCTCAAACGTATCAAAGAATCGACCACGCCACTTTTCTCTCTAACGTCCTTCGGAATGGAGGCATGCGTCATCGTAGCTGGATGACCAATTAATGACTCAACACCTCCTAAAGATTCTGCCAAGGCAAATAATTTTACTTTTTTTACAATTTCAAGTGCCTCATCCAGATTATTTCCAAGTAAAGTAAATGAGATCATCCCTCCGAAACCACGCATTTGTTCTTTTGCCACCAAATGATTTGGATGAGATTCAAATCCTGGCCAATAAACCTTGTCAATTTTTGCGCTTGTCTTTAGAAATCGGGCTATTTTCTCCCCGTTCTCACAATGTCTTTGCATCCGTAAATGCAGGGTTTTTATTCCCCTTAAAACTAGAAAAGAATCCATTGGACCTGTTACCGCACCGGAAGAATTTTGAATACGATACATTTCGTTAGCGATTTTCTCATCCGAAGTTACCAAAGCACCCATAACAACATCTGAATGACCGCCTAAATATTTCGTAACGGAATGCATCACGATATCTGCACCTAAATCCAACGGAGTTTGTAAGTAAGGAGTCGCAAAAGTATTATCTACACATAAAAGAGCGCCTACTTTTTTTGCAATTAATGACATGGCGGCAATATCGATTATGTTCATCATTGGGTTGGTTGGAGTTTCAACCCAAATGATTTTAGTTTTTTCGTTAGTTAATCGCTCCACTTCGGTGGTGTTCTGCATATCAACAAAATGAAAAACGATACCGTACTTTTCAAAGATCGTCTTGAAAATGCGGTAAGACCCCCCATACAAATCATTGGTTGAAATAACTTCATCTCCGGGATTCAGCATTTTTATTACGCAATCAATTGCTGCCAAACCAGAACCGAAACAAGCCCCATACTTTCCATTTTCAATGGCTGCAATATTTTTTTCAAGTGCGTGTCGAGTAGGATTCTGAGTCCTCGAATATTCATATCCTTTGTGGTTTCCTACACCATCTTGAACGTAGGTAGACGTTTGATATATAGGGGTCATAATTGCTCCTGTTGCAGGATCAGGCTGAACACCTGCGTGTATTGCTTTTGTACCGAATTTCATCTATTGATTGTTTTATACAAAATTAATAGAATTCTTTGATTTTAGATAGCAGCTTAATTTATCAAACTTCTATTTACTCATTAATTTAGAGTTTCAATTCTATAGCTGGATCCCAAAAAATCAAGGTAAAAGATTGAACTTGATTTTCTATAATTGTAATTCCTTCTGCTTCTAATCTTTCTTGCATTGTGCTATTTGTTTCAAAATGTGTCTTGCCAGTTAGAAGTCCTATTCGATTCACCACCCGATGCGCAGGAACATCCTTCATTCCATGAGATGCATTCATTGCCCATCCGACCATTCTTGAAGATTTCTTGGTGCCTAAATAATTAGCGATTGCTCCGTAGGAAGTGACTCTTCCGGCAGGAATTAAGCGCACAACTTGATAAACTAATTGAAAAAAATCCTGTTTGTTTTCCGAAATAGTGCTTGGCATAAACAAAGTTAATAATTGAAGATTAATAACATTATATTCTTTCTGAAGAAGATTCACTTCCGGGATATAGAAACAAAAAAAGCCGGGGATAAACCCGGCTCATGTAATTTTAAATTGAATGTCTTAATG
>JAIPAL010000056.1 GCA_021740085.1 Crocinitomicaceae bacterium
AAAAAGTAGAACTTAAACCAACAAAAAGCAATTGCGTTTCTTCATTTGACTCAACACTTCAGGTTCAGCTATATACTTTAGCAGATAAGGAACCCGAATATATAGGTGGCACAAGCGCTTTGCTCTCATTTTTCCTTAAAAACTTTTGTTATCCGAAAGACCAAGAAGATTTTCAAGGGGCTATTTATATCACATTAATAATTGAAGCGGACGGAAAAGCATCAAATATTGGTATTTACAGGAAATATGATGGAGACAATTTATCCTTAGTTGATAAAGAGGCCATAAGAGTTTTTAAACTCATGCCATCTTGGACGCCCGGACAATGTGAAGGAAAAAATGTCCCAATGAAAATAACGATACCAATTAGATTTTAAACAGAAAGTAAAAGTTGAATTCAATAGCAGCAGCCATTCGCAACTACATATGGTTAACTTCAAAATTCAAAATAGGCTTCACCCCTGTCCTTAATTAATACCAATCCCAAACCATTAAATTTTATTTAGTTAAATTTGAATTTATATAAAATTGGTAATTGTATTATTTACTTCTTAAAACCGCCTAATTATTACAACATATTTAAAAACTAGTATAAAATTAAGAATAGGGTTTCTTGCCTTCTTTCTAATTAATTTCAGCTTTCTCAACTCGCAAACCATTCTTGCAGGGAAGGTTATTGATGGATTTACTGGGGAAGCATTGGAAAATGTGAAGGTAAAAATAAAAGGCTTGAATACGGGGGCTATTACGGATCAAAAAGGATCTTTTTCGATTAGCGCAGACGTGGTTTTTCCTATCACTTTACAAAGTTCGGTTGTAGGCTACGCTAACGTAGAAACTATTCTTGCATCCAATCAAGATACCTTGGTGATTCGAATGAAACCTGATAATGTAAAGCAATTTAATACGGTTAACATTCGAAGTTTTGCCAGTGAAAAGGAAAAAGAATCAGCCTTGACGGTTGAAACCATGACCTTAAAGGAAATAAAAGCAACGCCCGCCTTAGATTTTTATGATGGTTTAAGCCACATGAAGGGGGTAGATTTAACCTCTGCCAGTATTGGTTTTAAAGTAGTAAATACAAGGGGATTTAATTCTACGTCGCCTGTCCGAACTTTACAAATTATTGACGGAGTAGACAATGCTTCTCCAGGACTCAATTTCGCTCTTGGTAATTTTTTAGGCGCTTCTGAATTAGACTTGCTTTTGGTCGATATTGTCTCAGGAGCAAGCTCCGCTTTTTATGGCCCCAACGCATTCAATGGAGTAATTAGTATGCAAACGAAAAGTCCCTTTAAATTCCAAGGATTTAGTGCGAGTGTTAAAGGAGGTGAACGCATGCTAAATGAATACGCCGTTCGATACGCTAAAGCATTCAAAAATAAAGCGGGCGAAGATAAATTTGCCTTCAAAATAAACATCGCCTACCTAAATGCAAATGATTGGGAAGCGAATAACACCAATTCAGTAGAAGGATTAGATACGGATGAAAATAACCCAGGAGGCTATGATGCGGTAAATCGGTATGGGGATGAGAATTTATACCAAAATATTAATAATGCCTTGGATCCAAGTGCTGTCATTAACACACCTGGTTTATTACGATGGCATCGCACTGGCTATTGGGAGAAAGATATTGCCGATTATAAAACAGAAAACCTGAAAGCTTCGTTTGCCTTGCACTACATGCTAAATCCAAAAGTTGAATTCATTTTGGCCTCTAATTTTGGAACAGGGACTACCGTTTATCAAGGTGACAATCGGTTCTGCTTGAAAGACATTCTATTTTTTCAAAATCGAATAGAAATTCGCAAAAAAGATGATTTCTTTATTCGTGCTTACGCAACAAATGAAGATGCTGGAAAGTCCTACGATGCGGTACTAACTGCTTTCTTGCTGCAAGATGCTGCAGCAAAAGATTGGGATTGGAGCGAGCGATACCGACAATATTGGTCGAGTCAGATTGTTGATCGTGTTAGAGACTTAGATCCCAATGTTACCTGGACGCCACAAATTGGCGTTCCATTTGATCTCGAAGCCATCGGAGCCGTTATTGATGCTAATCAAGATTCGATGTATAGTTGGCATGCCGAAGCGAGTGATTTCGCAAATAGCGCCTATGGAAATTGGGACATGTTGGATTATTTCAAACCAGGGACGTATCGATTTGATTCCTTAATGGCTGATATCACCATGAAGACCTCTTTTTTAGAAGGAGGTTCTAGAATTCAAGATCAATCGGGATTGTATCATTTGCACGCTGAAAAAATAATCCCATCGAAATTTGGAACCTTTACCTTTGGTGGAAATGGCCGAATATACAACCCAAGATCGCAAGGATCACTTTTTAGCGATACAAATGGTGTTCGTATATTGAATAAAGAATTTGGGATTTATGCCGGGATCGAAAAACATTTTGCTGAAGATAAATGGTTAATAAAAGCGAGTATTCGTGTAGATAAGAACCAAAATTTTGATTTTTTACCATCCCCAGCGGCATCGCTTATTTGGCAACCTAACAAACAACATTCAGTAAAAGGAACCATAACCTCAGCGATCCGAAATCCAACCTTGCTCAATCAATACATGTATTATAATGTGGGAAGAGCCAAACTTGTTGGAAATATTAGCGGCTACGATTCACTGGTCACCATAGAATCTCTTAGAGATTTCTATTACACGCAAAATCCAGATACGCTGAGTTATTTCAATTTAGACCCCATAGCGCCAGAAAAAGTAAAATCTTTTGAAATCGGCTACAAAGGTACTTTTTACAATAAATTCTATTTGGATGTTAATTACTATTTTAACTATTACACCAATTTTATTGGCTATGTTAACGGAGTAGATATTTTTGTTACGCCTTTAAATACACCGATAATCAATGATGTTTATCGTATTGCGACTAATTCTCGCGAATCAATTACAACGCAGGGCATTACCGTTGGCTTAAACTATTATGTTGGTAACCACTATGCAGTGAATGGGAATTATTCATGGAATTCCTTGACAAAAAAATCAGACGACCCTATTATTCCTGCTTACAATACACCTGAACATAAATTCAACCTTGGATTTCAAGGCAGAGATATTTCCATCAAAAAGTGGAATGGCTTTGGTTTTAACGTGAATTATAAATGGATTCAAGGTTTCTATTCGGAAGGATCTCCTCAATTTTCTGGAAGCGTTCCTACCTACGGCTTACTAGATGCTCAAGTAAATAAATTCATTGAAAAAGCCAAATTAACAGTTAAAATTGGCGCGTCCAACCTACTGAATAATAAAGTACTTCAAGTGTTTGGCGGACCATTCGTTGGAAGAATCATATATACTACCGTTTCCTTTGATTTTAATGATAAGGTAAAATAGAAATCGTATTGTTTAATAATTAATAGTAATTTAGTAGACTTAAACCTTTAAAAAAATACCTATGAAAAAAATAATTTTACCCTTCATTTTTAGTTTTATGATGATTACCGGTGCATTTTCTCAGGAAAGATACATCGATGAAGTTTTTGCAAATTTTACAGTAGATAGTAGTATTGTTTATTCAACCAATCTTTCTGTTTTAGCAGCATCGCAAGGATTTCCTTATGTTCCAACCGGATCAAATGGAATTCCAGCTTTAGCATTTGATTTGTATGAACCTGCTGGGGATACGATTGCTGAGCGACCATTAATTATCATGCTTCATACTGGAACCTTTGCGCCAATTATTTACAATGGCAATCCAACAGGTATGCGAGATGATTTCGCAACGTCTAGAATTTGTCAGAGTTATGCCAAAAGAGGATATGCTGTTGCTAATTTGGAATACCGTTTAGGATGGAATCCAGCGTTACCAACGCAAGCTGAAAGAGCAGCTAGTTTAATGAAAGCTGTTTATAGAGCGATTCAAGATACTAAAAGTGCCGTTCGTTATTTCAGAAAAGATTATGCAAACGGTAATCAATGGGGCATCGACACATCTCGTATTATCCTTTGTGGACAAGGTTCAGGTGGTTGGGTTGCTTTAGGTTACGCTACCGTAGACAAATTAGCGGAAATACAATTACCTAAATTCTTGGATTTAACTATCCCTGCCAATCCAGTTGCACTTATAGATACCGCAGTTATCGGTGACTGGGATGGAATTGGTGGTTTGTATAATATGGAAAGTAATTTAGGTTACTCAAACGACATTCACATGGTTTGTAGCATGGGTGGTGGAATTGGCGACTTAAGTTGGTTAGAAGCCGGTGATGTTCCAATGTGTGCCGTTCATTGTCCTACAGATCCTGTTGCTGTTTATACAACTGGTGATGTTGCAATTGCATCTATTGGTGTGGTAACTACAGATATTAGCGGAAGCTATGATGTCATTCAAAAAGCAAATATCCTAGGAAATAATGTCGTACTAGATCCAGTTAACGCCGGAACTGACACTTATACACTTGCAGCACAGGCTGCCTCTGCAGTAGCTCAAGGAATGATGGATTTTGGTGGAACAACTATTGGAGCCCCAGTTGATAATGTATTTCCTTACATAACTGGAAATCCATTTGAAGCTTCTCCATGGGATTTCTGGGATTCAACAACAACTGTTTATATTGCTTTAGCCTTGGGTTTACCAGCTGCACAAGGAACACAGGCGCACGTATCAAATATTGCTCAAAATCCAGATATGTCAATACCTAAGTCAATGGCTTACATGGATTCAACTTTAGGTTATTTCTGTAGAAGAATTGTTCGCGCTACGAACTTAGATGGTCAATCAGGAATTGATGAATTGTCAGTTATTGAAGCAGGTCTCAAAATTTATCCTAATCCTGCCATGCAGAACGTTACCATTCTTTCTGAAAACGGAACAATAAATTCAATTAAGATGTACTCAACTACAGGAAAACTAGTGAAAGAAGAAATAAATCTTTCTTCCAATCAAGTGAACTTAAACAATTTGAATTTATTAGAAGGTTTTTACCTATGTTCAATTGAAGTTAATGGTCAAATGTTTACAAAGCGATTAGTGATTAGATAATCACGATTTGCCATACGAATTTAAAGAGCGCTCCTAGAGCGCTTTTTTTTTTTTAATGAAATCCTGAAGAAGCGCAAATGAACAATTATATTTTTATTTCTTAACATATAACAAGCAATAATATGATTTATCATTATACCTTTGTCACGTTCCTTTAGGGATAGTTATTTCAAACGATCTTTTAGCAATAAACCGTTTAATTATAATAGATAATAGCTCTAAACTTGACCCAAATTTTACAATAAACAATAATTATTAATTTAAAAAAAAAACATCATGGCAACAACATGGCAATTAGATCCAACACACAGTGAACTTGGATTCAAGATTAAACACCTTATGATTACGAATATTAAAGGTGAGTTCAGAAATTTTAGTGCAGAAATCGACGGAGAAGACTTTAGCAAGGCTACTATTTCAGCTATGATCGATACATCTTCTATCTTCACGAACGAAGATAACCGCGACGCACATTTAAAAAATGCTGATTTCTTTGATGTAGATAATCATAAAGAAATGACATTTAAAGGAAGCTCTTTAAATAAAATTGATGATGAAAATTTTGAGTTAACTGGCATGCTTTCTATCAAAGGCATCAGCAAAGAAATAAAACTTGGTGTAGAATACGGTGGAACCAGCACAGATCCTTGGGGAAATGAGAAAATGGGTTTTTCGATAAACGGAAAAATTAATCGCAGTGATTATGGCTTGAATTTCAACGCTGCGCTTGAGACGGGTGGTTTTCTTTTGGGTGAAGAGGTGAAAATAAGTGCTGATTTGCAATTTGTGAAAAAATAAGCACAAATTTCAGTGCAATACACAACAGTATTTGGTATCAATAACAATAAAGAAAGCCAGCTGCAACGCTGGCTTTCTCATGACGAATAAATCTAAAATGAAATGACAAATACCCCTATCGCAGAAGGCGTCGTTCATGAAGTGCCTGATGATTTAAGAGCTGCTTTGATTTCAAATCAAGGAGCCATCGAGAAATGGAACAAACTAACAGCTCTCGCACGAAATGAGTGGATCTGTTGGACAACCATTGTCAAAAAGCCAGAAACAAGATTAGAGCATATTAATCGATTATGTGCAGAAATAGTAGAAGGAAAAAAGAGGCCATGTTGTTGGCCAGGCTGCCCACACCGCAATCCATCTGCTCAAAAATGGTTTAAGTAATCGATTAAAGATCACTTTTCTTAACAATATTAATATAGTTAAGCCGTTGGTGGACCTTGTGAAAAATTTGCAGACCATAAAATACTGTATATTTGATTTAAACATTTTGTAATTTCATTTAAAATTTAACTATGAAAAACCAACTACTATTTATCGCATTTTTTATATTAAGCAACCTAAATGCTCAAATAAAAATAACCCAGATCCACCTCAACGCTGGCTCTTTTATGCATATTGATAATTCAAAAAATAAGTTGTCTGATTTTACCTTATTGGCCCCAGGATCCAGTATTTTAAATAAAGACTTTAGTGCTTATCAGCAAAATGGTTATTTCTTTTCTGGCTTTATGATGGGTGATAATTTTAATCAATCCAATTCATCTAATTTTCAATCCATTCAATTGGGCTTAAGTTTTGCAAAATGCCCGAAAGGGACATTACGCATTGGTATATCAAATGTACACAGTGAACTACTTAACACCGCTGGTTTTAAGTATGAGAGCTATGTGGTAGATACGCTATTTTCTTCGCAGACAGGTCAAATGTACTTTATAGATTCAACTATTTCGAGCTCTTATAACGGAAACTATAGCAACGACCAATTGAGATTAGATGCCGCTTATATTTTTGAGGCGAATGCAGGTAAAAGATGGGCCTTTCATGCTGGACTTGGTCTTTCAATTGGCATGAGTTACCGTTCAACAACAACATTACTTACAGAGGAATATATTCAACCTTATTCGGGGTATGAAGGCAGTTCTACTAATCAAAATATAGAATCAGAGTCGTATGGCAATTTTATGGTAATGGGTGGAAGTGCCTACATTCCATTAGGAATAAACTTTAAATTAGGCAACAAAAGAGAATTTTGGAAGCCATTTGTCATTTACAATGAATTCCGTCCAACGATTCAATTAAATTCCATACCAAATAATACCGTTAAATTAAATGTTGGTTTTGGATCTACACTTGGTTTGCGTTATAATTTACCAAGTAATTAATAATCAACTTACTAATTTAGTTTAGCGCGTATTTCCTTACGATTTATTTATATCTTTATAAAAACTTAAACCGTTTAACTATGAAGAAAAAATTACATCTATCGTTATTTAGCAGCTTAATTGCGCTATTTCTTATTACTATTATCACTACCAGGCTGAATGCCCAAAGTGTAACATTTAATTACAATGGGGCCATTCAAACGTATACCGTACCTGCTGGCGTAACTTCCATAAACATATCAGCTGCCGGTGCACAAGGTGGCGGCTCCATAAATGCAGGAGGTCTGGGCGCTTTAATGTCTGGGGCTTTTACGGTAACCCCTGGTGAGATATTATATATTGTAGTTGGACAAAAAGGTCAATTACAAATGGGTGGTAATGCTCAAAATAGCTCCGGTGGTGGTGGCGGTACGTTCGTTTATCGAAATGCCGCAAATCTTCTTATTGCTGCTGGTGGTGGTGGTGGCATATGTAACTACAACGGAGCAATACATGCTGATGGTCATGGAAAAATAACGCCAAATGGCGGCGCTGACCAATCAGGTGTTTATTTGGGAGGAATAGCGGGGTCAGGAGGTGCTGCAGGATTATGGAGTAATACACCATGTGCTGGTGGAGGAACTGGTTGGCTAAATGTTGGCGGTGGACCATACGGCGGTGGTGGAATTTCAAACAATTGGGTGGCAGGCTTACCGTTTTGTGGCGGTGGAGGCGGCGGTTGTGGTGGATACGGCGGATTTGGCGGTGGCGGCGGTGGCGGCAATCACTACGGTGGTGGCGGCGGTGGCGGCGGATATTCCGGTGGTGGAGGTGGAACAGATCCTACCCACGGAGGTGGAGGCGGTTCTTTCAATGCAGGAACAAACCAAAACAATACACCTGGAGTTAATCAAAATGACGGTGTTGTAACTATTTTACCTAACTGTGTAGCTCCAACTGTTACACTAAATAATGCTTCAATTTGTCAAGGACAAACAGCGAATATTACTGCGACTACTGCGCTTGGCGGTACTTATACCTATACCTGGACCGTACCAAATGGAGCAGTGAATCCTGGAAATGTTGCTACCTTTTCGAGTAATATCGCTGGAAACTATTCAGTAGTTGTAGTAAATGCATCTTCACCAAATTGTCCCAGTGCTGCGGTAAGCAGCACCATAACTGTGAATGCGCTTCCAATTGTTACACTAAACAACGCTTCAATTTGTCAAGGACAAACAGCGAATATTACGGCGACTACGGCGCTTGGTGGCACTTATATCTATACCTGGACTGTGCCAAATGGCGCAATGAATCCTGGAAATGTTGCTACCTTTTCTAGTAATATCGCAGGAAACTATTCAGTAGTTGTGGTAAATGTAACTGCACCAAATTGTCCTAGTGCTGCAGTAAGCAGTAACATAACTGTGAATGCACTTCCAGATGTAAGTGCAGGCGCAGACCAAACGCTATGTAACGGTGAAAGTATTTCACTCATTGCAAGTGGCGCTAACCAATACCAATGGAATAATGGTATACTAAATAACAACCCTTTCACTCCAACCGTGAGTGGGTCGTATACCGTAACTGGAACAGATATGAACGGTTGTATGGGGATGGATACGGTAAATATTACAGTGTTGCCATTAAGTTCGTCTAACCTTACACAAACAGCGATTGATTCCTTTACTTTAAATGGTCAAGTATATACGCAGAGTGGCGTTTACACGCAAACTATCGCCTCTGCAAATGGTTGTGACAGTTTAATTACCTTAACGCTAACGCTTAGTTTTAGCGGGATTAATGAATTAAACGGTGCAGATAAGTCGTTGGTAAGTATAACAGATTTAAATGGAAAATTAATTACACGACGAAAAAATACCCTGATGTTTTTCATCTATTCAGATGGTAGCGTAAAACGTGTATTTGAAATGGAAGACTAATCGTTAAACGATTTTCTAACGGTTATTTCACGATAATCATTTAAACACATTATTAAAAAAGAACCCTGACATTCATCGTCAGGGTTCTTTTTTTGTCTTCTTAAAGATTTTAAATGCTCCTTTTTGACATGCCATAATCGATGCAGCATAGCCGTCTTACTCCTACCGCTTTCTTTTAGGTTTGCCGTACTTTTCCAACATGGCTTTTTTATGGTCGTAACGCACGTTTACCTTTTTGTTTTTCGCTATTTTCTCATGAAAAGAAGGCCCTCTATTTTCGCTTGAAGGTAACTTGCTGTTTTTTCCTAGAACGATAATTTTGGGTTTCTCGAATTCCAATAATTCGTCCGTAAATTCTATGTCCTCAGTAACTTTCGTGAATAAAAGTTGCTGCTGCATAAGTTCTTCAATCGCAAGGAGTGCTGATTCGTCTTTTTCAGAAACAAAAGTGATCGCGATACCATTTTTGTCGGCCCTACCAGTTCGTCCGATACGGTGAATGTAATTTTCAGGACTTTCCGGAATATCAAAATTGATCACATGGGTAACGTCTATAACATCAATTCCACGGGCAATTAAGTCGGTGGCAATTAATACACGAATGGCTCCTTTCTGAAATTTTTGAACGGTATCGAAACGGAAATTCTGTGCTTTATTAGAGTGAATAATACCCAACGAATCCGTTAAACTTGCTTCCAACGCTTCAAACAATAAATCGGCTAAAGTGCGCGAAGATACAAAGACTAGTATTTTTGAGCTAGCTTCTGTCTCTTGAATGAGGTGCTGTAATAAAGTTACTTTGGAAAGGAAATTCGGTACGCGATACCCTGTTTGGTCAATTTTATCGATAGGCAAGCCAGCACGAGCAGCTTCAACACGAACAGGTGTTATCAGTAAATTATCTAAAAACAATGAGACTTCTTCCGGTAAGGTGGCCGAAAAAACCATGTGCTGTCTTTTGGTAGGTAAATAGTCAAATATATGTAATAGCTGTGGTCTAAATCCCAAGCTAAGGGTTTCGTCCACTTCATCAATCACCACTTTTTTTATTTGTTTCAATTGCAAAGAACCACATGCCGCTAAATCAAGAATACGTCCAGGGGTGCCCACTAAAATATCCAATCCCAGCATTACCATTTTTGCTTGCGTATTCATATTGGTGCCACCATATACACCGCAAGTAGTCACGTTCATGTACGTCGTTAACTTCTCTACTTCACTCACCACCTGTGTGACCAATTCCCTTGTAGGTACAATGATCAAAATCTGAGGATGGGGTTCTTTCGAAAATTCCCACATACAAAGGCAAGGCAGCAGATAAGCTAATGTTTTACCCGTTCCAGTTTGCGCGATTCCAATCGTGTCCGTCCCCGACATCATCACGTTGAAACCCGATGCTTGAATATTTGTTGGGGCTAGATAACCCAACTCATCCAGGGCTTTCCAAAGAGGTTTCTTTAAATTTAAATCGCGAAATGTCATAAAAACAAGTTTCCGCAAAGCTAAGAAGAGATTGTTGATTGTCTCGCATTTATTTTGAATGAAAAAACAGCGCTATCAAGTAGCTATTTTGCGAACTATTTAGTTTTCTTTGTGTTATTATTTCAAGAATCTTCACATGCAAAAATCTGGTTACGTATTTACCCCATTCGAAGCACCAAATCAATCTCCCTTCGAGAAATTGTTTGATGTTTTTAGTGAGTTAATTACGCATACTTCTGGAGATGTCGATGAGGCCTTGGATTGGCTGAAAATCCTTGATAAAGAGTATCATCTGACCACCGATGAATACACGATGGATGATTTCATTGAAGACCTGAAGAAAAAAGGATACTTACGCGAAGAAATTCAACCGGATGGCAAAGGTCAATTGTCCATCACCGCCAAAACGGAACGCGTTCTTCGAAAAAATGCCATGGATCAACTATTTGGAAAGATCCGAAAAAATGGTGCTGGAAATCACAAATCCAAAAAAAGTGGACAGGGAGATGAGTCCACTGGGGAGTTTCGCGACTTTCAGTTTGGCGATTCCTTCGAGAATATTTCCATCACAGAAAGTTTAAAAAACGCTCAAATCAATAATGGCGCAGATGAATTTAGACTGACGGAACAAGATTTAGTCGTGGAAGATACGCACCACAAATCTCAAATGAGTACGGTATTAATGATTGACATCAGTCATAGTATGATTTTGTATGGTGAGGATCGCATCACTCCAGCGAAAAAAGTAGCGATGGCTTTGGCAGAACTAATTACCACTTCCTATCCGAAAGATACCTTAGATGTAATTGTTTTTGGAAATGATGCGTGGCCGATAAAAATTAAGGACCTCCCCTATTTGAATGTGGGACCTTATCATACCAATACCGTTGCTGGATTGGAATTAGCAATGGATATTCTTCGCAGAAAACGTAATACCAACAAGCAAATTTTCATGATCACGGATGGTAAACCAAGTTGTCTTCGTTTACCGGATGGACAATACTACAAGAATAGCAATGGACTAGATCAAATGATTGTCGAAAAATGTTATACGATGGCCGCTCAGGCAAGAAAGATGCACATTCCAATCACTACCTTCATGATTGCACAGGATCCCTATTTACAATCCTTTGTTCAACAATTTACCGCTTCGAACAAAGGGAAAGCATTTTTTACCGGTTTAAAAGGACTAGGAGAAATGATCTTTCACGATTACGAAACCAATAGAAAAAAACGAATTAACTAAGAAAAATGAATACTTCCATCACCACATTTGGCGCCTTGAAGGCATCCGGATACGAATCTAAGAGCATTAAAACAGAATTAAGAGATAACTTAATTGCTGCTCTTCAATCAGGCAAAGAGACCTTCCCAGGAATGCATGGTTATGAAAATACGGTAATTCCACAGTTGGAACGCGCCATTTTATCTAAGCACAACATCAATTTACTTGGATTACGCGGACAAGGAAAAACGCGGATAGCGCGCTTAATGGTTCATTTATTAGATGAATACATTCCATATGTTACTGGAAGCGAAATGAACGATGATCCATTTCATCCAATTAGTCGATATGCACGAGATTTGGTAGCTTCAGAAGGCGATAAAACCCCTATTTCATGGTTGCATCGATCAGAACGATTCTTTGAGAAATTGGCTACGCCAGATGTAACGATTGCCGATTTAATCGGAGACATTGACCCCATTAAAGCAGCCAACTTGAAATTGAGTTATGCCGATGAGCGTGTCATTCATTTCGGGATGATTCCAAGAGCCAATCGTTGTTTATTCGTGATTAATGAATTACCAGATTTACAAGCGCGTATTCAAGTGGCATTATTCAATATTTTAGAAGAAGGCGATGTTCAAATCCGAGGATTCAAATTGCGTTTACCCTTGGATTTACAATTCGTTTTCACGGCAAATCCAGAAGATTATACCAATCGTGGAAGTATTGTGACCCCATTAAAAGACAGAATTGGATCTCAGATTTTAACACATTATTCGGAGGATATTAAGACAGCGAAGAAAATCACGCAACAAGAATCTGAAAAGATGGATAATCGCACTTGTAAAGTCCATGTGCCAGAATTAGCCAAAGACATTCTTGAACAAATCGCCTTCGAAGCACGAGCAAGCGAGTACATCGACCATAAAAGTGGGGTGAGTGCGCGTATGAGTATTACGGCATATGAGAATTTGATTAGCACAGCAGAACGCAGGGCTTTAATGAACAACGAAAAAGAAACAACCGTTCGTTTCAGCGACTTAATCGGAATGATTCCTTCGATTACTGGTAAAATGGAGCTAGTGTACGAAGGAGAACAAGAAGGAACTTCTTTTGTTGCGCAGCACTTAATTAGTGAAGCAACGAAAACATTGTTCTTGCACTATTTTCCAAAAATTGAAAAACTCAAGAAGCAAGAGCAAGAAACTCCTTATGATGAAGTATTAAGTTGGTTTTTTGAAGCCGATGCCTTCGAATTGTCAGATGAAGCCAATGAAAAAACGTACACTAAAGCTCTTTTGGGCATTCAACCATTAGTTAAACTTTTAAAGAAATACCAACCAAAAGTAGCTGCTATTGACACACCATTTTTAATGGAATTTATCCTTTGGGCATTAGTAGAATTCAAACAACTTTCCAAGAAAAGAACCGACTCCGGAGTTTCCTTCAATGATGCGTATGATAGTTTATTGTCAGGATTTTAAGGGGAAACAATTTAACTAGCGTTTAAACATTTCAGGATTATTTAATGATCCGTTTCGTTTTGGGCTTACCCAAGCATGGCACCCCAACTGCTATAGCAGTTGTAGGGTTTTTAATTTTCCGTCGCTTTTCAAAATAAATTTTGAACAGTTTTAACGGATTATGCTGCGCATGATCCGTTTCGTTTTGGGCTTAGCCAAGCATAGAACCCCAACTGCTATCGCAGTTTGAGGTTTTTCATTTTCCGTCGCTTTTCAAAATACATTTTGAACGGTTTTAACGGATTCTGCTGCGCATGATCCGTTTCGTTTTGGGCTAACCCAAGCATAGCACCCCAACTGCTATCGCAGTTTGAGGTTTTTCATTTTCCGTCGCTTTTCAAAATA
>JAIPAL010000057.1 GCA_021740085.1 Crocinitomicaceae bacterium
GCAAATCGGTTCCGCTTTCGAGTAAATGGGTAGCATAACTGTGCCGCAGCCAATGCAAAGTAACTGGTTTCGCTATACCAACTTTTTTGATTGCTTGCTTTAACACGCTTTGTAAACTTTTTTCAGAATAAGGTTCCCCAAGAATGCTACCTTCAAACAAATATATCTTAGGCTTATATATTTTGTAGTACTCTCGCAACATTTTTAATATTAAAGGACTTAATGGGACAATTCTATCTTTTTTTCCTTTCGCATTCTTAAGAAATATAATGTTTCTTTTGGAATCAATGTGCACTGGATGAAGCGCTAATAATTCACCACAACGTAGACCACAGCTATAAATTAAGCTTAGCATCATTTTATGTTTAATATTAACATGCGCATCCAAGATTGCTTTTACCTCCTCCTTGCTTAAAACATTGGGCAATACCTTTTCTCTCCGTGGGCGATGGATTAATTCCACATCAATTTTTTTATGCTGAATGGCTGAGAAATATAGCTTCACAGCATTTACCACCTGATTTTGATAGGATGATGAAAAATTATTTTTTAAAATATAATTGTTATTGAAATCAATGAGGTCATCATTCGAAATATCTGAAATATCTTTCATTGAAAAATACCGAAAAAAAGTACTCATAGAATCCGAATACACTTTTATTGTATTTGGGCTGTAGCGTTTAGAATTTAGATAGCGAATAAAGGTCTGAATCGCTTCTTTTTTAAGTTCATCGAGTGGTTCCAAGAAATGAATGGGCCTCAGCAGCGACCTCTTATATTCTACACTTTCTAAGCTTTTTTCTTGTAATATGACTTCTGCCTTGTCTTTAAAATGAGCTAATAAATTTTCCAATGGAAACGCAGATTCATCTATTACCCATGCTTTTTCATATGAATCCCAAGTGCAGTTGTTGAGGGAAGAAAAAAGAGTGTACAGATTCCGGTTGAATGGAAAGCTAGCGTAATAATAGGTTTTTACACCAATTTTTTGGGGGTTGATGTTAATAATGGGTAGCATAAAAATGATTTTAACTTTAAGTTAGCAAGAAATATCTTTATTTCAAAATAAGCTACACCGTGGTTTCTCTTTACCCAATACTGCGCGTTCGTATCATTTCTGCGAGATAGTGCGTACATTTGCCTACGTTTTTTTTAAGCATGACAGATTTACTTTCTAAGTTAGAAGCCATTCATTATCGTTTTCTTGAAGTGGGTAATTTAATTACCGATCCTGCCATTATTTCGGATATGGAGCGCTATGTTAAATTGAATAAAGAATACCGTGATTTAGATCTCCTCAACATCATCTATAAACAATACAAAAATCTTCTAGAGAACATTCAAAGCTCCAGGGCCATGTTGGAAAGTGAAAAGGATCCCGAAATGCGTGAAATGGCCAAGATGGAAATTGATGAATTAGAGAAAAGTAAGCCTATCCTCGAGGAAGAAATAAAATTGATGTTGATTCCTAAAGATCCGGAAGATGATAAAAATGCCATCATGGAATTACGCTCTGGAACGGGCGGAGATGAAGCCTGTATTTTTGTCGAGGATGTTTTCCGAATGTATACCATGTTTTTTAAAAATGTCGGTTGGCAATACGAGATAATTAACTCTTCTGAAGGTTCTGTCAAAGGCTTTAAGGAAATATCCTTGAGTATAACGGGACAAGGTCTTTATGGTATGTTGAAGTTCGAATCGGGTGTACATCGCGTGCAACGTGTTCCCGAAACAGAATCGCAAGGACGCGTCCATACGTCGGCGATTACGGTAGCGATTTTACCTGAAGCGGAAGAAGTGGATTTTGAACTCGATATGAATGATGTGCGAAAAGATACCTTCCGTGCATCTGGTGCTGGTGGTCAACATATTAACAAGACAGAATCCGCTATCCGATTAACCCATATTCCAACAGGTGTGGTGGTGGAATGTCAAGATGGGCGGTCTCAACACAAGAATTTAGCTCAAGCAATTTCAGTGCTTCGGTCTCGTTTATACCAAGCAGAATTAGATCGTTTGCATAATGAACGAGCGGCTCATCGTAAAACATTGGTTTCTACAGGAGATCGTTCTGCAAAAATTAGAACTTATAATTATCCGCAAGGAAGAATAACGGATCACCGAATTAATAAAACAATGTATAATTTAGGGGTTTTTATGAATGGTGATATTCAAGAAATGATTGATGCCCTAAAAATGGCCGAGAATGCCGAAAAATTAAAAGGAAATAACGTATGACAAGAAGTGAATTGATAGCCCAAATTCATCTAAAACAGTCCTTTTTATGCGTGGGATTGGATCCTGATTTAACAAAAATACCCAAGCACTTATTACAGTTAGAAGATCCAATATTTGAATTTAATAAGGCCATTATCGATGCCACAAAGGAGTATTGCGTTGCTTATAAACCAAACACAGCCTTCTATGAGGCGCTTGGCGTAAAAGGATGGAAAGCCCTTGAAAAAACTATTAACTACATCCCAAAAGATTGTTTCATTATTGCAGATGCTAAACGAGGCGATATCGGAAATACTTCCTTGGCGTATGCCAAAGCATTTTTTGAAACTTTACCTTGTGATGCCATAACGGTTGCTCCGTATATGGGAGCGGATAGCGTATTGCCTTTCTACACGTACAAAGATGCTTGGGTAGTGCTTTTGGCGCTAACCTCCAATACGGGATCGGCAGATTTTCAACTATTGGAAGTAAATAATCAAACGTTGTATGCCGAGGTTATTAAGAAGGCACTAACGTGGGGAAATGACGCCAATACGATGTTTGTTGTTGGAGCAACACGAGGAAAGGAAATCGCAGAATTGAGGAAATTGGCACCTTCACATTTTTTCTTGGTACCTGGAGTAGGTGCCCAAGGAGGTTCTTTGGAGGAGGTGTTTAATTACGGTGCTAATAAAGAAGTCGGACTTTTGGTGAACTCTTCAAGGGCTATTTTATATGCCCAAGATGGTGAGGATTTTGCGGATGGAGCAAAAAAAGAAGCGCTGAAGATACAAACTGAAATGGCTATGTATCTTCAGCGCTTGCGCTGAAATAAAACAGAATGTTATTTAGAAGCTAAATCGCTATTTTGTTCAACGTTGATTTTTCCATAAGCATCACAACCAGCTTTTCTAGAGGCGCCGCAAGAAGACAAAATAACTGTAATTACAGTTAAAAGAATTAATAAATTTGCTTTCGTTTTCATAATAGTTTGTTTTGTTGTTTGTGACTCCTCTAACGGAATGTTATATGGTAAAGTTACAAAAAAGATTGAAAGTAAATTGATTTAATATTAAATTTTTTTAAAATATGCCTTTATTTTCGCTTCGTTTACGGCTATTTTATATCCTGGTAATATTTTATTTATTTGTGCCTAATAGTGGCTTTTCTCAAAGTAAAACCATCTTATTTACAGCAGCTCAAAATGAAGTTTTACCTAAAAACATAAAGTCCTCGCTTCGCGTTCCCAGCAAGACGAATATAAAAGCGTTTTTATCAGAATTCAGGTTTGATTTGGTTAAGAAGGGTTACTTTTTGGCTAGTATAGACTCCACCAAGGAATCAAATGGGAATATTCAAGCTTTTGTTTTTATCGGCCCAAAATTCCAAAAGATAGCCTTGATGATTTCGGAAGAAGATAATTTATTTCTGCGTCGCCTGGGGTTTTATGGTTTATTAAAACAAGCAAATAAATCAATAGCACTTTCACCGTCTCAGTTAAGCAGTACCTTACGCCAAGTTTTAGCATGTCTCACTCAAAATGGGTATCCTTTTGCAGAGATATCCCTTGTAAATACCGAAATCTCTTCGGATTTGATTGAGGCATCTTTGAAAATTGATAGGGGAAGACAGTTGGTTTGGAAGTCCATTCAGGTGAAAGGCGATTCTACGTTTTCTATAGCGTCTATTCAAAGTATAACGGGAATTCATATCGGCGATATCTTCAATGAAGTACAATGGAGAAACTTGGATCAAAAATTAAAGCAGATTAATCATATTCAAGTGGTGAAACCATCTGAATTGTCTTTTACAAACGAAGGGGTGGAATTATTTCTATATTTAAAATCTGCTCGGATAAGCAGTTTTAACGGGGCGTTAGGTTTACAACCCAACCCCATAAGTCAAAAAATAGGATTAACCGGCGAGTTACAATTAAAATTGGTCAATACTATGCGACAAGCCGAACAGATTGATTTTAATTGGAGAAGTATTCAGCCTGCTACTCAATCCTTGCTGTTAAGGGTGAATTATCCGTATCTATTTAAAACTACTTTTGGTCTTGATGGTAAATTTAATTTGTATAAAAGAGATTCCACATTTTTAGAAATGAAGGGCTCATTGGCTGTTCAGTATCAATTAAAAAATGGTAATTTATTTAAAGGGATTTACCAATATTACTCCAGTGATCGCCTAGCCGGAGCCGGGTCAAGTGCGGGATTTAGTCAGACGGTTTCGTGTAAAACATCGGCATTTGGCTTAGCATTTTTGAAAAAAGAATTGGATTACATCCCGAATCCTTCCAAAGGTCTGGTACTTAATGTGGAATTGTTTGTTGGCAGTAGGGAAGCAAAGACCGATACGATTTCAAATTCAACATCCACTATTTTTAAAGGATCGATTTCTTTTGAGAAATATATTCGTTTAGCGGCTAGACATGTCTTAAAAGGCGCCATTGCCTACGACTTTTACCAAGCGCCCGTAATTTATCAAAACGAACGATTTCGCTTCGGGGGATTAACCACACTTCGTGGATTTAATGAGGAAGAGATTTTTGGGACATCGAAAGCGATTATGACGATTGAGTACCGATTTTTAGTCGACAAAAATTCAGCTGCTTTTGTATTTTATGATCAAGCAATTTATGAAGATCGTTCCGCTAGTTATAGTAAGGACAATCCTTTTGGTGTAGGGGTAGGCTTTTCAATTGGTTCTAAAATCGGTATATTTTCAATTAATTATGCGATCGGGAAGCAATTAACGAATCCCTTCGATTTAAAACAAGGAAAGGTGCATTTTGGATATATTGCTTATTTTTAAAAATGTACCTTTGTTGGCATGGGAAAACAAGTGCTTTATTTGTCCTATGATGGGATTACCGATGCCTTAGGACAATCCCAAATTTTGCCCTATGTGTTGGGATTGGAAAAACTTGGCCATTCATTTCACATTGTTAGTTTCGAGAAAAAGGAGACGTATTTTCAGTTTCGAGCCAATATTGAGCAGCAACTAAAAGGGACAAAAATCGCTTGGCACCCATTTTTCTACACCAAAAAACCACCTGTGCTATCTACCTTGTACGATTTGAAGCGCATGAAGAAAAAAGCACTTGCCTTGCAATCACAGCATCATTTCGATTTAATTCACTGCCGCAGCTACCTGCCAGGAATTATTGGATTACAACTTAAAAATAAATTATCCTGCCAGTTTTTATTTGATATGCGAGGTTTTTGGGCAGATGAAAGGGTAGAGGGAAAAATATGGAATTTGAAAAATCCAATCTTTGCCTTGATTTATAATTACATTAAACGCAAAGAACGAACGATGTTGGCGCAAGCAGATGCGATTGTTTCCTTGACCAATGCTGGTAAAGTGGCCTTGATTGATTTATATCCCGACTTAGCACTCTCTTCAAAAATTAGCGTAATTCCTTGTTGTGTCAACCAACAGCTATTCAATCAGGAAACCATACAAGAAACGAATCATGATCTAGCAACCTTGAAGAAAGATAAAATTATTTTAGGGTATGTTGGCTCCTTAGGGACTTGGTATATGTTGGATGAAATGTTAGATTTTTTCAAGATTCAAAAACTAAAAAACGATACGCTTCATTTCCTTTTTTTAACCAAAGATTCAAAAGAATTGGTGCATGCAAAAGCGAAAGAAAGGCAAATAGCCATGGAAGATATTACCGTTTTATCGGTTCCTTACCAAGAAATGCCCAGTTACATTCTCGGGATTGATTATGCCCTATTTTTCATTCGGCCTTCATTTTCTAAGTTGGCATCTTCCCCGATTAAGCAAGCAGAATTTATGTCTATGGGAATTCCAATCATTTGTAATGCCGGCGTTGGGGACACCAAAGAAATTGTTCTACAACATAATGCAGGGTATGTTTTTGATGAAATGACCTTGACTGCATTTGATAAATTTAATTTCAAGGATCTTTCCTTTGAGAAGGAAAAAGCAATCAATGCCGCAACGACTATTTTTTCATTACAGAAAGGTGTTGAGATGTACAATGAGATTTATAATACTGGCCATGCATAAAAAACGAATCGCTATTCTTGTGCCCTATCCAACGGATGAAGCTCCTTCTCAGCGCTTCCGATTTGAGCAGTACCTATCTATTTTAGAAGAAAATGGCTATGAATATTCCATTTTTCCATTTTTAGATTTAGACACGTGGAATCATTATTATAGCAAAGGAAAAATCGTTAAAAAACTTTTTGGCTTTACGAAAGGATTTTTCAAACGCTTGATCTTGCTTTTTACGATCCGGAAATATGACCATGTTTTTATCCATCGAGAAGCATCTCCAATCGGTCCGCCCATTTTCGAGTTTATCATTTCTAAACTACTAGGCAAGAAATACATTTATGATTTTGACGATGCCATTTGGATGGCGAATTACAGCGAGAATAATGCTCGTTTCCATCGATTAAAAGCCTACTGGAAAGTTAAGTATTGTATTAAATGGGCAGGAAAAGTGAGCGCGGGGAATGAATACTTGGCAAGTTATGCTAGGAAATTTAATGCTGAGGTTCACATTATTCCCACAACGATTGATACCGAAAATCACCATAATTCCATTATTGATTATCAAAAAGAACAATTAACCATTGGTTGGACGGGAACACATTCAACACTGCGTTACCTTTTACCATTATTACCGGTTTTTAAAAATATTTCCGAGAAATACGCTGTTAGTTTTTTGGTGATTTCAAATGAAAACCCTCACTTTGATTTACCGAATTTTACATTTATCCAATGGAATAAGGAAAGTGAAATTGAAGACCTGAAGAAAATTAGCATTGGTGTGATGCCACTCGAAATGGATCAATGGTCGGAGGGAAAGTGTGGTTTTAAGGGTCTGCAATATATGGCATTAGGCATTCCAACGGTGGTATCTCCTGTTGGAGTGAATAAGGAAATTGTCGACCATGGAATTAATGGGTTTTTAGCAATTGATCTGGCGGATTGGCAACTTTATTTGGAACAACTTATCTTGGATCCCACGCTACGAGAAAAAATAGGTAGGAATGGTCAGCAGAAAGTGATTGATAAATTTTCGGTTTTGGCTATAAAAAATAATTTTCTTCAACTCTTTATCAAATGAAATTAATTTTTGCTTCGCACAATGAAAATAAAACGGCTGAGATTCGGCAACTACTTCCTGCAGGTATCGAATTGCTATCGTTAAATGATTTGAATTTTCAGGAAGAAATTCTCGAGACTTCCGATACCTTGGAAGGTAATTCAGCACTGAAAGCAGCATATATTTATTCCATTTTTAAGCTGCCATGTTTTGCCGATGATTCCGGTTTGGAAGTAGATTTTTTACAAAACAGGCCAGGGGTTTATTCTGCTCGTTATGCTGGTGAACCCAAAAATGATGATAATAACATGAACAAGTTGCTGGATGATTTGAAAGGAATTAAACATCGAAAAGCCCAATTTAGAACCGTCATTACTTTAATGCTTGAATCGGCTACTCATTCTTTCGAAGGCATTATTACAGGCGAAATTACGGAGCAAAAAATAGGGAAAAATGGTTTTGGTTATGATCCCATCTTTCGGCCGATTGACGAAGTAAAAACCTTTGCGCAAATGACCATGAAAGAAAAAAATGCAAGAAGTCATCGCGCACTCGCCTTGGAAAAGATGATTTCATTTTTATCTTTGGGTAAATTCTCCAACTAAAATATAACTATGAGTTTAGAAGAACGTTTTTTGAGATATGTTGCCATTGATACTACGTCCGATCCTACGGCGACTTGTTTTCCGTCTACAGAAAAACAAAAGCATCTTTCACGCTTATTGAGCGATGAATTATCAGCACTCGGTTTGGTAGATGTTGAAATGGATGAGTGGGGTTATGTTTTTGCTACAATTCCCAGTAACTCGCCTAACAGTAATGCGCCAACTATTTGTTTCTGTTCGCACGTTGATACAGCGCCAGATTGTAGTGGAACGAATGTCAAACCCTTGGTCCATCGTTCGTATACGGGTCAAGATATTGTGTTGCCAGATGATACTACTCAAGTTATTACAACGCAGAGACATCCCTATTTGAAAGAAAAAATAGGTGATGACATTATTACCGCAAGCGGATTAACACTTTTAGGCGCAGATGATAAAGCGGGTGTCGCCATCATAATGGATTTCGCTGAATTTATCATTAACCACCCGGAAATAATTCATGGCAATATTAGGATACTTTTCACGCCTGATGAGGAAGTTGGTAGAGGGGTTGAAAAACTAGACATGAAGAAATTAAATGCCGATTTTGGCTATACGCTTGATGGTGGGCCACTTGGCGATATTGAAGATGAAACCTTCTCCGCCGATGCGATGGTTTTTAATTTTGAAGGGGTAAGCGCTCATCCAGGTTATGCAAAAGGAAAAATGGTCAACGCACTAAAACTCGCGTCAAAATTGGTAGAATCCTTACCTATTCATGAACTTTCTCCCGAAACCACCAAACATCGTGAGGGATTTGTGCACCCTGTTTCCATGGAAGGAGGACTTGAAAAAGCACAAGTTAGCTTTATTATCAGGGATCATGTGACCTCCAAATTAGCTCAATACGAAGATCTGTTGAAGGAATTAGCTCAAAAAGTAGTGAATGATTTTCCTGGTGCAAGCTTCTCATCTACTGTTTCAGAGCAATACCGGAATATGAAGGAGATTTTGAATAACTATCCATTTGTAACGGATTATGCCGTTTTAGCCATGGAAAAAGCGGGTTTAAGTCCCAATCGTTCGATTATTCGTGGTGGAACGGATGGATCTAGGTTGTCTTTTATGGGGCTCCCTTGTCCTAACATTTTTACAGGAGAAATGGCCATTCATTCTAGGCATGAATTTGTAAGTTTGCAAGATATGCAGAAAGCGGTTAGTACCTTAGTGGAATTAGTGCAAATCTGGGAGAAACACGATCTAAAAAATGGATAGTAAGGCCATTCTTAAAGAAATAAAAGCGGGAGTTTTTAAATCAGTATATATTTTACATGGTGAAGAACCTTTTTTCATCGATGAGCTATCAGATTCGATAGAAAAACATGCCTTAGAGGAGCATGAACGAGATTTTAATCAATCGATTTTTTATGGAAAAGATCTTGATCTTGCCGTTTTGATTAATGATTTAAAGTCCTATCCTTTAATGGCTGAACGAAGGTTGGTCATTGTTAAAGAAGCACAGGACTTTAAGCAATTGGAAAGCTTAGAGACGTACATGGAGTCGCCAAATTTAACTACAGTTTTCGTTATTTGTCACAAGTACAAAACGATTGATGCACGTAAAAAGCTACTTAAATCTGTTGGGAAAAACGGACTTATTTTTAAGTCAGAAAAAGTACGGGATTATCAATTGGGCGAGTGGATTCAAAATCAGGTGAAATCACTAGGTTTTGGTATAAGTTCAAAAGCGAATATGTTATTGGTTGAATCTATTGGAAACGATTTAAGTCGGATTGTGAATGAACTGAATAAATTAGCCATATTTGTCGCGAAAGGAACCACCATAGATGATGCGATTATTGAGGAAAATATTGGGATATCAAAAGACTATAATATTTTTGAATTAACAAATGCCATAAGGAATAGGGATTTACTGAAAGCCTTAAAAATTGTGAATTATTTCGAGTCAAATCCGAAAGCAGCCAATCTTGTTGTCATCATACCTAATTTGTATAAGTTGTTTTCGCAATTGATGCGGATTCATTTTCTTCCTAATAAATCGCGAGAAGGAGTAGCACAAGCCCTGGGTTTACATCCATTTGTTGCAGGTGAATTAATTAATGCAAGAAATAATTTCAACCCAAAAATGATCGCTGCCAATATTGCTTTGTTGCATGAATATGATTTAAAAGGCAAAGGATTGGGAAATTCCTCCTCAACACAAGGCGAATTAATGAGGGAATTGGTCATTCAACTTTTACTCTGATGGCACTATTTTATCACCCGGGAATTACGACTCAAACGAATACCGCCTTTCTTTCGGAAGAGGAATCAAAGCATTGCATTCGTGTTTTGCGAATGGCTAATGGGCAATCATTGACCTTGATAAATGGTGTTGGTGATTCTTTTGACGTTAAAATAATAGGGGATAATCCTAAAAAGTGCGAAGTGGAAGTTATTTCCCACACGCATTATGCCCCTCCTTCTTTCCCAATTCATATAGCCATTGCGCCCACCAAAAACATGGATCGAATGGAATGGTTGGTTGAGAAGGCAAGTGAAATGGGTATGACAAAAATGAGCTTACTCCAATGTCAATTTAGTGAACGTAAATCGGTAAATATAGATCGCTTACATAAAATTGCTATTTCTGCGATGAAACAATCGAAGCGCTATTATTTACCGGTAATTGAAGAACAAGTTTCTTTCAAAGATTTTATAAAGGTGCATCCAGTCGGTAGTATTGCCCATTGCTATGATAGCCCAAAAAAGAATGTTAAAGGTCTAATGTTAGTTGGGCCATTATTAATTGGACCTGAAGGTGATTTTTCTTTGGATGAGGTGGCTTTAGCAGAAAACTCGGGATATTCAAGTATTAGTCTTGGCGATTACCGATTAAGAACAGAAACGGCTGCTCTTTTAGCTGTTTTCCATGCTTCAATTGCTTGAGGAAACCTTGGTTTTAATCCTGTGTTAATTATATTAAATTTGTGTTAAGTTAAATTACATTAATTTAATATGAAGAAGGCAATAAAATTATTAATTCTACCACTTTTTTTTATTGGTTTGGATATATACTTCCGTTCCTCCTTGTTGCCTTTTTACAGCACCAGTCAACTCTTTTTTTACCTTTTTTCGCTTCTTGTTTCGATAGGATATTTCATTTTAATAGTCACTTTTTTAAGGAGTTTCATGGATAAAAAATGGGTGTATTATCCGATTTTTTTAGTATTCCTCATTCCCTGGATCACGAGTTTTATTGCTTCATTTTCCTTTTATTCTATGAATGGTATTTTCCCTAATTATTATACTTTTTTGTATTTCAAAACGGAACCGAAAAGTGCCTTCATGATTATTCGAGATCTGGGTGGTTATTGGGAATTATTTCTTATTCTCCTAGGAATAATAGCGCTTATTTTTTGTGTTAATTGGTTTGTTAGATCACATGTGGTTTTATTAACGAAGAAGCGCCTCTTGACCATTTTTATTATTCAGGTGCTGGCTTTCGAATCCTTGGTTTATTTTCAAGGTAAGTATGATCAGTGTGCCATAGTAGATGTAAATTTTGCCGCTTGTATTCAGCGACATGCTGCAACTAGTAATGATTTTGAATCTTTTAATGGCGCCGGTCTTTCCACCCGCCACCAACCTAAATTAAGGAAGTTAAAAACAAAAAAGAAGTTTAATGTGGTGGTAGTTATCTTCGAAAGTTTGCGTAAAAGAAGTTTACAAGTTTATGGTCATAAGCATTCAACTACTCCTAATTTAATGGCATTTAGCAAACAATATGGAGCTGGGTTTTATCAAATGCAACAACCTGTAAGTGTTTCGTCTACAACTATGCTTGCTGTCCCAGCGATATTAACAGGAATTAATCCTTGCCAAGATTCTTCTGTGCTATATCATCAACCATTGTTATGGGAGTTGGGACAAATGCTGAATTATAAAACATTTTTTATTTCTTCCCATACCCTAGAATGGTATCGTTTTGATCGCTTTTTTTCGAAAGAAAACCTCGACGTATGGTGGAATCAGGACAATTCTGGACATCCTTTTTATAATGATTTAGGGCACAGCGATGCCTTGACAATAGAAAAAGTGAATCAAACGATTAATCAATTTTCCAAGGAACCATTCTTTGGTGTTTTTCAACTAAATACGACGCATTTTCCATACGAATCTCCTGAAAAATATAAAAAATGGGCGGGGTCTTTTAGTAACAATTATGATAATTCAGTCTATTACCAAGATGTTCTTATTGGACGATTTTTGGAGAATTTGAAACAACAAAAATTGGTGGAAAATACGGTTGTTATTTTTGCCAGTGACCATGGAGAATCAATGCTTGAACATCATAATATGGGACATGTCGAAAATTATTATTCCGAAGCAATAAGCATTCCTATGTTTGCCTATATCCCTCCTTCCTTGTTGTCAACTGAAGAAGCTGCAGCTTTGCGCTATAATTGCGACCAATTGACTTCAAATATTGACATTGCCCCAACGCTTGTGGATCTATTAGATTTGAATAAGAATAAGGATCTAAAGCCCTTTTTATCGCATTATATGGGCTTTAGTTTATTAAAACCAATTCCGAATGATCGAAAAGTTATTTCCTTAAATAATAATCAGATTGCTTCTTTTAATACGGGGCTTTCGGTGGCAAGTAAAGATTGGCATTACCTTTTTAGGACGAATATTGTCCCCAATAGAGAAGAGTTCTATTTTTGGAAAAAAGACATTGGGGAACTTATAAATAGGAATAAGCAACTGAAAAAAAAGCAACGTCAAGAAATCCTAGAGTTTATTAAAAACTTTAAGGTTTGTGAGAAGTACTTTATAAACCTTCAATGATGCCGATTCCCCTTTATTATAGGCCAGCAGAGGTGATATTTCCCTCTGAAATGAGCGATTCTCCTTTCATTTTTAAATACAATTGAATCAGCGCGATAACATCCTTTTCGCAATATATTCGGATCCGATCTAGGTCTTTTTCTTCATAATAAACCCGCGCAACATCTGCGCCCGTAATATCATCTTTGGGTGTTGGAATATTAAATACGTGACATAAAAGTGACAAGGAAGTATAGGCTTTGTAATCACCAAATTTCCACATTTCCATGGTGTCGATGTGTTTTATTTCCCATGGTTTTTTACCGCCTAAATCCAAACTAGTTGGGAGCGTAATGCCATTGATAAGCATACGTCTACAAATATATGGGAAGTCAAATTCTTTCGCATTATGGCCGCATAAAACATGGTCGTTGGTGTTGTAATGATCATCGAGTAATTTTTTGAATTGTTTCAATAAGGTTTCTTCATCGTCATGGGCAAAAGATTTAAGTCGCATGGATCTTCCTAATGTCGTTTTGTGAATCATTCCAATGGAAATGCAAATGATCTTTCCGAATTCTGAAAGTATGCCCCCTTTTTCATTGTAAATCATTTCAAATGATTTTTCTTCGTTTTGTGCAAAACGATTCTTAGCATTAAATAACTCTTTAGTTTTCTCGTCTATTTTTGCGTATTCATAGGTTTGTGGTACGGTTTCTATATCTAGAAAAAGTATT
>JAIPAL010000058.1 GCA_021740085.1 Crocinitomicaceae bacterium
GCAATCCTTCCTAATTTACCTGTTGGAAAACCCGAATGAATTTTATTCCACGTAAGACCACCATCGGTACTTTTGTATAGGGCACTATTCATTCCTCCCGAACTAAAAGAATAGGCTGTCCTTCTAAATTCCCAAAACGATGCATATAGAACCGATGAATTTGAAGGGTCAATTATTAATTCTGAACAGCCCGTTTTTTCATTAATATAAAAAATCTTAGTCCATGTTTTTCCACCATCCGTTGTTTTGAAAACACCACGTTCTTGGCTGTCTCCCCAAAGCGCTCCTAAAACACCAACATATATTGTGTTTGGATTCTTCGGATCAATTTGTATCGATGAAATTCGGTCTGATTTCTCAAGCCCCATTTTCGTCCAGTTTTTCCCTCCGTCAATAGTTTTATAAATCCCATCACCCATAGAAACACTGTTTCTTGTCCAAACCTCACCTGTACCCACCCACACTGTATTGTCAGGATCAGAAGGGTCAATCGTCACGACACCAATCGACTGGCAATATTTATCAAAAATGGGATTAAACTTTACGCCACCATCATTTGACTTCCAAACACCTCCACCGGCAGCTCCGATATAAACGATGTTCGAGTTGGTCGGATGATTTTCAATATCAGAAACGCGACCACTCATAAGCGCTGGACCAATGTGTCTTGCTTTTACATCTCCGAAATAATCAGCACCGTTAATTAGATTGTTAGTTTGTGCTAAAAAAGCAAAACTACAAAGCATAGAAAGACAGACAACAAGTTGCTTTTTCATGGTATTAGTTATAAAATTAATTTAATTTTCAGGGAACATAAACGTTTTTGAATCAACCGTTGGATTGATCACCACTTTGTCAAAAGTGATTGGTTGAGAAGCGCCATCTTTAATTCCTTGTAAGATAGAAAATGGATAAATTAAGCCACTTACTTCCTGGTAATCGCTAAATTTTGTTTGTTGAATTTTCCCTTTCATATCACCCGAATTTATTTCCGACTCCATCATAATTGGAACATTAGAATCTTTATCTATGAAATAATATTCAATATTTGGTACTTCTTCTCCTTCAACGAGCATGGTATTTTTCTCTAATTTTAACTTCCAACAAGCGGTACCATCAATTTTCTCTTCCCCCTCCAAACTCAATTTGTATCCTAACTTCTTATACGAAACTAAGGCATCTGGAAATTCCTTCGAAGAACGTTTTGCATTTTCATTGTCATCAGAAGTACTTTTTTCTGCTTGTTGCGTCATAAAATTTGTACTCCAGCTAGTCGTACCATCAAAGGCATTTTGAATGATCTCTTGTCCTTGAATATTAATTTTTAAGTACCCCCTTCCATCACTCATTTTAACAATTTCTAGCGGTATTTTCATTCCACCACCATCGACATTTGCCGTCATCAGAATGCCTGTTACAGCTTCCCATTTTGTGCCGCCAATTGTTTCATAATATTTTGCAACAATTTCATCCGCATTTTGAGCATTGCTTACTAAAGATAAGCCAGTCAACACTATAAACAATAAAGTCTTTTTCATATTTAAAATTTTTAAATGCGAATATACTAGAAATTATAGTGAATGAATGATTGATGGCGTTATAATTTTGAAAATCGCTATGGTTTTAATTTAAAGCCTTTAGAATCCTAGAAGTTTTTGAAAACTATATAAGATTGACAATACGACACGAAAATCTAGCGCAAGAATAATTTAATTCGTATAATCATTAAATGCCATTTTTCAATCAATCGACTATAAGACATCATTTTTCAAAATAAAAAAGGGTGGAAAACTTACAAGATTGAATTTTTTATGGAGGTGGGATTAAATTTTCTAATTCTTTTGTTTTAAAAAGCAACTTTTTTTATATATATTTGAAAATAAACTAATTAAAACTACCATGAAAAAACTTAAACTATTCCTACTTCCCTTATTTCTTTTTACAATCATCTTAATTGACAACAGTCTCGCAGCGCAGCGATACTATTGTTTTTTTGTCGCTAATTACAGCGAAGAGACCTTTTCTTCAATTCGAATTCGTGAAACAGGGACGAGTAGTTTTGGAAGCGATTTACTTCCTGATATGTGGATTGAACCCAACCATAATTATGCAATCAAGACCGGATATGCAACAAGTTCGATTTATGACATAGAAATTAAAGAATTTGATGGGACGCCTTTAAAATTTAAATGGCTTGCAGAAAATGGCAATGAATATACAAAATCATACATAACATTAGACTTATCTCCTTTGAACACCTTAGTGATCACAACAAATGAAGATGGGACTATTTCTTGGGACATAACTAATGAGGACGACTACGGCCTTGGTAATCCTTGTGATGAATTTTAACATTTCGATTTCTAAGGTCGAATGTGTATTCTAAAAACCAATGCCTTTATCTTGTTAGTTGCTTCATAAGTTTTAATTTATTGTTTAAATACTAAAATTGATCTTTAACCATAATTACATTAGCTACTTAGCCCAATTAAGTCAAGCGTAACGTTATTGAACGCGGGCCCAAAAAAGTAATGAAATAATAAAACCAAGAGGTGAAAGAATAAATCCCGCAATTGCTAAGCCTCTCGGAATCTTGAATAAACCTACAAAAGAAAAAATAAAACCTAATGGGCCAAAAACAATGCCGGTTGGGAAAATGATCAAGCCTACAAGCCCAAGAACAAATCCAGCTGTTCCCAAACCATTGGAGGGGCTACCTACTTGTTGAACTATTACATGTTGTTGTACATTTTGATTTTGAACATTGCTTGATTCTACTACCGGAGAAGGACTAGGGCTTGGCGTAGACACTTCCTCTTTGATTAATTTTGTTTGAAGAGAATTACTTTCCTCTTGGAAGCCAACATAATTCATCCAAGGAATTAAAGCGGTTCCTAGTTTTACAATGTCATTCTTTTTTAAAACTGATTCTTGATTTATTCTATTTCCATTAACGAAGGTCCCATTACTAGAACCATTATCACTAATAACAATGCCACTTGCGGTCTGAATAATGGTAGCATGATGTCTTGAAACACTTGCGTCGTCAATCGTGATGTCATTATCTTTACTTCTACCTATTCTTATTTGTCCCATTTCAACTATTTATTTTTTTTCTAACTGAAATTCATGCGCTAGTTTTCCATTATTTGCTTTCCAAGAACCAAAGGCCTCAGCTCCAGAATAAGGTCCTAAACAATTAGAGCCTTCTTCGTCTGTATTGGTATATCCAACAAACTTTATCGTAAAAACACCATCCCACTTGTCGGTTCCTGGTTCACTCAATGTGACATCGTACGCTTTGGAACATGGCTGATCCCATGTGCCAATTTGAAAATAACCGCTTAAAGCTCTTCTTGTATTTCCGAGTATATTATACCCTGTAATTGTTGAACCCACTACATTGGTAATTACAACGGTTAGTTGCTTTCCATTCATTTCGCCAACCCAAGTACCAAGCATTATTTTTGAGGCATCCGTAGGGTTTGATTTTACTTGACTAGCTATATCGCTAGTATTTTCAATCATATTTAATTTAGGCACGGCACTTTGGAAGCTTGCTAAAAGGTAAATTGTACTAACTAATAATAGTTGTTTTGTTTTCATAGTTTCTTGATTTATTTAGTTGGGTATGTTTTAAATAACAAATTACGAATCAATAATTTAAATATGAATTTTAATCAAATATAGCTTTTTTAGGCAGTTTTTAGAAAAATGTTTGAATTAATAAATCTTAACGCTGCAGATAAGTTATGTAGCTAAATTGAAAGCCCCCCCTACTACTGCTCTTTAATGCTTTCTAAGTATAATTTTTTAAAGGGGTTTTTCTTGATGTTATAAGGCGAATTTCGAGTTGTGCGGCTAATGGATTTTCGTTGCATTGATAATTTAATAGAGCCCAAGTAACCATAGCGAACATCTACTAAATTCCAGAGTGGGACGGAATGCAAGGTGTCGTAGAGAGTTGCTTTCAAATTAAGTGTATTGGTATACAGATTCGATACTCCATTGTTTTGAAAAACAAGCGCCGTTAATTCATTTGTGGGTTCCCGAATATCAATTCGACTTTCAATCACGGCATCCACGTTTAATCTTTTACACAATTCAAGAGGACTGAACTGAACTTGAGGATATCCCAAGGGAGCTACCACATCATTTGTTAATTGCACATCCATGATCTCAACAAATGAAGTCCCATTTTTTAAACGGTATTCGAACGATTTGATGAGTTTTATTTGTAATTCATTTTGCTTTTTAACGGTCATCTCCTTGTACTTATCATCCGACATCCATATTTTCCGTTCGATAGTCGTAATCGGTGGAAGCACAGCAATAATTTGATGCTTTTGCGTAATAGGCACCACATCTTTGATGTAATTCATTTGGACACAAGATGCCAAGCATAAACAACACAGGAATACAAAAATTAATTTCATGGGTCAAAAATAGTGAAAAATAGGTTTTGTTGGTTCAAGTGCAGCTACTTGACCATTTCTATCCCTTCCAATTAATTTGCTTAATTTAGTCTCTTGGTAGTAGCATTTTTACAAAAAATCCTTTTTATGAATTTTACTAATTTGAATGTCCGCTTTTTGAAGGTAATCATTGTAATGGCAAGTTGGATTTTAATCTCCCATTCGGAAGTATTTGCACAAGAAACCAATTAAAAAAGTAGTTCGAGTTAGCACTAGTTTATTCACAAAGTAAACGATGAATCCCTTTGTTTTTCAAGCGTGTGAAGAGAAGTTGATGACCTAAATCATTGAGGTGAATATCGTCGCCGCTATTATATTGGGGTAAAATATTTCCATTACTACTTTGAAGACCTTCGTAGAAATCGATATAGTTTTCGGGGTATGTCTCCATTAAAATCGTTTTCATTTCCGTGATCAACAATTTCTTCTGATTCGCTAATGGATCTCCTGTAAAATTTCTAGGTTGTGTAGTGGTAATCCAGTAAGGAATTCCAGCTGAATCAGCTAGTTCGATTACACGTTTGAAATTATCTTTTTGCTCCTGCAGGGTAAAATTACAACCGGCATCATTGGAGGGGAAATTGAGAAGAATTGCATCGGGACGCAAAGAAATGGCGTGCGTAATATTTCTAAGTGTATCAGGTTGGTGCTTCCACCTTTTTTTCGGAGGGATAAATCCTGAAGCTTGAATTTGATAGCTTGTATAGCCTGAAAGCGCAAGGTTGTAAATAACACAATCTTTGTTAACGGAATCTGCTAAAAAGCGAGAATAACGACCTACATACGAACTGTCTTGATGAGATGCCCCAGTTCCAAAAGAAGTCGATGAACCCAAGACCACAATCCTTAAAGGATCGCATTGTGCACTCGTTGTAAATACTAAGCCATTTATGAATATGGTACAAAAGATTAAATTCTTCATTAAAATTACCTTAGCTTTTTATCAGTTTTGGAACTCAAAAATACTATTTATCATCTAATTATCAATAAAAGTGCCAGCAAGCATTCGTATAAAACACCTTATTTGGACTCATTTTTATTGCGCCGAAAAACGACTTGCCATCTTTTTTTGTTACCAAAAATTCCCAGCGCGTTTCTTCTAATGTACTCGAGTAAAATCGTTGAGGCATCAACAAAAAAATTCACTCTAAAATCTATTACTATGAAACGAAATACGCTTCTTATTGCGCTGCTGCTACTATTCATTCCAACTATTCAAGCACAATGGGTGACCATGCAAAAGTTTGAGGAATTTGGAAAGGGAAATTACTTTTTATTTGTTCAGCGGGAAACAGATTTAAAACGCATCATTTTAGAAACCTTAAAAGATAACAAAATGAATACCGATTTCACTTTTGAGAAAGGGTCTAATTTGATTCTATCCAGGGCTTACCTTGATCCTTTGAATAGTGAGTACGTCTTAGTAATTCATTGTGTCAAAGCCAAGCACCAAGAAGTACTCGGGTATAACATTTTCTGTTACTATATGGAAAATCGGTATCGTTACTTCTACGATATAACAGAAAATGACAGGCGAATCTCATTGATTTATGATCCAGCGGTAACTGGGTTATCGCCTAATCAAGGAAAAAGTACTAAGAAAAATAAATAACTCATTAATCTAAAGCCCATGAAAGCAATTATTTTTATAGCTATGCTCCTTTTTGGAGCTGCTAGTCCACTCAGAGCACAATATGAAAAAATGAATGAAGATTTCATTGAAGTTGGCGCAGGTAACTTTTTCGTTCACCTAGATAAAGAGGCCGATGTAAAGAAACTAGTAAATTCAGTGATTAAAGCCAACCGATTTCCAAGTGATTCCTTGGTATTTAATAAAGGGAAAAACGTATATTTCTCTGCTTATTTTGTCAATCCTTCAGATGATCAATTTGTGTATATCATTCATGCTGAAAGAGCGTTAGAAGGCTACGAACTTTACTTTCTATATTGCATCAATTCCTTGTGTTATCATTTTGAATACGAGGAAGGAAAAGATCTGTATCAACTCGTTTACGACCCTGAAAAAAATAAGAGCAAAGTGATGACTAGTTTTAGCTCAACCTTAGTGGAAAAGCTTTGAGACAATTAGTAACAATATGAAAACCAACGAATTGTTAAAAAAAGTTAAATTTAATTGATACATAATTCTATTACCATGAAATCATTTTTTTTATTCTTTTGTATATTGAGTGTAAATCTAAATTACGCGCAATCCAAAAAAGAACAAATTGCCAACTTATCGCTTCGCTTGGATAGCCTATTGTTACTAGTAAGTTCGGAAAGAATAGCGCATGAGAAAGAGATTATAATAGCGAATGAGAAAATAAGTGCGCTTGAAGAACAGATTAGAACAAATAAATCAATTCAAGTTGGTCAACAAAACTGGATGACTGAGAATCTTTCTGTATCGACATTTCGAAATGGGGATCTTATCCCTCAAGCACAATCTGATGAGGCATGGAAAGAAGCAGGATTTAACAAGCAAGCCGCTTGGTGTTATTACAATTTAAGTGTTGAGGACCTCAACATTGAAGTGAAAAATTACGGGAAATTATATAATTCATATGCCCTAAATGATCCTCGTGGACTGGCACCAGAAGGATGGCGCTTGCCAACAGAAGGAGATTGGGGAGAATTGGAAAACCACCTATTTCTATCGGAAAGGAACTTAATGGACGCTTTCAGTTCAGAAGGTTGGACGAATGGTTATGTTGGAAACAATACTATTGGATTAAATTTTCAACCAGCCGGATGGAGAGATGTTGGCTGTGGTGGACTTGGTAGTGAAATGTGTTTCTGGGCGTATCAATCACCAGTTGGAGAGTCTACGCCTTATGTGAGTTTATTCTTTGATGAAAATCGACCGTGCCCATACGAGTCAGGAACGCTAGTAAATCGAAGCACCAGTTGGATTATGGGATTCAATGTTCGATGTATAAGAGAGTAAAGTAAGCTATTTTTTATAGTTTAAACTCGAATTCTTAAAGCTATCGCCGCAATTTATTGATCAAATAAGCAAAGTGGCAAAAAAGAAACTTCCTTATTATTCCAAGATATTACACTTCTCCTTCCGTTGCTTTTTTTGATTTTCGATACAAGTAACTATCGTAAATAAATCGTTTGGCAAAACGAACTTGCTTATCGGAATTAATCAACTTTTTATAAACATTCGCGTTCACGCCGAAATATTCATAGGTCGAACCATCAGTGAAGGTAATCTCTAATAAAAGTCCTTTGTGTTTAAAATCTGCGATGCCACTTTCATTGACGGTAACGGTGTATTCAGCCAAATTTGCCGCTTTTGTTTCTGGAGCAATACTTACTAAAAAATGGTAGCCATCAACCACTTGCTGCCCTTTAATCGTTGCTTCCTCTCTTAATGGATCACCTTCTTGAAACTTGTCCGGATGCCATTGTTTCACTAACTTTCGGTAGGTCAATTTTAATGCTGCTAGATCGATTTCGTTTTCGATTTCGAAAACTTTTTTGTATTCGTTTATGCGTTTCATATAAAAATAGTATCCGGCTTTATCCTTCTCATGAGATGCAGCACAATTATAAAATTAAAGGTATGAGAATTTTCACCCCCTATCCTACTCTATTTACTCGACAAGGTTCGAAAATAACATAATCATAACCTTAATTTGGCGCGAAGATAAGGCAAATAAAGATATTCACCTTAAATGATACTTTTTACAAGCAAATATGACCTTCATGATTTAGTGTGTTTTTAACTATTGTTCTCCGCCGCGGCGGAGCGGAAAATATCGGATGCTATTCTTTGTCCTTTTGTCTTGATACAAAAGAACGAAAAAATCAAGTGGCGATGATCCATGCCTAGAAGGAAAACTGATAAATAGTTAAAAATTAATAACAGTCCTTCTTTTCAATAAGCCAAAATTGTTCGTGTTTGAGTGCCTTGATTACTAATTAAATGAAGATAATAAAATCCCTTACTTGTATATTTATGGAGCTCAAGTTCATAATTTCCAGACGGTAAGGTCTGATCTTGATAAAATGTATGTGTGTTTTTTCCTTCTGAATCATATAAAATCAATGAAATACAGCTTGTTTCCGTCAAGACTAATGCTGAAGATGTTATTGAAGCATCCAGATCAATAATTGGCAACGATAATCCTTGAACATTAACAGGCGCTATAAAATAATTCCGGTAGGGAAAAGAAATGTCATCCCACTGAGCAAATGCCAAAAAAAGGTCACCATTGCTATATGAATCACTTGAAGAAGACATCAAAGTTGGATACCAAGTTCTTTGCGGTTTACCTGGATTTTCGATCAATAAGTAAGCATCCGCCCAATGAATTAGATCAAATGAATAGGAGTAATAAATTCCTCCATCATTCCAATCGTGATAAACCAAAAACCAAGTTTTTAGGGGTTTGAAATACATAATACTTGGATTGCCACCAGCCTTTTTTCCTTTTGAAAATGGAAGCGAAGATCCTTCCCCCCCAATTCCTGGTTCACAAAATATATCTTTATATAATTTGAACCAGCTACCTGGCTTTCCATATGCATCTAAAGATTGAGCGACACCAATACCATCAGGACAAACATAATAAGCAAGCCAACGATTATTTAAACTGTCTCTTACCACCGAAAAATCACCCGTTCCACCCCACTCTGGCGCATTGGGCTTCTCCAACCAGGACGTTAATATTTGGCCATTTTTTACCCATGTTTTGCCACCATCAAAACTCTCGCATTGCGCCGCACTTTTCCACGCAATTTTTTGTAGATTTTCATAACCAGGAAATTCATGATCCTCCGCATGATAGAAGCCAATCCAATGATTAGAATCCAAATTAAATACACTGTATAACCATGCTCCACCATTATCATAGGAACCTTGCGGCCCTTTGGTTAATACACAGCCCCAAATTGAATCCTGATGCAGAATATCTGTTCCAGAAGTAATATAACTATCATAACCTGCCCACACATGAAAGTACTGATTATTACCCAATGACTTGTACGTTATGTGGCCATCAGGAAAACCAGGGTAAATTGGAACTCCCGGATTTGGAACTTGTTGAGGGGCTGAAACTGTTAAAAGTTGAGCTTTAGCGAGACTAGAAATAAATAAAGTAAGTAATAAAATTAGCTTTTGAACGATTCGATTCATTAGAAAGTAATTTTTATGATTATTAAGTTCACTATTGTCCGATAAATATCGGACTTTATTCTTTTTGTCCTGATAAAAAAGAACGAAAAAATCAAGTGGCGACTGAAGAATTGCCTCTCGACTCCGCTCGATGCCCTTTAAGTGAATCGAGCGGAGCCGAGAGACACTTAAAATCAAACGACACACAAAAACATCGGACGCTATTCTTCGTCCTCTCTTTTGCCAATCGAGAGTATGAAAAACGAAAAGCAAGCCCGTTTTTATTAGACCATTTTTACATTTAAATTAATTTTGTTTCGAACAAACAAAACTTAGAATGGTTATTATAAAAACAAAAAATATGTTTCGACTAAAAATCATCTTCGCATTAAATTTCATTTCATTTAGTTTATTCTCCCAAACAAACGTTTCTGGCGGGATCTACCAAAATACCACTTGGTCATTGGCTGGAAGTCCCTATAACGTTACGGGATCTGTGGTTGTATTTCCTGGAAAAACACTTAACATCGAACCGGGTGTTGAAATAAGAATTGATAATCAAGTAAACAATAACATTTACATTGAAACCCGAGGAACGATTAATTGTGTTGGCACCGATCTTCTTCCTATAAAAATCTACACTATTTACGACACAACCAATAATGTAGGATGGCAAGGATTTGTATGCACGAGTTCGCAAGGAGGTGTGCTCAACGCGGATCGATTCCAAATTTCGAATGCCTACGCTCCTTTTTCATATGAAACGCCCTTGAATAATTATCAATATACCAATTGTAAATTCATTCATTGTTTTCAAGCTATTACGGTAGCAAATGCTGTTAATTTAACGAATTGTCAGTTTATTGACAACGAAGTTGGTGTTTACGGGTGGTCCTACTTTACCATTCAAAATTGCTTTTTCAAAGACAATACTACTTCAATACAGGCCTATCCGACTGCTTTTCTAATGACCAATTCCAATTTTGTAGATAATCAAATTGGAGTATCATTTGCGGCCAATGTATTCGATTCAATGTATATTGAAGATTGCCAATTTCTCAACAATGGCTTAGCATTAAACTATCCAAATAAAGGAAAAGTACAAAACTGTCTTTTCAACGATAATACAACAGCCATTCAATCGGCCTATTATTGTGAGATTTTTAATAATGAATTTATGTACAATGAGCTTGCTATAGAAGCCTGTGTTAATGCGCTTGTTCATGACAATCAAATCAATAACAATTTGGGAGGATTGCGCATTTCAAATGTATCAACAGTGCAGGATAGCCCACAGATTTATGACAACGAAATCTGCAGTAATATCACTTACAATGTGGATAACAATACTAACATGAATTATTCACTTCTGAGCAATTGTTTTTGTGGTCTTGATTCTTCCACCATTGAAATTTACCTAATTGACGGCTATGATGATATTACAAAAGGCCTTATCAATTATACTATTTATGATACCACATGTACTTCGATTTTAGGTACAGTTCAAAAATTTGAATCGCAGGGTGCAGGATTGGACCCAACAATCAGTTCAACACTTTCCTATACCAATCCTGTTTCGGATTTCTTGGAAATTTTTCAAGAAACAGCCATCGATCAACTTAGTGTTTACAACACAAATGGGCAACACTTTTTCATTAATGCAACAAGTCCAAATGTATTCGACCTTGGGTTTCTTCAAGCAGGAATCTACTTTGTGAAAGTCGATCAGGAAAATTCAACTACCAACGTTTTTAAAGTAATTAAACTATGAAAAATTTAATCGCTCTTTTTATTATTTTCTCCGTTGGAGTATCATTTGCCCAAACATCCGTTTCTGGCGGAATTTATCAAAATACTACCTGGACAACAGCTGGTAGTCCTTATATTGTTACCGGATCTATGGTTGTTTTTCCTGGAAAAACATTGACCATTGAGCCAGGATGTGAGGTTCGTTTTACCGCTGATTATTCGTTCAATATGGGAAATTTTATCTACTTAGAAATTAGAGGTGCCTTAGTTGCTCTTGGCACAGACGCCAATAAAATCAAATTTACAAGCAGTGATACCACCGATGGATTTCAAAACTGGCTAGGAATAAATATTAAAGGAAGTAAAGGTGGAACTTGCCAATTAGATAGAATTGAATTACACAATGCATGGTATGGAATTTATAATGATGTTCCAGAACCTGGAGTTAGTTATAATTTTACCAATTGTCGCTTTAAAAACAATAATTATGCGCTTCAATTAAATGCGGACTTATACTACACGAATTGCGTATTCGAAAAAAACAATGTTGGTCAAGCCGCGCAATATATTTATGGTTCTATGAATGCGACGAATTGTCAATTCACCCAAAATTTCTGCTCTGTCACTTGGTCAAATAGCATTACTTTAGTTGATTGCATCTTCACCGGAAACACTAATAATATAATTAGCTGCCCAGGTACCATTCAAAACTGCAGCTTTATTAATAATGATTTCGCCTTTGCCGAAACATTTGGTGTACAAATTATTGATTGTTTTTTCGATGGGAATAATGTCGGTATCGATGATTCCGGTTCTTCGACCATTTCGAATTCAACCTTTACTAATAATTCAATTGCCGTTAAACTTGGTGATAATTCATTTCTAACGAACAATATCATAACCGATAATGGAACAGGTGTACAAGTTCGTGGAACTAATCCAAGTTCAGCGCAAATCATGTATAATCAATTGTGTAATAATGTAAATTATAACCTTGAAAACATTACCGATAAGAACTTTCAAGTCAACACGAATTGCTTTTGTTCTTCTGATTCTACCACAATCGAAAACGGAATTTACGATGGCTATGATGACATAACAAGAGGCTTAGTCAATTACGCAATCTATGACGATTCATGTGCTAACATTCTAACGTATGTTACCAAAGTTGAATTAAACGAGCCAGCTGGCCTTCCAAATTTGAATTCTACCTGGAAGATTTGGCAAGTAAATAATGAATTACATGTACTTGTTGAAAATGAAACACAGATCCAACTTTTCGATATGGCCGGAAATGTCTTCATGAATAAAGCGATCTTAGCGGGCGAAACGCTTCTAAAATTAGAGGTCGCTGCTGGTATCTATATGCTTTCAGATCAGAATGGAAACCGTCATAAATTTTATTTCGGAAACCAATAATTGATTTCGGTGCCGTGCCTCTCGCCGCGGCGGACTCGAAGCCCTTTAAGTGAATCGAGCAAAGTCGAGAGACACTTATATACAAATCACCAAAACATCGGTGTATTTCAATATCTCTAGTTCTCGATCCGCCTAGGCATATCTTTATCATCTTTGCCAATCGAGACGATGAAAAATAAAACATTACTGACTTGGATAAAAAATTAATACCTTTAGTAAAAATTTGATTTACTTATTAAAGTATAAAACTACCTCTTATGAAAAAACTTTCCATAGCTATCCTTACCATTCTTTGTAGTGGTATATCAATCGCTCAAACAACTGCAACTGAATTTACCACTGATAATCATTCTCAATCAATCAATTTTATTGTAGAAAGATAAAAAAAACCAATATCTGCCCATTCAAAACAATATAAACCATTAAAAAAAAACAAGAAATATGAAAGCAATTAATAAAATTACTTCAGCTTTACTAGTACTAGGATTAGGAATAACAGTTATAAGCTGTAAAAAAGAAACCCCTACTCCTACTCCTACTCCAGCACCAACAAAAACAGAATTAATAACAGGTAAAAATTGGATATTGACTACTTATGTAATGGATAATGTTGAGTATTACGACCAGATTGCATCTTGTCAACAAGATAATTT
>JAIPAL010000059.1 GCA_021740085.1 Crocinitomicaceae bacterium
TTTGTATAATTGCTTATTATTGGATAATCAATATCTATATAAACCCTTTAATTTATCAAAATTACGGGGTTTGTTTTTCTAAAAAAATATATGGGATTACTTGTCCAGCATGTGGCACAACAAGATCAGTATTATTCATATTGAAAGGAGAAATGAGAAAGGCGCTATATATGAATCCATTAGGATTTATAGCATTAACGTTTGTATTAATTACTCCTTTTGGAATCGCTTGGGATTTACTTAAAAAACGTAACGATTTACAAAAATTGTATTTATTTTTTGAATCAAAACTTAAAGAACCAAAATATATTACCATAACATTGATTTTGATTATTGCGAATTGGATTTGGAATTTTATTAAACACAATTAATGGCCTCATCATATTTTAACACCTATAAACCATCGGAAGAAGAAGCCGAAAAAGCATCAAATGGTTATTTAATGTCTCTCGTGGTAATCATTGTAGGTTTACCTCTACCACTAATTAATCTTCTTGCAACATTTATTTTCTTTTTAATGAATAGAAAAGTAAGTGTTTTTGTAAAATGGCACTGTACACAGGCACTACTCTCTCAACTTGTCCTCTTTATTTTTAATAGTATAAGCTTTTGGTGGACAATTTCGATATTTCTTGGTGACCGTTTTTTATCATCATATTATTTTGCATATTTGTCCGTTGTTATAGTTGTTAATATTATAGAAATGATTTCAACCATATTTGCCGCGATACAGACACGAAAGGGAAGGCATGTAGAATTATTCTTTTTTGGCCCATTAACCAACTTAATAATTAAATGAGTCAAATTAGAAAGCTGCTTTTTCAGAGCGCCTTATTAATTGGGTTAATCTTTTTATTGTTTGTTCTTTTTCAAATGATTAATTGGAATCCTCTCATTAAAAGTATAAAAACTGAATTTATATCAGAGAAGAAAATTGGTGATTTATTGGTAAAAGCAGTCATTAGTTCTGAAAAAATTTCATGTGATTCGTTAGTAATCGAAAAGATAGATAGTCTCGTTGGGGAAATCTGTGTTTCAAATAGCATTGATCCAAACACAATCCATCTTCACTTAATTGAAAAAAATGAAGTCAACGCATTTGCTATGCCAGGCGGACATCTTGTTATATACACCGGCTTATTAAAAAAAACAGAAAATTCAGACCAACTTTGTGGGGTGTTAGCACACGAAATTGCACACATCAAATTATCACACGTCGTTCAAAAGTTATCCTCGGATATAGGACTAAGTGTTCTTTTCACTTTGACCACAAATGGTGGCAATTCTCATGTCGCGCAAGAAATTTTAAGAAACTTAAGCTCAACAAGTTTTGGACGTAGTTTAGAAAAAGAAGCTGATATTAAAGCTGTTCTTTATTTAATCAAATCAAACATCAACCCCTTAGCTTTAGTAGATTTTATGAAAATAATGACGATAGAAGAAAATGATTTTTCGAGTAATTTAGAGTGGATAAATACGCATCCTACAAGCATGAATCGTGTATCATATTTGAAATCCGAAGTTCGAAGATATACCAATCGCAACTATTTAAAGCCAATTCCTTCAGATGTTTGGAAAATGATACAACAAAGGTTATGAGTTATTTGATTTTCAATGTATTAAATAAACCGATTATTTCATTATTCATCTTGTTTACCAAATAATTTACTGTCATCATACTATTGATTCAAGCAGCAGCTAAATTTCTTGTTTGTGTCTTGATGAATAAAAAGGGAATATGCACCTACCCTTACCATGAAAAAATCACCTTTCGTAATAAAAGAAATTGTTGATGCCTTTTCAAACAAGCCTTCAATATAATCATGCTCGGTAATGGGATGCAATTTTGATTGCATTAATGATTCAAACTTTTCTTTGCCTAGCAGATTCAAACTTTTAGATAATACCGAATTGGCATACTCCTCGCTTCTAAAAATTCCATTGTTTTGCAATTTTTTAATGATGTATCCAATTGATTTTCTTCTCCTTAAAAGAAGAGTACCATAAGTAGAATTACGAACAAAACTAAGCCGTAGATTAGCATCAATTGCTTGTTAATGTTCCCTTCTGAACTATTTTTAGCCAATGGCTTTGATCTAGTGGAACTCGATGAGTTTGTTTTAGTGGAATTCGTATGAAGGGGAGAAGTTTTTTTTTCAGTTGAAATCACTTTTTTCGGAACTACTATTTTATATTGTTCCCATTTCAAACGATAAGAATCTCCCAAAACCACTTCGTCGCCACTGTCTAATAAGGTATAGCCTTTTAATCGCTTTCCATTTATAAAAGTGCCACTTTTAGAATTTAAATCAGTAATAAAAACATTGCCTTCCGTATCGCTAAATAATTCTAAGTGAAATGAGTCAACCGAACTATTCTGGACAACAATCTCATTTTTAGGTGATGATCCAATTCGGAGATGAATGTTTTTTTGCATTTATTTTAAGTCAGAAAAAGATGATAAAAAAAATGAATTTTGCTTATTCCAATTGTTCAACAACAATTATAAACAAATCTAGCTAAATTCAGTTAATAAAATCCTTACATTAATTGAAATAATTCCATAAACTTGAATTAATTTTATAGAATAAATTAAAACATGGGGAAGGTCATCGCAATAGCAAACCAAAAAGGCGGAGTTGGAAAAACCACAACAGCAATTAATCTAGGCGGATGCCTTGGTGTATTAGAATATAAAACATTGATTATCGATGCAGATCCTCAAGCCAACTCTACCTCTGGTACAGGGTTTGATCCTACAGCGGTTCGAAATATTTATGATTGTTTGGTCAATGATTTAGATCCAAAACAAGCCATCCTAACGACGCAAAATCCAAATTTAGATTTGTTGCCATCGCACATTGATCTTGTTGGGGCAGAATTGGAAATGATTAATCTACCCAACAGAGAATACCTACTCGAAAAAGCGATTGCGAAAATAAAAGATGATTATGACTTTATTTTAATTGATTGTTCGCCATCATTAGGATTGATAACAATAAATGCTTTAGTGGCGGCAGATTCAGTGATGATTCCTGTTCAATGCGAATATTTTGCACTGGAAGGCTTAAGCAAATTGTTAAATACTATAAAGATTGTGCAAGCTAGGTTAAAGCCTGATTTGGAAATTGAAGGCTTGATTTTAACCATGTATGATACCAGATTGCGCTTAGCCAACCAAGTAGTTGATGAAGTGAAAACTCATTTTCAAGAATTGGTGTTTGATACAATTATTCACAGAAACACCACACTAACAGAAGCTTCCAGTCATGGTACAACCGTAATTATGCACGATGCTGCTTCAAGAGGAACCACAAATTACCTTAATTTTGCCAGAGAATTATTACAAAAAAATAATTTAACCAAAATTGGAAACGAAGAAAAAATAATTGAACTTGACAATGAGCAATAACCCTAAAAAACAACCTGCTCTCGGAAGAGGTTTGGGGGCACTATTAACAAATGTAGATACGGATATCACCTCTCTATCTGGAGCCACTCTTGGATCAATTTCACAACTGCCAATTCATTCAATTGAAACTAATCCCTTTAATCCACGTGAGCACTTTGAACAAGAAGCTCTGGAAGAATTGGCAATTTCGATAAAAACCCATGGTATCATTCAACCATTAACCGTTCGGAAAATGGGACGTGACAAGTACCAACTTATTTCAGGAGAAAGACGTTTCCGTGCCGCTCAAATTGCAGGTTTGACAGCAGTCCCTGCCTATATTCGAATTGCAAATGATCAAGCAATGCTCGAAATGGCACTCGTTGAGAATATACAACGAGAAGACCTAAATTCCATTGAAGTTGGTTTGTCGTATCAACGTTTAATCGAAGAATGTTCGCTTACCCAAGAACAGTTAGGAGAAAAAATTTCAAAATCACGCTCCAACGTAACTAATCACCTTCGATTATTAAAGTTACCAGCGACTATTCAAGCCGGTGTTCGAGATGGCGTAATTTCAATGGGACACGCAAGAGCCCTTGTTGCAGTATCAGATGAGCATGCACAAATGGCCTTATTTAACCAAATAACCCAAGACAAACTATCAGTTAGAGATTTAGAACAACTCCTTAAAAAACCAAAGAATAATACTAGTTCTAGTTCTAAGGACGAAGGCATGAAACTCAGTTCAATTCAGCTGATATTTTTGGAAGAACTAGAGAAACGATTAATCGCTAAAGTTACAATTCAAAAAAATCAAAAAGGGCAAGGGAAATTAATTGTTCCTTTTGCATCAGATGATGATTTTAAACGGATTGTTTCACTACTAAACGGTGAATGAAAAGTATAATTCTTCTTATCACACTAGCCCCTTTTCTTCTTTTTGGACAAGAAAGCCCTACAAAAAAGTCGGATTCAAGTTCCTATTATTTTAAAAAAGCCGTCCTACTTTCTGCTTGCTTACCCGGAGCAGGACAAGTATTCAATTCAATTAAAATGACCAATGGTAGAAAAAATGCCTATTGGAAAGTCCCACTCATCTATGCCGGACTTGGCGCTGCTGGTTATTTTTTGGTTTCAAACCAGCAAATGAAAAATAAGCTAAAAGATGAATATAGCCTGCGACAATTAGGAGGCGGAAGTCAGCAATGGATCGACTACGACGACCAAGCGATACTTTCGCTGTACCAACAACACCTAGATTTACGTGATTTATCTATTTTAGCACTTGGTGCGGTTTACTTTATTCAAATCATCGACGCTGGCGTAGAAGCCCATTTTATCAAATTTGATGTTAGCGACAAACTAAGTTTATCGATAGACCCGACCTTAACGAATCGAAAATCACCTGGATTTAGTGTTAAAATGTCCTTCCGTTAATTACAAAAGCTTATTTTTGTTCTATGAAAATTGCGCTAATCGGTTATGGAAAAATGGGAAAAGCCATTGAAAAATTGGCCATGGCGAAAGGACATCAGATTACAGCCATTGTAGACAGCCAAAATTCTATTGAAAACACCAATTTTGATGACGTGGATGTCGCCATCGAATTTACACGGCCTGAGTTGGCTGTGAAACACATGAACTTTTGTTTAGAAATTGGCCTGCCCATCGTTGTAGGAACAACCGCATGGCAAAATGAGTTAAAAATAATTACAGAAAATGTTTCAAAATACAATGGAGCGCTAGTACATGCTAGCAATTTTAGCATTGGTGTGAATTTATTTTTCGAAATGAACAAAAAACTTGCTAAAATTATGGAGGCTCATCCAGCCTACAAGTTAGAAATGACAGAAATTCATCACACACAAAAATTAGATAAGCCCAGTGGCACAGCCGTTACCCTTGCCGAAGGAATTATCGAACAGAATACCAATTATAAAAATTGGCGCTTAGCAGAAAGCAATGAACTAGAAAATGGAAATGAATTTTTTATTCATGCTTTACGTGAAGAAAATGTTCCCGGGACACACCTTGTAAACTATTCTTCCCCTATTGATAGCATACAGATTCAACATATCGCGCATACACGTGATGGCTTTGCACTAGGAGCAATTCTTGCTGCAGAATGGATCAAAAATAAAAAAGGTATTTTTACCATGAAAGACGTTTTACAGAATTAACACTTTTAACCTATGAGCTTTTTATTTTTTTATCTCTTAATCTTAGTGCACCCCTACCTAGCGATGTGGTGGAAATCATTCCCAAAAGCAGGAAGAAAAGCATGGGAAGCATTAATTCCTGGTTATAATTACTTCATTGTATTTAAAATTACCTGTTCAAAACCTTTTTGGGCGGTGTTAATGCTATTCCCTGGTGTGCATCTGGTGATGTTAGCCGTTGCTAATGCTAGTTATTTAAAACGATTTGGCTACTATTCCTTCACCGATACCTTGCAAGCCATCTTTTTTCCTTATTTGTTGAGTTATAAAGCGACAAAGGAAAATGCCGAGTTTGGAAAAGAAACAAACTGGTCCAACTCAAAAGAAATTCAAAATCGTAAATGGAGCGATCACATTGCCTTATTCATGAGTTTACCAATAATCGGCCATGCAATTGCCTTAGCAATCGGAGCCGTTTCTCGCGATAAGCCTGGCAATAAATCAAGGATAAAAGAATGGGGAGACTCCATTATATTTGCGCTTGTAGCAGCAAGTATTATTAGAACGTATGTATTTGAACCTTTTCAAATACCAACGGGCTCCATGGAAAAAACACTGCTAGTAGGTGATTTTTTATTCGTAAACAAATTAGCATACGGACCAAAAGTGCCTGTAACTCCACTTTCCTACCCGCTTGTTCATAATAACGTGCCTTGGATAAACATTCCATCCTATACACTTATAGAAAAGGGAAGTTATTTTCGCTTGCCGGGATTTGGCAAGGTGAATCGTAATGATGTGGTAGTTTTTAATTACCCTTCTGGCGATACAGCTATCTATGATCCCCGAGTACCGGAAGGATTGATGGGACACGATTACCACGGTGTACTCATTTCAGAAGCGCTTTATTATTGGCGAAAAGATAAAAACGCTTCTTTTTCCAGTGATTCTGCCTATTATAATTACATGAATAAAAATGGCCAAGATTTTATAAGCAATATTAACTACTGGAAAAAATTGGCAAGACAAAAAATGGAAAATGGAGAGACCTACTGTAGAGGTGGCATGCCAGAAAAAGGATTAGACTATATTGAACATAAAGGATTAATTTATCGCCCTGTTGACAAAAGAGAAAATTACATCAAAAGATGCGTTGGGATTCCTGGCGATTTTCTTGAAGTGAAAGGCTCCATATTATATGTAAATGGCAAACCCGGGTGGATAGCTCCTCAACAATGTTTGAAATACAAAGTTTCCAAATCTACTGTTTCTTTTCCATTTTCAAACGAAATGTCTGAACGCTTTGGCCTTGAAAATGATCCAAGTGAAGCACGAATTGATTTTGAAGATCGTTGTAATAATAGAAATAGTTGTCCTTTAAATCACACACATCACGAAGGATATTATATGCTGACTGTTACACCTGAAGAAAAGAAGAAAATACAAAAAGCATTTCCTAAAGCAGTATTTGAAATTTACATTGAACAAGATCGAGCTGATAAATATGGAGCCAAGCCGACTGTTCAACAAATGATAGAAAATCTTAATATTTTCCCTAAGGACTTTTATGTCAACAACACGATGACAGATTTTGAAAAGTTTCAAGTGCCAACAAAAGGCCAAACTATTACCATATCAAAAGATAATATCGCTTGGTACCGACGGATTATTACTGCCTATGAAGGACATACATTGGTAGAGTCAAAAAATGGGACAATACTAATCGATGGAAAGAAAAGTACTACGTATACTTTTGCCATGAATTACTATTGGCTCATGGGAGATAATAGGTATAACTCGGCCGATTCAAGAGTATGGGGATTTGTTCCGGAGGATCATGTGGTAGGAAGAGCTTCCCTTGTTTGGTTTTCAAAAAGCGCGTATAAAGGAATTAGATGGGATAGACTGTTTAAGTTAATCAAGTAATGCCCCTTTTTCCAAGTGCGTATTTCCCTTCTATTGGGTACCTTAAAGTATTGAATAAATTTCAAGATGCACAAATTGATTTACACGAAAACTTTGTCAAACAAAGTATCCGTAACAGGTGCGAGATTTTAAGTTCAAACGGGAAATTAAAATTAATTGTGCCCATCAAACACGATCGGTCCATAAAATTAACAAGCGGAAATATACAAATTGATTATACGGATCGATGGCAAATTATTCATTGGCGCGCAATTCATGCTGCATACGCTCATGCACCCTATTTCGAGGCGTATGAAGCCGAAATAAAGGATTGTATTTTGGCTAAGCACAACTACCTTTTTGAAAAAAACAATGTTATACTTAAGATGATCGGTACACTATTGGACATTTCATTTGAACGTAAATTTTCAGAGATCTACCAAGCTACTGATTCCGAAGATTATCGTTCCTATGATTTTTTGAATCCAGCAGAGGAAACAAAAATATACCAACAAGTATTTAGCTACAACAAACCTTTTGAGCCAAACTTATCCATCTTAGATGTTTTGTTTAATGAAGGTCCTTTTGCGAGGAATTGGATCCTTACAGACCAAAAATAAGCGAATTGGTTATTTTTTTTTGGAACAACTTATTCCAGTTTATCTTAACGATAGAATTATTCATTAAATCATTATTGGAAATAAATAAATCCCCGAAAGCATTAAATGTCATTCCAGTAGGATTGGTAAATTGCCGATCAGAAAGGATAGCAAAATTCACTAGTTCACCAAACTGATTGAAAACCGCCATTGATTTATCAATAGAAGATAAAATATAAATTTCATTTGTTTTAGGATGTACTGAAATTGAGGTTGGAATGAAACTTAAACCCATGACAGTATCGCCATATTCATCCATTTTAAAAGAATTAATTTTGATATGATTTTTCTCAGCAAAGACTTCTAAATCTTCTACGTCAAAGGTAAATAATGGCTCCTCAATATAGATGCCTTTATTAAGGTTGTACGTATACACGGACCGTTCTTCACTTTGAATTTCACTTTCCGAAGGATCTCCAATAATAAATAATCGATGTGTTAAAGCATGGTGACAAATTGCTGCACTTTTTATGGAGGTATTCCCTTCAACTAAGAGCGTTGTATTTAAAGAATCAAATGGAGCATATGAACGATAAACAGACATATCCTCAGTAAACAGCATCAAACTTGAATCAACCACCACTGCATCACGAATATCAGTTAACAAGCCGAAGTTCAAGGCAGAGCTAACGCTGTTTGATTCAATATTATACAATACCACGTTACCATGATCCGATTGTATACAAGCATAATTTGAATTATCGATCATTGAAAAATGAACAAAAGGATCATTTCCCATAGGTAATTGCTGAATAGCATTAACATGATCAAGGTCAAAATACCCATCTTCCTTCAAAAAAGAGGTCGCTTTTTCATTGTAATAGGTAGATACACCAATATCCTCAATAGACTTTGCTGCTATTACGGATAAGATAGCTAGAACAAAAGAAAAGAAATATTGCTTTTTCACTGAATACACATTATTGAACAAATGTATCTATTTTTTGATAAAAGAAAAAGAATAATACTAATTATCCTCTTAATGAAATAAAATATTATTTGAAATCATTAAAAACGTAAAAGTTCCCTTAACTTTGCTGACTGAGTTTCCTTAAAAATTAATCTATGTATTCAAAATTAATTTCTAGTACTGTCCTATTCTTCGTAGCATTTAACCTACAAAGTCAAGTAAGTTTAAGTCTTGGTTCAGGCGTATTAAAAGGCTTCGGAGTACCTAAATCATTTTTTGGTTTTCACGGTGGCTTTGAACTTCCTCGAAATAACGATGTTACGTTATATTTACGAATGGGGTATTATTTACCTAGAAAAGAAGACGATGTTATGATGACCAATGTAACGGCTACTGATCTAACAGCTAGTCCGTATAACCTCAGTGTAAATTACTTAACATCTACGAATTATACCACCATCGAAGGAGGAACACGCTATTATCTTGGTAATGATTACGACAATGGATTTTCTGTTTATGGCGGAAGTAATTTTATGCTAATCATTAACTCCGTGAAGCGCAAATATGACAAACTAGATGTAACAGGCCAATACACTTGGGAAAACGACTATGAATTATCTCCTAATGAAGAAGTTAAAGGAACTATACTAAGTTTGGCATTGGGTTTACAAGGTGGTATAAAATATACCATTCCGGCTAGAGGAACAATTTATGCCGATATTACAGGTAATTATGCACTTTTTGGCAAAGCAAGCAATACAACTGCACAAAATACAGCATTATATGCACCAATGGTGTTTATTTTTAATGTGGGTTTCCGTAAAGATTTATATTAAGCTACCAAGCAAGGATATTAACTATTTGTTTCGCAATAGCTTCCACGTTTTCATTTCCATTGATAATAATATTCGCACGGCTGTAGTAAGATGCCCGATCGGCCATAGTAGTAGCAATAAACTGCATTAGTTCATCTCCTGAAAGTGCTGATAGCAAGGGTCTATTGGCATTTTGATTACTAATCCTTTCAAACAACACCTCGTTGGAGCACTCCAAATAAATCACGATGCCTAGTTGCAACATTTTTTCCATGTTATCGTGAAAACAGGGCAATCCACCACCTGTTGCAAATATATACGTAAAATTGGGATCCAATTTATCCACCCATTTCGCTTCCCTTTCACGAAAATAATCCCAAGAATGCTTTTTAATAATGGAATCAATTGACATACCTTCATTTTTCTCAATGAAAGAATCAGAATCTATAAAATCGACATTAAGTAGAACGGATAACAATTTACCTACACTCGACTTACCTGCCCCCATGAATCCGACAAGAAAAATAACTTTTTTTGGTGACAAATGATGTTTTTTACTAATTGAAAATGACAGATTTAAATAAATAAATCAATAAAAAAACAAAATTACCAAATTAATGATTTGAAAAACAAAATAATCAATGTATCTTTGCACCCCAAAAAGCACGATTCCTTAGCTCAGCTGGTAGAGCAATACACTTTTAATGTATGGGCCCTGGGTTCGAATCCCAGAGGGATCACAAAAAGAGTCCACTTCATTTATGAAGTGGGCTTTTTTATTTTATAGCGGCAGGAACTTGTTCCTGTAAGCGAGAAAAATAGAAAAGCCCAAACTATGCGTAGCATAGTGGACGCTATGCTTGGACTGAGCCAAAGACCGGGTTCATGAAATAATCCCAGAGGGATCACAAAAAAAACCTTTTTTTTTAAAAATCGTCAATTTTTAAGCATCAAAACATCATCCCCACGATTTTTTCGTGGAGGCATGCGGTAGATAGTTAATAATCTTTGTAACTTTCACTCCAATACTCATGTTAATACTATTTAAAAGAAAATGTTTGTTTTCATTGACAGGTACAAACTAGGCATTCTCACTGCATTTGCGGTGTACATTGGCTTTTTTATTTACCTTGAAATGCAAACTTACACCCGTTATTTTCCCATTATTCCTTTTAATGATGAACCCTTACTTGAATTACAAAAGGAGGAATTATTGCTTACACCAGAACAAATCCAGATACAGGATAATTTAAATTCGGGTGACTTAAAAAATATTTCGCGCGACATGAACGATACACGACAGCGCTCTAATGAAAATTGGCAAGAGAATATGTCCGCAAGTGAAATCGAACAGTCCATCAAGGACTTCGAAAAGAGCCTATACGAAGCGGAAGGAGGTGAAACAAAAAGAGAAACGATTCTTAAGGAAATGAAAGAACGTAATGATAATGCTAACAATCCTAAGGTAAATCCAAAAAACAATAACGCGAGTAATGGCGGACCTACCGTCTATGCAGGAAATGTGATGGTGAATTGGTCATTGGCGAAACGAACCGCTTATCAAAATAACAACTGGTTCGTTCGAAATCCGGGTTATACGTGTGGAACAGGTTCTTCTGGAAAGGTAACCGTTCAAATTAAAGTGAATCAAAATGGAAATGTAATTGAAGCTGTGGTAACATCATCGTCGAACGCCAATGCTTGCATGACGCAACAAGCCCTGAAATATGCAAAACTGTCTCGGTTTAATTTTTCCAGCGCTGCTTCCTCAACACAAATAGGGACAATAAGCTACACTTTCGTATCGCAGTAACTAATTAGTAATTCTATAATTCCTAGGAACCTTTAGCCAATGATTTCTCCGTACAAGTCGTAATGATCAGCACTTGTTATTTGAATTTGAGCAAAATCACCAATTCGAATGAAATTATCAGCTGTTTTCATCACCAAGACCTCATTATCCACTTCAGGAGAGTCAAATTCCGTTCTACCAATAAAATAATCGCCTTCCACACGATCAAATAAAACGGAAAATATTTTCCCCACTTTTAACTGATTCAATTCGTAGCTGATTCCAGCTTGTAAATCCATAATGGCATCCGCACGTTCTTTTTTAACCTTAGCGGGCACATCATCTTCGAAAGCATATGCGGCCGTATTTTCTTCATGAGAATAGGTAAATATTCCTAAGCGATCAAATTTACTGCGTTGCACCCAATCATACATTTCTTGGAAATCAGCTTCCGTTTCTCCGGGATAACCTGCAATTAACGTCGTTCTTATCGCTATGCCAGGAACCTTTTCACGAATTGCAGCAATCAACTCTTCCGTTTTCTCTCTAGTAGTGCCTCTTTTCATTGCCTGCAACATACGCGTAGAACCATGCTGCAAAGGCATATCCAAATAATTACAAATATTGCTTTTCTCCCTCATTACATCCAAGACCTCCATCGGAAAACCACTAGGAAAAGCATAATGCAAACGAATCCAAGCGATGCCTTCAACTTCTGACAATTGTGTTAACAAATCTGCCAGTGCGCGCTTTTTGTATAAATCTAGGCCATAATACGTTAAATCTTGAGCGATCAACATTAATTCCTTCACCCCTTTTGCCGCTAAAGATTTAGCTTGAATGATCAGGTCCTCAATCGGAGTAGAAAGATGCTTTCCCCTCATAATTGGTATCGCACAAAAAGTACAAGGACGATCACAACCTTCCGCAATTTTAAAGTAAGCGTAATGTGAAGGAGTAGTTAACAATCGTTCCCCTACCAACTCATGTTTATAATCTGCCTTTAATGTTTTTAATAAGCGAGGCAAATCCCGCGTGCCAAAATAAGCATCGACTTCTGGAATTTCTTTTTCTAAATCATCCTTATAGCGTTGAGAAAGACAACCAGTAACATACACTTTGTCCACCAAGCCATCCTTTTTTGCTTCAACGTACCTAATGATGGTATCTATTGATTCCTGCTTCGCATTATCTATAAAACCACAGGTATTGATAATTACAACAGAGGCATCATCGTCCATTGACTCGTGTTCAACATCAAATTGATTGGCTTTCAATTGAGCCATTAGCACTTCGGAATCGTAAATGTTCTTTGAACATCCGAGCGTAACGACATTCACTTTGTTCTTCTTTAAGGTTTTTGTTTTCATGTATTAATCTTAAGGCAAAGGTAAGGCAAGCAAATGGAAAGAATTAATTTTTTTAAACAAAGGGAATTAAATAGTTATTTTAAATTTAATGGTATTAATTTTGACTTTTGAAAGAAAACATAACTATGAAATTTATTATCCTACTTTCTTGCAGCCTATTTTTTGTTGGGTGTAAATGCCAAAAAAAAATAAGTGAACAAAAGAACCAAGCTAAAAACGATACGATTCTTACCGCTCAAATTGCCAATCCCACTGATTCATCGGATGCAATAAAAATTGAAGAGGCAAAAATTAATGGGCAAGTGTTGGAACTTAAAGTAAGTTATGGTGGTGGATGTGAAGTTCATGAATTTGATTTAATTGGGAGTTCAAACATCTCCAAGTCGCTCCCTCCTATT
>JAIPAL010000060.1 GCA_021740085.1 Crocinitomicaceae bacterium
CATTTCCACGTTCAGGTAAATTGGATGAAATAGAAGTCCACGTTTTACCTTTATCGCTTGAAAAGTATAAATAAGGTTTAAAATCACCCTGGCGTTGAAAATTAAAAGCCGCATAAACGTTGTTTTCATCGTGCAATGAAGCTGTAAGCATATTAACACGCGTGTTGCTTGGCACTCCAGGAAAAACACTGTATTTCGTCCAATTAGCGCCATCATTTTCAGATACTTGAATTAAGCCATCATCCGTACCAACATACAAAAGTCCTTTCTTTTTGGGTGATTCATCCAAGGCGATAATATTACCATAAATAGTTGTTGAAGCATTTTTCATGACAGCATCCATGGTCCAAACTTGATCCATCACTTCTAATTTATTTCGATCAATTTGTTGACTTAAATCTGGTGAAACCACCTGCCAATCATCACCCTTATTCGTAGACTTGAATAATTTATTTGCCGCAAAATACAAGGTGGAAGCATCGTGAGATGAAACAATTAAAGGAGCATCCCAATTCCATCGATACGCCTCCTCGCCTTTTCCTGGCATAGGTTGAATCGGCACTTTTTCTCCCGACGCTTTATCATAACGTACCAGCCAACCATGCTGCGCTTGCGCATATACAATGTTATTATTGGACCAGTCTGTTGCTGATTCAAATCCATCACCACCGTTAGTAATATACCAATCTGAATTAAGAATCCCAGCTGCATTATTAGTTGCAGAAGGTCCACCCATTGAATTATTATCCTGCGTACCGCCAAAAATATTATAAAAAGGAGCCGCATTATCAGTCGTTACCTTATAAAATTGTATGATGGGAAGATTGGCATAATACTTCCATTCTTTAGCGTGGGTATACGTTTCATAGACGCCACCATCGCAACCAGCGATCCAATGATTCGTGTTTTTAGGGTCGATCCAAATGCAATGATTATCCACATGTTTATTGGTTTCACCTGTTGCTTTGAAAGTTTTTCCGCCATCTTCACTATGGTGCATGTAAGTATCCATTGCGAAAACTTTGTTTTTATCCAGCGGATCAACAAAAATCTCTTGATAATAATTACCACTGGTATTATAATCTCCTTGTTTTGACCAACTCTCCCCTTTATTTACCGAACGATAAACTCCTCCTTTCCCATAGCGCCCTTCAATAATCGCATAGACATAATTGGCATCGCTTTCAGAAACAGCCAACCCAATCCGACCCATGTCACCAGCAGGTAAACCTGATTTAATCTCGCGCCATGTCAAACCGCCATCTGTAGATTTGTAAAGCGTAGATTCTGGACCACCACCAATATAGGTCCATTCGTGTCTTCTCCTTTGATGAGCGGCAGCATATAAGATAGATGGATTGGTAGGATCGATCGCTATTTCTGAAATACCGGTATTTTCTGAAACGAACAACGTGCGTTCCCAGGTTTTTCCGCCGTCGATGGACTTATAAACCCCCCTCTCGCCTCCACTCTTCCATAATGGACCATAAGCAGCTACCCAAAGTATATTTTCATCTTTCGGATGAATAATAATATTACCGATATGCTCTGAATTTTTCAAGCCCATATTAACAAAAGACTTCCCTCCATCTAAGGATTTATAGACGCCATCGCCATAAGCCACCGAACGTTGGTTATTATTTTCCCCTGTACCTACCCAAAGCGTATTCGGATTGGATGGCGCTAATTCAACACAAGCAATCGAAAATGATCCATTTGCATCAAAAATAGGTGAGAATGTTATACCGTGATTATTGGTTTGCCATACACCACCGCAAGCAGCTGCCACATACCATTGATCGTTGTTGGTAGGATGAATTGCCAAATCAACTACACGACCCGAAGTAAGTGCTGGACCCACCAAACGAAATGACAAAGCAGAAACAGTTGAAGCATCAAATAAGGAAACTGGTTTAGTAACAATAGGCTTGTTCTTTTGAGAAATACAGATAGAAGAAACAAACAATGAAAAGAATAATATTTTATACATAGCGATAAATGATAATAAAATTAAGTGGACTAAAATTACAAAAAATGGATAATCTATCGGTGGACAATGGGATTTTTAAAACAAAAAATTACCTCACTAAGTGAAAATAAGTAATATCTTTTCGAATATCCCAATCAATACCTATCATAGTAAATTGGACATAATATACGCCTTCAACGGCATCAACGCCATCTACTTTGCCATCCCAACTATAATTCAAATCATTATAATCAGCTATTTTTACTCCCCATCGATTATAAATTGCCCCTTCGATAGACATTACATTTTTCATTTCAAAAAAATAAGTGTCATTATCGCCATCACCATTGGGCGAAAAAATATTTGGAATATTCGCCTCAATTGAATCCAAATGAATAACCGTAATATTTCCTTGCCACACATCCTCACAATAGCCGTTCGTTGCCGTTAAAGTAATTGTAAATGTTCCGGTATCTGTATAAGTGGTATTGACATAAGCGGCAGTATTAATAGTTGTAATGTAATTATTGCCGAAGTCCCAGGTGTAATGATTAGCGTATAAACTCTCATTATTCACCGCAACAAATAAGTTGGCATATCCATAAATCACATCAGGAATTGCCAAAGCGATGGGCTCTGGAATTACATCGATAAACACCGAACTTGTTGCCGTGCAACCATATAAATCAACAATAGTTAAATAAAAAGTAGTATCATCATCTCCTACCACGAATACCCCATTTCCATTGATTCCATTACTCCAAAAATAGGAATAGGGTTTAGTTCCGCCATATCCACTTCCTTGCAACATTGTTTCATAGCCTTGACAAGCAACAATATCAGGCATTTCATCCGCATATAAAATACCTGGTTCAATGACCGTTGTATCAATTAAATAGGTACAACCATCGCCATCCGTTCCAATAATGGTATAATCGCCAGGTATTAAATTAAAAAAATCATTGGATGCTTGAGGGGCGCCTCCGTTTATAGTATAAGAAAATGGCCCTTCACCGAATCGCCTTTTGATATAAATTCTTCCATCGAGCATCCCAAAACAACTAACACTGAATACAGAATCAAAGGTCAAGTAGATGGGTGGTTTTGCGTCAATCGAAACATTCAATTGTGCAAGACAACCGAGAGTGTCAGTTACATTTACCAAATAATTACCGGCACTTAAATTCATAAACAAACCACTATTTTGCGGTATCGCCAACGAATCTAAGGCATATGAAAAGCCCCCAGCTCCACCAAATGCGTACACTTGCAAACCTCCATTTGAACCATAACAGGTGGTGGTAAATGTTGTATCTTCTTGTAGAAATAACATGTTTGGCGCTGCTAAGAAAGTTGACAAAGTAAGAAAGCATCCTAGTTGATCTGTAATAGTAACTGAATAAGGCCCTGGACTAAGACTATCGAATTGGCTACTATTTTGTGCCATTCCATTGTTTAATGAATATGAATAGGGCCCCGTGTTACCTAGTACCTGGGTGTTTATTTCACCATTTGCTAATCCCACACAACTTGGGGTAGTAGCTACTAAATTAGCCGTAAAAGAAAGTGAATCAGTAATGACAGCATTAATCAATCCACTGCAGCCACTGGAATCATTAACAAATATCGTATACGAACCCGCTGCTAAATTAGGAAAGGAATTTATCGGAGAAAAATTAATCCCATCAATTGAATAGGTATAATTTCCTGATCCGCCAATTCCAAGAACAGTTAAACTACCAGTTGCTTGACCACAAACTGAACTGTTATTGGCAATTTCAATAACATTTAAAGCACTGGGAGAAGGGGAAATTAATACCGAATCTACATAATTTAATACCGTTCCATTGCAAAGCGTGTAGTTAATATTCGCAACGTAATTGGTGGGAACATTTGGGCATACTAAAAGAGTGTCGTTCGTTCCGATAACTGCACCATTCACCGACCAATTAAAAGAATATTGCGGTAAACCCGCTGGTTTAAATCGCCATGCTTCTGGTGATGTTACATTCCATGAAGACGAAGTATTCCTACCTGGTGCTGCAATACCAGTATTTCCAGTTGGGTTTTGAATACCAATGATTGCATTTCCACTATTCCAATTCGAGCAAATTGGCTTACTTGCCACGTAAACTTCGATATTATTGGAAGTTTCATTTAACACAATCATGTGCCGACTAGTCAAATTTCCACAAGAAAAATGACAAACAAGATCGTACGAGACAATGAATTTACGACAAGGTGCAGCTCCAACAAAATAATAAGCAATATTGCCACAAACAGAAGGAGCGATATCATGGTAAACTCCGAAGATGTTTCCTGCTGGAACCAAGGCTGGAGAAGGGCAATTACTTGAAAATTGTCCGGAGGAAATTCCACTGGCATTGGCTAAATCAAAATTTAAGTTGCCATTTGACCCCACTAAAATTGAATTGTAATTCACCCCATAAAAACAAAAAATAAAAGGTAAGTTGATGGCAGAACTCCAAACATCTCCTGCACTAACCGATAAAGCATTTCCTAAGGGTTCATTGTAAAGTATGGGTGGTATGTGTGGGATTGATTCAACATTGTAACTAGTAGTTTCGCGAAGATCAATAAAGGATGCATCTAAGGTAGTACAAGATTGATTGCAAGATAAAGTCTGATTAACACCCGCTTGGAGTGATGGACATAAAGAACCTGCTTGCCCATACGCCTGTGTAAAACAAATCAAAAATACAATAAAAAGGTAGTTGATTTGTTTCATTTTAAAGATACTTAAACTTTTAGGCCTCTTGCTACGCGTTCCTTTCGCTTAACCCTATCAAGTTTCTTTTTAGCAACCATTAATATAGCACTTCGGGGATTACCTCTTACCATATCAATTTTATAAACATTATCACCATAATTAATTTTCGGTCCACCTTTTTGGGTCCAATCCACATTAAAGTAATAACGTTTTGAAGCGTCTGACTTAGAATTAAAGCTGATTACTTTTCCTTCACCGGTTTCAAAACGAACAAATATTTCATCTTTCGTACCGAAATGATCAAAAATACATCGCGTACTCGCTGGAATAATAATAGATTCTTTTTCACTTTTAGAACTAGAAACAAGCGTACCATTTTCTGTAGTAACTTGATTATCAGCCTTTAATTCTTGATTTAATATGATAGTCCCCGAAGTAAAGAACTGAACTTTTGCCATTTTTTCTTCTGAATCTAAACCGAATTCTTCTTTAATTAAAGTAGTATATGGCACCTTCATCCCACAAGAAGCGAGAACTAAAATTATGGAGCTAAAGATAAAAATGATTTTCATAGCGAATATTTTTTATCAAAATTAATAAAACTCTTTGAATAATTCATCCTTAGACAAGCAAATGATTAAATTTGTATTTATGAAACAATTAAGTTTATTTTCGATCGCTTTTGCATTGCAACTTTTAATTTCATGTACGTCAAACGACATTAAAAAAACCAAAGAATTCGACCCGACAAAAAAGAGAAGTGCCGACAAAAAAGTAGAGGTAGTTGCCTTGCCAGATTCATTATTATTTTGGAAAGAACGCTACCAAAGTGACAGTGTTAAGATTAAATTCGATAGTTTATCGCCATCATTTACACGCCACTTTATCGATCGATTCAACGCTAAAAGTTTTATTAAGAATAAATTATATGTTGAAAACGATAGTGTTTTACATTTTCGTTGGAGTTTTAAAGATTCAACCACGAAAAAAAATGCTTTATACAATTGGCTAGATTGCTTTGGAAATAATTGTAATTCGATTAAAATGTATGAATCATTTAAATCTGAAAAACAAAACTCTCTGATCTTTATTAATCAAAAATCAATCTCATTTATAAGTAGTAAAAATAGTTTGACTAAAGAATTATGGATGAATTTTGAGAAATCAACTTTCTCAAAAGATTCAATGCAACTTTTAATTGTGCAACAACCTGGGAAAAACGCCCTTTGGTATCGCTTTCAAAAAAATAAATTTAATCTTTTAAAAAAATGAAAATTGTAAACAGAGGATATATTTCTGTTCTTCCTGGATTGAAATTCTGGGATTGGGCAAAATTAAATTGCGCCGCAGATAACTTATTATTTCAAAACGATGAACCTTCAATCTACCTAATTGAAGAAGATTTCTGGGAGGAGGAGGCCATAATTGCCAGCTATTTTTCCAAAATAGTGCAAAGTGAATTTGAAACAATTAACCCAACAAAAGAAATTTGGCCTATTATTTCAACCGTAGCGGAATTCAATGAGTATTTTACAGTAGTCTCAGGAAATATGGTATTTGATTTATTAAATGAGCCAATTACAAGTGAGGAAGATTAACACCGCTCTATTAAATTCGCATTGAGGTATTGAGGGTCTTCTGTCACTTCTTCTCCTATCCAATCGGGTAATGAAAAAGAAGTATCTACAGCTGGAAGTTCAATTTCTGCAAGGATTAAGCCCTCCAATTTTCCCTCAAAAACATCGATTTCCCAGCACAATTCATCTTGAACAAGTACGTATCTTTTTTTAATTAGTATTTTTTTGCAAAATAATTCCAACATTTCGTTGGCCTCAGCAACTGGAATTTCATATTCAAATTCATCACGTGAAAGCAGATCAGCGCCTCCTTTTATCGTTAAAAAAGCTTTGTCATCCATTCTTCTAACACGCGTACTCAAAGTGGGTATACTAAAAATATACCCCTGAACAATGTTTTTCGGAATAATCTCTCCAATAAAACCCATTAATGTGACGTTAACTTTAAATTTTCGCTCTATTTCTTTCAATTCATCAATTTTATCAAATTTATTCAATAATTTTATGAAATCAACGCAACAAATAATTAATTTTATCCGTCCTTGTGACCTAATCTTTAAAAAACGTTTTATGTACAAAATCTCAATTCTTAGTTTCTTCGTAATATTTTTTGGATTAACTAACTACGCTCAAAAAATAATAACCACTACTTTATCTGCACCAAAAGTGATCTACAATGAAAGTGGCGTTAAAATTTCCTCGAAAGAAGTTAATTGCTTTGATGCAAAAAGAAACGAAAATATGGTGTATCAATTATTGGTTTTCGAAAATGAAACTGCCACAAAAGTAAATCTAAAGGCTAAACATGAATTATACTACGATAACATCTGTGTTACTTGTCCCAATGAAGAATATAATTTCAGTTACGAAATAGAAGCTAACGAAAAATTAGAAGGTACCTGTGAGATTGATTCTCATCCATCTTTAAAGATTTGGGATCACCAAGTGAATGGTTTATACAATCAAGTGTTAACCGATTACAAATTACAAGTAGTTCGTTTTTAAGTAATTTGAGTTTCGAAACGCTTATTACTCCATTGAATATCTTCTATTTTAATTTTACCATTCGAGCAAAGAATTTATACTTTTGTATATGATTCAATTTAGGGCACGAACACCAAGGTGGATAATTCAGCTAATTGATATACTAATTGCTGGTTTTTCCTTAGCTCTATCTTACTTAATACGTTTTGATTTAAATACTGATTTGGCAACCATTCAGACTGAATGGGCAGTATTATCAAAATCTATACTTTTTTATTTCCTACTGAAATTCTTCGTATTCTACTTCCTTAAAATTCACAAAGGATTAGTCAGGTATACCTCCACACAAGATCTCCAACGGATCTTAATCGCGAACGTAAGTTGCAGTTTGATTTTCTTGTTCTCTAGTATTTTTCGAAAGAATTTTTTAGACGAGGTGTATCTTTTTCCCATGTCCATTTTAATAATGGAATTTATTTTTAGCCTTTCTTTTATTGTAGGCAGCAGATTTGTAATCAAACTATTGTACCTAGAATCTATTAAATCAAATCAAACGAAAGAAAATGTGTTGATTTATGGCGCCGGAACAATGGGGATGATTACCAAGAAAACCATCGAAAACGACACAAGAAACAATCAAGTGGTACTTGGATTTGTTGACGACAACGAAAAGTTGGTTGGAAATAGAATCGATGGGATAACGGTATATTCTAGCAGTAAAATACACGAACTCCACCAAAAATTAGCGATTAATAAGTTAATCATTTCTATTCGCAATCCAAATCCGATTGAATTAAAAAAAGTTATTGAAAGTTGTTTTGAAGTAAATATCGCTGTTCAAAAAGTACCCGACCCAAAAACATGGGTAAATGGCGAGTTAAGTCCGCTACAAATCTCAAAAATTCCGATTGAAGACTTATTAGGAAGAACTCCCATCGCCTTAAATCAAAAAGGATTACATGCCGCGCTCCACAACAAAACAGTTTTAATAACAGGAGCAGCTGGATCAATTGGAAGCGGGCTTGTTTTTCAATTAATGAGATTTAACCCAAAAAAAATCATCCTTTTGGATCAAGGGGAATCGCCTTTGTACGAATTAGAAAATCAACTGAGATTACTAGAAACAACTACCATTCTTGAATTTGTCATCGGGGACGTTCGTTCACATCATCGAATGGAAAATGTTTTTAGTACCTATCAACCACAAATCGTGTTTCATGCTGCGGCGTATAAACATGTACCATTGATGGAGTCTAATCCTTCTGAAGCAATGAATACCAATATTTTAGGGACAAAATGCCTAGTTGATTTGTCTCTTTTGAATAAGGTGGAGAAATTTATACTGATTTCAACAGACAAAGCTGTAAATCCAACCAATGTGATGGGAGCCAGTAAACGAATTGCTGAGATGTATGCACAACATAAAAATGCAATGGGAACTACTAAATTTATTACAACACGATTTGGAAATGTCTTGGGATCAAATGGATCCGTTATTCCATTGTTTCAAAAACAAATTGAAAATGGTGGACCAATAACAGTGACGGATGAGCGCATTACACGCTTTTTTATGACTATCCCAGAAGCGTGTCAATTAGTATTGGAAGCGTTTGTTATTGGGGATGGCGGAGAAATCTTTGTGTTTGATATGGGTGAATCCGTTAAAATTATTGATTTAGCGAAAAAAATGATCCAATTAAGTGGCCTTGAATTAAACAAAGACATTACTATAAAAATCACCGGTCTTCGTCCAGGGGAAAAACTTTACGAAGAATTATTAGCCGATGAGGAGAATACAAAACCTACCCACCATCCGAAGATATTAATTGCCAATACACGTGAAAATCCTGTGGACCTGTCAGATAAAATAGAGGCATTAATTAACTTATTCAATCAGCAAAACAACGAGGAAATTGTACAAAAAATGAAGGAATTAGTTCCTGAGTTTATTAGCCAAAATTCAACCTTCGAAAAATTAGATACATGAAAATAGAACCATTGAAAATTCAGGTACGGTTTTCTGATCTCGATATACTAGGACACGTTAACAACGTAATTTATCTAAGTTATTTTGAGATGGCCAGGATTCATTATTTTACAGCATTGGTTGGTCCTAAATGGGATTGGTTTAACGAAGGGGTGCTTTTGGTTAAGAATAATGTGGAATATCATATCCCAATTTTATTACACGATCAACCTACCATTCATCTTTTTGTTGAAGAAATTGGTAACAAAAGTTTTTCCTTAACTTATTCTATAGAAATTGCTGGAAAAAAACATACAAGCGGTGGATCAACACTGGTATGTTTTAATAGTGCCAAACAGCAATCTATTGAAATTCCAAGAATAATGCGAGAAGGCTTAAGCAAACTTATGAAAGATGAAAACTAAGATAATTATCCTACTTTGCGTGTTTTATTCAACAGGGGGGAATGCACAAAAAAACACTTGTTTTGCCAAAAAGCGAATGTGTGATCGCAGGTTATATGTAGATGCGTATGAAAAATTAGCTTTTGACGAGGAAACGCAAACCTATTTCTTAAAATCAGATTATAGAACACGATTTGAAGGAACCTGCGAGACCTGTTACCGAAACAATGTATTAATGGAAAGAATCACTATTAAAAACGGTAAAAGAGAAGGTTCTGACACATCCTTTTTTAAATCAGGGTGCATTCAATCAATTCAAAGTCATACATTGGGTGTGAAAAACGGGAAATTTTTAATCTACTATGATAGCACGGGAAGAATTGTCAGTGAAAGTAATTATTTGAATGGCAAAAAGAACGGCCAATTTTTATGGTTTGAAGCAAATGGGGATAGCCTAGCCAGCGAAAATTACATCAATGATGTGAAGAGCGGTGAACAAAGAGAATATTATCCTGGAGGAAAATTGGGAAAGGTAGTGCATTATCAAAATGGCTTGCTTCATGGAGCACACAAAACATTTGATAAAGAAGGGAAAATTGAAATCGACCTCAACTACAAAGAAGGAAAAAATCACGGTGTTTGGAAGTATTTCCATTTGAATGGAAAAGAAGCGAAAGTAGAAACGTGGAACAACGGATTAAAAGATGGGCTTTTTATTCTTAACGACGATAAGGGTGGATTGCTCAAAAAAGAATCCTACAAGAAAAATATTCCCGAGGGTGAATTCATTGAAAATTATCCAAATGGAAAATTAAAACATCAGATTATCTACAAAGCGGGTGAAATTATTCGCGAACAAAAAATAGATGACTACGGAAAAATAACCTACACCTTTGATAAAGCATTGAATAAAGCAAAAGAAAAGGAAGATAAAAAAAATGCCAAAGAAGGGACAGAAGATGATGACATCCAAGATGTGATTAACGAAAAAGATAAAAAAGGGAAAAAAGGCAAGAAAAAAAAGCCTTAAATCAAACCAGATAAAATACTGAATCCCAAAAGTAACAATGCGAAACAAACTACCTTTTGAATGGACTTCATCGTAGTTTTAGCAAACAATATTTTTCCAATAACAGAACCTATAAAGGCAGCTAAAATACCTATTACCAATAATAAATAAGGGATGGAAATATCAGAAAGTTGTACCCGGTAAAAAATAAGCCGTGTAAGATCAACTAATAATGAAACACAAACCCCTGTGGCAATAAAAACCTCTTTCTTTAGCGAACGGTGTGCTAAAAATGCGGTGCGCAATGCTCCTTGATGACCTGATAATCCACCGAAAAAGCCAGAAATAAAACCACCCACTGCTAACGGGATTTTTCTGATACTGATTTTAGGATTAAATTCAAGTATGGCAAAAGAAAGTATCACTATTCCAAGAACAAATTCAACATAATTAATATTGCTTGAACTTCCCCAAAGTGTTGTTTGATAAAATGTGCCAAAACCACTAATGATGCTTAAAATATAAGCCCCTATTCCTGCACCGATTATGGCACCTACCCCGAAATACAATAGGATTTGTAAATTAATTCCACGAAAAACCAATCCGAACTTTAACAAGTTATTAGCCAAATGAACAATTGCCGTCATAGCAATGGCTATTTCTAGTTCAACAAAAAGGGCAAAAGTTGGTAATAATAAGGTCCCCAAACCAAAACCTGAGAAAAAAGTGAGGATAGCGGCACCAAAAGCAACTAGGGAGATTATGAAGTATGGAATTAAATCAGCCAAATGTTTTTAACTTTGAATCAAAAATACGCAAGATGATTGATTTACGCAGCGACACAGTTACAAAACCTTGTCCAGAAATGATAAAAGCAATGGCGGCAGCAGTTGTTGGAGATGATGTTTTTGGAGAAGATCCCACCGTAAATGAATTGGAAGCTTTTGCCGCGCAATACTTTGGAAAAGAAGCAGCACTTTTTTGCGTCTCGGGAACCCAAACAAATCAAATAGCCATCAATGTACACGTTAAACCAGGTGGTGAAGTAATCTGTCACGAAGAAAGCCATATATATAAATACGAAGGCGGTGGAATTGCCAGAAATTCTGGTGCTTCAGTGCGACTTTTACGTGGAGGTCGAGGTAGAATTACCGCCGCTGAAATTGAAAAGTACATCAACCCAATTCACGACGTACATTTTCCAATTACTCAATTGGTTTCAATTGAAGATAGCGCAAACAGAGGTGGTGGAGCCATCTATGATTTCGAAGAAATATTAAAAATTAAAGCAGTTTGCCAAGCAAATAATCTCCCTTTGCATTTAGATGGAGCACGATTAATGAACGCATTGGCTGTTAATGGAATAGATACACATACCTATTGTGCGCCGTTTGATTCCATTTCAATTTGTTTATCCAAAGGACTCGGCGCACCTGTAGGTTCTTTGTTGCTTGGTTCAGCAGATTTCATCTATAAAGCTCGCAGGGTTCGGAAAGTTTTTGGTGGTGGCATGCGTCAAGCAGGCTTTATTGCGGCTGCAGGACTATTTGCGCTTAAGTACAATGTTGACCGACTAATTCACGATCATAGCCATGCTAAACTTTTAGAAATTGGCTTGAAAAAATGTGCTTGGGTGGCGGATATTGTTCCCGTTGAAACCAATATTGTCATCATTCAGTTGACTGAAATGGATAGAAGAGACCAACTTATTTTAGAATTAGCGAAAAATGGAATTAAAGTTATCGCTTTTGGTCCAGGATTAATCAGAATGGTTACCCACCTACAAATTACCAAAGAAGACATCGAAGAGGTATGTTTGAAAGCCTTAACAATTAGCTGAATTGATACTAAAAATCTGATAAATAGATGGTCGCATACAACCTCTTACTTACAATTTTCAACATAAAATAATAGGCAAGTAATGAGAAATTTAACGGGTGTTTTTGTCACCATGATTTTGACAATAAATTTCGCGTTCAGTCAATTGATAATGACGGGAGGCATTCCCGGAGAACTAAGCAAACCGTATTTTACCTATAAAATTGATACGTTAAAAGTTAACAATGACAGTGTATTTGTCTTGGTTAAACAATATGAAAACGATACCTTAACCTTTCAAGAAGAACAAGTTTTTCTGCCAGGAGAAATTATTTTTCATGGACACTCTATTGAATGGTACAAAAATGGGCAAAAAAAATGTGAAGGAACGTTTAACCTGGGCAAACGAAACAATGACTGGCTTTATTGGGATAAATTTGGCGGACAAGTGCCACAAGAATTAGTTTTCTCTGACATTCAAATGAGACGTTGCACTTATGTTTACATTGACGGTAAAAAAGTAGAACTTAAACCAACAAAAAGCAATTGTCTTTCTTCATTTGACTCAACACTTCAGGTTCAGCTATATACTTTACCAGAAAAGGAACCCGAATAT
>JAIPAL010000006.1 GCA_021740085.1 Crocinitomicaceae bacterium
GGGCAATAAAAGGGGGGCAGGTTTCGATAGGCCAAATGCTAGCGGCGGTGGCACCTGTGATGAATTAGCATCCTCCGTCAGTTTTGGACATTCTGGATTTACTGGCACCTTAGCTTGGGCAGATCCAAAAGACGACGTCATTTTCGTATTCTTATCAAATAGAGTGAATCCAGATCAAGAAAATTGGAAATTAAGGGACATGGGTATACGAACCAAGATACAACATGTAGTTTATGAAGCCGTAAATTCCAGAAAAAAATAGACTTATTTTACGCGGTTAAAGCTCATAGCTAACAACATCCATCTAGGCAAAAACTTTCCTTTTGCTTTGTTTTTCAAATGAATGTACCACCCAATTTTTTTGATAACTGGTACCTTATGCGTTTCCACGAATTCAATCAATGTACCATCCGGATCTTCCACATAAGAAAACCTTCCACCCGCTTCACCCATATCAAAAGTTTCTGAGCTATCTACAGTAAAAGCAAAGCCCTTATCAGCACATTCTTGTTTCAAGACTTCCATACCTTGCACATCGAAACACAAATGAATAAAACCCCAATCACCCCACATTCGATCTTGAAAAATAGACTTCGCATTCGTATTATCTGACAGTTGAACAAGTTCAATTTGACTTGTTCCCAATAACTGAGCAAATGGGCCACGTCTAGCATTTTTATGTGAAAGACGAACACGTCTCATAGCACGATCACCACCGTCGATTAAAGAAAAGTCTTCAAAAACAGCCGTTGCATCCAATTGAAGTTCATCATAATTTAGCAAGTCTTGATAAAAATCAATTGATTTTTCCATGTCAGAAACGCCAATAATAGCTCCCGCCATACCGCCACAATAAGACGGGTGTTTGGTATTGCTAAACCAACTTTCACTTTCCACCACTTGAAATAAATTACCATTTGTATCACGAAGAAAATACGACCAGCATCCTAGAGCATCCTGTTTGGGAGGACCTAAAATATACGCCTTATTCCTTGACATATATTCAAACGACTTATGTATATCTCTAGATTTAATTTTACAAGCAAAAATTCCAAAATCCCCCATTTGCACATCAAAAGATGCTTTTTCAGTTTTTCGAGAAGTATATTGCCAAATTTCGAAGCCACCGCCACCATCCATGCTCAAGGCAAGGGTGGCTGTTCTCGATTGAACTTTATCGCCCGTATATTTTGTCATTAAAGGAGCTTCCGCTGCTTCTTCAAAAATCTTTATATCAATTCCAAATTGCAATCGATACCAGGCCCAAATTTCGTTCACATTGGGTACACCTATACCCAACTGTTGAATTCCGCAGATAATTTTTTCCATATTTTCTTTGTGCAAATATAAAAAATTCATTAGCGTCCTAGCTGATTTTTAATGAGATAAAATAGTGACAATCTGATACCGTATTCTGTAAAACCTATTAAATAGTTCAGAAGCACGAAGTACAACTCATTTTTATTTAAATAAAGTCAAGGGAATTTACTCCCCTTAAAAACGAGAAAGATTCAACAAAAAATTATCGGACAGCCCTTTCATTAAACAAAACATACCCGTAACTAAATTGCAAAGAAACAGGCTTCGTTTGTTGAGGAAAATAATTAACAGTCGCCCTTATAGGTCCAATAATTGAATGAAAAATCAAAGAAGATGAGGCAATATAAGACGAACCTAAGAAAGGCTTTGAATATTCAAATGTACCGTCAATATTTTTCTGCAATAAAATTAAAGGTTGGTAATAATAAGTATCGATGCGAAGCTCTAAATTTTTCTTCAGCGTGGCGACTATATTTATTCCTGCACCAATGTGCTGCGGAGAACGATATTCAGGTAAAAAGTAGGTGTCCATATCAGGAATAATAGAAAATGAAGGCATCGAGAGCAAACTTGCTGTGTAATTTGCGAAAAGCGACTGGCTGTTAAACATCCCCTTTAGATGGAAACCTAAATGTATGCGTGATTTCTGCAAGAAATAATGTTGAAATTCTGCATTTAAATTAATCCAATTGTGCGTAAGAGTCACCGTGGTATCAAACATTGCAGTAGAACCTGGCGATGTTCTTTCCGTTGAAGCAACGTATCGTACTTTAACACTTGAAAAAGTACCTGTTGAGGCAAATTGCTTTCTATTAAGGGTATTGTGCAATACTTCGTAACTAATAGTTGAACCAATTAAGACCGTTACATCAGCCGTATCTTTATTGGTAAACTGGGGTATTTGATAATATTCATCCGTTAATTTAAAATTTCTAAAATCGAAAGTGCCTATTGAATTATTTAATATAGGGTGTTTAAATTTGGCGCCGTAATATATTTCATTCTGCACAAGAAATGATGGTTGTACATCTTCAAAAAATGTGGCAAAACTGCGGAAATAATCCCATCTGTTCAATACGAAATATGTAGCAATAGAAATTGGAAAGACAGTAGGAAAATCAACTTTGGCAACTAGTTTCCCAGAACCGTAAAATTTTCCAAAATAAGAAGATGCATTAATAGTACTTGCTAGACGACCTAATCTACGGTACGTAAAACCCAAAAAACCTGTATTCACAGCCCTAGAAGAGATATGTCCACCAACATCTATTTTAAAATCTTTTGCTTTACGGATCAATAAATTTAAATGGAAAGTTGAATCCTTATTTAATTTTAATGTTGGATACATAAATTCAATTTGTGGCTTCGTATACAATTGAAAATACCTTTCCTGAAGTTGCTCAGCATTCAAAACTTGATTGTTTTTGGCCCGTAAAATTGCTTTAGTTGCGAATGACAAGTTTTTATCCCCAACACTTTCAACGGATATTGAGCTAACCATTAAAGGTAGTTTTTTTCGCTTAAAAACCGCCCTTTTAAGTGCTAATTCCTCCGGTGAAATTCTGTTTATTATCCCAATCGCTAATGAGTCTAATTGCAAAATAGTTGCTCTATACCCATCCTCAATTGCTTGCTTTACTTCATCAAATTGAAAGGTGCCTACTTTTGAATCTGTTCTAATTATTATGCCTTCGGAACAAGGTAATTGATAATCCGTAGGTGTTTGCATCATGTTTTGCAACAAACCAATGAAATCTTGTTCACTAGGTTGAGTAAGGTTGGAAGAACAATTACTTCCGATTATATAATCAGGGTTGAAATCAGTATACATAACATTTACAGGGAAATTGTTGTAAAGACCACCATCAAAATAAATAATTCCATTCACCTTAATTGGATTTAGGTAAAAAGGGAAAGTCATCGAAGCTCGAACGGCTTGATTGAGACATCCCTCCTTAAAAACCGTACTCTTTTTATTTACAACATCGGAGCCTACACATCGAAAAGGAACAAACAAGGAGTCAAAATCGGCGTGATGACTTGCGCTTATTACATTAAAAATTTGAGCCATTTCAAAATCCAAAAAAGAAGGGGTAACCAAATTCAAGGGGATAGAATTTCTTAGAATACTATCCTTATGAAAACTAAAATCAACAAAGCCAGCATTATTTTCTTCTTCGTTAAAAAGGAAACGCTTTCCTACATCCAACTTACCGTTGGCCATTAACTGGAATTCCTCTCCTAAAACATAGGCTTCAATTTCAGCTGGAGAATATCCACAGGCATATAAAGCACCTACCAATGCTCCCGCCGAAGTACCTGTAATATAATCAATTGGAACACCTCGTTCTTCCAGTGCCTTAAGAACTCCAATATGGGTTAATCCCGTTGCACCACCACCGCTCAATACCACACCCACACTTTTTTGGGCTGAACAGAAAAGCCCTGTAAAGAAAAATTGTGCGAACAATAAACCTAAGAATGCTTTCAATTGTGTTACTTTTGTACAAATTTAGGCGCTTAATTCGTAAAAATGACCACTCTCGATAATTTAACAAAAGATTCAATAACAATCACCTTAAAATGTTTCTTCGGTTTCGAAGAAACTTTAGCAGAGGAATTAAAAGAATTAGGCTACACGGACATCGTTTTATTAAATCGAGCAGTACAAATTAAAGGTACTTGGTACGATGTGTATTTTTTAAACCTACATATTCGATGTGCCATTTCGATATTAGTTGAAATCGCACAATTCCGAATTCACGATGAACAAGATGTTTACAAAAAATCAGCACAAATTGATTGGACTACCTTTTTTCGTAGCAACCAAACTTTTGCGATTAAAGGCGCAGTAAACTCTGGGTTATTTAAGAATAGTCATTTCCCTTTTTTAGTAGTAAAGGATGCCATTGTCGATTGTTTTCGAGACAAAAACTTGGAACGACCTAACATCGAATTAAAGACACCTAACATATTAATTGATTTATACATTCGTGAAAACATGGTAACCTTATCCATCAACACGAGTGGCGCACCACTATTTCATAGAGGTTATCGCACAGAGACAGGTTCGGCGCCTTTAAACGAAGTGGTTGCGGCCTGTTTGATAAGACTTTCAGGATGGGATAGAAAAACTACATTTTTAGATCCTTTTTGCGGTTCAGGAACAATTTTAATTGAAGCCGCTCTATTGGCAGCAGGAATTCCATCTTCCATTGAAAGGCAGCATTATGCTTTTAAGAATCTTAAAAATTTCGATCAGACAACTTGGGATAAAATTTACGACAAGGCGCCGAAAAATTCGAGGGAATTACCTTGCCGAATATTCGGATCTGACATCGCCGATGAAATGGTATTAAAAACCAGGGCTAATTTACGTTCCATGAGTTTCGGTAAAACAATTTCCATTTCCGTTTTAGATTTTAGTGAGATTCAAAAACAAGATGAGCCTGTCTTTATTCTTACCAACCCTCCATATGGGCAACGATTAGAAGCCGATGTGCTTGATTTATATTCAGGAATAGGTGATTGGCTAAAAAATACGATGAATCCTTCTACAACATGGATTATCACATCGAATGAAGATGGCCCAAAATCTATAGGCCTTCGTCCCGGGAAGAAATACAACATATACAACGGGGATATCCCATGCACATTTAGATCCTACGAGACATTTTCGGGAAGCCTAAAAGAATTTAAAAGCAAAGGAAATAATACTACTGAGAAGTAAAAATTAGTACGCTAAACGAAAAGTTTAACGATTATCGTTTTGAAATATCAACGTAATCACGGGAAGTATTTCCAATGTAGATTTGTCTTGGACGCCCAATTGGCTCTTTATTTTCAGTCATTTCTTTCCACTGCGCAATCCAACCTGGAAGTCGACCTAAAGCAAACATTACGGTAAACATTTCAGTTGGAATCCCAAGTGCTTTATAAATAATACCTGAATAAAAATCGACATTAGGGTATAAATTTCGCGCTTTGAAGTACTCATCTTCTAACGCAACCTTCTCTAATTTCTTTGCAATAGCCAACAAAGGATCGTTGATGTTTAATTTTTCCAATACATCATCGCATGCTTTCTTAATGATATTAGCACGTGGATCAAAGTTTTTGTAAACACGATGCCCAAAGCCCATCAAGCGAAACGGATCTTCTTTATCTTTTGCTTTTGCCACCCACTTATCTACGTTTCCTCCGTCGTTATTAATTTGTTCAAGCATTTCGATAACTTCTTGATTTGCACCACCATGCAGCGGACCCCAAAGAGCTGATATACCAGCAGATACTGTTGAATATAAGTTTGCCTGAGACGAACCAACAATCCGAACCGTAGACGTTGAACAATTTTGTTCGTGATCAGCATGTAAAATCAATAGGGTGTTTAGTGCTTCAACTACTACAGGATGTACCTTGTAATCTTCTGTCGGCATTGCAAACATCATGTAAAGAAAATTCTGACAATAATCGTACTCGTTTCTTGGATACATGAATGGGTGGCTTAAAGAATTTTTAAACGACCATGCAGCCAAGGTTGGTAATTTCGCAATTAATCGATGGATCGTTAAATTTTTAGCCTCCTTGCTTCTATTTGGATCCAAGGATTCCGGGTAAAAGGTAGAAAGGGAAGATATCATAGACGACAAGACACCCATCGGATGAGCTTTAGCCGGATACGCTTCAAAGAATTGCTTCATATCTTCGCTCACCAAGGTGTGCTTCTTTATACTCATTTCGAAATCTGCTAATTCATCTTTCGTAGGTAATTCGCCATAAATGAGCAAATAAGAAACCTCCATGAAAGATGCTTTTGAAGCCAACTGTTCGATTGAATATCCACGGTAGTGTAAAATACCCTCTTCACCATCTAAAAATGTTATTGAACTTTTAGTAGCACCTGTATTTTTATAACCAGAATCTAGGGTAACATAACCTGTTAAATCTCTTAATTTAGAAATGTCAATTGCTTTCTCATTCTCAGTACCTGTAAAGACAGGCAGTTCATAAATTTTTCCGTCTAATTCTATTTTCGCAACTTCACTCATTTCTAAATTTTATATGTTTTTCAATCCCTAAAATTACAAAAGAAATTTGTTGATAATTAAAAACGGAATAAATATTTTTTTTTAGAAGTCACCAAAAGGCTAAAGGTTTAGAGCGTACTACCTTAAAATTTATTTTTTTCCGATTATAAATTCTCTTCAACGAAATCTAAGATCATCTTAAACAAATGATTACGGGTATTTCCACCATAAATACCGTGATTTCTATTCGGATAAATAAACAAATCAAATTGCTTATCTGCTTTCACCATAGCATTAATTAATTCCATTGAATTTTGATAATGAACGTTATCATCAGCCGCTCCATGAACCAATAAAAACTTGCCCTTCATTAAATTCACGTAATTAACCGGCGAATTGGCGTCATAGCCTTCCGCATTTTCTTTTGGGGTACGCATGAATCGTTCAGTATATATATTGTCATAATTTCGCCAATTTGTAACCGGGGCAACCGCAACTGCCATTTTAAAAACATCGGCTCCTTTGGTGATAGCTAACGAAGCCATAAAACCGCCATAACTCCAACCCATTACACCAATTCGATTAGCGTCCACGTAAGGATACCCTTGCAATTCTTTTGCTGAGGCGATTAAGTCCTCCGTTTCTAACTTCCCTAACTGTAAATACGTGGATTTTTTGAAAGCCGCCCCTCTGTAAAGCGTTCCTCTTGGTTCAACACAAGCGACAATATAGCCTTTTTGAGTTAGTAACTGATGAAACATATAGTCTGAATTGTCCCATGCATCTACCACTTCGTTGTGTCCAGGGCCACCATATAAAGTCATGTAAACAGGATATTTTTTTGTGGAATTAAAGTTGGCCGGCTTCATGATCCAGCCATTTAATTTATTTCCATTTACATCAAATGTGATGAACTCTTTTTTACTTAATGCTAAATTTCCAAGTTTACTTTTTAATACCTTATTATCCTCCAACATCAGAACAAGACTTCCATCATTTTTATTTAAAGTATAGACAGGTGGGGTATTCGCATCAGAATGCGTGAGTACCATAAACTTCATTCCTGCAGTAAATTCAGCATCACTAACTCCAATTGGCAATGACAACAAGCTCTTATTTGACCCATTAGTACTTATGGAATGTATCGTTTTGATCATTGGGGAGACTTCTGCGCAAGAATAATAAACGGTGTTAGTGCTTTCATCGATTCCGTATAAGTCTATTACGTCCCAATTACCTTTCGTGATTTGCGTAGTGGCTCCGTTAAAATCGAGTTGATAAATATGATTGAACCCATCAATTTCACTCGTTCTTAAAATCGAATTTCCATCTTTTCGAATCATTAGGTTGTTGTCAATTTCAACGTAAGTGGTCGATTTTTCCTCAAAGAACATTTTCTGAGTCATTTTTTTACCTGAAAGATCAATCAAATGATAATTCAACTGATTTTGGTGCCTATTTAAGGTTTGAAGAATTAACTTATTAGCCGTTTTTGACCAAGAAAGCCTCGGAATATACTCGTATTCCCCAAGATTGATTGGTGTTATTTTTCCGCTGGACACATTAACAATATTAGCCGTAACCTTGCTGTTGTCCTCTCCAGCCTTCGGATATTTGTAGGTATATTCAGTTGGATAGAGCTCGTTGTAGAAAGTCAGATTGAATTCCTTTACCTCTTTTTCATTAAAGCGCAAGAAAGCAATCCATTTAGAATCCGGCGACCAGTCGTACCCTTTGGTAATACTAAATTCTTCCTCATAAACCCAATCCGTTGTTCCGTTAATGATTTTATTTCTTTTCCCATCATCCGTTAATTTCACAACTTTACCATTGGCCACTTGCTTTACAAATATGTCATTACCATGAATAAAAGAAACTGATTTACCATCGGGGGAATACTCCGCTAATGATTGCGGTTGATGTTTTTCATCTAAAGGCATTAATTGTTTTGTCGTCAGGTCATATAAATAATAAATTGCCGTAAAACTTCTTCGATAAATAGGAACTATACTTGTCATGAACAGAATCTTCGTCTCATCAAAATTGAACTCATAATCATCAAATGCAATCTTCACCTCCTTATACATCAAAGAATTACCGTTTACTATTAAGGTGCCGGCATCGGTTGGGTCCGTTAATTTATACTTCACAATAGAACCGTCCTCATTCATTTTTGTATAATGCTCTCCATCTTTCATCGACTTAAATCCCTCTACCCCTTTCGGATAAAACTCATACTTTTTCCATATTTGTTCGACCGTAAGATCTTGAGCGTAGAGCTGTAAACTCAAGAGAAAGAATGCACAGATAATAATTTTCATAGTAACTATTTTTAGGAGACGAAGATACTTGTTAAAGTTTAATTAATATATGTGGCTAAAAAATTTAATCTTAAACAACCATAGAGTTGTGTTATTAACTAATTTTTAAATTACTTTTGTAAAATAAAAAATCTAACCATGAAAATAACCGCTACTTTACTTTTTTTCTTTGCAATTAATGCAGTAGTTGCACAATCAAATTGCAGTCAATTATTTATTTCAGAATACGTGGAAGGCTGGTCAAATAATAAAGCCTTAGAAATTTATAATCCAACATCATTACCTATTGATTTAAGTCAATATTTTGTTTCGCGCTATTCCAATGGATCGTCTACTGCTACAGTTTCTAATTCCATTCAATTATCAGGAACAATCGCAGCGCATAGTGTTTACGTTGCTGTATTGGAAAAATTAGATCCACTAGGCATGGGCCAAGAAGCTCCGATTTGGGATTCATTGCAAGTTAGAGCTGATGGATTTTATTGCCCGGTATATAATACTTCTAACTGTTTTTATTGGAATGGGAATGATGCTGTTATGTTAGCAAAAGGAACTTTACCTGCCTTAGCTACCACATTAATTAATCCTACGAATGTTCCTGGATTTGTGATCGTAGATATTTTTGGTAAAATAGGTGAAAATCCTGCGAATGATACTGGAAGTGCTGCAGGAAACGATGGCGCTTGGTCTTCGCAATTTCCTTACAGTACAGGATTGGGAACGTTGGTTACAAAAGACCACTCTATGATTCGTAAAATAGCGATTCAAAAAGGCGTAAATACACCTGTTTCTTTCTTCGATCCTTTATTAGAATGGGATTCTATTCCAGCTGTAATTGTTCGATTAGATGCCAATGGAGATACAATTTTTGGAACAAGCGGAAACCCAATTCTAGATGGAAATTGGAATTCATTAGGTTCACACGATTGTAATTGTAATCCTGCAGCTATCAATGAAACAAGCGTTCAGGAATTAATTATGTATCCAAATCCTACTTCTGGTATAGTTTATTTGAAAAACGCTCAAAACATTAAAGCGGTTCAGTTAGTAAATGCTTTCGGTCAGCAAATGACATACAACACCTACGATAACAAAGCTAATTTGACGATTGATATAGATGGTCATAAAGGAGTTTATTTCTTGAGAATTACCATGAAAAATGGATCGCAAGAAATTAAAAAAGTAATTGTAAGATAATTTCTCACAATATATAAAAGCCGTTTAAAACGGCTTTTATTATTTTATTCTTCCAATGAAGACATACCTACTTATTTTTTCCTGCGTGTTATCTTTTTTTGTCGTAGGACAAAAAAAAGGCAATTTAACTATCAAAGTAATCGATGTTAATAGAGAAGTCGTTGTCGGTGCAAAGGTGATATTAACGAGTGAAACCGATCCAAATGCTATTTTTAAAGCCATTACATCATCAGATGGAACATGTATAGTTAGCAATCTAATTTTCGGGGATTACCAGGCAAATGCCAGTATGATTGGCTTTGAACCCATCACACAAGCGATTAAAATTGCAAAAGCAGAGAACACATTAACGTTCCTTCTTGGAGGGAATCAAGAATTTGAAGAAGTGAAAGTGATTGGAAATCTTGTGAATGAAGGCAACGTTCCAGTCGCAGTTACTAAAATATCACTGCAAAAAATAACAGAAGAATTAGGGTCCAGGGATTTGCCCATGTTATTAAATGGTACTGCAGGCGTTTATGCTACTCAAACAGGTGGTGGAGACGGAGATGCACGAATTAATGTACGTGGTTTTGACCAACGAAATGTGGGTGTTATGATTGATGGCGTTCCAGTAAACGACATGGAAAATGGCGCTGTTTATTGGTCAAATTGGTTTGGTTTAGATGCCATAACGGCCCAGATGCAAGTTCAAAGAGGATTGGGTGCCACAAAAATTGCCATGCCTTCAATCGGAGGAACGATTAATATCATTACACAAGGAATCGGAAATAAAAAAGGAGGTAGTTTTAAACAAGAATATGGGACAGGTAATCTTCTTAGATCCAGCTTTTCATACAACACAGGTATGACACCAAAAGGTTGGGGCGTGACTGTTTCAGCTTCCTACAAACAAGCGGACGGATGGGTAGATGGAACATACAGTCAAGGATTATTTGGCTACGCAAAAATATCAAAAAAGATAAATTCGCATTTAATAACCCTTTCAGGTTTTGCTGCCCCCCAAAAACATGGTCAACGTTCCTATACTCAAGCAATTCAATATTGGGACAAAGATGCGGCAAGAAATTTAGGGACAAGTATTGATACAAACACTCAATTTTTTGACATGGGAATTCGATACAACCAACATTGGGGATATCGGACGGAAAACGGGAAAAGAGAAATACTTTCTGAACGTGAAAATTTTTATACTAAGCCCCAATTAACCTTAAAAGATTTTTGGAAAGTAAATGATAAATTATCCGTTTCTAACATGGCCTATTTTTCAATAGGACGCGGCGGAGGAACAAGTATTTATAATTCTTCTGCAGTGCTCAGGGATTCCAATAATTTGATAAATTGGGACCTGATGGAAGAATCTAATAAAGTCAACTCGTTATTTGGCACCCCAAATATAGATCCTCTATACTCTCCTACTGAAATAAAATCGAGTCAGCTGATCATCGCTAGTATAAATAATCATTTTTGGGCGGGGTATTTAGGACAATTTAATTATGAATTGTCTAAGAAGGTAGAAGTATCAGGAGGAATTGATTTGCGGTATTATGAAGGCAGGCATTATCAAGTGGTTTCAGATTTATTGGGCGGTGATTATTACGTGGATAATGCTGATAAAAACGCTGCGACTCCTATGAAAAGAGTCGGTGATAAAATCGCTAAAAATACTTTTAATGCAGACCGAAGTGGATTGGTTCAATGGACGGGCGCCTTTGGTCAGATGGCCTACACGGGAGATAAACTATCGTTTTTTGTGAATATTACTGGGATCTTAAACGGATATAAAGGCATTGATTATTTCCAAAAAAGGGTCTTGGAAATTGGAGATACTACCTTGCGAATTGGTACGGGAGATACGATTCAATATCAAGGTAATACGTATACATCTTCCTCAGTAGGACTAAAAAACGATCAAACAGATTGGAAATTTTTACCCGGAGCTACTTTTAAAGGCGGAGTTGCCTACCGAATTTTTGAAAATGCGAGTGCTTATATCAACCTTGGTTATTTAAATCGCACGCCACAATTTTCTAATGTAATTGACAATAACACCAATGCCTTTTTCGGAACCTTCACCAACGAAATTATTTTAGCGTTGGAAGGCGGGTTGAATTATGCGGACAAAAAATTTGGTGTGAATTTGAATGGTTATGCAACTAATTGGAAAAACAAACCTTTTCCATATGGCGTATCCGTTCCAGATCCAAATGATCCCACAGAATCTATTCGTGTGAACATAAACGGAATGGATGCGATACACCTTGGCGGCGAATTAGACATTGCTTACAACATCACTAAAAAACTAAGTGCCGAATTCATGTTTTCATATGGGAACTGGTATTGGAATTCAGACAAGACCGTTCTAATCCCACAATATGATTCACTGGAAATAACCTTTGATGCCAAAGGAGTTCACGTTGGTGACGCGGCACAAACCGCTTTGTCAGCCTCCATTCGCTATGAACCCTTTAAAAATTTCTATTGTAAAGTTCAAGCTCAGTATTTTGATCGATACTATTCGAATTTTGACCCTTTTACTTTACAAGGGGCAAATGCAAGAAGAGAATCATGGATAATGCCGTCTTATTATCTTATTAACTTATTTGCAGGCTATAAATATCCCTTAAAAAACTGCACGCTCAATACAAGTGCTACCATCACCAATTTATTAAATACGAGATATATTTCTGATGCGACCAACAATGCAAACGATAGTTATGATACCTTTGATGCGCAATCAGCCACCGTTATGTTTGGAGGAGGGTTTCGATTTAATGTATCAGTCGGTATTCAATTTTAATGTTTAACTAATTTTTATGAAAAAAATAATTTTAAGTAGCCTCGTAATTTTATCATCGATCTCCCTTTTTGCACAAAATATTGCTACAGCAAGAAATGCGGGTATTGGTCAAACAGTAACCGTTACAGGTGTTTCCTCGAATGGCTCGGAATTAGGTTCTATTCGCTACATCCAAGATGGAACGGCAGCAATCCCTTGCTACGGAACGAATTTAAGCAGTGTATTGAAAGGGGATTCTATCACCGCTACAGGTGTCTTATTTGACTTTAACGGTTTATTGGAAATTTCTCCAACAAGCTCGTTTACGAATCATGGACCAACAACTAATAACATCCCCTTAAACATTCCAATAACAAGTGCAGGCGAACCATTGGAAGCCCAATTAATTCGAATAGAAAATGTGACATTTGTACAAAGTGGTAACCTAGCTGCCGGAAACAGCACCGTTCAAATTACAGATGGAACGAATACCTTAGATGTTCGAATCAATGGAACAACTAACATCGATGGCACACCAATTTTGGCTGGCCCCGTTACCATAACAGGAGTACTTGGTCAATTTAATGCAAATTATCAAATTGTTCCAAGAAGCACCAACGATATCGTAGCGTATGTGGCACCATTAAATGAAATAAATGTAAAAATCAACGGAGCAACGGTATTAAACAATGGTTCATACATCATTGGCAACACCGCAATTAATACTATCACTATTGAAAATACAGGCGTTCAAAACCTTAGCGTAACAGCAGCAACCCTTTCTGGAGTTAATGCTGCCGATTATACTACTAACCTAAATACAGCGACTATTCCGGGTGGAGCGAACCAAAACTACACACTGAATTTTAACCCTGCAGGACCTGGTTCAAGGTATGCTTCTATTTCTATTAGTAATTCAGACATTGACGAAAACCCGTACATAATTAATTTCATTGCTGTTGGAAATGACAATTTAGCTACTGAACCAACCAGTAATCCAAGCAGCTTAACATTTTCCAATGTCCAAGCTTACACGCTTGCTGGAGCATACAATGACGGAGTAAATGCAGAAAAGTACATCGTACTATGGAAAAATGGCGGAGCAATTACTGCCGTTCCAACAGATGGAAGTTCTTATTTGAGAGGCGATATTATTGGCGATGCTAAAGTGGCATACATTGGTCCAGGCACCTCATTTACACCAAGAGGAATTATTGCCAATCAATCGTATCATTTTGCAGTTTTTGCATTTAACGGACCCGCTGGTTTTGAGAATTATAAAACAACCAATGCAGCAATAGGAAATACAAGTAGCACTGGATTGAATATCGGGAATTACTACGCTAGTATGAATTCATCAGCGCCAACTTTTTTATCAAGCTTATCTAATCTTATCAATCCGCACACGGTTATCAGTTACTTCAATTACAAACAAACGGTTATGAATCAATTTGAGGTGAGAGATACTACAAATGGTCAATCGTATGTAATTTGTGCGTATTCAGGTGAGAGAAAGGTGTTTAATGATCCTTTTGATTGGACAACACAAGGTTACTCTCGAGAACATAGCTATTGCCATTCTTGGATGCCTACTTTTCCAGCAGACAATCCAGAATTGATGGAATACAGCGATCAACATAATTTATATCCAACGAATTTACAGAATGCCAATACACCGAGAAGTAATCTGCCTTTAATGGACATTACGGGAAATGTTGTATTCACCTATTTAGAAGGAAGTGTTGGTTACAATGGAGCGCAAATGGTTTACGAACCAAGAGCATCACAAAAAGGAAATGCTGCACGTGCAATCTTTTATATGGCCACTTGCTATAATGGTATCAGTAGTAATAATTGGTCACTGCCTCAATACCAAGATCAAGCTTCACTTAAGAATTGGCATTTCGCAGACTTACCGGATAATTATGAAATTGCTAGACAAGAATATATTTTTAGTACACAAGGTAATAGAAATCCATACATCGATTCAGTAAATTTTGTTTGTCACGTAAGTTTTTCAAACATGACCTATTTAGCTGTTGATTGTAATGTGGGATTAGAAGAGCAATTAGCCATGAACTTTAGCGTATTCCCTGTTCCATCTAATGGAAAAGTATTCGCTCAAGTAAATGGATTGAACATTACTGGATATGTTGTAACTGATATACTTGGCAAAACTATACTACAAAATAACATGCTTAACGCGGCTGTTTTAGAACTAGATGGCAATCAACTGAAAGCCGGAAAGTATATAATTGAAGTAAGCACAGAACTTGGGAAAACCAACCGTTCTTTTATCATTGAATAATGAATAAACTAATTTGGATTTTATGTTTAGGAGCAAGCCTTGTGGCTTGCTCTTCGCATTTAGTCCTTCACCAAACCGCACTCGTACCTGTCTCCAAGGATGGCACGAGTGTTTCTGAAACAGAAAAAATAATAAAGCCCTATCGAGATTCAATGTCGAAAATGATGAACATTCATGTCGGAAATTCACCTGTGAACTTTATTATGGAGCGCCCCTCTTCGAATTTAATGAATTGGGTGGCAGATGCCTTGTTTGTCAATCAAACAAAAACAATTCGCTTAAGCCAACCCGTATTTTGCTTATTAAATTTTGGTGGAATTCGTTCTACCTTAAATAAAGGGGAAATATTGATGGGAGACATGTTCAAACTAATGCCTTTTGACAATTTAATTACATGGGTTGAAGTTCCTGTTGAGGTATTGCCAGAAATCGCTTCCCATCTACTAAAAACGGGAGGTGAACCCTTATCCAATGCTTACCTAGAGAATAGCCAACTACACGTTAACGGACTAAACCAAAACCATACACATGTATGGATTATCACATCCGACTATTTAGCGAATGGAGGCGATAATATGCTGTTTTTTAAAAAAGGGACCAACTACACGAAACATACCAAAACCCTAAGAGATGCTCTGATTGAAGAAGCAATGTTCCAAGGAGATTTAATTGAAACAACAGATAAAAGAATTCGGTAATGGAAAGACGGGGATTTTTAAAAAAAGCTGGACTAGGCATAACAGGAATGGCAGTTGTTCAACAAGGATTTGGACAAACCTTGGTAAAAAAAAGTAAGCGAATTACCATTTTGCATACCAATGACACCCATTCCAACATAGATCCATTTCCTGACAACCACCCTAAATACCCAGGTATGGGAGGAGTCGCCAAAAGACATTCCATAATCAAAAAAATACGCGAAGAAGAAACGCACGTTCTCCTATTTGATGCCGGTGATATTTTTCAAGGAACGCCCTATTTCAATACTTTCAAAGGCCATTTAGAAATGAAAATAATGAGCGAGATGGGCTATGATGCAGCAACGATGGGCAACCATGACTTTGATATTGGATTAGAGGGTTTTTTGAGCGCTCAAGAACACGCCAACTTTCCATTTGTGTGCTCCAATTATGATTTCACCGATACCATTTTGAATGGTAAAACGAAAAAAAATACCGTTTTCTATAAAGGCGGAATAAAAATTGGCGTATTTGGAATTGGCGTAAATTTATCTAGCCTCGTACCCGATGCAAATTATGGAAAAATGATTTACAAGGATCCATTTGAAACCGCCAATGAACAAGCAGCCGAATTAAAAGCAAAGGGATGCGATCTAGTTATTTGCCTTTCTCACTTGGGATATGAATACAAAGACGATAAACCGTCTGATCGATTGATGGCACAAAAAACAAGAAACATTCACTTGATATTAGGAGGTCACTCCCACACATTTCTAGAGAAACCAACCTTGGAAAAAAACATTGATCAAGAACCCGTTTTAATCAACCAAACGGGATGGGCAGGTATTAATTTAGGAAGAATTGACATCGATTTTGATAAACAACTCTTTCATTCAGATACCATAAAAGTCATCTAAACCAACTTGCCATCACGAATCCTAATTAATTTTCTTACATTTAAAAAATGATTTCTTGACCATGTTAGGAGATTTAATAGACTAACATACAAAGAAAAATTATCCAATTAATAAGAACAAATTGATTCTAGCGACAAAAAAAATCATTATTCAAGCAAAACGGATGCGGCCAATTCTCATCCTTATTTTTCTATCAAGCCTTTTTGTTAATTGCGCAGGTAGAAAAATCGGTATGCCAACAACAATGAGCAACATAGCCATCCCAACTACAAGAACCATAATTTATCAAGATAGTTCCTTATTAAAAAATGATATTATTCAATTTTGGGCAAATGCAAAAATTAACGAGTGGGGAGATGATGGTAAAATCGATTTTAAAATTCCTAGAGCAATTATTGGCTGTCTTTTAGCGAAGAAAAGAATTCCTGAGATTAATGCCTACCTCCTTAAACAATATCCCATTGGAGAAATCGGATCAAAATGGTTATTAAATCCTTATGGGGGATATGATTTTACAGCAATGTCCTTAATGCCTGTATTATACCTCTTTGATGCTTCCCCCGAACTGCTCTATCCTGAAACGAAAGAACACCTTGTCAAGAATATATTAACAATTAGAGGTCCTGGATTCACTAGAAACGTTCCTCGTTTATGCTTTCAAGATTCTGAAAACCATATATTAATGGGGGAAGGAGCGCGTTATCTTACCAATCAATGGCTTTGTGAACACGGGGTAGAATTGGAGGGCGCGTATAATAATAAATTAAACGGGGTGGAAGAAGGTTTGAAAGCTTATTTACAAGAAATTCAAGAATATGGAATTTATGAGTACAATGCCAAGCCTTACTTAGGATATACCTATTCAGCATTGATGAATTTGAGTGCATTTGCCAAAGGGGAAATACAAGAACTCGCGACCAAAATTTTAGACCATATAAATTGGCAGTATGCCTTAAATAGTTTTAATTTCAAACATTTACCTCCCTACAGAAGACGTTTCAAAAGAAGTATTGATAATAATATTTATTCAGATTACCATTCTGTTATGTTGATGATGTGGGCGAGTTTAAAGGAACCAGATATAAATTTAAAAATCACCAAAGGAGAACACATCGCACTTTGGGCGACCATGCTACCCTATCGACCTGCCGATGATGTACTTAATTGGTGCCTTGCAAAACCAAATCAATACTTTGTAAAAATTGGACATGGTTATAATTCCTGTCCTGAAATTTGCAGCGGTGATAGCACCTTTTTACTCACGTCAGGAGGAGCAAACCAAGGCAGATCATCGCTAATTGTTCCGCAACCCACCGTATTGTTTTTAGCAGATAGTGCCAAAAGACTCAAAGAACTATTCTACCTATCTAATCCAGATAAAGATTTTATGCGATGGAATAATACCGGGGTTTACCAAGATTTTGCTTGCGCAAAAGGAAGTGTACACGTTCCAAAAAATAAAAAAGCTGAGATAGATTCATGTGATTGGTCGATATTTCCTATATCGAAAGGAATATTTTTAGGCGTCTATTCAAAAAAAGGCATTGCTTTGCTAGTAATCGTTCGAGAATCTACTGCCAAAAGCGCCTTAAGCAAAATAATAAAAGAAAATCCTGATTATAAAATGTACAAAACACAATTTATGCATCCCAATGGAAATCTGATAAGCTATGACCTAGATGCGCCGAAAAACTCATGGGTAATCAAAAGCGTAAATAACCGTTTGATGGATCGCGACTTCGAAAAATGGCCTTTTTTCGAAGGAGATCTTGACGGTTTATAAGTCCATTTTATCGATAATATAGAAGATCAAGCGAAGGCCAAGGTAGAATTTTGATATCTTTGCAAAAAATATTTCTATATGTCTGATAATCCTGTTCGCGTACGTTTTGCCCCATCACCCACTGGTCCATTGCACATGGGTGGTGTTCGAACCGCTTTGTACAATTACCTTTTCGCCAAAAAACACAAAGGAACATTTATCATTCGAATTGAAGACACAGATCAAACTCGTTTTGTTGAAGGCGCACAAGATTACATCATGGATGCTATGGAATGGTGTGGCATTATGCCGACAGAAGGTCCAGGAATCGGAGGAGATTATGGGCCGTATGTGCAATCCCAAAGAAAAGATATGTATAAGCCATACGCAGAAAAATTAATTGCCAACGAGAAAGCATATTATGCTTTTGATACACCGGAGGAGTTAGAAGCGATGCGAGAAAAATCGAAATTGATGGGTATGCCTAATTGGCAATACAACAGCGTAACAAGAACTAGTTTGCGTAACTCAACAACACTTCCCCAATCGGAAGTAAATCAATTGCTAAGCGATGGGGCGCCATACGTTATACGAATGAAAATGCCTCGAAATGTAGATATTCGCTTTCATGACATCATTCGTGGATGGGTAGTTGTGAATACCAATAATTTAGATGATAAAGTTTTGTTTAAAAGCGATGGCATGCCAACCTATCACCTTGCCAACATTGTTGATGACCATACCATGAAAATTAGCCATGTAATTCGTGGTGAAGAATGGTTGCCCTCTGCCCCACTGCATGTTATGCTATATGAGGCCTTTGGGTGGGAATGTCCATTGTTTGCTCACTTACCCTTGCTCCTTAAACCAGATGGAAATGGAAAATTATCTAAACGAGATGGTGATCGCTTAGGATTCCCTGTTTTTCCAACTAATTGGACTACTGCAGAAGGCGAACTCTACTCCGGCTATCGAGAGAAAGGATACCATCCAGGAGCATTTATAAACATGCTTGCCCTCTTGGGCTGGAATCCCGGCACACCACAAGAAATTTTCAGCTTAGATGAATTAGTAGAAGCTTTCAGCTTAGAAAGAGTATCGAAGTCAGGCGCAAAATTTGATCCTGACAAAACCCTTTGGTTTCAGCAACAATACATGCGTTCGCAATCTGATGAAAGCTTGGCAAAAGAACTTAAAATCCTCATACCATCGATTAGTCAGAATGATAATGAGTTAAATATAATTTGTGGATTAATGAAAGAAAGAGCCACATTTGTTCAAGATATTCACATCGATGGCCATTATTTATTCGAACGACCTTCTCAAATAGATAGCGATAGTATTTCAAAAAAATGGAAGGGAGACACCAGTGCATTGCTACTTGGATGGAAGGATAAGTTAAGTCACCTGGAACTATTTGATGCAAGCAACATTGAAAAAGAATTCAAAATTTATTTAGAAGAAAATGCCGTTGGTATTGGAGCGGTCCTTTTGCCTTTCCGATTGGTAGTTACAGGCGTTGGAGCAGGTCCAGGCATGTTTGACATTTCAGCCTATTTAGGACAAAAAGAAGTGGTAGAACGCATGCAAATTGGTTTAGAAATAATTCAGAAACAACTCAATGAAAAATAGCATAGAAGTTACTGGAATCAGGTTATACGCTTTCCACGGCTGTTTGGAAGAAGAAGCTCGAATTGGCGGAAATTACATAGTCGATATTTCCCTAGAAACCGATTTTACAGAGGCTTCCCAAAAGGATGAGTTAAGCTTAACTATTGATTATGTGTTAGTGAATAAAATAGTTACCGAAGAGATGGCGATCCGATCTAAATTGATCGAACACGTAGGACAACGAATTTGGGACAAAATGACAGCAGAACTTATTGGTTTGAATTACTTGCGCATAAAGATCCGGAAACTAATGCCACCGATAAATGGTAATGTTGATGAAGTGGCTATTTGTATTGAAGGGGAACCAACTACTACGCACAAAAAAAACGCATAGCTTAGAAAATTATCTAATTACTATGCGTTTTATACTCGAATCGTTTATCCTTAGAAATCTTTAACGGCGCGTGAATTAAAGCCATTATTTGGGCACTTAAAATTAGATGGATAAGCCGCATTTACTCCAAACTGACAAGCCCAAGGCAAATTACCATTCTTTGTTGATGACCAATAATACCAGTTCCGAAAAGTTCCTAAACTTGCCTTTTTTGTGTAGATAAGTTGCAATTCTTCTTTATTTGGAAGGCGCCAAGCCGTTCCGCCTTCACTGTAGGTAGCGATAAGCTCAAGAGATTCATCGTAATCAAGGTAATCAGTACTTAAAACCTGATCAACTTTTGCAACGACTAAACCGTGTAAACCTCCATCGCTTACTTTTATAACAATACCCCCGTATGCTTCTTCACCAACCGAATAAGAAATAGGACGATTCGCTTTATTACAAGATGTTGAAGCTAAGGCTAAAGCAACAACTAAAACAATTAGATTAATTTTCATAAGAACAAATTTTAGACGTTAATAAATGGATTTCAGTAATGACCTCTGATAATTTGATTACGGAGGCAGTATATTTTCAGTTGCCTATTTTTATTGCCGAAATGAAAAATAAAAATAGGGATGAAGTGAAATGGTGTTAGATAATCGCTGCCGATTACTCGAATTTATTACTGTTTTCTGACCAAATTGATGCTCGAGAAGAAAATTCATTTTGGGGTATTTTACGTAGTTTAACGTATGCAGCACGTAATAAAACGTACAGGCTTGTCGGTAGTAGTTTGTATTTTTTATCTTCTTTAAAACAAGCTTTATCAACTTTAGAGGAATGGCTCCAATCTTTGCCTCATAAATCAATTAAAAACTAAATTATGAAAACGTCAATTAACTTAAGTATCCTTTTAACTGGCCTCTTTGGTCTAACACATTTAACGGCAGAAGCACAGTATTCAACCAAACTTTGGGCGCGTGTTTCTGATAGTTCGAGCACCCCGAGAATTTTGGACAATGGAACGATCGGCTCTAACAACATCGACTTTGCGACGGCACTAAATACCCGAGGCGTTTATCAAGTTTCGCAAGCGTTGTCCCATTCAAGAATACCAAAACTTCAGGCAGTTTATGAATTTAATTGTAATTGTTCAAGTGATGAACTTGAGACAACACTCAGAAACTTTCCAAACGTTATTTCCGAAATAGAACGGGCTCCAGATTACAAAACGCTATATACTCCTAATGATTATAATGCAGTATTTAGTTCAAATTATGCCTTAGAACTTATTAAAGCACCACAGGCATGGAACCTAACGCAATCAAATTCAAGTATTATAATAGGCATTAGTGATGAAAACTTAAACCCCAATCACGAGGAATTGGCTGGAAAAATTGTCCACTACGATACACACAATCAGCAAGAAACAGAGCACGGAACAGCAGTAGCGATTATTGCTGCTGGTAATACCGACAATTTAGTTGGAACTAGTTCTATTGGATTTAATTCGTCACTGGCCTTTTATCAAATGAGTTATGACGAACTTATAATGGCATCTCATTCGGGAATCGATATATTAAATATTAGTTGGTATTCTGGCTGCTCATATAGCCAGATTGAACAAGACGTTATTAACGAAATATATAATAATGGAACCTTTATTATTGCAGCAGCAGGAAACGGTACAACCTGTGGAGATCCGAATGCAATGGCCTACCCAGCTTCATACGGAAATGTATTCTCTGTGACAAGTGTCGGTGCTTTTGATTCCCATGAACAAATTCCAGGTGATCCGTATTCAACTCACCAGCATAATCTAGCTGTAGATTTAGCTGCTCCGGGTTACAAAGTAAATATTTCGGATGCCCCTAACAATTACCTCTTAGGATCAGGAACATCCTATGCGGCACCTTTTGTTTCAGGAACAGTAGCATTAATGTTAAGTGTAAATAATTGTCTTGACAACGATGAAATCGAACAAATTCTTAAAAACAGTTCCAATAATATAGTTGCTGAGAATCCCCATTACGTCGGTATAATTGGTGCAGGTAGACTAAATGCAAATGCCGCTGTAATCATGGCAATGTCCAACCATAACAACCTTTACGCAGTACCCACTGTTCAAAATGGTTGTACAGATGGCGATGGTTCTATAATTATTACACCAATTAGTGGTCAAGCACCCTACACAGTAGTTTGGAATAATGGAATGGTTGGGCTAAGTAACAATGGCTTAAATTCAGGTTCCTACGCTATTCAAATTATAGATGCACACGGATGTACTACCCAAACTACTGCAGTGGTCAATAATTCAACACCAGTTATTACAGGTGACTTAATTAATAATGTAAACTGCTTTGGCGGAAATGATGGACAGGTAAATGTGTTAGTAGAAGAAGGAAATCCGAGCTATACTTTCTCTTGGAGCAATGGTAGTAGCAGTCAAAACATAGCTAATTTACCCGTAGGAACCTATACACTAACCGTTTCTGACATCAATGGTTGTGAAACAAGCGAAACGTATGACATAAACGAACCTAGTGCACTAACAAGTTCAGTTGTAGCAAGTGCTGATTTAGGTAATAACGAAGGTGGAATTGACCTTAGTGTTTCAGGAGGAACTCCATCATATACTTTTGATTGGTCAAATGGACAATCTACTGAAGATTTGAACGGACTTAATGCAGGAATCTACGATGTGCTTATCACAGACCTCAACGGTTGTACACAATCCGTCATTGTAGCAATTATTGATGAATCAACTGCAACGGTTAGCACAAATTCAGATATCGAAATGAATGTTTATCCTAATCCTTCATACGGCGATACAAAAGTTACTTGGAAAGGAGAAGGTACAGAACTTAAAGTGTATAATCAAATGGGGGGGCTTGTTTTGAGCAAGAAAATTAGCGCCACACAAACACAAGAAAATTTTAACCTTGGCGCTGGAATGTATACAATAAAGCTCAGCAGTTCAAGCGGGTCAATTGCATCGATGCCATTTATTGTCCTATAAATTGAATAATTCTCATAAAAAAGGGCTACGGCCCTTTTTTATTTTTTAATATTTTAATTTTATATCATATCTTTAAGATCTAAACAGTTAATTATCTTTTAAACTATGAAGAAAATATTCTGGTTAATTCTAATTATTGGTTTAATTGGTTCATTTATGACCAACCCCAATGAGAAAGATTTTAAAGAATTTATTATCGATAAATATGTGCAAGAAATGAAAGGAAATAATCCTAACATAGCGATAATTACAGAAATCCTCGCTAAGCCTGCCGCATTACTTACCACGCTAAGTTTAAAATCTGAAGATTATAAATTATGTTCAACCTATACCATTACCAATATTAATGGCAAACAAGAACAATACCTTGGTTTCTTCAAACAATTTGTTAAGTTAAAATAATTTGAAAAAAGTTTTGTATATTTAATGTATTCAAGAATAGTACATTAGTATCAATCCAAGGAAATTATAGTATGACTGCCAAAAGAAAAATAATCCTACTCCTAATAACCTTGTTTTTAATTACAGCTGGAGCAGCTTTATGGATCTTTAAGTTTCATATTTTTTACAACAAACCTCCTGTTAAACCTAAAAAAATAAAAGTAGTTGAGAAAAGACAATACCAACTAGAAATTGAAAGTGCTGGAGAATTTACAGCCACCATTTCCACGCGATCGACCACTGGAATTCTTGAAGATAGCGTTAATCTTGTTCATTATGACTCACTCCAAAAACAACTACGAAACTGGAGAATAAAAATTAGTGGAGGCGATAAAATAATACAAGACACCGTAATTACAATCACAAATAATGAGTCCCTAAAAAAGGGAATTATTGACGTTTTTTCAGCTATACCTCATCAATCTCCAAAAAATGCATGGTTTGAATACAAATACAATAAGTTTATACCACACGAAGCAATTAATGGTAATCAACTAAATACTGACCTACTAAGTGCGCAAGTGATAGCGGCCTTAAAAACCCGCAAAAAAAAGATACTGCTTAATCGCGATATTTCTTACCTTAAAGCAAGCTTCGGTTTAGAATCGGCAGAAACAAAACAAGCGTTAAAGGATCTTAATAAATGTCTTTATGCCAACATAAGCTACACGCTAAGAAATGAACAGATTACACTTAAAAAAGAAGTGTTTGGCCTTTGGTTGCGATTAGATTCAACGATGCATGTTGACGTAAATAGTACTAAAGCCATGAGTTTTATTCGTTCAATGGCTGATAAAAATGACATTGTAGTATCTAATATAACATTCACTACATCAGCGGGAGTAAGAAAAACGATACATGGAGGAGACTTAGGGTACCGAATTAATCTTTATAAAGAACTGTCTGAGTTATGCAAAAATATAAAAAATGGCCTTGTGATAACAAGAGAGCCAATTTATGGCATGCGCGGTATACCTAATGGCGTATTTGATACCAACAAAACATACATAGAAATCAATATTTCTGCGCAAAAACTTTGGTATTACAAAGCCGGCGTATTAATCATAGAAAGTGATATTGTAACAGGTAATCTAAGTAATGGAAATGGAACACCAAATGGAGCTTATTATATAAAATACAAAGAATTAAATGCTAGATTAAATGGGCCAGGTTACAATACAGGAGTAAGTTATTGGATGCCTTTCAATGAAGGCGTTGGTCTACACGATGCCAAATGGAGAGGTGCTTTTGGAGGATCAATCTATAAATCAAGTGGTTCACATGGATGCATAAATTTACCTTTTTTGACTGCACAAACAATATACAACAACGTAAGCCCTGGCGGCATTGTAATTTGTTATACTGATTGAAAATAAATCGAAGGAATAGCTTAAAAAATCACTTTCGAACATAGGTTTTCAACGAAAGGTCTTCCAATTTCACACCTTTGTTTTTTGAATTTAACAAGTAGCAATACAAGGCCTTTATTGATTTTAGTTTGTTGTTTAACGAAGGATTAAACTCAACTGAATAGGTGATTTCATTAAAATGATTGGGGATAAAACGGTATTTAAAGACGGGACGTATTGCCTTATAAACCAAGAATTCTTGTTTTATCCATTTTGAATCGTTGATTTGAATAATTAAATCACTTAATTTATTCAAATCATTTTGGTCACGACAATAATAACGATATGTAAGTTCAATTCTTAAATTCCATATATTTTTAGGAAGAATAGCCTTCCCAATTAAACTTAGTTCATTCTTCTTGGATGTGAAATTTGATTTACGTTGAGATGTAAATAATTTCCAAAGCCCTCCATCAAACCAAATAGAATGTGCTGTTTTAGGCACTAATTTATTTTGATGAATACAATACCTACTAAAAAGTTGATAAAGCTTTGTCATTTTTAATAGCTTTGACTTTTGCACGGCATTATCTATAGGAAATAAATTTAGTTGCTCATCAAAGCGAAATAACCTATTACCTAATAGAACCTGATCCTTGTGCATCAATTCATTACTCATCAATTTATTAGTTGTAAATATTAAATTACGAGCAGCCAAAAAATTAGGAGAGAACGATAGCTCACTACCGACGAAAGGAATAGAATCCGGCAAAGCAACCTTATATGCCTTTTTAAGATAAGACACTATACTTGGCGCAATATCTACGTGTGAAACAACTGATTTAGATAGAAATGGTGCCTTTAGAAGCGGGGAATAAATCACTAACGGCACATTATATTTTGCTAGTTTATTGGTATTATACATCTCTGTTCCATGATCCCCCGTAATAATAAAAATAGTGTTTTTATATGCTTCCTTTTTCTTATATGCTTCCAAAAAAAGCTTAATTTGTTCATCACAATATAGAAAGGAACCAAAACTTGAAGCATTGGCTTCTATTTTATTTTTCAGTGGAGATGCTAAAATACCCGGTAAAAGCGCCTGTACCTTTCTAATGTAGCTTTCTTTTTCAGGATAAATAAATGGGTCATGTGAACTAATAGTTAGAAAAACATCAAAAGTTGATTTTTTGCTAGAGTTTATCATACCACTATCTTGCAATGATTGGCGAAATAATGCCTCATCCGGAAATCCCCAGGGAGAATTTGTTTGCGTATTAATAAGTTGACATTCTTTACTCCATTTTCTTACCGAATAATCCACATTATGATAATTCATAAAGCCTTGCATATTTAAATAATCTAAATCAACACCGCAATAAAATCTGGAAAAATAATCTTTCCGCAATAGACTCATTAGTGACCAATGATTAGGAAGAGCAATTTGTTGAAAAACTGCCCCATTAAAAGGATTCGGTGTAGAACACAAAATAGCAGGCAACACATTATGAGTACGTTGCGAACTCGAAAAAGTATTTGGAAAATAGAGTGACTGTTTCGATAACGAATCCATGAAGGGCATTATGGACCCCCTATAATTAGATCGTAAGCCGAATAGATCGGATGACATACTCTCCACAATAATAAAAACGATGTTGGGTGGCTTTCCATTACTTGTTTTTCGAAAATACTCGTTTAAGCTGCTATTTTTCGACAGTGAATGCCAAGTTGGGTAGCCCGAAGTTGGTTTAAAGTTTGCCCCATAAAAAGTAGGATCCAATTCCTTGAATTCCTGCCATCTAATTTTATATCCTCGCTGGGATGTGTTAAAAAAAAACGTGAAGCTTTGGCGAAAAAAATAGCTTAATTTGTTATTAATAATGGGGTCACTATCTGGAAATTCTTCATTGTGAGAAATGCAAAAGGGCATTGTTACTGCACCAAGTAAAGTGCTAATAAATAGTTTGGTAATCCAACCATCGGAAGCTTTTAGTAAAAATCTCCTAATTAAATACCCTAAAAAAAAGAAGCTAAAAAAAAGAATAAGAACACCAATTACTAGGCCAAAAGTTACCCGGTGCTGTAAACCTAAAATCATCCATAACTCTTTCCAAGTAAACAAATAAATACCTTCATCTAATGGCTCGTTGCTAATCAAATAATACTGATCGAATATCAAACACAAGATTAAAACGATTATGGGAGGGAGAAAATTCGTGCGTTTTATCCAATTTATATTCTTTTTTTGAAAAGGATGTAGGAAAAAAGCATGTAAAGTTAAAACTAGAAATACTAATTGTAGATCACGTAAATACGAAAACAAAATATCAAGAGCAGAAATTTCATTTAGGATATCTGAAGAATCGATTTTAAAAAAAAAAAACATTCTTAGAATTACCAACAGAATTGAAAGACTGAAATACCAAGGAAGAAGTAACCTATAAGTTTGACGCAAGTAATACATGCGCGAATTTACAAAATTGTTAAGTCAAGGTAAAATAATTATCTATAAATAGTGCTTTTGATCGCTGCAATTAATCGATTTACATTAGGCAATGCCTCATCAATCAGCGTTGGTGAAAAAGCAAATGGTGTATCCGTTTGAGTTACCCTTTGAACTGGCGCATCTAGGTAATCAAAAGCATAGCGCTGAAGATGGTAAGCAATCTCAGAAGAAATAGACGCTAATGGCCAAGATTCTTCCAAAACAACACACCTGTTTGTCTTTTTAATCGACGAAACAACCGTAGCGTAATCTATAGGGCGAATTGTTCTTAAATCTATCACTTCAACACTAATATTCTCTTTTTCGAGGATTTCGGCGGCTTCGTATGCGACTTTTATTATTTTACCAAAAGACACAACCGTAACATCCGATCCTTTTCGTTTAACATCTGCAACACCAATTGGAATAATGTATTCACCTTCAGGCACTTCACCTTTATCGCCATACATTTTTTCTGATTCCAAAAAAACTACTGGGTCATTATCGCGAATTGCTGCTTTAAGTAAACCTTTAGCATCAGCTGGGCAAGATGGTGTAATTACTTTTAATCCCGGTACATGCGCATAAAAAGCTTCAAAACTTTGTGAATGCGTAGCACCTAATTGTCCAGCAGGGCCATTTCCGCCTCTAAAAACAATCGGACAACTATATTGCCCACCGGACATTTGAAGCATTTTTGCGGCAGAATTTATTATTTGGTCTGCTGCAAGTATGGCAAAATTCCACGTCATAAATTCAACTATTGGTCGCAAACCATTCATGGAAGCTCCTACAGCAATACCAGAAAATCCTAATTCTGCAATAGGCGTATCAATTACTCTTTTTGCTCCAAATTCATCGAGCATACCTTGAGAAACCTTATAGGCGCCATTGTACTCAGCGACTTCCTCCCCCAATAAAAAAACGCGACTATCCAGTCTCATTTCTTCACACATTGCTTCTCTAAGCGCTTCTCGAAATTGTAATGTTTTCATAATAATAAATATTCGTGTGCAAATTTAACATCTTTTACTTTAATAGAATAAGATGAACTAAGCAACCTTTAGTTTTCCCAATTTAGACTTGTCAAATTGCGCGCTGGCATAGGAGCTATCAACATGAAATACTTTTAATTTACTTGAAGGCAAATCATACATAGCATTCATTAAAATAGCTTCACAGATAGAACGCAGACCCCTTGCACCTAAATTAAATGCCGCTGCTTTTTCAACGATTAGATCAAATACCTCTTTATCGAAAGTAAGTTTAATTCCATCTAACTCAAACAATTTTACAAATTGTTTAATTAGTGCATTTTTAGGTTCCGTTAAAATTCTTCTTAATGTTTCTTTACTTAAAGGCTCTAAATAGGATAAAACAGGGAAGCGACCTATCAACTCAGGGATAAGTCCAAAACTTCTCAAATCTGCTGGTGATATATTTTCTAATAAGGCATCCGTATCGTGATAGCCTTGATCATCCGTTGAGAAACCAATCGTTTGCCGATTGACACGATTCGCAATTATTTTTTCAATCCCATCAAAGGCACCACCGCAAATAAAGAGTATGTTTTTCGTATCGACCTGAATCATTTTTTGTTCCGGATGTTTTCTACCTCCTTGAGGTGGGACATTTATTACCGCCCCCTCCAATAATTTTAATAAGGCTTGTTGAACTCCTTCACCAGAAACATCTCGCGTAATTGAGGGATTATCACTTTTTCTAGCAATTTTATCAACTTCATCAATAAAAACAATACCTTTTTGAGCTAAATCGACATTGTAATCTGCTGCTTGTAATAAACGAGACAAGATGCTTTCTACATCTTCCCCAACATAACCCGCTTCCGTTAACACGGTTGCATCAGCAATACAAAATGGTACGTCTAACATTTTAGCAATGGTTTTCGCTAATAAAGTTTTACCAGTTCCGGTTCTCCCTACTAATACGACATTCGACTTTTCAATTTCGACATCATCATTATCAGTTGGCTCATTTAATCTTTTATAGTGATTATATACAGCAACAGACAATACCTTTTTAGCGGCGTCTTGTCCAATTATATAATCATCGAGCTTATTTTTAATTTCAATGGGCTTTAGAATAGTATGTTTTGAGGATGAGTTGCTATTTATTTTTCCCTTTACTTTCTGTTCCTCATTTACAATATTAACGGCTTGCAAGGCGCAACTATCACATATATGACCAGATGTTCCGGCAATAAGCATATTGACATTATTGCGCTCCGCCCCACAAAAGGAACATTGCGCATCATTTTTACCCATTATTTCTTATTTAGCATTTCGAAGTAAAACTTCATCAACCATACCATATTCTTTCGCTTCGCTTGCGGTCATCCAATAATCCCTATCAGAATCATTCGACACCTTTTTAAAAGTTTGTTTGGAATGTAAAGCCAAAATATCATACAGTTCTTTTTTCAATTTAAGAATTTCCCGTGTAGTTATTTCGATATCTGAAGCTTGTCCTTGAGCACCACCTAAGGGTTGATGAATCATCACCCGAGAATGTTTTAAAGCACTACGCTTACCTTCAGCGCCTGCACATAATAAAACAGCTCCCATAGAAGCAGCAATGCCAGTACAAATTGTGGCCACATCTGGGCGGATATATTGCATTGTGTCATAAATCCCTAAACCAGCATAAACAGAACCACCAGGTGAATTCATGTAAATCTGAATGTCCTTTTTGGGATCAACCGATTCTAAGAAAAGTAATTGAGCATTAATGATGTTGGCAACTTGATCATTAATCCCTGTTCCTAAAAAGATAATCCTATCCATCATTAATCGTGAAAAAACATCCATTTGAGTCATGTTCATTGGGCGTTCCTCAATAATATAGGGTGTCATGGAAGATTCAATATAGTGATCAAGGCTAAGGCTATTTAGCCCCATGTGCTTTGTTGCATACTTTCTAAACTCATTATTATCAAACATACTACGTATTTTTTATATGAAATTCAAAAATAACCAATATCAGCGATACCTATATCACAATAGATACTAAATTTACCTTTTTAGACTAAAAAAGAATGATACCCCAAGAAATTAGAAATAAACGTGTCCTACTATCATCATTAAATTGGGGATATGGCCATTTATCGCGTTGTATTTCGATAGTAAGTATCTTAATTCAAAATAAAAATACTGTTTTTTTCGCCGGAAGAGAGGCCGATTTTATCACATTGCGACAATATTTTAGTGAGGAAATTACCTATATACCAAACGAACCTTACCCATTTACTTTTCGAGGAGGTCGATTCAGAAAAAGAGATTTTGTAAAATCGTTAATCCCTTTGCTCAACTGCTATAAAAGAGAGGTGAAATCGGTCCCACTTCTGGTAGATGAATTCAACATAGATTTGGTGCTCTCAGACCATCGTTATGGGTTTCGATCAGAAAAATGTCCTAGTATATTCATTACGCACCAGTGCACGCTTCCATTAAAAAAAATGGCTTGGCCTATACAATGGCTGCATCAATCATTCATCCGAAAATTCAGTGAGGTTTGGATTATGGACGATCAAGAAAAAAGATTTGCTGGGAAGCTTTCGGAATCACTTGGAAAAAGAGCCACCTATATCGGTATTCATTCTCGATTTAATGCAACAAGTTACGCGCCTAAAGAAATAAAAAAAGAAATTGAATGCGTCTTATTAATAAGTGGCCCCCTTGAATTTTCACTGGCGCTCATCACTCACTTCGAAAAAGAATTTAATGAGATGAAAGGCCCTAAATATATTATTGGGTCAAAAGAAATCATCCCCATGCTTCCTGCTCATCTAAGCGAATATTTTAAGCCAAATAACAATTGGAAAGAAACGGATGAACTGTTGATTAAAACAAAAGTAATTATGTCCTATTGTGGCTATTCTACCATTATGGACATAGAATTCCTTCAATGCGAAGCAAAACTAATTCCAACGAAAGGGCAATTAGAGCAAATGTATTTAGCAGAAAAATTAACGGCAAATAAAAAAGCCTTAATCAATGATCAAGGCTTTTAAAAATAGTATGTTTTGTTATTTACTTAACGGCAGCAGTAAAAGTTGCGTCAGCCATTAACTTTATAAATTCTCTATCTCTTCCAGCTTTCTCTTTCAACCCTGGATTCTTTGCAAAAGCAGATTTCAAGCAACTAACAACCGCATCAACACCTGCATTGCTTCTTGAAGCGATTATAGCTTTTAAATAATGACCGTCTGCAGATTCTTTATCCGTACTTGCAGCTATTGTTTTACTTGCTTCATCTAATTTATTTGCTAAGACCTGTGCTAACGCTTTATTGTAAGAAGCTTCACTTCCAAATCCAGTTATTGCAGCAGAATAATTACCTTCCAATACACTAATAATCGCATTGTTATAAGCTAATTGAGGCGTTTTATCCTTTACTTGTCCTAAAAGTTTTTTTGCCGATTCTCTATCACCACCCGACATTGCAACACCTGCCAAATTGTTTTTTGACATTGAATTATCCATAAGGTTATTGGCTTTTTCTAAACTAGCCTTCGCTTCAGACATTTTGTTTTGCATGTATTTTACAGCGCCTAAATTATTGTGCGTTCTGTAATCCGATGGAGCAACCACTGTTGCTACTTGATAAATACGTGCTTTTTCAGCTACATCATTGGTTAATTTTGTAGCAGTAAATAATAATTCTTCCACTGTTAAAGAATTCGGATTTGATGTTGAAGCACTAATTAACTCTGCATCCGTCCATCCTTTTTCTGTATAATTAACAGTAATAACAGATCGACGAATCATAGGGAAAACATCTTTTTCCAATTCCAAATAAGTTTTACCTAATGCAGCCATTTGCTTTTCTCTCTCAGCTGGGTCAGCAGTCATTTTAATTACTCGTAAGAACAATGCTTTGTCTGCTTCAGGAATAGTAGTAGTCATAGCTAACTGGTCTTGGAAACCAACAAAATCCTCACCCAATCCATTAACTGAATATTTAGAAGAATCAGCGTAAAGCATCATTTTTGCCTTTTTCATTAAATCCATAAAAGCATTACGAGCCATTCTAGATCTTTCTATTGATAGATTACTATTTTTAGCTTCTTCTCCATCTGGAGATGCATAGCCTTTAATATCAATAGAGTTAATTGTTATTTTGTTATTCGCTTGAGCAGTTGTTAACCAAATAACTAGATCTAACACATCTTTATCGGTTAATTCTGGTTTCCTAACAACCGATTTTCCTTTTTCGAAATTAATTAATGCGGAAACAGATTTATCATTTTTACGAACCAATTTATCTTCAGCAAGCAACATTTTAAACTCATTGTGAACTAACAGGGGAGTGATAATTGTTCCATCCGCGATTTTGGTTTCAGGAAGAACATCTTTTTCTTTAGTCCCTTTGTAAATTTTACCTGTAAGTTTTAAATCTGTCGCTTCCATAGAAGGATTGTAGGCCACCACTTCTTCGAAAGTAGCTGTTCCACCTGGCTTGAAAGTAATTGTTTGACCATTTCCCGTAGCTTTTTCGCCTTGTATTGTCCAAGTTGTAAGTTTTGCATCACCAAAAACAGGTGTGATTTCTACTTTCGCTTTTTTCTTAATGCCTTTTTCAGGAATAGTAACTGTTACAGCTACTTTCACATTATCGCCGTGTAATTCAAGTGGATTGGGGGTAACTGAATAAGTGACATCTTTTAATAAATCACAACTAGAAACTAGTATTGCAACAATGCCGACTAAAGATAAAAAAGTTAGGTTTGTTTTCATAAATTACTTTTTGTTTAATATATAATCACAAATATAAAAATAAATATCCTAACCAAAAAAAAAGCTACCTATTAATGTCGTAACGCTATTAATGTTGTATCATCCAAGATTTCCATAAGCGGAACGTGAACAAAGTCGCGTTGAAAAATAAAAGGGTGAGGAATAACGAGAAGGTCTGTTCGAATTTTTACGTTATTGTAGTACAAAATATCAATATCAATAAGCCTATCCTGATAAAAACCATTCGATTTTGAGGTCCTTCCGACTACTTTTTCTATTTGTTCTATCCCCTCCAACACTTCAAAAGGAGTACGTTCCGTTTCCACCTTTATGACCATATTAACAAAATCGTTTTCAGAAACAAACCCTTGTGGTTGAGAGAAATAATAAGTAGACTTCTTAGTAATTATACCAATTTCAGTATGAATGAGTACAAGAGCTTGTTCAAGATTTTCAATTTTATTCCCCAAATTACTTCCTAATCCAAGGTAAAGCTGATTTAGTTTTTTTTCCATTGAAGGCTGTTTACTAAATGTAGCAAATCAATTTTCAAGTACTCAAGAGATGGCCTTAAACTATCATAATTGGGCTTGCAATTTAACAACACCTCTCCCCTAATAAAATTAGAAGTTGAGTCGGTTAAATAAAATTGATAATTGGTTGCTACGTTTCCTTTCAAGGTAAAAAATGTTCCAAAAACCCTTCTTTTGGGGTCAATTATTTGTTGAAAATCTATTCTATCGGCCTTTATTTTGTGGTCATCAATAAAGTCATTAGAAATATTAATGAGTTGGGCGAGTGAATCTTGTGAATTAAATGCTTTGTAAAAAAGATAGAGGGTGCCGTTAATAGGGCCGAGATCTATCTCCTGTGCACATTGACCTTTATTATCGGTGCTAACATTCTTTAAAGTGAAAATATCAGCAGACTCCAGCATAACAAAACAAGCCACTTGTTCATTATGATAATAGTGATCTGGAAGATTAATTCTTAAATAAGTGGGAGGTTTTGGAATAAAATCACTTGTTTGAAATAGCGATGTCGTGGAGTTTATAAGAAAAATAAAGATAAGCACCTCTAGTAACATAATGGCACGCTTAAAATTGATCATTGCTCCAAAATTCTTAAACATTATTTATTATTTATTAAAACCTTAACCAACTTCACTCTTCTTTTATCAGATGATTCAACAATCAATTTAAAATTACCTTGCAAAATAAACTCCTTGTTTTTCATAATTCTCCCCGTCTGCTCATTGATAAATCCCCCAAGTGTTTCAGCATCTCCTTTTATCGCTTCAAAATCCTTTCCATCCACCCCAACTACTTTGTAAAAGTCATTTAAGGTGGTCCGACCTTCAAATATGAAGGTAAAGTCATCTATCTTTTCAAATGCTATTTCGTCATCATCAAATTCGTCGGTAATATCCCCTACAATTTCCTCCAAAATATCTTCCAAGGTAATCACACCAGATGCCCCACCGTACTCATCGACCACAACTGCCAAATGCATTTTCATACTCCTAAATTCTTGAAGTAAATCGTTAATTTTTTTATTTTCCGGGATGAAAAATGGTTTTCTAATTACTTCAAGCCAATTAAAATCTTTTCCTTTTGACAGGTGTTGAAGTAGATCTTTGATATACAGTATACCAATAACATTATCTGTGTTTTCTTTATAAACCGGTATTCTGGAATACCCTGCATCCAATACAAAAGCCAGCACCTCATCAAATAAACAATCCGAATTCAAAACGGCCATTTCGATCCTTGGCTTCATTATTTGAGAAGCTTCCGTTCTACCAAATTTGACAATTCCTTCCAGTAATTTTTGTTCTTCGTCTGATGTTGAACTTTCTTTTGTAAGCGCAATAGCATGCTCAAGTTCGTCAGTAGAAACATGAATTGATTTCCTTTTTGCTTTAGAAATGAATTTACTACCACTAACGAGCACCCATTTCAACCAGGAAATTGGAGGCGTTTTACTTAATATATACAGTGGTCTGGCTACCCAACGAGAAACCCTTTCGGCATTATTGGTGGCATATATTTTTGGGATGACCTCTCCGATTAATAATATCATAAAAGTAATCCCCACCACTTCGATAAAGAAACGTATAAGTTCGTTTCCTTCTTTTACGGGGAAATTGGCATCTAATACAAAGGTGGACAGAATAACGATCCCAACAATTACAAAATTATTTACAATTAATATCGTAGCAAGTAAATCTCTTGGGTTGGACAACAATTGAATGATGGTCTTTGCTTCTTTCGAATTTTCGGCTTTCAGCTTATTGTTTTCATCGGGATTAATCGAAAACAAGGCGGATTCAGAACCTGACATCACTGCACAAAAGAAAAGTAGAAAAAATATGATAATCGCATATATGATCGTTTCCGATCCAACTCCTGCGAACATGATTTCTGGTAAGATTAAACTGGGAGGTTCGATACTATTCATTTTTATTAAAAGGGTAAGGCATCGCCGTCTTCGGGTGCCAAATCGGGTAAACTATTCGCTGCTTTAACAGGTTCTTCTTGACGATATGGTGCCACGTTATTTTCTTTATTTTCTTGTCTGGATAAGATGGTCATTTCATCCCCAACTACTTCCGTACTATAACGAGTATTCCCTTCTTTATCCTGCCAGGATCTTTTTTTTAATTTACCCTCGACATAAATCTTCGTTCCTTTATGCAGGTACTTTTCTGCCACTTCTGCTAAACCTCTCCATAACACTACATCGTGCCAATCCGTGATTTCTTTTTTTTCGCCAGATTGTTTATCTACATACGATTCGGAAGTGGCAATTGAAAAAGATGCGATTACAGCGCCATTTTCAAAGCGCTTCACCTCAGGATCTTTTCCCAAATTACCAATTAAAATTACCTTATTTACGCTTCCGCTCATATTGACAAATATAATCTATTATTTCTTTTTAAATATTTTTTTTGCCTTTGATTTTTGAGGTTGATTTTTCGCAATGGTTAAACATTCTTCCAACGAAATTTTTTCAACGTCAACCTCTTTTGGAAGTTTGAAATTATCTTTTCCAATTTTTAAGTAAACACCCCACCTTCCATTTAAAAGTGTAACGTCCTCTCTTTCATCAAATGATTTTACCAAGCGATTCGCATCCACTTCTTTTTTCAAAACAATTAACTCAATCGCTCTCTCCAAGGTGATAGATATCGGGTCATCCTCCTTTGGAATGGAAATAAACGCTTTTCCATGCTGAACGTATGGTCCAAACCGACCAATATTCGCTTTCACATCCAATTCTTCATATGCACCTAGCATGCGAGGTAACTTAAATAGTTCCAAGACCTCTTCCAAGGAAATCGTATGAATCGATTGATTTTTTAATAAGGAGGCGAATAATGGTTTTTCGCCATCTAATTCCTCATCACCAATTTGCGCCATGGGACCAAAACGGCCCATTCGTGCGATTACTTTTCTGCCATTGCTTGGATGAATTCCCAATTCTCTTTCTCCTGTAGCGCGCGCTGAATGTTCCAATGTATTTTCCACTGTAACATGAAAAGGCTTGTAAAAATCCTCAAGCATGGCTGTCCACTTAATCCGTCCGCCGGCAATTTCATCAAATTCAGCTTCTACTTTAGCTGTAAAATTATAATCCAGTACGTTTTCAAAATTTTCGCTCAAAAAACGAGTAACCAAGACGCCAATATCTGTTGGCGACAATCGGTTTTTTTCTTTTCCAGTAGTTTCTGTTTTCGTAATGGTGTTAATCGAACCAGCTAACAAGGTAAGTTCTTGATAATTTCTAAGTTGACCCTCGTTTTCTTTTTTCTCAACGTAGCCCCTATTTTGAATTGTCGTAATCGTCGGAGCATAGGTTGAAGGTCGACCAATGCCTAACTCTTCTAATTTTTTAACTAAAGAGGCCTCTGCATAACGGGCAGGTGGTCTCGTAAATCTTTCCGTAGCTTTAATTTCTAACGCTTCCAATTTTTCTGAATCACTTACCGCAGGTAGTAAATCATTTTCCTCTTCATCCGCTTCATCTACATTCGATGCTAAATAAACTTTCAAGAAACCGTCAAAAAGTATTACTTCGCCTTTCGCAACAAAATGATTCCCCGTAGTTAGTCCACCGATAGTGATGGTTGTCCTTTCCAGTTTTGCATGTGCCATTTGACTGGCGATGGCGCGTTTCCAAATAAGGTCATATAATTTTTTCTCGTCATTTTCCCCAGAAAAGTCACTTTTAGAAAAATCAGTTGGGCGAATTGCCTCGTGCGCTTCTTGCGCCCCGGCTGATTTGGTTGTGTATTTCGTTAATTTCCAATATTCCTCTCCATATTTTCTAATAATTTCATCCTTTGCCGCATTAATGGCTGTCTCAGATAAATTCATTGAATCGGTTCGCATGTAGGTAATCCAACCTGACTCATACAAGCGTTGTGCGACACTCATCGTTTTTGTTACCGAATAACCCAATTTCAAACTTGCTTCTTGTTGTAATGTCGAGGTAGTAAAAGGAGCCGATGGTGATTTACTTGCCGGTTTTTTTACCGTATTTTCAACAAAAAAATCGGCATTTATACAATTCTCAAGTAAAGAGCTTGCCTCATTTAGGTTCGATAAATTTTTATTAAGCTCTGCTTTGAAACTTCCGTTCAATGCCTGAAAACTTCCAACAACGCGATAAAAACCGGCAGAGTTAAATGCCTCAATCTCATCTTCTTTATCAACAATTAACTTTACTGCAACTGATTGAACACGGCCTGCAGATAATCCCGGCTTAACTTTTCGCCAAAGTACAGGAGATAATTCAAATCCAACGATTCGATCCAAAACTCGTCGTGCTTGTTGCGCATCTACCAACTCTTTATTGACCTTTCTTGGATTCTCGATTGCTTTTAAAATGGCAGCTTTTGTGATTTCATTAAAAGTTATCCGCCTTGTATTTTCTTCTTTTAATCCGAGTGTTTCAAATAAATGCCAAGAAATTGCCTCTCCCTCGCGGTCCTCATCCGTTGCTAGCCATACTATTTCGGAGGACTTAACTAATTTTTTTAGTTCCGCGACTAGTACTTTTTTCTCTGGAGTCACCTCATAAACAGGTGTAAAATCATTCTCGATATCTACCGATAACCCTTTCTTCGCAAGGTCCCGGACATGACCATAACTAGATTTAACAATGTATTGATTTCCCAAATACCCCTCTATAGTTTTTGCTTTTGCCGGTGACTCAACGATCACTAAATTCTTTGCCATGCTCTCTTAATTTCGATACAAATGTAAAATGAATTCAATACAAGACGCTAAATAGTTTCATAGATTTTTAATTATTGCCTTATTAACTAGTTAAATAAAATTAAATTCTTTTTACTGACATTTTGACACTAAGCGCTATTTGCCTAATTTTGTACTAGAATTTGCTGAATTGAAAATGGAACTAAAGAATACAGAAAGTCATGATGAAAGCCGTCAGGGAGAACCCTTGATTATAGAGGCGAATACGGCAATTACTCCAACGAAAAAACTTTACTTAGAAAGTTATGGCTGTCAAATGAATTTTGCAGATAGCGAAGTGGTTGCTTCAATATTGGTCAACGACGGTTATGAAACAACTCGGAATGTTGATGAGGCGGATGTCGTTTTTATAAATACCTGTTCCATTAGAGAGAACGCAGAGGCAAAAGTTAGAAAACGCCTGACAGAATTTAAAAGTAAAAAAGTCACCAACCCAAATTTAGTAATTGGGATTTTAGGATGTATGGCTGAAAGACTAAAAAAAGATTTGTTAGAAGAAGAAAAATTAGTTGATCTAATCGCAGGACCTGACTCCTACCGCGACCTTCCTAACCTTATTGAAGAAGTTGGAACTGGACAAAAAGCAGTCAATGTGTTACTATCGCGTGATGAAACATATGCTGATATAACGCCCGTTCGTTTAGACCAAGGAGGAGTTTCAGCTTTCGTTAGTATCACAAGAGGCTGCGATAATATGTGTTCGTTTTGTGTGGTTCCTTTCACAAGAGGCAGAGAACGTTCGCGTGATCCTAAAACGATTGTCGAGGAATGTAAAATACTCTTCGCAGATGGATACCGAGAAGTTACCTTGTTAGGTCAAAACGTTGACAGTTATAGGTGGAATCTTACCTCAAAAGGAGAAATAAAATCCGAAACAGAAGCGACCACAAATTTTGCGCAGTTGCTCGAAATGGTAGCATTGGTTTCTCCAGAGTTAAGGATTCGTTTTAGTACATCACATCCAAAAGATATGGTGGATGAAGTATTGCATATGATGGCTAGCTATGAAAATATTTGTCCCTACATACACTTACCTGTCCAATCTGGAAACACGGAAGTATTAGAGAGAATGAATAGAGGATATAGCAGGGAATGGTATTTAGATCGAATAGCGGCTATAAGAAGAATAATGCCGGATTGCGCGATTACTACTGATATTATTAGTGGTTTTTGTGGAGAGACTGAAGAGCAACATCAAGAAACATTGTCCTTAATGGATGAGGTGATTTATGATTATGCATTCATGTACAAATACTCTGAACGGCCTAAAACCTTAGCAGAGAGGCGATTTGAGGATGATGTTCCAGATGATGTAAAAGGTAGACGGCTAGAAGAAATTATCAACAAGCAATTAAAGCATAGTTTAATTTTAAATGAGCGGCAAATCGGCAGTATTCATAAAGTGCTCATTGAGGGAAATTCAAAAAGATCTACCGAAGACTATTGCGGACGGACAGGCGGAAACAAAATGGTAATCTTTCCTAAATCTTCAGTAGAAAAGGGCAGTTATGTACATGTAAAAATAATCTCCTGTACTTCTGCTACCTTGTTTGGTGAAATAATTGAAAATGAATAAAAAATCAGGTAATGAATAGTCAACAAGTAAAACAACGATTTAGTATTATTGGTAATGCACCACTATTAAATCGTGCCATAGAAGTTGCTATACAAGTTGCTCCAACAGACATTTCAGTGTTAGTCACTGGTGAAAGTGGCACAGGAAAAGAAATAATCCCTCAAATCATTCATCACATCAGTGCTCGAAAACACGGAGAATATATTGCGGTTAATTGCGGCGCTATCCCAGAAGGGACCATCGACTCAGAACTTTTTGGTCACGAAAAAGGAGCGTTTACTGGTGCAAGTGGAAGTCGACAAGGATATTTTGAAGTGGCGGATGGTGGCACCATATTTTTAGATGAAGTTGCCGAATTACCCATGCAAACGCAAGTGCGTTTGTTGCGTGTTTTGGAAACCGGTGAGTTTATACGAGTGGGATCTTCTAAAGTAATAAAAACAAATGTTCGTGTTGTTGCCGCAACGAACGAGAATATGCTCAAAGCAATTTCCAGCGGCAAATTTAGAGAAGACCTATATTATAGACTCAATACCGTTCCTATTCAACTTCCACCATTAAGGGATCGTCAAGAAGATATACATTTGATTTTTAGAAAATTTGCGCAAGACTTTGCAGATAAATACCGCATGCCGCCCATTAAATTGACGGAAGATGCCGTTGCATTAATGGCAGCATATCCTTGGCCCGGAAACATTCGGCAGCTAAAAAATTTAGTGGAACAACTTTCTGTTATTGAAACGCTCCGTGAAATAAACGCCATTCTACTAGACAGCTATTTACCCAAAATAGCAGATAAATCACCTGTGAGAATTAATGAGACGGTAAATGAATCCTTTTCTGAAAGAGAAATTATGTATAAATTTCTTTTTGAAATGAAAAAAGATCTGACTGAGCTAAAAAAATTAGTCGTGGAATTGATTTCTCAAGGAAAAGACATCAATCTAAATCATGACCAAGCGGCAGTCGTGAATAGAATTTACAACGATCTCAATGAACCCATTAATGATCCTTCGCGCATTTTACCACCCGGAAGACCTGAAATGCCTACTGGACAGAAAAGTGATACAGAAACATATGAAAACCATGAGGTTTATGAGGAATCACTTTCCTTGGGAGACCGTGAAAAAGAATTGATCCAAAAAGCCCTTGAAAAACATCGAGGAAAAAGAAAATACGCCGCTAGCGAATTAGGAATTTCGGAAAGAACGCTTTACCGAAAAATCAAAGAATTTAACCTCACCGATTTATGAAGTTAAGCAGTTGTATTTTAGCATTATTGCTCCTAACATCTTGTTGGCCAACTAGCGTTAGTTTCAAAGATACTGGCTCAATGCCTGTAGAATGGAAGATGTTTCACATACAGACCTTGATAATAAATGCAGCCAATTCCCCTTTATTCTACGGAGCACAATTAACTGAGAAGCTGAAAGATGGAGTTCAAAACAACACTAGGCTTTCACTAGCAACTAAATTAACAGATGCTGAAGTTCAAATTGAAGGTCAAATTATAGCGTATCAAGTGAGCCCAATTGCAATACAAAATGGGGATAATGCCTCGAAAAATAGATTAACTGTAACAGTGCAATTTACAATCAATACAACAAAACCAACTGAAGAAACAAGTACCCTAACAAGCAGCCGCTTTGAAGATTTCGATGCGACGACAAATTTAGCCTCAGTTGAAAATCAGTTATTGGAAAATATAAGTGAACAAATCGTGCAAGACCTTATTAACAAATTAATGAGTAATTGGTGATACTAAATAAAACAACAATCAATCAACGTTTATTTAACCAGAAAGGGTTAGATGAAAACATGCTATTGGAGTTTAAAGAATTAATTGCCGTATACCCCTATGCCTCCATTTTTGCGATTGCGTACCTAGAAGGATTGAAACATTCTGGGGACATCCATTTTGAAGGAGAATTACTTAAACACGCCTTTAAAATTTCAAATAGGCAAGTGCTACATCAGCTCTTAAGCCAGGAACAAGCACCAGTTGAAGAAGAAGAAGAAGAAGAAGAAGAAGAGGTAATTGAAAATATTCCCATCGAAACAGCGATCGAAATTGAAGAAGAACATCCGTTGATTATTGAAACCGAAAAGGATGAAACAATAACAGATGAACTAGAGACACTCATTAATTCATCCGTTGCTAATACCGTCTTTATTAAAGAATTTAATGAAGATGGAGAGAAGTTAAAAAGAGCAGCGGAAGAGGCGGCCACATCAGAACCAATCGTTGAACAACAAACAACAAAAATAGAAATAAGCACCGTCGATGTAAATCCCAAATCGTTTAACAATTGGCTCAAAATGGCTGATGGTAAAGAGAATACAGAAAAGGAGGAGCGAACTTCAACCATGATTCCAATTGAAAAACAAAAACGCGATTTTTATTCTCCAATCAAAAAAGCAAAGGAAAGTATTGATGAGAATAAGATGCCAGTAAGTGAAACCTTAGCCAAAATATTTATTCTTCAAGGAAATTATCCTAAAGCAATCTATGTTTATGAACAATTAATACTATTATATCCCGAAAAAAAGAATATATTTGCAACCCAAATAAAACATTTATCTATTAAACTAATAAACTAAACATGGGTACTTTTTTATCTATCATCATCATAATTGCAGCGGTTCTATTAACCTTGGTTATTTTTATTCAAAACCCTAAAGGTGGAGGATTAAGTTCTGATTTTGGTTCGCCAGCGCAGTTAGGTGGCGTACAACGAACGAATGAATTTATCGATAAATTAACTTGGTCGCTTGCTGGCATTATCGTTGCTGGAAGTATCATGGTTACAATGCTTCAGCCAAGCTTGAAATCTAATGTTACAAAACAACAACAGACCGAGCAGAAAAAAGGCAATGAAAAGGCTCCTGCAAAACAGCCACAGACGCCAAATAACAAACCAAAATAGAATATAAATTGTCAATTCAAGGATTTTAAATGTCAGTATGTCACTACTTCTGACATTTTTTTTGTGATTAAAACTTACAAAAAGTAATATTGTCGGGAATTTTCATTTGGCATAAAATTCGTCTCATTTTGAACGTTAATTAAACAATAACTTTAAAAAATATGTCAGTAACATTTAAACCATTGGCGGATCGGGTAATTATAGAGCCTGCACCGGTAGAACAAAAAACAGCAAGCGGAATTTTTATTCCGGACACGGCAAAAGAAAAGCCATTACACGGTACTATTGTAGCAGTTGGAAGCGGAAAAAAAGACGAACCAATGACACTAAAACCAGGTGATTCAGTACTTTATGGGCAATATGCTGGTACAGAAATTAAAATTGATGGGAAAAACTTTCTCATCATGAGAGAGTCAGATGTTTATGGAATATTCTAATAAAAAATAAAATGGCAAAAGATATATTATTCAATGTTGAAGCACGCGAAAAATTAAAAACAGGTGTAGACGCTTTAGCAAACGCAGTAAAAGTGACCTTGGGACCAAAAGGTCGAAATGTTATAATTAGCAAAAAATTTGGTGCACCACAAATCACAAAAGATGGTGTTACAGTAGCAAAAGAAATAGAGCTAAAAGACCCTATTGAAAACATGGGGGCACAAATGGTTAAAGAAGTTGCGTCCAAAACTGCTGATATTGCTGGTGATGGAACAACAACAGCTACCGTACTTGCGCAAGCAATTATTACAGCAGGATTAAAAAATGTTGCTGCAGGTGCTAATCCAATGGATCTTAAACGTGGAATCGACAAAGCGGTAGCAGAAATCGTTGTTAATCTGAAGAAAATTTCAAAAGAAGTTGGATCTGATAACAGCAAAATAGAGCAAATTGCAACTATTTCAGCCAACAACGATGAAACGATCGGTAAATTGATTGCTAAAGCCATGAAGGTAGTTGGAAATGATGGTGTTATCACTGTGGAAGAAGCAAAAGGGACAGAAACGGAAGTGAAAACGGTAGAAGGAATGCAATTTGATCGTGGTTATTTATCGCCTTATTTTGTTACGAATGCAGAAAAGATGATCACTGAAATGGAAAACCCATTGATTCTTATTTGCGAGAAGAAAATATCAAGCATGAAAGAATTGTTGCCCATTCTAGAGCCTGTTGTTCAAGCGGGAAAAAGCTTGCTTATTATTGCAGAAGATGTGGACGGTGAGGCGCTGGGAACTTTAGTGGTAAATAGATTAAGAGGTTCTTTGAAAGTTGCCGCTGTTAAAGCGCCAGGATTTGGCGATAGAAGAAAAGCCATGTTGGAAGACATCGCCATTTTAACCGGTGGACAGGTAGTTTCTGAAGAACGAGGAATGACATTGGAGAATGTTACCATGGAAATGTTAGGTACTGCTCAGAAAATTGAAATTGACAAAGACAATACTACCCTAATAAACGGGAAGGGAAATCCGAAAGATATCAAAGGGCGTATCATCCAAATTAAATCTCAAATCGAATCTACCACTTCAGATTACGACAAAGAAAAATTACAAGAACGCTTAGCGAAACTATCAGGTGGTGTTGCCGTGCTATTTATTGGTGCACCCACAGAAATGGAAATGAAAGAAAAGAAGGATCGCGTTGACGATGCATTAGCTGCAACACGTGCCGCTGTTGAAGAAGGTATTGTTCCTGGTGGAGGCGTTGCCTTAATTAGAGCCAGTGCTAATTTGGATAAAATGGTAGGTGTTAATGAAGACGAAACAACAGGTATCGCAATCGTTAGAAGAGCAGTCGAAGAGCCGCTTAGACAAATAATTGCCAATGCAGGAGGAGAAGGAGCTATCATCGTTCAGAAAGTAAAAGAAGGGAAAGATGATTTCGGATATAACGCACGTTCAGAAAAGTATGAAAAACTATATTCAGCAGGCGTAATTGATCCTACAAAGGTGACAAGAATTGCGATTGAAAATGCCGCTTCAATAGCAGCCATGTTATTAACCACAGAATGTGTCATTGCAGACCAACCGGAAGAAAATAACCCTGCCGCTGGCATGGGAGGAATGGGCGGCGGAATGCCTGGAATGATGTAAGAGTATAGGGCCCTAGGCCCTTTCTCGTTTCTTTCTTCCCGATTTTTTTTCGGATAGTTGGAAACGTCAATATAAAAGCCATCGGTCCCAGACTGATGGCTTTCTTTTTTTATTTAATGAACGCAATGCTAAGGGGATAATTAAGAGTCGAACATAATTATGAGAAGACTAAGCCTCGGTTACTAAAAAATAAAAAGTTTATCTTATATAAAAGCATAGGTATGCTTACTTTTGTGGCTAAAACATTCCTATATGTTAGAACGCTTATTCAAAAACTTTTTTGCAATGCGCTACATCTCCATGGCCTTGCTACTATTTCTTCTTGCCATCGGCTCTGCGACATTTCTTGAATCAATTTACGGGATCCAAACAGCCAAAATTGTTGTCTACAACTCCACTTGGTTCACCCTTCTTCTTATTTATTTGAGCTTTGGATTAATTTCAAATATTTTCACCTACCAAATGTGGCAAGCCAAAAAAATTGCGCTTTTTAGTTTCCATATTGCTTTTCTTATAATTATGATTGGTGCCGCATTGACCCGTTATATCGGCTTTGAAGGCTTAATGGTTATTCGAGAGGGAAGTTCTTCAAATTTCATCTATTCTGCGGATCCAAAATTATTGGTTTTTGCAGATGATGGCCAGCAAACACAAATGGAGGCATACCCCACTTTTTTAAGCCCAGTAGACATCCCACTTTTTAATAATCATTTTAGCCATTCCTTAGAAATTGGAAAAAAGAGTATTGAAGTTGAATACCTTAATTTTCAATCTAAAATGATTGACAGCTTAGAAATAAAGGCCGCCTATCAAGAAACGGTAATTGATATTATTACCAATGGGATGCAATCCAATTACCTAGAAAAAAACGAGGTCTTTATGGTTGGAAATATCCCCGTTTCATTTGGTAAAGCGCTAAATATGCCCGGAATAGAAATTAAAGCCACTGGCAAAGGATATTTAATGCGAGCTTCCCTTCCTATTCGTTATTTACCGATGTCTCAAATGCAAAAGGCACGACAAACGGGTGCTGAAATTCCAGATAGCGCCTACCATGAATTAATACTTAACGAGTGGGACACCATGCGAACAACAACCTTATACCAAGCCGGAAGCGAGCAATTTGTAATAAAGCAAATCATCAAACATGCTCGAAAAAAATTGTTCCCATCAGGAAAGAAGAATGTTGGCGCTGATTATTTAACGCTTAAAGTTTCATCTGGAAAAGACTCAAAAGTCATTCGCTTGATGGGAGGTATGGGCGCATTGCCAACACCTGATTACTTTCTACTCGACGGTATCAAGTTACAATTAGAATATGGTTCAATACGAATGCCCTTACCATTTTCCATGAATTGTAATCAATTCACATTAACGAAATATCCCGGGTCAGAATCTCCTTCATCATTCGAAAGTGAATTAACTATTATTGATCCAAAAAATAATTATGAAAGTAAGCGAAAAGTATTTATGAATAATGTGACTGATTATAAAGGATATCGCTTTTTTCAATCTAGCTACGATTTAGACGACCCAAAAACACCCGAAAATGAAGAGGGAACGCGACTAAGTGTTAATTACGATGAGCTTGGTACAACCGTTACATACATCGGCTATCTGCTAATGGCTATAGGAATGATCTTATCTGTTTTCTCTCCAAATGGGCGATTCCGTGACCTCAACACAAAACTTGAGAAATTAAAGCAGCAAAAAAACAGCCTGCTTGTTTTACTGATGTTGATAAGTACGTCTTTATCTAGTAATCTATTCGGGCAACACGACCATTCCAAAACCCCTGCACCAATTCATCGGGTTATAGGTAGCGATCATTCACAAGAATTAGCTTCGCTATTAGTTCAAAATTATGAAGGCCGAATTGTTCCCTTCCATTCATTAAGTGATCAATTATCACGTAAAATACATGGTAAAAATCATTACAAGGACTTAAATTGTGTCCAATTTATTATGAGCATGCACATGTATCCTGAATTTTGGGCACATGAACCAATAATAGCAGTTCCCGCGGTATTACAAGAGCGCTTAAAGCTAAAAAAATTCGTGCCCGTTATAGAAATTAGTGCTAAATCAGGAAATTTCAAATGGCAAGACCTATATCAAAAGGCTTTTCAAAAATCGGAATCGAAACGAGATGAGTTTGAAAAGAAATTAATCAAACTTAATGAAAAGTTTGAGGTAGTGAATAGCATTTTAGGATGGCAATATATGCGCATAATTCCAAAAAAGAAAGACGCTAATAATACCTGGTATATTCCTATGGATAGATCGTTAATGCAAGTTGATTCTATTACCTCTTATGAAACGCTGAAGTATTTTAGCTTTATTGACAAAGCGGCTCAAAGTGGAAACTATAGCGAAGCATCCCAACAATTGCTAGTTATAAAAAAATTCCAGCGAACTATTGCTGCTAATGTTGTCCCTTCTGAGAATAAAGTTAACATTGAAATAAGTTATAATAAAATGCAACTATTCGCAAATACCTGGAAAATATACCTCCTGGTTGGCTTTTTAATGTTGATCCTGTTTTATATTTCTGTATTTACAAAACTTAAATCACGCATAACCAAGGTACTATCCATTGTAAGAAAAGTATTTGTTTTCATTTTAATTGTGTTTTTCATCTATCATGGAATAGGCTTGGGCTTTCGCTGGTACATTTCAGGACATGCTCCGTGGAGTAATGGGTACGAAGCAGTCATCTTTATTGCATGGATAACAATGATTGCTGGATTCCTTTTTTCAAGAAAAAATGCGGTAGTATTACCTGGAACTGTAATTCTTGCTGCTTTAATGATTTTTGTAACTGAAATGAATCTCCTAGATCCCGAAATAACACCATTAGTGCCGGTCTTGAAATCATATTGGTTAATGATTCACGTTGCTATCATCACCGGTAGTTACGGGTTTTTGGGTTTAGCATGCGTCTTGGGCTTATTAAATATTATTCTCTATATTTTTAGAAGAAAATCGAATGGTGAAATCGTTACTCGAAACATTACAGAACTCACTTATATTTCAGAAATGACCATGACTATTGGCGTATTTATGTTAACCATCGGTACTTTTTTAGGGGGTATTTGGGCAAATGAATCTTGGGGAAGGTATTGGGGATGGGACCCAAAAGAAACTTGGGCATTGGTTTCCGTATTAGTTTACGCCGTTATTTTACATTTCCGTTATATTCCAGCAATGAAAAGTAAGTTTGTATTCAATATTGCTTCATTTTGGGGTTATTCGGCCATTTTATTTACCTTTTTTGGCGTTAACTTCATGCTTGTTGGTTTACATTCCTACGCTCAAGGAGATGGTTTAGGAAAAGTGCCAAATTGGGTAATCGTTACCATTATTGTATTTGCATTACTAAGTATTACCGCAGGAATACGAAATAAATCTTACAACAAATTAAATTCAAAATAAACGAAACTTGGATCCTAAAAATATCTTGTATGAAGACAATCATGTGGTTGTTATCAATAAATTACCTTCGGAAATAGTTCAAGGCGATAAGACCGGTGATAAAACGATGCCTGATGGCATAAAAGAATACTTGAAAGAGAAATACAATAAACCGGGCAATGTGTTTTGTGGGGTCGTTCATCGCTTAGACCGACCAACTAGCGGAGCTGTAATATTTGCCAAGACAAGCAAAGGATTAGAGCGTTTAAATGCTCAATTTCGAGACAAAGACACCCATAAAGTTTATTGGGCGATCGTTGAAAATTTACCCAAAGAAACAGCTGGAGAACTCGTACATTTCTTAAAAAAGAATGAGAAACAAAATAAAAGTTACGTTTGCACCCCTAAAACATTAGGCGGAAAAGAAGCGAAGCTTAGTTATCGATTGATAAAATCCTCTGACAATTACCATTTATTGGAGGTTCATTTAGAAACGGGGCGTCACCATCAAATTCGAGCGCAGTTGTCCACTATTGGATGTACGATTAAAGGCGATTTAAAATATGGGGCAAAAAGATCGAATCCGGATGGCTCCATTTGTTTACATGCACGTGAATTATCATTCAACCATCCTACCACAAAAGATCCAATTACCATAATTGCTCCAGTACCAAATGAACCTATTTGGCAATTTTTTGAGCAATAAAAAAGGCCGCTTTAAATAAAGCGACCTTTTCACAATAAGATTTAATATTAATTTCCAGTTGGTGCGCCGATGTTATTTACTGGAGCTCCTCCTTCTGGTGCTGGTCCAACCTCACCTTTAATCCGAATAATTTTACTCGGCTCATTGATAGCGTTAGAATCAATTGTTACACTTTTGTTGATTGGACCTGGTCGCTTTGTATCGTATTTAACACGAATAGAACCCGTAGCTCCTGGAGCAATTGGCTCTTTTGACCACTCAGGAACAGTACAACCACATGATCCTTTAGCATTGGAAATGATTAATGGTTCATTACCAGTGTTTTTAAATTCGAATGTACAATACGGATCAGCATCGTATTTAATTGAGCCATAGTCATGTGTCTCTTTCATAAATTCGATTTTTGCACCTTTCTCAATTTGAGCAGACACCTTATTTGTTGTTGCAGCAGCAACGAACAAAAGACAAAAAGTTAAAATTAGTTTTTTCATAGCGTTATATTTTTATCAAATATACATGGATATTCCGAAGCCTAAAAAAAATTAACAGAACATTAACAAGCTAAAAAGCGATTATTTTTTTCGCTTAGTAACTTGCTTAGACTGAAAGTCAATATATTCGAAAAAATCCAATTCAAGGTGCTTTAATCGAAAGCCAATATCTTGGCGCTTTTCTGGCGATAGATTACTTTCTTTTAATAGAAGACTGTAATATTTTCTGACCTTCGCAGTATCACGGGGTTCTATAATAACATCGTAACTAGATGCCATACTCTCTAATAAGAAGTCACGGTTTTTGTAAGTGGGGAATTTCGATAATAAGGTATCACCATAAGCCATCGCATCCTTTTGCGCTTTTAAGTCTGAATATTTTATGTGAATTTTGAAAAGACATTCTGCCGAGTAAGCATCGTTTGGAAAATACCTGTAATAGAGCTTAAGTCGATTTATTAATTCCAGTTGTGTTAAACTTGGAATCTTATTAGCCATTTTAGGATTTTTTTGAAGAGTGGTTATGGAATCCTCCATGTACTTTATTGATTTTATCAACTCCTCCTTCGTCACTGGTTTTTCAACGGATGATGCTTTATCCTTTTCATTTTGAGTGGTACACGCTACCAGATTCATCAACATTAATAAACTAAAAAACACGAAATTTCGATTCACTATCTTCATTTATTTTTTTTTATTAAATTTCATTTTATAATCCACATCCACCAAACCCAACACAATATTTCCTAATCGTTTAGCTAACAACTTCTTTTTTAAAGGCGCTAACTTATCAATGAAGAGCACTCCCTCTAAATGATCGTATTCATGTTGAATTATTCGGGCAGCATATCCATCAAATCGTTCTTCATGAAACAACCAGTTTTCATCAAAATAGGAAACTAAAACCGTTTCTTTTCTATGAACATTTTCACGAATCTTTGGTATAGACAAACATCCTTCTTGAAACGCCCATACTTCCCCTGACTGTTCTTCAATAATTGGATTAATAAATACTTTTTTGAACGATTCTATCCCCACCGCTTTAGGATCGGGCTCTTCTCCCTCCTCATCAGCAAATGGCGCTCCATCTACAATAAAAAGACGAACGCTCTTTCCAATTTGTGGCGCGGCCAACCCTACCCCTTTAGCAAGATACATTGTTTCAAACATATCAGCTATTAACTGAGTTAACTCAAGTGAATTTTCTGGAATTTCCTCCGCAACTACCTTTAATATCGGATCACCGTAGGCGACAATGGGCAAAATCATGCTAATTAATTTGTTGCAAAAGTAATAAAGGAACTTTAACTATCGCAAGTATCCATGTAATCTTGTAAGATCAAGGTAGCACTAATGGTATCTACTAATCCTTTGTTTTTCTTTTGTTTCGCTTTTCCCCCTTGATGAATGGCTTGCATCGCTCGAGAAGAGGACATTCGCTCATCCTGTAACTCTACCGGTAAATTAAATTGTTTTTCTAAGGCTTCTTTTAACAACCTGACGTTTTCCGTAATATGCGTGTCGGTGCCATCCAATGATGTAGGAAAACCTAAAACAATTAGTTTAATTTTTTCCTTCGCAATTAGTTGAATCAAAAAATCCATCAGTTTGTCGGAGGCTATTGCAGCGTAAGGACTAGCAATAATACCCAAGTCATCAGTCATGGCTAGGCCTGTTCTTTTTAATCCAAAATCAATTCCTATTGCTTTAACCACAGTGTAAAAATACAATAAACAAAAAATTAAATACAAAACAAATTGATTGTTTCTAAAACAATTCGATATCCAGCTGCAATTGAACTTTAGACAACTCTGTTTATTTTTTATCGAACGCTAATGCTTTAAAACACTAAAAATAACTTTATTTTTGTTCTGTAATTATTATTTTACGTTAAAACAACCAATTACTTGGCTATTATGATTAAAAAGACCCTTATATATACTATTGTTGCGGCATTATCGCTAATGTCTTGCCATACAAGAAATGAATCATTATTAGATCCTAATACCGGGGCACCGATTTCAAAAAAACCAGGCGGTGCATTTGGAAATGAAGCACAATACGAAAATGAAATGAAGAGAATTAATGCGGATCCATCATTGCTTCAAATTCGTAGTTTGATTTACAGCAATGATAATGGTGAGACACAATCCGTTAATGGATTAATTGATGAAAATGGCGAAATATTAAAATTGTCCCAAGAATATTCAGATTCGAAGGGGACAACCATTGCTATCCATTGTTATTTTAAAAACAAAAAACTGATAAGTGCCATAAACAAGACCACCGTAATTGCTGATAAAAAGAGTTTTTGCAGAGAGATAAAGTCTTATTATGGTGAAAACGAAAAAGTTGTTTATAGCTGTTCAAGAAAAGCGAAAAGTGAGCTAGGAATAGAAAAAATTAATTTTATTGCCGACAAAAAATACAATTTTGGCTATGCAGAAGCCATGGAAATATTGAAACAAACCGGAAGGTTTGAAACTCGATTTTTAAGTTTCATGAATGCAGCCGGAAAAG